>NZ_JBIWES010000013.1:0-122871 GCF_044762665.1 Peribacillus sp. NPDC096622 | reverse complement strand
GGGTACGTCATCATAAGTTTCGCAGAGATCTATTGTGCATCACATAGTGGAGAAAATAGCTAATGATTTCCATTAGTTTTAGCGAAGCGTACGCTTGATTTAGTAATAAAAACCAGAATTTCAATACTCTGTTTAAAAGTAGAATGAAAAAATAATTTCCCTAATACACCGAGTGGTGCAAATCGTTGATACATCAATGTTTATAGAGGGAGGTATCTGATGCAATTATTCGTGTGGCAGAAAAAATATGGAATGCCTGTATGCGATTATAGAGAGAGTCTAATTTTAATGTATGGATGCTAATTTTGGAACTGGATACATAACTGATGCGTTGCATCCAAACCCTGCTGGACATCAGAGATTGGAAAGGTTTTTATGATGCACCGCATTTTGAAATGACAGGTGGATTAAATGTAAAGGTTTTTTTACAAAATGGTAAGCGATCTGTATTTATGGACGTACCAGTAAAATCTGGAGCTACAAAGCAAGCCGAAGGGAAGGCACTGCAAAACCTAAAGCACCTGTTAAAACTGTTTCTGGGAAGTCTGTGAGCTTACCAAGTGGAGTATATAAAGAAGGTGACAAAGGAAAAGAAGTTAAACAAATTCAAGAAGCGTTAGATAAGCTTAACTTTAAACTTGGAAAAATCGATTCGCATTGGGGACAACATACTACTGACGCTATGAGAAGAGTTCAGAGTGTATATCTTCCGAGAGAAGTCGATGGCGTGTATGGTTCAAACAGTCGAACTGCATTGTTAAAACAATTAAAAAAATAATAATTAAATGGTATTAAAGCAGGGGACAATTATATTATTGTACTGTCCCCCCTAAGTGGTACGCTCATCCTCTAAGCCCTTCTTTTAATCGAGAGGGGCTAGAATCACTTGCAAATCTTTCGGTGCTATAATCTAGTACATATATTATTCTAGTACAATATCTCCTGTACTTTTAAATTTCTCCAAAATATTAAACATCCTTGCATAACTGTCTTGAATTGTTTCTTCGTTTTTTATGTTGTTATAAAGACTTAATCCGAAATAGGTATCTTTATAAAAACCTATTAAATAGTCTCCTGATTTTGATTTATGTGCATTCTCATAAGAAATGTCTTTATCAATATATGCCAAATAAACTTTATCAGAATCTATAAAGACAAATGGTATAGGTGATTCTAAATAAACATTGGCATATTCTGCTTTTGCTGCTTCACTTAAATATTTTTTGTTAATAAATACACTATCTAAGTTATCAAAGTTCGAACTTGATATATCTTCCATCGTCAAAGGAATAAAGGAAACATTTTTTTCTTTAATTTTTGGTTTTTCACCCACGATTCCTATTTTCAAATCATTACCTGAATAAATTATTGGGTTAAAATTATTCTCTTTACTACAAGAAGTAAGTAATACAAACAAAAGTAGAATTAAAAAAGTAAATCTAAATCTTTTCATGATTTCACTCCATTTTTTTTGATTTTTTTAAATATTGTTATACAATAACTACCAATTAAACGGGTTGCAAATAGTAATTTCTACAATAATACTTCAGTAAGCGGGTATTCAGTGAATATTGTAATAGGATAGAATCCTAGCCCATACTCCTTTTTGAGTAGGGGCTTTTTTATCTTAATCATAAATAAATCACTATACTAGTAGGTCTGAAAAACTATTCCTCATAAGTCAAAACTTCATTTTTGTTGCCCTAAATAAATCTTTTGCAGCTTCAATGTCATAACTTATTAAATGACTTTTAACATGAATCTGTGATTGTTCAGGGTTTAATTCCTAATAGTTTTTAGTAGGTGGATTTTTCAATTTTCAAAGAATCATAGTTGATTACTTTTTTTACAGATTTGGATTTAATTGATAACTAGGTTCACTTGATATGCTTAAAAGGGAATGGTGAGAACATGGTAAATTTCAAAAGGTTTTTTTTGTAGTTTCTTAGCTTTAATACTATTAATTGGTTTTATAGGTCCTGGTGTTGGTAATGCCAATACAGTTCAAGATAATTCCAACCAAATTGAATATTCTGATGTTATAAATGACACTGTATTATCTGAAGAGTTAGTGGATATTGAGCAGGAGATAGATAATTACTTAGAAGAAATCCCTATACAGAATCAGATTACGAGAATATGAGTGATGAAGAGTTCGAAGAGGTTTATACCAAATACTTCGAAAGTAATGAATTTTTGCAATTAGAAAAGGAACATGAAACGTTATATAATGAAATAGATGGTGATCAATCAACAATTACACCAAGGATTGCTCCAATCTTAATTCCTATAGCTGCTGCTGCAGCAAGAGTGGCTTTAAAGACCATAGTAAAGCAAGGTAATAAAATAGCTACAAAATACCTGAAGAATAAGTTGAAGTCTGCTGGTAAAAAATATAAGTTAGAATGGAATGTGAAAAATAGTAAAGGTAAAATTACATCATTATTAAAAATAACTCATAAACCCTCTAAAACACAGATTTTTCGTTTAGATAATGGTAAACTCGGACTAAAACCAGGTACAAATGATTGGTTTTGGCATTATCATATAGGTGATACAAAAGGCAAAATGAAGCATCATTATTCATTAAGGTCACTTGTACCATCTAAATATAAGCCGTTATCGAATACAACATTGTATTAAAAGGAGTAAACTATGAAAATATATGATATTCCCCTTTCGGGTTTTTTAATTAATGATTTAGTAGCTTATGAGAGCGAAGAAAATGATAACCAAATAGTTTACCAAATAAAAAAAGGGAAAGTTCAAGTCTTAGGTGAATTTAGATCAGTAAAATATGATAGTGGTATTGCATATATTATTTTTGCTAATGATGAAGTGATTTCAGTTGACAAGAACATGGTAAAGTTAAAAGACTAAATAAAACCCTTCTCTTTTGACTATCTCGATTTTTAATCTTGTTCGGATTCAAAGGATTTAAAATATATTCATTACCTTGTATTAAATCTATTTTCCTAATAAGTTCTCCATTATTTCCCGAAATAGTTAAAACACTTTTATGTTTAAATTCTTTTATAGAAATAATCTGCATTTTATTATTCCCACTCATTAGGAAGTACTGCTATATTATCATCTGCAAAAGTATCATTGAAAATAACTTCATAACCACTCCCAAACTTATAAGGTTCAACAGTATAACTCTCAAAAGAAACTCCAAGTCCCTTTTCGATATCTTCAATAGATGACTCAGTATCAACTTGCATATGCGCTATTTTACCTTCATAGAAAATTACAGAAGCATAATCAAATACATCATTTTCTCCATAATTAAACTTATCTGCGTTTACAATTGATCCATCTTTCAATTGGAATTTACCATTTGGATATTGCGTTTCTTCTGGATCTTAACCGACAACCAATCACAATGGATTGTATTCGAAGATGAAATGCAAGCGCAGGATTCCAATACAAACTTGCTTCTATAGATGAAATCCATGATTACGTATCTGGAACAGGTGAAGTATTTACATACAACGTTGAAACTGTAGAAGGGGTTGCTAAGTGGCACACTAAGGAAAAAACTTATGAAGATGCTGAAGATTCCATCTGTGAATACCGGGTGATTAACTAATGAATAACAGATACCTTCCTTCCATTACACTAGCCTCTGATATCCTTGATGAAATCATTACAGCCACACAGTTAGAAGTTGATGAATAAAAATGAAACTTGATAAGTACGACAGGAAAGGTAATAAAGAAGCTGCAAAAGTCACGGTAGAAGTATTATTCGCTACAATGAGGAAGCTAACATCTTATGAGAAAATGCAAAAGAATCTTCCTAAACTAGCGGGCAAGGGGAAATTTATAACTTTGAAATACCAGAACGTGAAGTTGTATGAAAACAAGTTCTATAAGAAAAGAGCCTAAGTAGCAGTATTTACTTAGGCTCTTGATAGGCATGCATTTCTAAAAAAATATATTTAACTTCTTAATTGAAAATAGGACTTAGAAAAAATAAACAAACTGGAGAAACTACTAACAAAAGTTAGTAGTTAGATTTAAGAGTATTAATAGTATTTAAAGGGTCTAAAATTGATCAAATACTGCTCACATTTTTGCTCACAAAACTCGGAGTAATCATCAACTTTTATTTATGATTTTTTCAATTAGTATTTGCAAATCATCCGGCCTATGAAACTCAATCGGCGAAACGCCTTTATCGAACTCTATTGTATTGGATTCTATCATCAATACATATTTCCCATTAATCTTTCCTAAATGGATGCTTTCGCCAAAATCGGCTAACAGTCCTTTGACGGACGTACTGCCCAGCCTCATGCGCAGTTCGGCTTCAGGTGTATGCTCGACAATCTGGGCAGTGGCTTCGACGACCTGGTGTGTTTCAAGGCGTTCCTGGATTTCCCGCTTTTCACTGGTTTCCCAGATTTCCAGGTCCTGTTCGAATTTCTGCAGTTCGTCACTGTTTTCTTCGAATTGAGCGGATACATGCTCATGGACCATGTGGATGACCTGGTTTTTCATGATTTCCGGCATCGATTCGCCATATTCGACGAATTTCAAAAAGTCCTCGAAGTAGCGGGCATGTGAGGCCTGATGGATTTTTAGTTCGCCTTCTTCGACCATACCTTCTTCGGGCATGTAGGGGAGAGAAGGCTATATACCTTGATATTACTGAGTTTTAGTTATGGCTGGTCACGAATTTGGTCACAGAATGAGCACTTTATCAATTTCAACTGCAACACTCTTTTGCATGTTAGAAGACACATGACTGTATATGTCCAAAGTCGTTCCAATTTCAGCATGTCCGAGACGTTCGCTAATTAGCTTAACATTAACATTTTGTTGAATAAGTAATGTAGCATGAGAGTGTCTTGTAGCTGAATGGAATTTTGTTTTAGGTAAACCAACTTTTTCGGTTAAATTATAAAACTCTTTTCTAAAATTACGTGGGATAATCGGTTTTCCATTTTGAGTACAAATTACTAAATCGTGATCATGGTATTTATCACCAAGTAAGAGCTTTTCTTTATTAATCATTTCACGATGTTTTATAAGTTCTGGTATTAGGTTTTCTGGAATGCTAATAGAACGAATACTTGATTTATTTTTAGCACCTGACTTTATCTCAGCTTTTTGAGTCAATGTTTGTCGGATATAGAGTGTATGATTATCAAAATCAATATCTTTAAATCTTAAGCCAAGAATCTCACCTTCTCGGCATCCACAAAAAAAGCCAATTAGAAATCCAAGAAAACATCTTGTTAATCGTTTAGTCTGCTTTGAAGCTGCTATAAAATGATTAATTTGTTCACCTGTCCAAACATTAATCTCTTTCCGCTTTATCTTTGGGAGTGTAATTCCAATAGTAGGATTATCCCTTATTAATTTTATTGTAGTTGCCTTCTTCATTGCTGAACTTAAAATACGAAATATTAGATGGATGGTGTACTCAGAATAATTATCTTCCTGAACCAATTCATTAATAAAGTTTTGTACTAACAAAGGACTTAATTTTTGGACTTTAAAGTGGCCAAGTCGAGGTTTTATGACCGTTCTAAAGTAAATATGATGAGTCTCATAAGTACTTGATTGTAATTGGATTTTGCGCTCAATAAACCACTCGTCCATAAAACGATCTAAAGTTAAGTTAGTCAAGTCGGTAAACTCATCCTGTAGAACTTCTGATTTTAATAGTGTCATCGCATCTAATGCCTCTTGTTTAGTAAGAAAGCCTCTTCTTTTAATTTGTCTGCGCTTTCCAGTCAAAGGGTCATTTCCTGCGTCAAATACTATATCCCATTTCTTGGTATTTTGATTCTTTTTAACGCTTCCTGCCATGTTTAAGAGCCTCCCTGACTCTCAAACCGTAATCTACTCTTGTCTAATATTTTACCATGGACTTCATTGTAGTTCATTATTTTGTTTGAGAATAAGGGTGGATAATTTGACTTTGATTTTTTTAAAAAAAGAATATTTATTCATTTTTACGTATAATTATAAAGTGAGTTCATATGAGAATGAAAGTTATATCGGCAACTGGACGACAATTACACTTGAAGTGAATAAAATTATACATAGTGATGAAAACCTTGTTATTACAGGGTATTGACCTGTAAAGGATAAAGGGATATATTTACTTTAACAGCAAGTATTGATTCACATAAGAGTAATATTTACTTAGGGAGGTGGATGCTTTGAATGTATAAAAAGGTAAAATAATATACATGGAATTAATTACAAACAAATGAGATTATAGATAAAAAGAACAGTGATTTTGAAAAGGGGATGTGAACATGGTTTCAAAGGCAGATTTAATTTTTATTTATGATGTACAGCTAATGAGGAAAATCAAACGGGAAGGCTACTCTTACCTTTTATCGGCAATAAGCCTTGCAGATCGACGCTTATGGCTTTATCCAAGATGTATCGAAATCGAGAACATCATGAAAGAACACACTAAAACATTAAATTAACTAATTATTCAGTTAAACAATTACACAGGAGGATGCTATGACAAAAGAATTTAAGATTCAAGTTCCACAATCCATTGTAAGGAGTAACGACATATCAGATAAGGATTTTGTGCTACTAACGAAGCTAATACAACTTTATCAATCTCAATCAGGTATTAATAAAAATCTTACATTTACAATTGTCTCATACAAAAAACTAATGAATTTTATCAATATGGGGGATAGGAGAACTTTTGCAGCCTGTCTGAAAAGTCTTTTTAGTTGGAAATAAAATTATACAATTACGCAAAAGGAGAATGATTTAATGGGGAATTTATCAAATCAAGTTTATGTCTATTCATTGTCAACAGATGCTTTTTTCAGCGAGGAAGAAAGAAATATAAAGTTGCTTAAGGATCGATATCATGATTTAAAAAGGTTATCTGCTCAAGAGTGTGATATCGAAGCTAAACTTCAGGAATTAAGTATTCAAATGACTCAATGCGAAAAAAGGAAGGATAGAGAATTTGTTGAGTCGCAAGTGTCTAAATGTAATAGACAATTGGAATATTTGGAATGGTTAAGGGGTACTATTTTTAAAGATAAAAAGGTATCTAATGCAAGGCTCAAACGTGAGTTGAATGCCAAGGTTGATGAAAATGACAGTATGCGTACCTTAGATGCCATGAAGTTGAACAAGAGTCAAGCGATTTCATTATTCGAGTCTACACTAACCCGTCAATTAAAATTGGAAACTGGTAAATTGTCAGAAAAGTTAATAATTGTAGAAATTTATAATTATGGAGTTTTTAAGAGCTTATTAGATAAAGGATTTAATTTTAAAAATAAACACTTCGTATATTGGTCTTCCTCAAGTGGCCAAATTAGAGACAAGAAGGCTTTTTTTATTCAAGAGGACGCTTGGAATAATGAGAATTTTGGAATTGAAAATAAAATTACTGCAGGATTAAGTATTGATGATATTAATGATAACGGGGGCATGAGCGTCAATAAGTTTTTAGCCTATAAGGCATTAGCGTCCAGTGCATCAGAACAATGGATTGGTTTTGATATTAATAAATGTATTTGTGTAGACGATGTAAAAGTAAAATTAGAAAATAGGACAGTTGATTACATAAAAAGAGATACGTTCGATGTGGAGCGTCAAGATGACAGAACAATTGATTTAGAAATTACTGATGGAGCAGGGATGATGCTTCCGAGAGTAAGTGAAAGGTTATTCGGTGAAGGTGTATATAAAAATATTCAGTTTCGACTTCCGTGGATGAAAGGTTGCCTTTCCCCTGTGCCATGGAATGAATATGGCGACAATCTTGTAGTAACGGATATCTACGGTAAACAATGGAAGTTAAATAAAGAATCGGACATTGAAATAATATTTTTTAAGTCTCAGTTTAAAATGTGGAAGCAATATATAGACAAAAATAATCCAAAGGAAAGTTGGAAAAAGTATCAAGATAACTTCAAACTATATAATAGTGAAGCAGCTTTTATGAATGCAGAAGAGGATTCGATTCCAAATGCCAAAACGAATTATCAGTATTTACAGTCATTGGTTTATATAGAAAATAAGGATTTAATGGATTTGGTACAAATGACAAATGACGACCTTAATAATTTGGGAACAGATGCAGATACAATGATCCGAGTTCTTGGTTGTGAAGATGAAAATGAAGATAAGAATGAATTTCAGCAAGCGATTAATCTGTATCCTGCTTTGTTGAATGACAAAAATAGTAAAGAAGCAATAAAGAAGAGAAAAGAGAAAATTATTGAAGAGGCTAAGTCAGCTAAGTTAAGTATTGATGGGAAATACACATACGTTTTGCCGGATTGGTTTGCAGTAATGGAAAATATCTTTAAGGGTATAAAGAATCCAAAGGGGCTACTAAATGATGGGCAAGTTTACTGTAATTTATATGATGAAGGTAAAGTTGATCTAATGAGGGCTCCTGCATTAAGTTTCGAACATGCAATTCGAGAAAATATAAAAACTGAAGAAATGAAAAAGTGGTTTATTACTAAAGGAATTCACATTTCTGCTGATGATTTAATCCCGAAAATACTTATGGCGGACTTTGATGGGGATAAAATCATGTGCACCCCATCGAAAACCCTAATCAAAGTTGTTGAAGATAATGCTGAACAAATGGGCGTTGTTCCATTAGAGTACGAAATGGGAGTATCTGATCCTAAGTCGATTAATTCCCAAAACATTTTTGAAAGTCTAAAAATAGCGTTCAAGGCGAATATCGGAATTATTTCAAATACAATTTCGAAAATCTATAATAAAAATGATTTTGACTCTAAGACTGATTACACATTGATCAAAAAATTAACGTCATATAATAATCATATTATAGATATGGCTAAAACTCTTGATGATGTAAAATTACCTCCAAGTGTTAAAACAGAATGGAATAAATATGATAAGCAAAAGCTCCCGTATTTTTTCGCATATGCTAAGAATAAAGAAAATGTAATGGATAAAAATCAAAGCACTGTCAACAAAATCGAGGATGCGATTATCGATAAACGTATTTATTTTAAGAATGTAGTAGGTAAATTTGATTACAGAAAGTTATTGTGGACTCCAAATATTAAAGATGAAGCCTTTGTAATTAATGAAAAAATCGATAATGAAATTATTGAGGCGTATACATACTTAGATCAAAACAAAAGACATTACATTTCTGCTAATGAAGATGATATAGATGATAAGAAACAATATATCTATATTGTTATCCGTCAAAAATTATTAGAAATTTATCCAGATGCTAATAAAATTGCAGATGTGTTGGTTAGATATTTATTTGGAGTTAAAGATAGCAAGTACAAGAGGACGTTATGGGAGTCGTTTGGAACTGAAGTAGTAAATAGTATTAGAAAGAATGTACATAAAGAGATCGATTGCTCTGGTTGTGGAGTGACAGTATATGAACCTAGACAGCGTCAAGTTAGGTGCGATAAGTGTCAGAATAAGTATAGGCTCAGACAGGATAAAGAGCGTAAGCGCAAGGTGAGACAAAGACTTGATGATATGTCCGCATGAGTTTAAATAGCTAAATAAGAAAAAGCCAATGAACCCTACAGCTGTAAGGTCTCTGGGCTTTTCTTATTATTGGAGTTAACCGTATGTTAGGGGAGAAGAATCCAAGTCAATATATACAATAATCGGCAGTGTACTCCCCTTATATTTTTTATTTTTGATAAAAAACTATATTCGATACCGTAATTATACAATAACATGAAAATATATAAGGTGCAAGTATAAAAAATTACATAATAAAGTGGGTGGATATCATGAATAAGCGTCTTAAATATTATATCGATCAAAGTAGTGTAGTTCACCTGATAAAGAAATAAATTTATAGAAAGGATGACTTATAAATGGGAATTGGATTTAAGCCGTTCAAGTGCTTCAGTATTAATTTGCTTCGATTTATCTCGGCTCATGGAATAAAACCAATGAGTAAAGGAATTCATGAGAATGGGAAATCGTATTGGATTTTTAACTCTGATGAAATTAGTAACATCTTATTAGCATGGACAAACAATAAGCCTGAACATCTTAAAAAGGATTAATAGTATATACATAATTATTTACCAAGGCGGTTCCCGATGGGAGTCGTCTTTTTTACATTCTAAAATAAGGGAGAGTTTTTTAAATGAGGAAATTAGATAGAAATAAAAAGGTTATTTCTAAAGAGTTAGTGCATATACACCTTGTAGGAAAGTATAAAGGCCGTATTGCCATTACAGATATTAGTTCGTATTTGAAATATAGGATTTACGATTATACGTGGTTCAGTAATAAAAAGGGATACGTATATGCAGTAGTTAACGGAAGACAAATTATGATGCATCGATTAATTACTAATTTTGAGGGCGAGCATACTGATCACATAGAAAATACGAACGATCCAGTTAAGGATAAATTAAATAATGTCTCTTGGAATTTACGGGTTTGCAGCAATCAGCAGAACCAACAGAATGCAAGACTGCGTGTAGATAGCAGTACAGGTTATAAAGGGGTTTCGCTCGATAAACTACTGTATAAGGCTCAAGCAAAGCTTATGGGTAAGAAATATTACTTTGGAGGGTTTAATGTTATCAAATATCCTAAAGCTCTAGAGATGGCAGGATATGCTTATGATGTGGCTGCCGATTACCTATATGGAGAATTTGCTGAATACAATAAGGTTAAAGAAAGTGGATTGTTATCGAATGAAGAAATGAAGATTGTTAAAAAGATTGTGCATAGTAAGATTAAAAAACACGGATTACCGAAATATCAAGCTGTACATAAGGTTGAAATTAATAATAAATACACTGGGACAACTAAAATCGATAAGGCGAATTAATTGAATACATAAACAGAATTCTCCCACCTTTGTAGCGGAATTAAGAACAATCAAGGTGGGATATATAGTCTATTACTTATAACTTTTAGACATTCTAAGTACACAGAAAATCATTAGTGCAAACTGATGTGAGCATGATAAAAGGCAGCCGTATTTGCTGCCTTTTTTTGTATACAAAGATTAAGATATTTAATTTTGCGTATGACCTCGATAGCAACATCCAAAATAATCTAAAAGTCTGATGTTATGAAAATTTTTCCATAATATAATTTGTTTGTAAAATAATATAGAGGAGGACTTTTGTTATGTTGAAAAAAATTGCTTCTACTCTTAGTGTCTTGGTTCTTAGTTTAATAGGAGTGTTTTCTTTTGAAACTGACAAAGCAAAAGCTGCTACATGGTATTTTGAAACTGAGGATGGAACTGTTGATAATTATGTTGACACTTCTTCCAGTTGGCGAAATGTATTTGTTATTGTACCTGACGATGGTTTAATAAGAACAGATGGCTATGGTGCTGCTCCAGCTGCTCCTAGTCAGTTAAAAGTTCGTTTATGCAATACTGCTTATCCTTACCCCTGTACAACATTCAAAACATTTACTACGGATAGAAACGCTGACGGAATTGCGAAATTTTACGATATGAAAGTTGGAACCTTTTATGTAGATATTCGTGATAATTATATAGGGCAATGGGTTGAAGGAAAAAACAATACTTTTAATACAAATAGTTATTAAGGTTAATTAACCACGGACACTTATTTAAATAAGTGTCTCTTTTGGTTCCAATTGTGCAAAATAACACTTAAAATAAGCGCAAATTATCGGGCAAAGTGACAAAGAATAAAAAGGTATATTTTTAGACTTGTATAAAACTTATGGTGTAGGATATTCATAATTATCATGACTTTCTAGAATGTCGTACAAATCATTAAAATAGTTTTCAATAGTATCAAGCGCTTCATAAATAAATTCATTAGGCACATGTATATCGTATATTGTGTTATTATCCCAAGTGTATGGTGTGAGTTTTATAGTTTGAATCTGTCTAAAGGAATTTAAATATTTACTATTAGAAGCTAAATAATCATTAGGAACATGAGCAAAATGATTCCTAATACCTCTATAACAAATTAATTTACTCCAATCGTTAACTGCAATTTTTATTCCTATACTTTTTGAAAAGAATTCTTTAACTTTGTCGATTCCACTACCGCTATAATCATCAAATTTAACTAAGGGGTTATTAGTTTTTTGATAAAGTTGAGCTAGTTGAATAAGTTCTTTTTCTACAAAGGAATATAGAGTAATAAACATGGATCTTTTATGAATTTCTGGAAAAATGAAATTATTTCGATAATCTATTGTTTTAAGTAATGGGTCTTTTTCAGATATATGTTCATTCCTAGCTTCTTCAAAAAGTGCTTGCTCAGTTAATTTAATGTAGTGTTTAAACTGATCAATACCGACAATAGTTTTGACCCTACTTGGATATATTAATCTAGGAGTTTTCATGACATTTCAATCCTTTTTACTCAATTATAAAGGTAAACATTTCGTGGTGTCGAATTAAATGACTAGGGAGGTGGATATTTTTGTTAAAAAATTTAGGTTTAAGTAAGGAAGCAATTAAAAGGATATTATTAGAGAGTGGTTTAAGTTCAAGGAGTGAAGTAACTCCTGAAGATATTGTTAATGCGATATCAGTTGCAATTGAGAAAAATAATATTGAGCTATCAAAAAATATTCCTGATTATAAGAAAGTTTTTTAATGGTAAAGGGCATCTCTTATGAGGTGTCTTTTTATTCTTTGAAGCAGGACTTTTGTCACTCTTTGCTGAATATTGTTAAGGTTGGTAAATATTTGGATAGGGAGTGGAATGACTATACACAATTTAATTGTTTCATTGCAAGCGATAGTTGATAACCTAAACATTAACGTAAATATAGTTTTAACGGATGATGACTCCGTTGTAATGATTTTTTATCCCAAAGAAAATCAAATTAAAGTAAATTTAAAAAGTCTGGAATATTCTTGCGAAATCTATAATTTATCTCTGGAAGTTTATTCTAGAATTATTCTATATCATGAATTAGGTCATGTTCTTGATCCTGAATTAGAAGAATTGGAAAATGTTATAACAAGTAGTTTTAATTTACTTATTAAAAATGGATTTAATGAAATACTTTTAGAAATGATAAAGGAAAACAGAATACTTGCGGAGAAAAATGCATGGAGAATTGCAGAATCATTCATTGAGAAAGATTTATATGATGTATTTGTTAATATTAAGCAGGATAGTTTGGAAGAAGCAATGGAAATTGAAGAGTTAAATAAACGAAAGATAATCTTAATGTATGAAATGGCAGAAGTTGAGGGATATATTGAAGTATTAAAACAACATTCAAAGAATTAAATTGGAGTATCCGTGTAATCAGATTTCTTTATTTGCAGGAACTTTATTCATAGAAAAAGCACTTAACCTAAATGGCTGAGTGCTTTTTGTGTCTTATTTAATACTTCTTTATTTTTATTAATGAAAACTTTATTTCTTAATATCATTTCTTTATTATTAAGCTCATCATTCAGTTCGGTAGTATTGTCCAATTTCTCTAGAAGTGAGACTATTGATGGCATTGCTAATAATTCATGAAAAGCTATGTTTGTTTTAGTAGATAAGATTTTTAATTCAGCAAGTTGTCGAGGAGATAAAAATGACTCAAATGGTTGCCTTTCATTTATTTCCATGATTGTACCCTCCATATGATGATGAATTATTAAATTGTAATTTGATTATAAAATAGATAAGTTCAATAAATGTATTAATCATGTAAAGATTTGATGAATTGCAGAATAAAGGAGGGATTTGAGTAATCTGGTGTTTATTTGCAGGAAATCATCACCTTTTATCGAACTGTTAGTAAAGGAGATGGTAAAATGAGTTGGAATAAAGAAGATCTAAGTCAATATAATTTTGCGGATTCACCATGGTTTATCGTGTCTACTAATGGAAAAGTAGACATAGGAATCCAACAAGGTTTTGGAGATACAAAAATTGGATTACAGCCTGAGGGAATGTATAAATTGGTTCATGAATGGCTTAAAAGCAATCATGATTTAAGTTCTGAACAAAAGAATACATTAATAGAACAATTAAAATAAGAAAAACGGAAGAAGTAATCAATATGTTAGATCCAGGAGTTGTTGGAAGCAAACATATTGTTACATACTAAATAAAGAATTTGAAGGCATCCGAGTAATCGGGTGTTTTTAATTTATCGAAATTATTTTTCTACATAATTTTTTTCGCAGGATATATTCCGACTTTTCTTTCAGAGAGTAGATGTTAATGGTTATAGTTTCCATGTAGAAGGGGGAAACTTGCAATATATACTACTCAGGAAAGGACATGAGTAAATTGGCGAGAAGAAAAAAGGAAGAGAAAATTGATTAAGTAGAAATGTTGCGTGAAGAATGGAAAAGTAAGTACAACGATGAACAGTTGAAAGGAAAGAACGAGGAACAGTTAAAAGCAATTATGGAAGAGTTAGAAGACGGATTAGCAGAGGCAAGAAAAAAACAAGAAGAATATGATTCAATCAATGAAAGTTGGACTAAATTAGCTGAAAATGTACTCATCAAATTTAAGTTCGCAGATGAGGATCGAATTAAAGAGGCTATTTTAGAACAAAAAAGAAAGCTTGGTTTCCTAATGGATGAT
The DNA here is from genome assembly GCF_044762665.1 of Peribacillus sp. NPDC096622. Classification (NCBI taxonomy): domain Bacteria; kingdom Bacillati; phylum Bacillota; class Bacilli; order Caryophanales; family Bacillaceae; genus Peribacillus; species Peribacillus sp. NPDC096622. The sequence continues at coordinate 108,329 of NZ_JBIWES010000013.1, read as the reverse complement.
GGGGAAGAGATCATGAGAGAAAAGATGACTCCCTTTCAATTAGAGAGATTAGAGGAAACAAGAGAAAAAATAAAAAATGGGGTAGAGTATAATTGTACCTACGAAAAAAGTGGTGGTGTGACAAGTTCAATTGGTACACCAAATTTGGAGGTATTAGGTAAGTTTATTTCTAAGTTTTCTCAAGAACGGGGACTTAGTACATTGCGCTCTGAAACACAAATAGGTTTATTTTTCGATAGCTGGAAAAAAAGTTAGTAATCAAGTCCTTTGGGATTTGCTTTTTTATTTTTGGGGATGGAAAACTCAACTAATAACGCATTGATCATTGATTAATATACTCAGTGGTTGGTGCGTTTGTTTGTATTTAAACTATAAATAATGAATGGGAGCTAATTAGATATGAAAGAGAGTAGATTTGAATTATTAAAAGAAATTTATGATGAAGCCGTAAATTTTAATACAATGCAATCTGGACTAACAATACCTTTTGAAGCTGATTGGATTGATGTATTAGACTTTGAATACCTAGAGGGTAAGGGATATATTACGACCAGTGAGAGCAGAGATAAGACAGAATGGTATGCAAATATTACGGCAGATGGAATGGATATAGTTGAGATTGAGATGAAGCATATTGAAATCGAAAAGCGTTTAGTTGAGTTGACATTAGATGGACGTAAAATAGGTGAAGCTGCTTTTAAAACGATTGATGCAGAATTAGATAAACAAGCGAGAGCTAGAGGATTATGATGACAGCATTTCAAGTTGTAATGATTGTATTTATGATATTGTTCGCGATAATGACTATTGGATCACCAGACCATAAAGATAAAAATAGAGGATTATCTATGTTGTTAGCCAGTATTATCGCTTATGTAATTACATTATTAATAAATTAGGGAGTGTTATTTAATGAGTTAGTCTGCAAAAGAGATGAGACAGTATCTAATGGATAAGTATGATATGAAAGAAAACGAATTTGATGATATGTATGTTGATGAATTTTTTAACTTTTAAAGTTCGATGCTCTAATTTCTAATAAAGATGGTGTGACTAATGGCTAAAATTATACATTTTCCTAATAAGGACAAAGACTTAATTGAACAGTTGGAATACATAACGGAACAAGCTAGAGAAGGCAAGATAAAGAATTATGTGTTTGCTGCAGAGCTTCAAGGAGAAGATGAAGGGTTAATAGTAACATCGTATTACAATGCTGATGTAGGCACTAAACAGCTTCTTAACTCACATATTTATGTAGATATTGTAGCGGAAGTAGTTAAAGTAAATTTCTTTGATGAATGATTAATATTGGGATGTAAATTGTCCCTTCTTATTTAACGTGTAAAGGGGGGAGGAGATGAGATGGATAAGGATAGTGTAAGTAATCTGGGTATAGCACAACAGACTGCTGCAGAGTTGTTAGCTACTGGGAACATTGAGAAAAAGGAGATAGCTCAGACAGTCGGAGTGAGTAGAACAACCTTATACAATTGGATGAAGAAGGATGACAATTTTAATGCAGAGGTGGACAGACTCAAACGGGAACATAGAAATTTTGGTCATCAATTAATTGAATCTAAATTAGTAGATGCTGTTAATGGATATTGGAAACTGATCAGTGAATCTAATAATGATATGGTTAAGAAGTCTGGCTATGAATTCTTTATCGAAAGAAGTCTAGGTAAGCTATCGAATAAGACTGAGATAAGCGTGGATAATACAGTAACTAAGGTAGACGAGGATATATTAGATACTGAACATGTGCGTTGGTTGAAGGATATGGGTGATGTAGTGGAAGCGGAGTTTAAGGAGATTGAATAAGGTATAAATTCTAATGGGATGATACAAGGAGGAATTGTAATGAATGAATTCGTTATTTCAAGTGGTCACGCTAAAGTAGTACGTGGTGCAAGTGGGTTTCTAGATGAGGTTAATGAAGCAAGGAAGATTGTCCCGAAAGTTGCTGAATATCTTAAAGATTTAGATTGTAAAGTACATACATTTAATGATGATACGTCAAAGACGCAACGGGATAATATCAATACAATAGTTAAATATCACAATGGCAAAAGTAGGGATTTAGATGTATCTGTACATTTCAATGCTGGTACAAAGGAAACAGGAGGTACCGAGGTTCTTTATTATGGAGACGGAAATAAAGCATTGGCTGCAAAGGTATCTAAAGCTATATCGGAAGCACTTGGAATTAAGGATCGTGGTGCGAAGAAAAGAACGGATCTCGGATTTCTTAAGGGGACAGCTAAACCAGCTATTCTGATTGAGGTATGCTTTGTCGATACTAAAACAAATGCTGATGCTTACAAGAAGAACTTTGATGATTGTTGTAAAGCAATAGCTGAAACGTTATCAGGTAAAAAGCTGAAAGAAGAGGCTAAACCAGTTGAAAAGAAAAGTGTTTTACATAAGGTTCAAGTAGGTGCTTTCTCTGATGAGAAGAATGCAACTAAATTAGCTGCAGAATTGAAGAAAAAAGGATATTCAGTAAATATTTTAAAAGGATAAGCCAAATAAAAAGCCCTTCTCTTAATGAGAGGGGCTTCCTTTATTAATCTATTTCTCTCATAATGAAACTAAGATTTATATTTTTCCTTAATTGTTCCCATCCCTTTAGATATACCCTTTTGCATTTTATCGTATGCTTTCTTCTCATACCATTTCAATACTTCCCCGTTTTGGACTCTATCATGTGCTTTAATATACTCATTTACAGTCATATTTCTTTTTATATATCTTCTGTGCAGCTTACTAATATGAGCTTTAAACAATCCTAATTTTACTTTAACGCTATTTACGATAATTCTTAATAGCCAAAGAATAAATGATCCAATTAATCCAATTATAATTACATCAATTGCCCTAATTTGTTCATTAAATAAGTAGTCTTTGATTAAATCAATTAAGTCCGACATACTTCTCCTTATAAATCAACCATTTGATTGAATAATAGTTTTAAATTATGAAGTTAATCTTCTAAATCTTCATCAATAAAATCTTCATCTGGCAAAATTTCTTCATTTTTGATTTCATACTCAAATTCAATAACCCCATCCTCCAAAAGTCTATGCATTATGGCTTCTACTGCAGATCCCTCATATGTTGACTCTTCATCAAAAACAACGGACATAATGAATGTTTGCCTTTTAATTGCCATTTTTTTCAACTCCTTTTTATTCTCTATCAAAGTCAACTAAATAAAATATTTCATTCATTTAGTATGCTGGTGTATCACTTTTTAGAAAACGTGTACAACCATTTTCATTTTCCATTTCATAATTAAGACCTTCAGAAAGTAGCATCTTTTCAAATGTTTCTGTATTTATAATGGTGTCACACACTAACACTGTTCCTTTTTCTTTAAATTCCTCTAATTTTGCTTGAAGTACTTTATTTTTCAAGATCATTGCCCCTTTTAAAATGATTAATTTAATTACTTACTTTCTTTCTTTCTTTAAGAAATTCCTCTAGCTCCACTTGATATCTTGTAAATTCTTCTTGCGTTTTAAAGGCATTAAAGTCAAATTTCTCACCTTTAATCACAAAATTTATAAAATGCTCACTCATTTGTTTTTCATTGCTCTCAGCATATAAATCTTTTTTCTTCAAATGAGCAATTACTTCTTTTTTATATGGTATATCTCCCGTTACTTTAAATTTAATTTGATCAGGAGATATAGCTTTTCTATTTTTCCTATTTTTTGATTGTTCCGCCATAACAGATAATTTGTAACTTTCGTAATCAAGCCAATCACATTCATTTACGTCCATAAAGTGTTCGATCAATTCTTCCATATACTCTTCTGTAGCAGTAGCACTTGTTCTCCCCATGTGATGAAACGCATGGCACTTTACACATATTAAGTTTAACGATTCCAGCTCACATACTCCATTTTCAAAATCGTACCGTTCTATCTCATGAACATGTAATTTTCTCATTTCGTTTTCTTCAGGTTTAAAGGAACAAATAGAGCATTTATAATTTTGAATGGCTAATACTTCTTTGCGGATTTTTGTCCACAGTGATTTTGGAATACTCTCTTTTACTGTTTTCCCATGAAAGACAACTGGTTTAGCTTCAATTTTAAGCACAAAGTGGTCAAAGTCATTATCCATTTTCATTGCCCCTTTAAAATGATTATATTATTCCAAAAAAAATACCATATTCAATGGTATTGAAACCTATCTTTACTTTTTTTTCTTTCAAATAATGTTCTCTCCTTAAAATATAGGTATAATAACCCATTATACACATTTAAAGTTTAACAGTTATGGATATGTTTGTGAATGAATTTTATTTTTTTAGCTTCAATGATCCACCATACGATTGAATTACATTTTTAACATCTTTAGGTTTGATTTGTAGTGTTGATTCACCTGTTCTACTTTCAATAAAGTCAGAAATAGAAGGGGATTGATATATTTCAAGCTTTGTACTTTTTACTGCATATCGAGTAGGGGTAATAATTAGGATAGATGGGAATACCTTTTTGTCTGTTTTTTGCCAAGGTTCATCTTTCCAATCGCCTGTATCATAATAATTTTCATAAAGATCAATTTTCTTTTGCATGACTTCTTTGGTGTAAACATTGCGTTGAACTTCAATAAATATTGGGTTAAACCAAATAGCAAAGATGTCCGGTTCTATTGTTCCTTTATCTCCGTATTTAGGCTCAATCATAAGGTTTTTGGTTTCCCTATGCGCTTTCATTTCAATAACAGTATCTACAAGTTCAAGGAAGTGGGGGATTTTAGTTGAGTCTGGTTTAATATTACAGTCAACGGTGAAGTAAACGTATGGAGAGTGAAGAGTACTGCATTTGATAAAGTTATCCCTTGTTAAACGCTTTAAAACGCTATTACATGAATTTATAGGATTCTTAAGATGTTTAAAGTGTAATTCAACAATTTGGTTTCTTGACATCATTCTGAATTGTCTCAAGTCATTAATAATGGCTTTATCCCTTTGGTTCACTATCGAACACCTCATCTAATGAAAATTCATTTACCTTTCGATCTGCGACATCTTCAAGCTCTGGTTTTTCTTGTTTCACTTTTAATGGATCAAGTAACCCTTTAGCTTTCTTCTTATCCATATAAGGTACTTGAATTACTCTTTCTTTACCTTGAGTAGAAAGTATCATCCTACCTGCAGTATCTAAGTCAACTGATTGCTTCAAACCACTTATTTTTGCATTCGTTTCATCTGACTGTTTACCTGATATTCTAAAGGTAAGGTTATTCTTCAATTGTCCTCCCAATGATTTAGCATCACCACGTTGCATTGACAACATCAGATAAACTCCATTAGACCGTCCTATACAAGATATACTTTCAATTATCTTCATTATTTTTGGTTTATCCTTGAGCAATATAACCTCATCAATACACACCACAATTGTAGGTGGCTTATCTTCTAATTCATAAATACTTTCAACGTCCATTTCATCAAGTAATTTACCTCTTCGAACCAATTCTTTTTCAATCATTTGAAGAGGAGGGAGGAGTGACTTAGCATCCATAAAAACGCCCACTACATGAGGTAATCGTTTGTATATGCCGAATTCAGAGAACTTCAAATCACCAAGCAAGAATTGTACTTCATCAGGTGACTTATGCAGAATCAATGAAGTCAATATCCCCCTAATCAATGATGACTTTCCACTGCCAGTTGTTCCTGTGAGCAACATATGATGTTCTTCTACCATATCCTTTACATTCATCTTACCTGACCGATCTACACCACACATTATAGGTATATTTTTACCCTTCAAATGAGGTTGAATTTTTTTAAAATCATATGGTATTTCTTTTTCCATGTCCTTTGAATAACACCACAAGATAAACTTTTTCACCTTACCATCTATTTCAATGTTATTTCCAAAGCACTGTTTGAATACCCATTCTTGTTTTAAAACTAAATCAGGATTAGCTCCGTCAGGCAAAGTAAATGTGAATCGAACAGCTTCATTTTCCTCATCAATATGGACTTCGTGAATCTTAGGATAACGTGTATACGTCTTTGATTGTGTTGTAGTTTGCTTGTGGATTCCACCAAGTTTAAATGCCCTCATCAACGAACCACGCAGCTTCATCTTTGCTCTCCATAGTTTCATCATAGGAACGCACCACTAACAGCAATCATTAGTTTCCAAATGAATCCGAATGCTACACAGGGTATCGCGATATTAAAACATGTATGAAGGGACTCTGATATATCATAATTTCCTTGATGTTCAAAAAACTTTTCCAAGAGAGCTATAGAAAGTAACCCAACACCCATTAGGCAAATTACAGGGTCTAGCATTACAAATGGACTGACTGAATACATGTTAATGTTCGGAATAGCTTTCCTTTTTTCCTGCTTTTTAACCTTAAAATTTCCGTCCTTAAATGAGTAGAACTTAACAGTATGAACTTTACTCATATGATTTATCCCTCCAAATTAATATTCAGATAATTTCAAATTGAATATTTCCCCCTCGCGCTCCCCCTTACTCGGTCACTCCATTCCCTCCTAACAAATTCCGTCGTGCCAGTCATACCAATGGATTAAACTTGTATTACATTGGTAACAATAATGATTAGAAAATAAGTAATTGATTAGTTATTAATTCGTTGATTTCTTTTAAATAATCAGTAAAGGATTATTAATTACTTAGTAAATGATATGTAGAAAGTTCGTATCTAGTGCTTGTACCTACGAGAAAGGGGAAATTTATTTACAATGGTAGAATATGTCGTATTTTTTGGACTTGTCATAACAGGGTTTGTCTTTCTAGGTTTGGACATGCGAAGAAGTAAAGGAGTTAAAGTGGATCATTACATCCCCCCATACTTTGTGGAATTAGATAAATGTCAAAGTCCAATTGAGAAGAGGGTTTTGAAGGCAATGTGGATGAGGGATTACAAACCTACAGCACAATATCCAATAAGAAGGTATAGGATTGATTTAGCCCTCCCAGAGTATCGTTTAGCCATTGAATGTGATGGAGCTGCGTTTCATTCAAGTAAGAAGGCTAAAGCACATGACAGGAAACGTGATGCATACCTAAAATCAATCGGATGGAAAACGCTACGATTCAGTGGAAGTACTATCAATGGGAATATGAGCAAGGTAATTACTCGAATTGAATCTGAAATACAAAAGAAACGCTCAATAACTTGAAGTGGACAACACCCGGAGGACTTATGACAAAAAGCAGAGTAGAAACAATTGAATACGTTAATAAAAAGGGAGAGTTAGTTACAAAAAAGATAAGCGACTTTGATGAAATTGCATATTATAAAGACTTTAATGAAAAGGGTAAAGTAGTTACTCGAAAGATTATTGATACTGAAGAATTCACATACATCGAAGGAATTGGGACTGCTACAGAAGGAGGTAGTTTGGATATGGAGAAGTTAATTAAGATGTTATTACAGGAAAGATATTTCCGTCATCTTTAGAAGGGAAAATTTACCCTTCTTTTTTTTGACTAAATAAAGAACGAATGTTCTATAATGTACTTATAGAATGAAATGGAGATGTTCTTATGTCTATAAAAGATCGTGGAAAGCTTAAATGGCAACCAGCTTTGATGCTGCCTGAATACGTTAAATTATTAAAGGATGTAAATAAGGATTACTATCGGCAGGTAAAGCCAATTTTAGACGAATACCAATTAGAGGAATTTGAGAACAAAATACACACTGCTATGGAGTTTGCTTCACCTGTAAAGTTTACTGTTTGGGAGGATGGGTTTGATTGGGAATATACGGGGATGATACATAGGCTAGATCCGTTTACAAAGGCTATATATTTAGAGTTGGAGAAAGAGAAGGGACATATTTTAAGGGTGAAGTTTGAGGATATTGTTGGTATTGAAATTAAATAATAACAATTTAGATTATATTCTAATCGAAATTTAAGTTTTTTCGTAAATGTTAGATAAAGCCAGTAGGTCAAGAATGTAGGTTTAGATATCTAAACTCCTTTTTTGTGTATAGGTATTAAGCGTTATAATCAAAATGTTCCCTTAAGATATCGAAATTTTTAAATCATATATTACTTGAATTAAGTACATTTTCATAAATGATACAAATGTGACCTCGGTCCAACTAACTACCCAATATCAAAAAAAATAGTTTACTAATATAATCATTGATGTAAATGTTTGGATATTTATGATAAACTGGATATAGTAAAGGAGTTGTATTGTAGTATGGCGATAACAAAGAAAAGATTTTTCATTACCTTTTTAGTGGGTATCATACTCACGTATCTTGCAACATCTGGTCTGCAATACTTCAGGGGACAAACGATAAATTGGTTAGGCAATTTAGGATATGCATTCTATTTTGTAGCATTTGTTACCCTTTTAAGTTGGCTATTTGGAAGTAAGAAAAAAGCCGATCACTAATATAGTGATTGGCTTTTTTTCTTACGAATGTTTTTTAACGCAAGTATATAAATATTGCATCATGGTTGCCATAGTACCAGCAACTGAACCTTTTACACCTGACTTAATAGCTAACTTTGCTGCTTTCCAAAACGATCCGTCTAAAGCCATAGAAATTATTTGTCCGATTACTGCTCCACTTATAATGCCTACATACTCTTTTTTGACTCTCTTATTAAAACAACTATTAATATCGTCCTTTTTACTTTGAGTTGAGAACTTTGCTGTTTCTAGTTCTACTGAAGCATTCAAGAATTCCTCTAGGTCAGGTCTTTCTCCAAATTTCTTCTCTAATATATCATTATCGAAACCAATTAAATTCCCTTTACTATCCCTAATGCCTGCTTCCTCAAATATAATCTCTAAATCTTCGGCTAATTGCTTAATTTGATCCTCTTCACTTGTTTGAGATACATTCTGACCATTAATAGCAATTTGTTTTGCCGAGGCCAGGGGTGTAAACGTGGCAGTAAATAGTGCAAATACTAACGCTAGCGATACAATCTTTTTCTTCATTCCGTCTTCTCTCTCCTTTTATTATGTAATTTATAACATTTTTACATTATTATGGTAACATGGTCAGGGAGGATAGTAATGAGTTTTTATACCTATTTATACAATATATTACAAATTTCGCAATTTAATATCGAGCATACTTTTATGCCGAAAATTAGAAGGACAAAAAGTGTTATATTATCTGATAAACGTCAAAATAAAAAAATCACCAGTCTATTATGATTGGTGTTTTTTTATTTTCTATAATTTTACTCGTTACTATTTTCATAGAAACTTTAGGTAAAAGTGAATATAAGCTATTTTGTTTGGAGATTAATAAGTAGGACAGGAGAGTGATAGTTGATTGGATAAAAAGTCAAAGAAAGTTAATCTTGATGATGTCGATATGACCGATGTAGAAGTTATCTCAACGGAGAATATCGATATCAATGAATATTTTAGAAAGAAGCTTATTGATTGTATGGCCAAAGAAGAAAACAGATTATTCTTGCTCGATAATAAAAGTAAGTGATTAAGTATAGGAGGACTGAACTAAATATGGCTTATAAAAAATATATAGATGAGCATGGGCGATTAATTGAAGAGCATACTGATGAAAATAATGAAACAATAACTGACTACGTTGGAGTATTTGTTGAAGAATACATTGATGAAAGAAATTCAAAATGTAAAAAGTATATTGATAAAAATGGAGTTGTTACAATAATCAGTGAAAAACCTGAAGGGCATAAAGGGTTATGGATTAGAGATACTAGATTTTTAGGAGAAATAAGTCTTGCCAATTATATATTAAAAAAATATTCGCTTATTTTTTCAAAGTTTAACGTTGATCAAACAGAACTACGAAAGGAAATGATTAAGGCTAACAAGGATTTTGAAAAAAGAAAACAAGAGAACCTAGAGTTATATGAGGAATTAGCCAAAAAGATTGACGATGATAAAAATAAAAGCTAATTGAAAGGTTTTTTTATGTCAAAAAAGTGGACTGAAAAAGAAGAGAATAAACAAAAAGCTATGGATAAGCCTCCAATTACTGTGAAGAGAATAAATGAACCCAACTTAAGATTAATGGCAATGGCGTTTTCAAATTTGTATCATCAAACAAAAAAATATTGATAAACGATCGAATGTTGAAACTAAGGATTAAACTTCTCATTAGTAAGTAAAAAGAAAGGATAATGTAATGGCGAAAAAGTAGACTAAAGATGAAGAAAAATTACTTGAAGAAAATTAAAAAAAGGAAAGCTTAACGATAAACATAAACCTTGGCTAGATGAGGATTCAAAATGAAAGAAAAAAACCCACGCAAAAAAGTAAACCCAGAAGGAACGGTAGTATTTCTTAATGAGCCAAATATTACACAAATGGCAAAAATGATTATCAATATATACAATAGCAATCAGCAGGAAAATAAAAACAAAAAAAGCTAAGGATTAAACCTTAGCCTCAATGAAGAGGAATAGTGAAAAAGAAAAGCTAGTGATAATAACATTATTTACAATAAATTTCCTGTTTATACAATAAACCACCAGTCAATTAAGATTGGTGGTTTTCTTCTGTTTGAACTAATTCAATTACATCTTCAATATTGCACTCGAGGTATTCGCAAATGTTGATCAAAATGGATAAAGCAACATTTTCACCCTTGGACATTTTAGCAAGCGTAGCGGGTGATATTTTTAAATCCCTTTTTAAATCTGTTTTAGTTTTATCTTTTCTGATCAATGTAATTTCCATTGGCTTGTAACTCGGAATAAGTTTCAAAATAACATCTCTCCTTAGGCTCCTTATAAGTGAATTATAAGGTAAAACAAAGATGAATTCTATAATTTAAATAAAAACTTCAAGAAGTTGAATTTTTACTTCATGAAACTATTGACTTAGGCGTGAGTTAAGGTGTATATTAAGTTCAAGAAGTTGAATTATTAATTTAAAAAAATGAAATAAAAGGAGGCTTTAAATTGTTTGTTACCTGGTCAACATAACAGACAAAGCAGCAGGAGAAAGGCTCAGGTATCAAAAGTCAGATGGAAAGTTAATCAGTAAGAATGAAGCTGTATTCTTCGATGGAAATGACATCTACTATGCATTAGTAAAACCAACTAAAGCAAACAGTATCTACATCGTAGCAACTGGTACAACAACCTTAGCAGAAAACGTGAAAATTACAGATGAAAGTTGATGCTGGATCAAATTGAAGAAGCAATCAACAGAATCACGATTAGACAAATTGCTCGTCAGAATATAAGGGGCAACATAGATTTCAAATTAATCAAATCAGAAACAAGCGAAGTTAGGGAGTTTTAATTACCAAGGGGGAAATTCCCCCCTTACATAAAAACAGCCTGTGGGCAAAAGGGGATAATAAATATGACAACTCAAACTATTGAAGCTAAAAAGGTATTTGTAACTGACAACCAAGCACAGTGGATCGTATTCGAAGAAGAAATGCAAGCAGGATTCCAATACAAATTAGCTTCAATTGATGACCTTCACGACTATGTAGCTGGAACTGGTGAAGTATTTACTGACAAAGTTGAAACTGCTGAGGGTGTAGTTGAGTGGTACACACAAGAGTTTCCTAAATGGTCTGCAATTGAGTACATCTGTGAATACAGGGTGATTGACTAATGAATAACAGATATCTTCTTTCCATTACTCTTGCCAATGATGTCCTCCAAGAAATTATTACAGCTACCGTTGCCGAGTTATAAAAGAAACTAAGAAATATGATCAGAAAGGTTAAAAAATGGCTGCAAAAGTGACAGTGGATGTATTATTCGCTGTTTATACAAAAGTGTCATCTTATCGAGATGCAAAAGAACCTTTCAAAGCGAAGTTGGCATTGGAGAATTATTAATTTTGGATTATCGGATTACGAGGCAGTGTAAACAAAGTGGGGGGCACGAAGTTATAGTGTCGAAGAATCAGCACAGTAGACACAAACTGTGCGGTAATTTATTTAATGGAATCTGCTATTTCAACTAATAATTCAGGTGAAATAACGTTAGAAACTTCAGGGTGAACCCTAAAAAGATACTGCCAGCAATTTTTCTCAAAGTAAAAATGATTAATCACCTTGAAGTGTGGTTGCTTAGTAATATAACCTGCTTTACTCCCGTCTTTCAAAGTGAAGATCTGTGCACTATTATCTAGCTCATCCAATTGTACTTTAGATTTTTCGGGAAAGATTGTAATGCCATAAGGAGAACCATTTTGATTTATATATTCTATTTCAAGAGTGCTGTTATTTCTATCCTCATGCTTATTCAACCTTCCAACTACATGGGTGAATGGAATTGGAGGAATTTGTACAGGTAACTGAATTTCATGCTTAAAATACATGTTACTTCTTTCTAAGGAATCATAGACTGATTCGTAGCCTAAGTCAAAATAAGCTTTTTGCGTTTCTGTATTATCAAAATTGGCATAAGCTCTAGGGGTAATTGTAAAGCACAATGCAGCTATGAGGATCAATTTTTTTATTAGCAAAGTGGCACATCCTTAAATTTGGTCAATATAGTAACTTTATTTTTCACTTATATACCAAATTTAATTCGCAAGTGGCACAGTACGACTAAACAGTACAGTTGACACATATTGCGAAATAAAAAAGAGAACTTTAAAGCCCTCTTTACTGGTTAAAGAAAAAATGTTCTTGAAATTTACGTGGGTATTTATCCCCGGATTCTTTTGTCCACGTGACAGTTACTATCAATTTAGTTGCCTTTGTAAACAATGGAAAATTGTTGTGGTGAAAACTAGGAGTTAAATGTTTATCACTTTCTGTTGTGAATAACTCAAAATCTGTTTGTGAATTTGGATCATCTCGATATGCTTCCACTCTTACTAGTTTGACATTTTTATCGCCAATATTTTTTATATCCATGCTATATACGTTGTAGAGTTCAGGATTATCTGATTTATTATCGTGAGGATTGGGACTGTCCGGCTTATCTATTTCCACACTCCATTGATTTGTTGAAAGTTTTCTGGGTAAGTTCTCCAGCGAACTTGCAAATGAATTAATGGGAGCCAACACTAAAAATAGAACAGTAATTAATATTGAGATTTGCACTTTTTTCACTCTAATCATATCCTTTTTTTCTTTAGGATGAATTTAAATCAGATAAGTATACACGTTTTTTGAAATAATGCCTCCTCTTAAACCAAAATTTATACTTAATGCACAGTACGAAGAAACCGTGATGAAATTTACCTTCGTTGTCTTTCCTAAGGACAGCGTATTACTCTAAGCGGTGAGAAGATGAAAAGGTTACTTATTATGTGTTGATTGCTGTTGGATTGATTGGTGCAGGTCAAGTCGATTACAAACATAGTGCTGATCCGGGTGGTGCGCCAAGACAAACGAGATAAGATTTTTTTTAGAGAGTCTAAGATGGATTTTTGGACTCTCTAAACTAACATATTACTTTGTACTGAAGAAATAAACACACTATTAAAACACAAGAAAAAAACTACTAATTGTTAGTTAGTAGTTGTGATCAAATAAAGAGTAAATAATGGCGGTTTGAGAGTTTGAATTTTTTTATAAATATTGGTCACAAAATTGGTCACAGAATCATCTGAAACCCTTGATAATAAGCAATGATTAGATGATTTTTTGCTCACAAAACTCGGAGTAATCATCAACTTTTATTTATGATTTTTTCAATTAGTATTTGCAAATCATCCGGCCTATGAAACTCAATCGGCGAAACGCCTTTATCGAACTCTATTGTATTGGATTCTATCATCAATACATATTTCCCATTAATCTTTCCTAAATGGATGCTTTCGCCAAAATCGGCTAACAGTCCTTTGACGGACGTACTGCCCAGCCTCATGCGCAGTTCGGCTTCAGGTGTATGCTCGACAATCTGGGCAGTGGCTTCGACGACCTGGTGTGTTTCAAGGCGTTCCTGGATTTCCCGCTTTTCACTGGTTTCCCAGATTTCCAGGTCCTGTTCGAATTTCTGCAGTTCGTCACTGTTTTCTTCGAATTGAGCGGATACATGCTCATGGACCATGTGGATGACCTGGTTTTTCATGATTTCCGGCATCGATTCGCCATATTCGACGAATTTCAAAAAGTCCTCGAAGTAGCGGGCATGTGAGGCCTGATGGATTTTTAGTTCGCCTTCTTCGACCATACCTTCTTCGGGCATGTAGGGGTATTGAATGGATTTCATATTTTTAGTGGTGATTGCCATTTCAACGTGCCTAATCAAGGTCCGTTCATCCGAAATGGAAGCAACTTTCGGCTCGAAATCACATTTCAATAAGAAAACGAATGGTTCATCAAGATATTTCGTTAATTTTGCCGATGCAATTATGAAAACACCGCCACGGACGGCACTTGTATCAATATAAGACCGCGTGAATTGTTCATTTTCCTCTTGGAATTCCTGTTTTGTTTTTGCATATCGAACACGGTTAAATACATTGTAATTAGGGTTGGAATCAAGTGCATGTCCTTCTTCGACAATAAAAGAACCGATTTTCGTCGGTATTTGTTCAGTTTTTGGATGACGGTCGACTTTCCGTTTGGAAATCTTCATCAACTCCCCATCCAAAAAATCCTTTAGAGGACTTTCCTCGTATTCTTCAGTATCAAGAGTTTGGAAATGTTTAAAACGCTTATCAGCCTGATCGCCTTTGCCTTCGACTTGGATTAAATAAAAAGACAGATAGGTAATCGCAAAATCCATGAATGTCACCTTCTTCAATTATTAAGCATAATTCCCGTACTTTTTTTAAGACTTAATAAGTATAGTGATGTACGTTGATTCCGTCAAACTATTGGTGCATGAATGATTAGAATAATTTTGGTGTATTATTTCATAATAATACATAGAAAAAATAAATATTGATTCTCCATAGGATTGAAAATATTGGAACTATTACAAGACAAATTAATGGTATGCAGTAAATACTCAACAGCTAACTTTATTAATATTAAAATAATGAATTGTTTACCATACATGTTAAATGACAGGTGATTTTATTGGATATTAAAGATTTCATTCCACAAAAGATTCAAAAAATAGAATTTTACAATAATAATTCATTGACGAAGGAAAGGGTAATACGTATAATTTGAAAGTCAGATAATTCAGGAATTGAAGAAATTTGTCGAAATTTCTCCGATATAAATGGTAAGTGAAATTATTTGTCTACAGTTTTCAGAATATTTTATAAAATTACGGAGGAGAGAACATGAGTATTTTTAGAAAGAAGTCCATTGAGCACTTGTTGAAAAACGCAGGTTCCGGCGGTAAGGGATTGAAACGGGAACTAGGTGCTTGGGATTTAACGATGCTAGGAATTGGAGCGATTATTGGGACAGGCATTTTTGTTTTAACAGGCACAGGCGCAGTGAATGCTGGCCCTGCACTTTCATTATCGTTCGTCATTGCTGGTCTTGCTTGTTTATTCGCCGCACTTTCTTATGCAGAATTTGCAGCTTCCGTGCCGGTATCCGGTTCGACTTATACGTATGCGTATGCAACTTTAGGTGAATTCGCCGCTTGGATAATCGGCTGGGATCTAATCCTCGAATACTTATTGGCTGTTAGTGCCGTATCGGCAGGATGGTCGGGCTATTTCCAATCATTTTTAAGTGGATTCGGGATTAACTTTCCGGAGAAATTGACTGCAGCACCGGGTTCGGTGGAAGGTGTCACGACTTATATGAACTTACCTGCATTTTTGATAGTCATGGCGATTACCTTTTTGATTTCCATAGGTACGAAACAAACGACTAGAATCAATAATATAATGGTCGTTATTAAAGTGCTGGTTGTGCTGTTGTTCATCGTTTCTTCTATTTATTATGTGAAACCGGAAAACTGGCAGCCTTTCATGCCATTTGGAATCGATGGTGTATTTTCAACTGCCGCATTAATGTTCTTCGCCTTCATCGGCTTTGATGCAGTTGCATCTGCTGCTGAAGAAACAAGAAATCCAGGAAAGAATTTACCACGCGGAATCCTCGGTTCCTTAGTCATTTGTGTTGTGCTTTATATGATTGTAAGTTTAATCATGACAGGTGTGGTACCGTATGCACAATTCAGCAAGGCTCTTGATCACCCGATTTCTTTGGTCTTGCAAAGCGCAGGTCAAAATTGGGTTGCAGGAATCATCGATCTAGGTGCCTTCCTCGGAATGACAACGGTGATCTTGGTTATGTTGTATGGCCAAACGCGAATCATGTTTGCGATGTCACGTGATGGGCTGATGCCCAAATCCTTATCAAAACTTCATAAAAAATATAAAACACCTTATGCGGCTTCATGGATATTTGGTTTGATAGCGGCCCTATTGGGAGCATTCATACCTCTTGGTGAGTTGGCAGAGTTGGTCAACATTGGAACATTGACTGCGTTTACGATGATTTCCATAGCGGTCATCGTTTTACGGAAAACAAGACCGGATATGAAACGAGCTTTCTATTGTCCGGCAGTACCGCTCGTTCCAGGCCTGGCAATCGTTTTTTGCGTATTCTTGATGATTCAGCTAGGAAGTCATACATGGATAAGGTTTTTGATCTGGATGGCAATCGGAGTAGTCATTTACTTTGCTTATTCCCGTAAGCATTCCAATCTTAACCAGCAGGAAAATGATCATTGAAAAAGACACTCTTGGAGAGTTTCAGTTTAACGACTAAGGGGGTTCGGAACACTATCTCCCCGAACCAAGATTTTAAAAGAAAACTTGGTTATCCTTCATGTTTTTTTTGTTTTTTCGCTAGCCAGTTATTCAGCAGGAATGTCGCAAATTTCTTCAATCTAGTAGGGTTTCATAGAGATGTAAAAAACCAAAAAATATAAACTAGTCTTATGAAAGGGTTCGAGATGAGTCCAGCCTAAAGTTTTTTCTTGAAAATATATTCCAGTTGATTGGAACGGGTGGTATGAGACTCCCGCGAGAAAAGCGCGTCTTAGGGAGACCTCACAGGCGCCAAGAGCGCCGAGGAGGCTCCCGGACCACCTGCGGAAAGAGATAAGATATCTGAAAACAACTGAAACTTTTTTTAAAGAAAAAATAGTAGGAAAACTGGCTCTTCTCAATTTAGCATACGGTCTGAGACACTCTCTGGAGTGTCTTTTTTGTTTGGACATAAATAGTTCATAAGTCTTCTGTCAAGGAAGAAAATTTATCAAGGTGAATTAAGATTAACCGACTTTATGTCGAAATAGTATATATGGGTTAAAAAATTGGAGGGCAATTCAATCATGAAAAGTATATGGAGAAGTAAACAAAAGATAGATTCAATAGACTATATGCAATATAAAGAACACGTCGGTATCAATATCCAGAAATATCCGAGCGTATTGAATCAAGTGGACATGATTCATTTGACAATCGAGGATTTGTGCATAATTCGTTCTTTACAGGAACAAGTGAAGGGACAGTTGACCCAAATAGTAGGGAATTTTTATAAAAACCTAGAAAATGAACCCTCTTTAATGAAAATCATTAAGGACAATAGTTCTGTTGAAAGGTTGAAAAAGACACTGCATCGTCATATGTTCGAAATGTTTAGCGGAACCATTGATGATGCGTATGTTAAACAGCGTTATATCATCGCACAAGTACATGTGCGAATTGGACTTCAGCCAAAATGGTATATGAGTGCATTTCAGGACTTATTGCAATCATTAATCATTCATGTGATTTCCAACATAAAAAATATTGAGCAATATCAAGATAACATTCTGGCTGTCACTAAAATTTTTAATTTAGAGCAGCAAATAGTTTTAGAGGCATATGAACTTGAAAATGAGAAGATTCGCCAAAAAAACATAGCAGAAAAAGAAACGATTAAACTGCAGGTCAATCATAATGCAGAGGAATTGGCAGCAATCAGTCAAGAGACCAGTTCAGCGACTCAATTAATGGCAAATAAGGTAGGTGAAATTCATGATTTCACTCAAAAGGGGTCAGAGATTGCCATACATGCAGAGGGAAAATCAAATGAGGGAGTCGAACTGTTACAGGGATTAGAGAAAAGATTGGTAAAAACGCAGGAGCAAATGACGATCATTTCAAAAGATATGGAACAGCTTTCCAATACTTCAAAAGAAATTGAACGAATTGTCACGATCATCACTTCAATTGCAGAGCAAACGAATTTGTTGGCGTTGAATGCAGCGATTGAAGCGGCAAGAGCTGGTGAAAATGGTAAAGGATTTGCGGTTGTGGCTGGTGAGGTAAGGAAGCTATCAGAAAATACCAAGGAATCAGTTTCTGAAGTAGTGAAACTGGTTAATGGAATTGCTCATTTTACCAATGTCATGAACACGTCAATTTCCATGGTTAGCGGGGAAATTAGTAAAGGCACGAAACAAGGAAAAGAAACGGGTATATTTTTTACTGATATAGCAAAGGCCATGCTTTCTGTTAAAGAGCAGAATATTGAGATCACCAAGGAAATGACAGAGCTGAATGATATATTCGATGAAATTAATGAAGCGTTCAATCAAGTGGCCGTTTCCTCGGATCAATTGACTCAATTGACGATGAACTTGTAATGAGGTGAACGGTTTTGTAAGAACAGCTTTATGGGGCTCATTGTATTTTAATAAACAACTCGGTAGAATATTCTTAAAAACCCCAAAGCGGTTCCTAGAATAAGAACAAACTATAAAAACCAGGGATTTAAATCAATTCCAATGGATGCCGTTAACAGTCTGCTCAATAAATCACTTGATAAAATATAAGTTTAATGTTATAGTAATAAAGCGATGAGCTAATTTGTGTAAGTCGAAGAACAAGCTTTTAGCTAAACGTCGGGATGTGGCCTGACGGTTCTGCGCCACAAACGCATCAAAGACGCCTGCTGCGTGCAGGCGTCTTTTTCATTTTATCGATTCTTTTCTTGCAGCTTGCACATCATCTTTGAATTCCTCTTGTATTTCTTCTGTTATTCCCTTGGTTGCATCCTTAAATTCCCTAAGCGAGGTACCGACTGCCCGTCCGATTTGAGGTAGCTTGTTCGGTCCAAAAACAATTAAAGCTAAAAGAAGAATTAAAATTAAACCGGGAAAACCAATGTTTGAAAGCATAACCAGTCACTCCAATCAAGTCTATTAGTTAATATTATAGACTCCTTCCATGTTTTTGCAAATGTTATTTAGGATATATTATAGTGTTCAACTTCCTATGATTTCGCAAGACAAATACTTTCAATTCCGTCTTAATTTTATCTTGCACATTCTATTTTAAAATATTTACTTACCTAAGTATGATATTCCCTAAAAAGATTTCAATGAAAGTGGGGGACGGTAAATCAGAGTGCCGTCTTACGTTTTGGGCATTGAACTAATTTGGCTACACCAGCTTAATGTGTGGCATGAAATTTTTTTGTTACATGGGAATGATTAAACTTGCAAGATTGAAGATATTTCGGTATTATAACTATACAAGCTGCGTTGTTCGTAATGATAATTAAGTTTTAACCTTTAAGCTGTAATAGGGAGTTTTATATTGAAACAGGAATGTTATGCCTCGTCACTGACTTGGACAACAGGATTGCTTCTGCAAACACCCACTTTGAGGAGTGGTGGTTTAAAACTTTCTTACTTGAATACGGCAATTGCGGCTTACTACTTTAATAATTAGAAACCAGTCCGATAAGGGACTGGTTTTTTGTTGTTTTACGGTTTGGAACGTTGAAGATCGGTATAAAAAAAGGATGTTATTCAGAAATCGCAAATACCATGTAATTAACCTGGTTATGTGAAGGCTTCACGAATTATGAATTATTTGTGAAAGTTTTTATTGAAATATCAGATAATTAGCATTTATAATAACAATTAGATAACTTGGTTCACTATTTGTATAAAAATATGAAAGTCGAATATTTTTTGAATGATTACGTAAGCGCTATCATGTGGATGGAATTACTGCAGTCACATAGAGAGGAGAAAAATTTTATGGCTAAAATTAATACGACCGAGGTAATTAGCAACAGTAAATTTAACCGCTTTCATTTTGGGTTGCTGGCATGGTGTTTTATCATTATCCTTTTTGACGGCTATGACCTTGTCGTTTACGGAACAGTTGTCCCGTTATTGACGGAGGAATGGAACCTTACTTCCGTGGAAGCGGGGGCTATGGGCAGCTACGGTCTATTTGGAATGTTGTTCGGGGCCATCTTCTTTGGTACATTAGCAGATCGGATTGGCAGGAAAAACGTAATCGCGATTACACTTATTTTATTTAGTTTATTTACGCTTTTATGTGGATTTGCGGATACGCCTACGATGTTTTCGACTTTCCGGTTTCTAGCGGGATTAGGACTTGGGGGCATAATGCCGAACGTCATTGCCTTATTGACGGATTATGCACCGAAAACGATGCGAAGCATGGTCGTTTCAATCGTTTTGTGCGGTTACTCATTCGGAGGGATGCTTGCTCCGATACTGGGCATCCTGGTTATGCCGAGACTAGGTTGGGAATCAATATTCTGGTTTGCCGGAATACCATTGTTATTTTTACCCTTCATGATGAAACGTTTACCAGAGGCATCGACCCATCTGATCAGAATTAACAAAAAGGAAGAACTGATCAGAATATTATCAAAGGTAAGTCCGGAAAGTAAATTCGACATCAAGGACGAACTTGTGGAAGTGAAAAAAACAGAAGCCAATATGCCGATTGTTGGATTGTTTAAGGATTCCCGTGCTCTTAGCACATTAATGTTCTGGATCGCCTTTTTCATGTGCTTATTGATGGTATATGGATTGAATACATGGCTTCCAAAGCTAATGATCGAGGCAGGGTATGCGCTGAATTCAAGTTTAGGTTTCTTGATCGTCCTTCAAGGTGGCGCTATCGTAGGCACGCTTATCATCGCTAAACTTTGTGATCGTTATGGTTCCAAGAAAATGCTTGTGCCGATGTATGCGCTTGGGGCTGTAAGTTTGACGCTATTGGGAATGGGAGGAAGCTCATTTGTGATTTACACATTGGTAGCGATTGCAGGAGCCTGTACCATTGGTGCCCAAAACCTTGTACAAGCCTATGTTTCCCAGTACTATCCACCAAGTATTAGATCGACTGCACTAGGGGTGGCGTCTGGTATCGGAAGGATTGGAGGTATGCTCGGGCCCATACTCGGTGGATTTTTATTATCCATCTCGCTACCCATCCAATTGAATTTCATCGCCTTCGCCATTCCAGGTCTGATTGCTGCGGTTGCCTTATCATTCGTTCCGGTGAAAATGGCTTATTATAAACAGGATCATTCGGAACCAACTGAAGAAATGGTCGTAGAATCCAATAAAATGAACGTCTTGTGAACTACAGGCATGAAATGCAGTGCTGGGATACCATTGCTGTCATTTCATGCCTATTTGTTTTTTGGACTTTTTTGCCGTAATGAAGTTGCAAATTGCAAGAAATAGCATATAGATTTTCCAGGGCTTGACCTTATTCTTTAGAAAAGTTGCATAAATGTTCATAATTTCGCAATATGAGTCACTCTTAATATAAAGAATAAATGTTAGAATGATGGTACGGATAATTAATTCTCCCTTGAAGTGGAGCGAACTAGAAATTAATCTCATCTTTTGTGAGGAGTCAATACTTTGAAAATTTTAAAACATGTAATTTTTTGGTTAAGCATTATAGGGACATTATTCTCTATGATTTATTTCTTTGTAGCGGACATTCCATTGTATGTTAAATTGTTAGGCGGAGCCATCATCCTTTATCTTGGTTATGATCTAATAACGGAATCAAGGAAAAGAAAGCGTAAAGAAGCCTTGGAAGCCTAATCCTTATACTCATTAACAGCCCTCTTTGATTAGAGGGCTTTTTTGTTGATTAATATGGCTAATTGACTTTGATTATTGACAATATTCTAAAGATTGAGTTAATATATAGTGAACTTAGTTCTATATATGTATAATTTGTGTTTGTAACTACAATATCAGTTGTCATTAAAATGTTAGCTCAGCCAAAAAAATAGAGACATCCTTAAGACTACGTCAAAAGGAAAAGCAGAAAGAGGGGAAGGAAATGCGCACATTCCAAGTGTCTGAAATGATTGATGAACAAAAATTTAACCGTTTTCATTTACAGATTTTATTATGTTGTATTTTTATCATCATTTGTGACGGGTATGATATGTTCATGCTTGGCACGATTCTGCCATCTTTGATGGTGGAGTGGAGGGTAACTGCTGTAGAGGCAGGTTTATTCAGCAGCTATGCATTGTTTGGAATGATGATAGGAGCGTTGGTCTTTGGACCGCTGGCTGATAAATTCGGCAGAAAGAAAGTCATTTTGATTTGTACGGTCCTTTTTTCCGCTTTTACATTTACATCTGGTTTTGCCCATGATCCTACTTCTTTTGGAATACAACGTTTTATTGCAGGACTAGGCTTGGGAGGAGTCATGCCGAACCTAATTGCAATCATTACGGAATATTCTCCTAAAAAACTTAGAAGTACCCTGGTCGCGATCATGTTCAGCGGACACGCTCTAGGGGGAGTTGTCGCTTCATTGGGAGCGATGTACCTGATTCCGAACTTTGGTTGGCGAGCTGTGGTTTGGCTTGGTGCACTCCCATTAATCTTCATGCCCATATTATATAAATTGTTGCCTGAGTCAATAAATTATTTCATGGCAAAAAACAAGAAAAGCAAATTGGTGGACGTTTTGAATCAAATGAATGCAGACGGGCAATACACCACTAATGATCATTATGTCCTGCAGGAGCAACTTAAAAGAGAAATGAAAGGGTTTCCAGTTAAACGGTTGTTCAAAGATGGGAGGACTTTGAGTACCCTCATGTTCTGGATTGCATTTTTCATGTGTTTGTTCGTCATGTATGGTTTGAGTACATGGCTGCCAAAAATCATGGGAGGGGCAGGATATGAATTAGGTTCAAGCCTGACATTCTTAGTCGTATTGAACCTTGGAGCAGTTTTTGGGGCAATCGTTGGAGGGAAGCTTGCAGACAAATATGGTGCCAAGAGGATTTTGGTTACTTTTTTGGTCATTGGATTCATTACCCTAACGATGCTGAGCTTCAAGCCAAGCATGATCATGCTTTATATACTGATTGCCATTGCAGGAGGTACGACAACAGGTACACAAATCGTAACGAATGCATATGTATCGCAGTATTATCCGAATGAAATCCGTTCTACAGGTGTCGGCTGGGCATTGGGTATCGGCAGAATTGGAGGAATACTCGCTCCTACTTTCTGTGGGATCCTGCTAGATATGAAATTGTCATTGCAAGTCAATTTTTTAGCTTTTGCCATACCATGCATCATTGCAGCAATGGCGATTTGGTTCATCCAGGATAACTTCAGCAATATGACGTCAAACAGGCAGGAAAAGAAATTGATATGATGTACACCAAGCTCGGCAAATGAAAATTGGTCAGAACAACAAATGGAGATCATGGTAATAAAAAATAAAAAAGGGCCTTATGCCCTTTTATTTTTTTACTGTCTAGGGGCCCATATAATGACTGAAACCCCGACCAAGCAGATTAAAGCTCCAATCCAATCATAAAAATCAGGGGTTTTCTTATCGATGCCCCATCCCCATAAAACCGATAAAACGATGAAAACCCCGCCATATGCAGCATATACACGTCCAAAGGTTGGGAACGTTTGGAAAGTTGCAATGATGCCGTATAACACCAACCCAAAACCTCCGGCTAAACCTAGATAAATGGATTTACCTTCTCTTAACCAAAGCCAAATAAGATAACCGCCGCCAATTTCCGCCAGACCAGCCATAACGAAAATTACAATAGTAACTAACATATATGTATACCTCGCTTCCTCGTTGAAATTTTATCATAGATGAAACGGTAAATGACCATACTTTATAGTGTTGTTATTAAATTAACTGGGCATCGCCGTTGAAAAGAAAACAGAAAGCTCAGACCGCTTATGAAGAACCAATTGCCTACAATAGTATTGAATTAGAAGAGACCTATCGAAAAAACTCTGTTATTATCGATTAATATTTCTTACGATATGATGCATTCAGATTTTAGTTCAACCATACATTATTGTAATAGGCTTTAATTCGTAAAATATCTAAAAAAAGACCAGTTTTTTTACTCTAACTTGGGTTGCAATACAGATGCAAAGGGTACTATACCTAAATAGGAATATAGTAATCTAGTTGAGGAGTTGCAGCCATGAAATCCCGATCATTTGCATACATGTTAGCACTATTTCATTCAAGTATTGTCGGCCTATCTTTCTTATTCACGAAAATGGCGATCGCAGAATCGAATCCGTTTGATACTTTGGCGTTCCGGTTCACGGTTTCTTTCGCCATCATTTTATTCCTGGTCGCCGTAAAAGTCATTAAGGTGAACTATTCTTGGGAGTCGATTAAAAATCTTGTACCGCTATCTCTATTATTCCCAACTCTTTTCTTTGCCTTTCAAACTTTCGGACTTAAGTATTCGCAATCCACCGATGCTGGAATTCTGTCTGCCGTCACCCCGATTCTAACATTGATGATAGCTGGGTATTTCCTTAAGGAGAAAACATCGTTATATCAAAAACTTTCGATTGTCTTGTCGGTAGTTGGGGTCATTTTTATTTTTGTGATAAAAGGGAGCACCATCAATTTTTCTGACATGCTTGGGATGGTGTTGATCCTGCTATCCTGTATTGCAACTGCTTGTTATACAACGATGACCCGTTCACTTGCCAAGGACCATACACCAGGTGAAATGTCCTTTTTCATGATGGGAACAGGCTTTGTCATTTTTAATGTGGCTGCTCTCGTTACCCATTTAAAACAAGGTACGATGGCGGAATTCTTTACACCATGGTCGAGCATGGAATTCATCAGTTCCATTTTGTATTTGGGAATATTGGCTTCATTGGTCACTTCGTTATTATCCAATACGATTTTATCAAAAATCAAAGCGTCCCAAATGAGTGTGTTTGCAAATCTTTCCACTGTTGTCACGATTGCGGCAGGAGCTCTCATTCTAAATGAAAAGATTACAATCTACGATATATTGGGGTCGATACTAATCATTTTAGGTGTAATAGGCACGAATTATTTTGGAGTGAAGAAAGAGCATTCAATAAAAGTGAATCTTGAATATAATGAAGGGAAAATATGAAATGAATAAAAATGGTCCATCCGATTAGGAATGGACCATGTAGTTAAACTGAAAATTGAGTTGTCTATAGTTTATTAATGGCTGTACAATTTAGACGTTGATTTCCGCTCCAGGCACTCGCTTTCCGCGGGCGGTCGGGGAGCCTCCTCGGGGGTCTCCCTTTGACGCGCTTTTCCCGCAGGAGCTCGCACCTTCCTCTCCAATCAACTTAGATATAACATTTAGATAGAAACCATATCCGAGGAGTTGAAGGTATAGCTTTGGGTTAATTGGTTCGGGAACATCATTTGATGAAAAAGGTCCATCCCAATAGGATGGACCTTTATTTCCACCATCTTGATTGAGGGAAATCCGTTGAACCAATCACAACTGGTTCGCCTATTTGAGGTGTGCAGACCTGGACACCAAGGTCATTGGCCGCTTTTGTTACCCTTTCTATCGGATCTGTCCAGTCATGAAAAGACAATGTGAAACCAGCCCAATGAATGGGGATCATCCGTTTTCCTTGTACATCGATGTGTGCTTGAACAGTTTCTTCCGGAATCATATGGATGGTTGACCAACGTTCATCATATTGGCCGCATTCCATTAAAGTTAAATCAAAAGGCCCGTATTTTTCGCCGATTTCTTTAAAATGGCTGCCATATCCACTATCGCCACTGAAATATACCTTTTCTTGTTTTCCTTTAATTATCCAGGAACACCATAGTGTCGTATTGCCATCGCCTAAACTTCTTCCAGAAAAATGCCTTGCAGGCGTACAAATAAATTGCAAGTCCTTGAATGTAACTTCATCCCACCAATTATGTTCCTGAATCAGTTCTTGTTTAACGCCCCATCTTTCTAGATGTCCACCGACACCGAGTGGGACAATGAATTGACTGACCTTATCTTTTAATTTCTTTATCGAGAAATAATCCAAATGATCGTAGTGATCATGTGAGAGCAGGATGGCATCGATAGTAGGCAGCATATCCAAATCAATAGGCAGCTCCCCGCTAAAGCGCTTGTTCCCGAACCACGGAAAGGGAGTGGGTGCTTTGCCAAACATTGGATCCACTAAAATGGTTTTCCCATCTAACTCCAACATGAATGCAGAATGGCCAAACCAGGTGATTTTATTGGAATTCATAGATGCGGGGTCTTTTGTTCCAATTACAATGGGACTGTCGGGCCTCCTTTTTGGATTAGGTTTTATGAAATCACGTAAAATGGAACCAGTATGTTTAAGACTCATCGCTTGACTGGCAGGAATCTGATTTTGGAATTTTCCCTTGGCAAAATTCTCTTTAGTAGTGAAACTTCTCACTTTTTCCTTGTTTGTCCGTCTTCCAAGCGGTGGATAGAGGTTTAGGAAAAGTAACAATAGTATAAAAGAAGAAATGAGGATCTTAATAATTTTCATCATGATGGTTTCCTCCAATATTAATCATACCTTTTATTAAAACATATCATATCACAGAATTTATAGAGTGATTTACTATGATGTCCCACAAGAAAAATGATAAAGATATTATTGATTAACTGTAAATTCACATTAGGAGGAGTGTTTTTCATCTGGTGAAAACTTCTGGCAAGTGTTTAAGTTTCACCCGTCCTAGGCAGGGAATAGAGGGATATATAATGAATAATATAGAGGGCGGGATAAGGAATGTAGCAGCCGAAGGGTAAGGTGATAAATCGATTGTTAATGTTTTTCAGATTCTTTGTATGGGTAGTATTTATAGCTTTATTAGCCTATGTCATTCTTTCTTGGAAATATAAAGACAAGGTAAGTAAAAGGATTGAAGCGATTCGAAAAACCTGGTATATCATTTTCATACTGGGAGCGCTGATTTATTGGAATTTCTATCCAATGAGCATTTTTAATGAGTGGAAAAATTTCTTGATTATGGCTATCGTATTCATACTGATTGATATGTTTGTGTTCTTGAGCATGTATATATCCAAGATTGGCGATAACGAGTTATCCTATGCAACAAAAGCCGTTGCGGAAAGTGATAAACTATTAACGGATAATAGGGAAAAGGTCAAGAATATGTTTCATCTCCTAAAGAAAGAGGGAATACCAGAGTATTATCAAACGAATAAGGAATACTTGGCTTATTTGAGCATTCTCCTTCAAGCATATGCAGCAAAGGAAGGGATGAACGTGAAAATCCTTCCTTTCAAAACCGAACAGGACAAGCAATTGGTGTTAAATGGGCATCCGAACTTGAATGGCAGTACCATTCGTGCTACATTGGAAAGAGACGATACGTATTATAATGATGAAGAAAAAATGGCTTTGCAGCCTGTTAGTATTTTGATGGAACCCTATATCCTTGACGTTAAATCAGAAAGCTTCGTTTCAGAAGTCGATTGTTTATTAATAGCATTATTAATCATGATGTTCGATATGGTCATAAAACAAAAACCAGGTGGTGAAGGATAAATGAGCATTTATGATAAAGCCGGCAATGACGTGTCAGTTGCCGTAATCAAACCACAGGTTAAAATACCCGATGTAGGTTTAAGTCCCCACACTAAAAAAGTGATGAAACAGAACGAACGCATTATCCTGAAACAAAAAGAAAAAGCTGCACGCTTCAGCCGTTTAAAAAATGTTTTATAAGATGGAAGGGGTTTTTCCTTTCCTTATGATATTTAATGGAAAGCCCGCATATACTATTCAAATCAAAGAATAGGAAGGGTCTTTCAGAATATGAACAAAAAACCCGAGAGAGTTAACATCCCAGTCCCCTCCGCTTCACCATCAGAGAAACGGATACATAAGGAAAATGCCGAACTGCTCAAGCTTTTGCAAAGGCTGAAAGCGAAACGTTGGATCTTTTTAAGGTAAAAGAAAGCCAGTCTCTAAGGAGAACTGGTTTTTTTTATTTTTCACATGATCACTTAGGGTGGAAATACTGAATATTTTTCCGTCCAGACTCTTTTGCCATATACATGGAACGGTCCGCTTTTTTCAAAAGTGAGTCCATTTCCGTACCATGATGAGGATAAAAGCTAATCCCTATGCTAGCTGATACAAAATGATCATTTCCATTAATGGTAATGGGCATGGTGGATAAACTGTTCAATAATAATTCTGCGTTTTGCTGAGTGCTTTTCATTAAATCCTCACAATGCGAAGGATTTAATAATACAATGAATTCATCACCACCGATTCGAGCCACATGACTGCCTTCGGGGACGGTTTGCAAAAAACATTCGGCAGCCTTTTTAATGACGTCGTCACCAGTATCATGGCCAAAGGAATCATTGAAAAATTTAAAATGATCAAGATCGATGTAAAGAAGAGCCATTTCATCGTTCGTTTTGTCTTGATGATAATCAAAATAATTATAAATGAAATTCCGATTATAAAGACCTGACAAAGGATCCCTGATAATCCCTTTTTCAAGATTGATGGCATGACTGATCAAAGCTGCCAAAGACCTAATGAGGTTCAGATCATATTCTTTAAAAACATGTGGTTTAATGTCGAATGCACATAATGTCCCAATGATTTCACCCTCATTTATTAGGGGAGCTCCCATAAAACAGCCATTCCCGATTAACTTCGTTGCGGGGTGGCCACTTGTCAATTCATGTTCCCCCAAATTCGGGATAACGAGTGGTTCCAAGCCATTCTCAACAACTAATTTACAATAAACCATATTATAAGGAAGGATGTCACCTTCACAAATTAACTTTGCATTTCTATTGAAGGACTTGATCATGAAACTCTGGATGGGATTCAATATAGAAAGGAAAAATGTATTGACCTCGATGGTTTGAGCTAATAGTGCTAATACTTCTTTAGCGATGGAATCGAAATTTTTATAATAGTTGATATCTTGCTGAATCATTCTCAAGCTCCTCTTTTATCTATATTCTTTTTAGTTTTCCGGATGATATTTCTCATATTCAAAGCAAAGACACAAAAGCGTAATCTGAATATCGTGACAGTTACCCAGATTTCCTCTAAACTCAATTAAGGGGTTGGATTCGTATTATGGATGAATCATGTAATCGAGAAAGTTGAAAAATTGACCTTTACTTTA
The DNA here is from genome assembly GCF_044762665.1 of Peribacillus sp. NPDC096622. NCBI lineage: Bacteria > Bacillati > Bacillota > Bacilli > Caryophanales > Bacillaceae > Peribacillus > Peribacillus sp. NPDC096622. Next base: position 79,182 of record NZ_JBIWES010000013.1, on the reverse strand, counting down.
TTTTCGGCTTTTTTTACTAATCTTTAAATTTTGCCTGATTCCATAATAGCTAATCCGTGTACACGATTCTGGGCAAGGCTGGGTATCTTTTCATAACGATAAATTCTAATCAGTATTTATAGCATTATACTGTAAATGAAATGGTGAGAGTAACTTTAATGTGCATATTTGGTATATTCTTGATATTTACCGTGGAGAGTAAAGCAACTTGGCATTATTGCATCCTCTCATGATAACGGAGCACATGAATTTAAATCGATAAAACGAATGTACCGAGCTCATTTTAAACAAAAATTTGGGGAGGATAAAAGGAAGTAATAAAGTACATATTGGATAATTCAAAAGGGGATCACTATGGGAAAATTAGAAAGTATATATCCTATTGCTATAGAGAATACAAAAGAAAAAATAATCCAGGATATTGATTTTTATTTAGAGAATCAAGAGACGATGCCTTCTTATTCAGCATATATATCAGACAGGACGACTTTTATTGAGCAAATTTGGATTAATGTTTGGATAAATAAAGCATCGAATGACGTGCCCAGAAAGGAAAAAAAGGCTTTTTTAAGCGAAAGGGGATTTGTAACGGAAGGTTCAGATCATAAGCTGATCAATAGCATGTTCCGGAACGAATTAAAGAAGTATCGCCCGTTTGATGGCTTAACGTGGATTAAAAAGACCTTTGCAGACAATCAAGAAGATTGGGAAAAGAGATATAAAAATGCAAGGGAAAAATTCTTTAGGCGTCTAGAAGAACAGCGGCTTGCCAAGCAGCGTTGGAAAATACGAGCAAGGCTGCAAGAAGAGGCCAATTCATTTTTCGAAAATAACTCACTTCCTTTATACTTACATGTCAGGGATTATATTGCCGGTATTTTGGCAAAAGATCTTAAGAATAAGCCTAAATTCCAATATGTCGATCCATACTTGCTTGAAGAACAATTGGTTGAAGAGGGCGGCTTTCAAGCTGCCGAATACCTAATGGTCACTGACTTTTTCGAAGAGCTGACAGGCGATATTCATTCGTTAATCGGTTGGGGAAGGAACCGCTATGAATATGAAAATTACTTCTACAGGTATGAAAGGTTAGTTTCGGATTTCATTATGAAATTAGCCCCTGACAAATACTTGAAACATCTATCTGCCGCACTGCATCATGATTTTTTGGAGTCATATGGGGAAAGGCTGACGGACGATGCCCTTCAAGGTATACTAAGCGATGAATTGGCAGATTTGTCTCAGTCCTGTTTTGATGAGCTTAAGGAAGAATACCTTTCTGATTTACTGAAACTTGAGGGAATTCCTTTTAATGAAACATTGCATGAAGAAATATTTGAAAAAGACGTGGAGAACAGAGAAAGAAGAAAAGCTGAAGTATTGGCAGAACAAGCCAGGAAGCGGGCAGAAGATCAAAGGATGATCGATGACATCTTCGGTAAGGCCTACACTCCATCGTTAGGAAAAAAAGTTAGATATGTTTTGCATATCGGTGAGACCAATACGGGGAAGACGCATAAGGCCCTGGAGAAAATGAAACAAGCGGAAAGCGGTATGTATCTGGCACCACTTAGACTGCTGGCACTTGAAGTGTTTGATAAATTAAATGCTGACGGTGTACCTTGCTCATTAAAAACCGGTGAAGAAGAAAAGGCTGTTGAGGGTGCTAAACATGTCTCCAGTACCGTTGAAATGTTTCATGAAAAAGACTACCATGAAGTAATCGTCATAGATGAAGCCCAAATGATTGCCGATAAAGATCGAGGCTTTTCATGGTTTAGGGCGATTACACAAGCTAATGCGAAAGAAGTACACATAATCGGGAGCAATAATATCAAAAAAATGCTTCTGAACCTTCTGAATGAAGCTGATTTAGAACTCCACGAATACAGACGGGAAATACCGCTTGAGGTGGAACAAAGGGAGTTTGGACTGAAGTATACCAAAAAAGGGGATGCCCTCATTTGTTTTTCTAGAAGGCAGGTACTGGAAACCGCGTCCCGGCTTAAAGAGAGTGGACATAATGTCAGCATGATATACGGCAGTATGCCTCCTGAAAATAGAAAACGGCAAATAGAACTATTCAATCGAGGTGAAACATCAGTTGTCGTTGCCACCGATGCGATTGGAATGGGATTGAACTTGCCAATACGCCGAATCGTCTTTCTTGAAAATGAAAAATTCGACGGGACACGAAGAAGAAGATTGACTTCTCAAGAAATCAAACAAATCGCAGGCCGAGCGGGTAGAAAAGGGATTTATGACACTGGTAAGGTAGCATTTACAGCAGAAATCAAAATCATGAATAAGTTGCTGGAACAGGTAGATGAGCCAGTTCAAACCTTCACTATCGCCCCAACCTCTGCCGTATTTGAACGTTTTCAAAAATATTACCGGAACCTAGGGACATTTTTCGAAATGTGGGAGAGGTTTGAGCCTCCTAAAGGCACGAAAAAGGCATCTCTAGCGGAAGAAAGGGAGCTTTACGAACTGATACGGGATACTGAAATCGAAGCTCGTTTTTCTTTAATGGATTTATATGGTTTCCTGCATATTCCCTTTTCGGCAAAAGAACCAAGTCTGATAAGACAGTGGCTGGAAACGGTCGAAGCGATTGCCGAGAACAGTGACCTTCCTGAACCGATCATCAAGACAAGGAATCTTGAAGAATTGGAGCTATCTTATAAAGCGATAGGTCTTCATCTATTATTTTTATATCGGATGGGAAAGCGGACGGAAGCTGTTTATTGGGAGCGTATCCGTGAAGAAATCAGTGATGGCGTTCATGATCAGTTAAAAGATGAAATGTTGAATTATCAAAAAAAATGCAAGCGCTGTGGGAAAAGGCTGCCGGATGACTCACGTTTTCAAATATGTGACGCTTGTTATCATCGAGGGCTTAGAAAGACGCACAGATTCAATTAAACGAATTCCTTTTATAATAATGACCCGAATGAAGTGCACAATGGTGTCGTCATTCGGGTTATTGGTGTTTGAATAAATCATTTGGTCGTTCGTTTCGATTTAGCAATAAATGCTGCTTGCTGCTTCATTCGTTTATCCGCTTTCTTATCATGCACCACTAAGATTGCATGAATTAAACCAGGGACATAAAAAAATAGTGTGAGGACCAAATTAAGCACAGCCTGAATGGGTTTACCGGCTAATAATACGGCTAATGGAGGGAAAAGAATCGCAATTAATTAAAGAATGGTGAACACTCTCCAATAAAAGATTTTTATCTGACAATAACGGTTTGTTTCTCTGAATGCTTAGTTTACTTTAATTTAATTGAGAAGCAATTCGGTTAATGAAGTTCCATTTCCTGATGATACCACTTGTTATCGCCTTGATAAATATATGCTCAAGAGCCCGATTCATACCTACTGAACATTCTGGCTCAAAGAAGCAGTCTTTTTACCTCCGATATAGCAGGAGGGCCATTGCTAATCATCGTTTTTGCTGCTTTCGGTCAATGTAACGCCGTTTTTTGTGTTAGAATAATCAGAATACTAACTGACGAAAGCGGGAGATTTATGAAAAAAAAGATAGGCTGTTTGCATGCTCACTATACAAATATAGAATACATAGAAACCGCATTCTCGAAATTCGATATTGAATGGCTTCATTTTGTAGATCCGGGATTGATGCAACGGGTGTCAACGGATGAAAATTTTAATCATTCGGATGCTCAAAAAAAGGTTAAACAGCAAGTCGAATGGATTGCCGAATGTAAAGTGGATGCCATCCTGATAACCTGTACAAACTATATCGCTTTATTAAACGAAGAACAACTATCTTTACCGATGCCCATCATTAAAATCGATGAACCATATTTTGATCAAATTTGCCAATTGCAGCAACCGCAAATGATATTATTCACGAACCCTGCCACTGTTGAAGGAACGGTAAAACGTTTAAATGCACATGCTGAAAAATATGGGACTGTGGATTTTGAAGTCATCATTATCGACAATGCCTTTGAATTCATCATGCAGGGGTTGGGAAAAAGCTATAATCAGGAAATCATGAATTTCCTATACCAGTTTAATAACGAAAATAGACCGCTATCTGTGGCTCAACTATCAATGGTCGAAGCAGCAAGGAGATATGAACTTCAGACAGGAAAGACCATTTTAAATCCATTGCATGCATTAGTTGATTCCATGATCGTTCAACTAGAACTTAGTTCCTTGAGTGGTCTTTGAACTAGGATTTATGGTGCCGCATATACGGAATGATTATAAAATGCAAAAATGTCTTTGGAATGACCTGGTTAAATCACAATGCAGGGGTTTCAGACGACAAGCTCAAAGAAAAGCGAGTTTGACTGCGGTTTTTAAATTTTAGGTAGAACCCCATTCTTCAAACTGAAATCCCTATGCGGGGATTTTTTTATTATGCCTTTGTGCGTATTTGTTCACGGATGTTTTCAAGTTCTTCAAGGGATAGATCCGTCAGGGAATTTTTAATTTCTTCTTCCACCCGTTTTCGGTCAAGCTCCCTATATTCACTCCACCAATCCCGCAGCCCTTCGGTGTTTTCGAGAAGATACTCTATATCTATTTCTTCTTGCTCATCATCTGATAAATATCGCATGACCGCACCTAATAATCGATTGAGTTTCGCTACTTCACTTTCCTTATCAGGTGAAGCAGGGGTATCTTTCATTTCTAAATCATCTTTAGCAGGAACATTCCGAGGTGTCATAATATCCTCCTGTTTTTAATACTAGTGTGCCTAAAAAGGGCGGTTTTCAATATATGTTTTTCTTAAAAATTTCAACATATACCTCGCTAGAATATATATTTATACCATTAACCTTTAATAGGTTAAAAAAAGTAGTCAGTAGGTAAGGGGTAATATAATAAAAGGAATAGCATTATCTATTCCTTACATCAAGCGACTAATTTTCTGCATTCTTCTGCACACCTCGAACAAGCCTCAGCACATTTTTGACAATGTTCATGATCGTGTTTTTTACATTCATTTCCGCAGCTTTCACAAATCTTGGCACAAGCTTCAGCCAACTCTGAAATAAACGGTGTTCCTCTCTCATCGCCTGTGCTAAATAAGAGCAAATATCCGCACATTCCCGATCCAAGCGAATGCATTCCACCATCATGTTTACTTGATCTTCTTTTAAGCATGCGTCGTAACAATGATTACACGCGGTCATACAATCATTTAAAGTTTGGATAACAGATGAATAATTCTCATGTGTCTCTCCTTACTATTATTTATTAAACTATCCTTTAAACTTCTTTTAGGGTAAGGTAAATGGTTCTTTCAAACTGACCGGACAAGTAATGGTCTATAGGGAATGAATGAAAGGGACAGTGCATAAATTTAAATGAAAGGAGTGGATATATGAAAATGTTCATTAAAATAAGTGTTGCCAGTGTCTCCGGAGCCGTCGTGTATTTGATATATAATGTCAACCAGACGCTGCGTAAAGGAATGGGAACGCTCGAAGAAACAAATAAGACACTGGAAGAGGTAAGAAATGCAGTACATGGATTGACGCAAGAGTCCAAACAATTGATCCACTCTGCCAATCAAATTACAGCGGATGTAAAAGGGAAGATGGAAAATGTAGATCCATTGCTGGAATCCGCTCAAGATGTTGGGGAAATGATCCATAATGTAACCAGCTCCATGAAAGAAGCCAGTTTGGAAGGCCGCCCCAAGGATTCATCCACACCGTTAGCTCCTTCAACTCGAACTGAAGCTGGGGGGGTTCAAATAAAAATCAAATAGAATCATCATTTATTTTAAAAACAGGCACCCCGGGATTCACTAACATAATAAAAATTAATCGTTTCTACTATTTAATTTAGAGGGGGAGCTTTATCTTGATTATTCAATATAGTGTGGCTGCAATAGCTTTAGCCTTCATTTGGTTGGTCGTATTTTTAATCAGTACACTTCAAAAGGGAATGGTCACGATAGCGGAAGCCAATCAAACATTGGTTGAGGTGAGAAATGCCATCCACGATTTGTCCGGTGAATCGAAACAACTTTTGCAAACAGCAAATGAAATCACCGACGATGTAAAAACTAAAATAAAAACGGTTGAACCATTATTGGATTCTGCTCAGGACGTTGGTGAAGCGATACATTCAGTTACAAACTCTGTTAAAAAAGCCACTAACGGCTTCCGTACAGAGTTTTCCCCGAAAAAAATCAATGCTATCAAACCCAAAAGCCAAATTAGATAAAAAAAAATGAAAGACACTACCGGTTTTTGGAGTGTCTTTTTTGATGGTATGTATAATAGCCGTACTCTTATGCCTCATATGGATATCGCCAGTAGTTTATATCTATAAGACCCATTTCTCTCATACAGATCTCTTAAACCCTGTATGAGAATGTGGAACAAACATAAATTTTGTATGGATTAAAGGACAAGCGATTATTTTTCTGTCTTGTCACCTATAGAATGACCGGATGTTTTTGAGTCATTGGAATGCTTGACACCTTTACTAACATATGGTTTGGCGCTTTTTTTCTTGTTGGCACTTGTTTTCCAACGATTCCAGCCCTTCTTGCCCGTTCCAGTGCCCGTACCTTTACCCGTTCCGCTCTTAGCCTTAGCTTTACTCATGAAATCACTCCATTACTATTGTATGGTTAGTTTAAACCATTTCACTTGATTATTATCCAAGTATGTTGAAATATACAGTAACGAAGGTGATATGTACAGGGAAAGGCTCAATATTTTTAATCTAAATCTTTATAAACCAATAACAGCAAGGTTTTTGCGGGGTGAACCCTTGTTGTTTGCCTCACTTTATCGATATCGATCTTGATTTCGTCAGTAAGATGCTTATGCCGATTTTTTTGCAAATGGTCAAGTAGTGCATGAAAGTTAATAATACCGCACCTGTATTCATTCCTAAAATGATTCCTCCCATATTAAGAGAAGCCTGTGACCCTAGGATATACATCATTAAAAAGGCAACAATATGAGACCATACGGTATGGATGAAAGCATCTTTCACCAAACCCAGGCCGATGAGATAGGCTTGCATGGGAATGACAAAAAAATGAAAAAGGAAGTAAGGACATAATAATTTTAAATAGTATGCGGCAGATGTTGAAGAAAAAAAGAGGGAGGTCAAAGGTTCCGCAAAGAAATAAATGAAGATTACCGCAGGAACTCCATACAATACGGTGAAAGACATCGATTTTTGCAATAAAACCCTCAATTTTTCTTTATCCTGCCTCTTGTAAGCATTCGAAACATTCGGAATGAGCATAATCATTAAGGAATGTGCGATAAAGGCTGGAAAGAAGCCGATCGTCATTGCAACTCCAGTGAGCATCCCAAAATGCTCTGTAGCCACTACCGCACCGAATCCTGCCGAGAGAAGGGCAGTGTGGATCAAAAAAGGTTGGATGGCATTTGTTATCGCATGAAAGATCCTTAACCCCATGGTGGGCAGAGAAACCGCCAATAACTTTTGCCTTGCATGTTTACCGGTTGTCCGTGAGTTCGTACCGCGCCTCATGATCCGCATTTGAAGAATCAAAAGGTTGATCAAGTATAGAAAAACGAGGAACTCACTGCCAATCAAAACAAAAAAGGCCATCAATAATGACTTTTCCTGGTTAAAATGAAATAAGTTAAAGATGAGGAAAAGCAAGCCGAATTGAATGATATCTTTTAAAAAGTTGGAAAAGGCGATCTTTCCCATTTGCTGGACACCCATGAAATAACCTCTTGCAATCGACGAAAAGGCAACTATCGGGATTAATGTGATGAGCAGCCATTTAATATAGGGGTGGTATTTGTCCATTATGGATGAGAAGGAAAGTATGAAAGGCATGACTACACACATTACCAATACGACGACTGCAGCCATTTTAAGTGCATGAATGATAAGATTATAATGCATTGCCTGTTTATTTTCCGCAACGAATTTTGAAATGGAAATATGTAATTCAAGGCTGGCGATCACATATATCAAAAAGAAAATTGGCAATATGGACATATAAAGACCCATGCCTTCTTCGTGTAATTCCCTGGCTAGGAGCATGTTCACTAAAAATTCGATACATTCACCAAAAAACGCTGCGACAATCAAGATGAGCGTTCCTTTATAAAAAGATTTCATGTTGGTCCACTCCTAACAAGGTGTTTGTATAAAGATATGAGACATGCCATGGAATATTCATGAGGAACTGCAGATCCCGGCGATACAATGTACGTTCATGCCTATGGCAATCCTTATTAATCGCTGTTGAAAGATAAAAAATTTAATCAGGGTAGGGGTGGGAATTTGAATGAAATCGATTGGTTACAATCATTTCTAATGAGGAAATCATTACCCATGCCATCTTCATCAAAAGGCTTCATACGGTGATATTCCAAACAGGGGCAAGGTATGTTGCCATGTGTTCCCTTTGGTCGAAAGTGCCAGATGAATGAATCATGAGCATAAGGTGGGACTTGAATTTCGCTTTGAAATTCATGCTTTATTTTGCTATCCTTTAGCAGAGGGGATGATCAATATGAAATTCACATCTATTAGTCAATCAAATATAGATGAATTGTGCATTGCGTTTGAAAGCTGTCTTACGAAACATGACATTACATTTAAATATGTAGATATGACGGAAGATAACGGAATCATATCGTTTATTTTTTGTAATGACCCGGAAAATGCGAGATCGGTCGACATGGAAAGTGAACGCTTCATTGGATTGGATACCGATTACATAGCCAAGGAAATCTTAGAGCCAATCCTGCCTAGATTAAAAGAATTTGCACAATATAAAATCATCGATTAAGATGATTTTTTTGTTTTGAGACTTGTTTTTATTGCCTAGATGGAGCTGGAAATTTAACTTCCTATTATATGTGTATTATTATAGACAGGGTATAGTTAGGGGAAGTAAAAGAGCTGGAAAGCGATTTACCATTGGGTAGCTATGCAGGAATGGTGATTAAATAAAAGAAATACCCTGGGTGTAAACATCCAGGGTATTTCTACTTTGAAAGGCAATCTTGGTGGATTGTAAAGATCGTATTTTACCTCTTACTATACTTCGCGGAATTCTGGATCAAATGACCATTTTTTTACCGGCATTTAATTCAACTTCCTGCTTGGGAGATTCTACTTTCTTGATTTTCTTCACTCTAAAGTGATAAACCGCATAACATCCAAGGAAGAATGCTCCCCCGCAATATAGGGCCATTCGCTGCTCAGGAACAAATGCTAAACTGATCATGACGATGCAGTTTGTTATTAAAGCAAGAATGGGGATGAATGGGTATAGCGGAACTTTGAATTTCAGATCTTCTATCTTTCCGCCTTGGCGGGTATAGGATTTTCTAAAAGCAAGAAGACTAGCCGATATGGCAATCCAGCCAATTTGTGCACCCAATCCTGCAAGGGAGAGAAGAAAGACAAATATTGTGTCTGCGGCTACTACACTTGAAAGTAAAGACAAACCGGCAATCGCCAGGGTGATGAGCAGGGCATTAAGCGGAATCCCTCTTTTATTCACCAAACCGAGCTTCGGACTTGCCATACCTTCCCTTGAAAGCGAGTAGAGCATACGTGTCGCAGCATAAAGACCTGAGTTCGCCACTGACAATAGTGCTGTAAGAATGATGAAGTTCATGATGTCAGCTGCATATGGAACTCCGATACTATCTAGTACAACAACGAATGGACTTTCTGAGATCCCGGCTTTTTCCCTTGGAATCATCGCCGAAAGTACTGTGACCGAAAGAACAAAGAAGAAAAGGGTTCTCCAAACCGTTTGTTTGATGGATTTTGGTATGACCTTTTCCGGGTTTTCACTTTCTCCGGCGGCAATTCCGATTAATTCTGTGCCCTGGAAGGAAAAGTTCACTGTAATCATTGTGATTAGCAGAGCCGATATCCCATTGGGGAAAAGACCCTCAGCGAAAAAGTTTGAGAAAAATGGAGTCTCTTGACCACCTTTCATATCAATCAAACCAAACATAGCAGCACCGCCAACGATGATGAACAGAATGATGGCCACTACTTTTATGCTAGAAAAAACAAATTCCGATTCACCAAATGCCTTTGCTGATAACGCGTTTAGTGAAAAGATGAGGAAAGCAAAGATTGCACACCACATCCAAACGGGTGATTCAGGAAACCATCTTTGCATAAGCTGGCCTGCCGCCAGAAACTCTAAGGCAACTGTAACCGCCCAACCTAACCAGTAAAGCCACCCAATGGCAAATCCGGTTCCAGGACCGATGAACTTTGTCGCATATGTCTGAAACGAACCGGAAACAGGCATGGCAACGGATAGTTCACCTAGACAAAGCATCGTTAAATACATGATGAAGCCGCCGACTATGTAAGAGAGGATAGCACCGAAAGCTCCTGCTTCATGAATGGTATAGCCTGAACCGATGAAAAAGCCCGTACCAATACATCCCCCTATTGAAATCATAAATAAATGTCTTGCTTTCATGCTCCGTTTTAATTCATTTGGTTGATTTTCTGCTGTTTTCATTGAAAAACTCCTTTACCTGATGGGTGCAAACGGTTTCATTTATTGACGTTATTAGGGAATTTTTGTTTTCACAAGTCTAATAGTTTTGATTGATTCTTAGATGATGTCGAATCCCCTCCGAAAAGAGATTACTTCTGCATTAAAGAAGCATGAGTCATTGTACATAGGTACCTATGCAGAATTTATTTCGAAAGCGCCGCTTAATAAAGAAAAGGAAGCCAAGCGTCAGGAAACTAGGAATGTAAATTGATTCATGTCGAACATCCGCCAATGGAGGAAGAAGCACATAATGAAGTATGGGCTTTTTCCTATAGAGTATCACTTTAACGAACTCTCTATATTTCTATCAAAAAAATAGTGTCCGATTATTTAACATGTGCCAATAGATCAGGAGTTATATGTTCTTCCGCTCCATAAAGTAATTTTTCCCCAAGCAATGAGCCCATTAATGCGACAGCAACTTCAGCCGTTTTATTATGTTCGTCCAATATTGGGTTTATCTCAACAAACTCTGCTGATGTAATGATATTAGCTTCAGCTAGCATTTCCATGGCAAGGTGGCTTTCACGGTAGCTAATGCCTCCCATTACAGGCGTTCCGACCCCTGGGGCATCATCTGGATCAAGACCATCAAGATCAAGTGATAAATGTACAAGATCCGTACGTTCTTTCAGGTAGGCAATCGATTCTTCCATCACTTTTGTCATACCCATTCTATCAATCTCATGCATAGTATAGACTTTAATCCCTTTTTCCCTGATTAACTCTTTCTCACCCTGGTCTAAAGAACGGGCACCAATGATTACGATATTCTCTGGTTTGACTTTTGGAGAATATCCGCCGATCTTAGTCAGTGCAGGGTGGCCAAGACCCAAACTTACGGCTAGGGACATACCGTGTATGTTTCCTGATGGGGAAGTTTCGGCAGTATTTAAATCCCCATGTGCATCATACCATATTACCCCTAAGTTTTCAGTATGCTTCGCTAAACCGGCTAATGTCCCGATAGCAATGCTGTGATCTCCTCCTAAAACTAAAGGAAAACGATTCGCCTGGATGACTTCATCCACTTTTTGACTCAATTTTTCATTACCTTCTGCTACATCCTGCAGATTCTTTAAATTTGTGTCACAATCACTTTGTGCTCTTTCCTGTATTTCTACTTTAATATCACCTTCATCACGGACAGTATAGCCAATGTTTTCAAGTCTTTCACTTAATCCTGCATATCTGATGGCACTAGGCCCCATATCCACTCCTCTTCTAGTTTGACCAAGATCCATTGGCACACCAATGATTGAAATTTCCTTTTTCATATGTAATTCCTCCTTCGATTTTTCTACCCTAGTATAAGGGTAAAAGGATAGATGACTCAACTCGACATTTTTTTGAATATTTATACGATTAAGAAAAGGGTGAAAGTCTTGGGTTGAATTTCCTATCATTGATTATTGATGAATAGGATATATTACCATGCGGGGTATGAGGGGAATTGGCTGAATTCCTTTAAAATCTGCAAATTTTGAGATTTTTATTCCAGGAATGGAAGTGATAGCGTTATCAATCGGAATCTATGGCCAAGGAAGATTCAGAAGATATTGAATATATTTTACTAGTTACATTTATTCATCAAAAGGAGCGGTTTCACCTAAAATGCATGGAAGGATTTTTCATTTTTATATTAAAAAAAATTTTTTTGACTTGAGAATAAAGAACTTTTTTACCAATCTGGTCAACCTTGAGAAACAATCCATTCCAAAAATGGGTTATTTCGCTAGAGTTAAAAGCATATGGAAGGGTTTGTTTCCCGTAAAAAAGGTAAAGAGCGGCAGGCTGGATTGCTGCTCTTTACCTTACTGTTAAACTATATGATTGTTTTAAAACTTTTTACTCCAATCCTCATCTTCAAGTGGCACACCTTTGGTACTAATATATTCTACAATCATATTTCCATGTTTAAGAACTCTATCTTTTTTAAGGGCGTTGATAATTTCTGTAAAGCGGTCTTCATCTGCGTCCTGTCTCTTACGTGAAAGGGTAATCCGAATGGTTGGGGAAACTTCGTAATCTTTATAGCTGACTGGTTTATTCGGATCAATCTTCAATTCTTTACCGATCCCCTCTTCAAAGACCAAGAGTAATTGACTATAATCGCCTATTTCTTCTTGAATCTTCTCCCAATCTTCGCTTTCCGCAATTCCTTCCATTTCCTTGGATATCAACACGTCACCCAGTTCTTTTTCAACATAAGGCCTGATTTCCTTCTCTGCATCATCCTGCCATTTATCAGATAGGAATGTATCCTCCATTTCCCGTGTTTCATCATTAAAGAAAACCAGAAAATGCGTACCATATTTTTCATGTTTCACTTTAGCTGCGTATTCAAAATAGCCCCTGTTTCCCATATTGTCGTATAGGACATCGTATATTTCGGTTCCTTCATCAAAATTTTTCTCTAAATATCGTTCAGCTTGATCCCTGACCTTCTTTTCTTCATCAGGATCTGCTTTCATGCTCTGTGTGAATGAAAACATAAGGATCATCAAACCGGCCAAGATGATTAAAAAAACACCTAGTAAAGTCAGTAAAATCTTTTTTGTTTTGCTCAAGGAACACCCTCCTGTAATCTCTGCTACTTCTCATTAATTCCCATATTATTCTAACATTTTAATCGCTCATTTTACTATGAAAAATGGAGCCTATCTTTTCCCCGGTGCGAAATCACCTGCACTCCAAAATATCGGGATACTTTGTTACAATAAATAAATCCGGTAGTACCCTAAAGGGAGAGATTGACTTGGAAACCTATCAAAGAAAAATGAATCATAATCGGGATGAAGACAGAAAGTTGCGGTGGAAACAGCATCGTATACAAGTTACTGGGTTATTCGATGCTGTTTTTTTGAAAAAAGCGTTCGTAAATAAAGTGGCTATCGTCGGTGCAGGCAATTGCGATGATTTGGATTTAGAGTATCTGGCAACTAAATGCAACTCCATATACCTATTTGATATTGATATGAAAAGTATGGAAAAGGGTACGGCAAATTTGCCTGAACGGACCCGGGAGAAAATTCAACTTATCGAAATTGATGTCACAGGCCTCGATAAAGTGGATTTTGATCACCACCTGTCTTCCATGCTGAATCGTGGCGAAACGGCAAAGGGAATTATTCAATATTTAAAGGATACCGAAAATCGGTTAGGTCAGCTTTCTGAAAGTGTTTTTGCTAATTATTATAATGATTTTGATATCGTGGCAACTTCCGCCATTTATACCCAACTATTTTATAATTGGGCCAAGGAACTGCTTTCTGATCATGCAAACCACTATCAGAAAATAGATGCAGAAGAGCTGAAGAATGGAATTTTAGATTTAAGGGATGAGATCGTTCGTACAGTGAATCACTCTATATCTAAATGTACTAAGCAAAATGGATTCTGTATTACATGGACTGATATCTTAAAAATCGAACCTGAGTATATGGATACCATTAACGAAGGGATGAATGCCATCTTTGCATTGGCCTCGAACGTGGGATATGGGGCAGCATTGATAGGGGTAAAAACGTTTATTGAAAAAGTCGATAAAAGCGAATTAACCCTTCGATACTGGCCATGGGATTTTCATGCAAACAAACAGTATTTGACCATTGGCATTATCGGGAGATTGAATGGGTTGTAATTGAATTAATGGCGGGATAGATAAGCGAATCAGCAGCTGAATCTATCCTTTTTTTGTTGGTTATGGTCCACTTAGGAATAGTATTAATCCTTTGGGCGTGATAAAAAGGGGCTGGGCCAGCAAAGCATGGGAAATAAGACATAATTATATAAAAGGTATAAAAAAACGATGATATTTTTAACTATTTGTCTAATGATTTCACAATCTGGTGTGGATATAATGAATCTGTTGAAAACAGAATATTCCGATAAGTGGCGACAGGGAGAGCAAAGGAAGAGGTTGCTAAAACTGAGGGTGGAACAATAAGGAAGGGGTGTGTTGGTTGAAAGCTGATATCGTGTTCATTAACGGCGAAGTCATAACCGTAAATCAAAAAAATGAAGTCGCAGAAGCCCTGGCAATTAACGGTGATCGTATCTCGGCGGTCGGAACGAATCAGGAAATCAAGGCATTTATCGGAGAAGAAACAAATGTGATTGATTTGCAGGGAAAGTCATTACTTCCTGGGTTTATAGATTCTCATATTCATCTTATATTGTATGGTGTCAATCAATTGGCAGTTAGCTGTAAAGCTGAACATATCAAATCTGTAGAAGATTTGTTAAACGATCTGAAGAAGAAAGCTTCGACGATCCCTAAAGGTGAGTGGATCCGTGCCTGGGGCTTCAATGAGACCGCAGTGAAAGAAAAACGTTATCCAACAATAGCGGAATTAGATGCTATTTCAACAGACCATCCCATTATCGTAACCCGTACATGCAGCCATATAAGCGTGGTGAATAGCAGGGCGTTAGAGATTGCCCGGATTGATGAAAACTCGGAGAATCCAACTGGGGGGATCATTGAAAAAGATGGAGCGGGGAGGATTACAGGCAAACTCATTGAAACAGCAAATATGATAATGGCCGACAGAGCAAGCTATTCGGAAAGTGAACTGTTGAAGGCAGTCAAAATAGCGTCGGAGCATTTCATCGCAGCAGGCATTACAAGCATTCATGAAGCTGGTGCTCATGGTCCTGAAAGTTTCCGTTTAATGCAGCAGGCCATAAAAAATAAGGATATTCGTGTCCGTATCTATGCGATGGTCGGTTCATTGAATAATTCTCATGAATTTGTGAATAAAATGGTGGATTCGGGAGTGATGACCGGAACTGGGGATGAAAGATTCAAAATCGGACCAGTCAAATTGTTTACGGATGGCAGCAGTACCGGTCCGACAATTGCTACCCGTGAGCCTTATTCGAGTGACCCTGGTTATTCCGGCATTCTTTATTATAAAGAAGAGGAGATCTATCAAGTATTAGGTCAGGCACATAAAAAAGGCTATCAGATCACAGTCCATGCCCAAGGTGACAAAGCGATAGAGATGTATTTAAATTGCGTGGAAAAGGCTTTGAACGAATCGCCCAGAAAAGATCATAGACATAGAATTGAGCATGCTGGAATATCTTCGCCAGATTTACAAATGAGGATGAAAGAACTTGGAATAATCCCGATCCCCAACCCCCCATTTCCTTATGAATTCGGTGATATTTATATTGAACATTACGGCAATAGGGTCAACCACATGTACGCTGCACGTGATTTTATTGACAATGGCATTATGGCCGCAGGCGGTTCGGATGCTCCCGTTACTGATCACGACCCTATATTAGGCATACACGTTGCTGTTAATAGAACAAGCAGGTCAGGTACGAGAATAGGTGCGGTTCAATCGATTAGCGTATTGGAAGCCATTAAACTATACACATGGAATGGCGCGTTTGCGAGTTTCGATGAAGATGTCAAAGGCAGTCTGGAGGCAGGAAAGCTGGCCGATCTAGTAGTGTTGAATGATAGTATATTGAAAGTGGATTCCCAAAATATCAAGGATTTGAAAGTTGAATCAACGATTCTGAATGGCGAGATTCTTTATCATAGGGAAACAATGGTGGAAATATAATCTAGCGTGACTATTCTAAAACAACAAGACCTTCACTTACCTTTTTTTGGCTTAAACGAATGCAAGAGGATTTAGCAGGTTATTTAAAAGGGGGATATTCGCTATGAAAAAGCAAAAATTATTAATTAATGGTGAGAGGCTGAGTCGTACGCTAGAGAAATTTGCTGATTTTGGACGCACGGAAAACAACGGAGTCACACGGCTATCCCTTTCCGAAGAAGATCGATTAGTCCGTGATTATTTTTGCGCTTGCTGTAAAGAATTGGGTATGACGATTAAGGTTGATGATATGGGGAATATTTACGCCACTTTGGCGGGATTAGAAAACAAACCACCTATTGTAATGGGATCACATATGGATACCGTAAAAAAGGGCGGACGGTTTGATGGTATCTTGGGTGTGGCTGCAGGTTTGGAAGTCGTGCGGACTCTGGTGGAAAATAATATCCAGCCTAAAATTCCGGTAATGATCGTCAACTTTACGAATGAAGAGGGAGCCAGATTCGAACCTTCCATGATGTCCTCGGGAGTCCTTTCAGGTAAATTCGAAAAATCGATCATGCTGCAAAAAACGGATAGTGAAGGAACGACTTTCGAAAGTGCTTTGAATGCCATTGGATATGCTGGGGATAAAGAGTCTCGTTTAAAAGAAGCGACTGCATTTCTAGAGTTGCATATTGAACAAGGACCAATTCTTGAACGGGAATCACTAACGATCGGTGTCGTTGAATGTGTCCTTGGTATGGTGTGCTATGAGATAGAAGTTACAGGAGAATCCGATCATGCAGGAACCACACCGATGAATATGAGAAAGGATGCTTTCTTCTCTGCGAATAGCTTGATTATGGAGGCCCGTCAGAAGTTAGGCATGCTTGATGACGATTTGGTTTTTACGATGGGAAGGGTAAATGTGTTTCCTAATATCCATACGGTCATCCCTAATAAAGTGGTTTTTTCGCTAGAAGCGAGGCATAAGGATTCCAAAGTCCTCGAAAAGGTGGAGGAAGTCATAAAAAGCCTTACAACTACAGGTTCAGAAGGCGGCTGTGACATCCAAGTGAAAAAATTGTGGGACAGGGATACCGTGTGGTTCGACAAATCCATTTGCAATTTATTAGAGCAATCGAGCAAATCACTAGGACTACCTTATAAAAGAATGGTAAGCGGTGCAGGACATGATGCACAGTTTATTGCCAGCTATATACCTACTGCCATGGTTTTCGTTCCAAGCATCAACGGAAAAAGCCATTGTGAAGAGGAACTTACTACTTGGGAAGATTGTGAAAAAGGCGTCAATGTAATATTGGAAACGGTCCTTGCCATCCAGTCATCTTAAGACGAAAATAGGGTGGTTGGAATACAAATAACAGTGACCGAATGGTGCTATCAAACCATCAGTTCAGCATGAAATCCGGCTTGACTGATGGTTATGCACCCGTGGTGTAAGGAACCTAATTAGGGGAGGGTATAATTTGGATGCTATTAAGCTATTGCTTTTTGTTCCATTTATAGGGTTTTTAGGTTTATTGCCCTATGCAAATAAAATAGAACCGTACATATTTGGGATGCCTTTTTTGTTATTTTGGGTAGCATTTTGGATGGTGATGGCATCGATTATCCTAATGATCGTCTATAAGTTCGATCCTGATAATAAAGGGAGTGATTCTGAATGAATATCTCATTGCTCATCATTGCCATCTTTTTGGTTCTAGCACTTTATTTAGGGATAAAAGCAAGAAAAGGGAAGGATATGGATATGGAGCAATTTGCCGTAGGGGGCAGGGGCTTCGGTACATTCTTCATTTTTCTCTTGATAGCAGGTGAAATTTATACAACTTTTACATTCCTGGGCGGAAGTGGGTGGGCATACTCAAAAGGTGCCGCCGCTTATTATGTTCCCGCCTATATTTTCTTAGCTTACGTCCTATCATATTGGCTCGTCCCTAAAATATGGAGATATTCAAAACGCCATTCCATTATCTCTCAGCCAGAGTATTTTGCATCTAAATATAAAAGCAGGTCGATGGGTATGATCGTTGCGGTATTGGGAAGCTTAGCCCTTGTTCCGTACATAGTCATTCAGCTCAAAGGATTAGGTATCATTGTTTCAGAAGCATCATACGGAGCAATTTCACCAGTTGCTGCAAGTGTGATCGGTGCTGTGGTTGTAACTACTTATGTAATGATTTCAGGCATTCATGGGTCGGCATGGACAGCCATACTGAAAGATTTCATGATTTTGGTGGTCGTTATCTTTTTAGGGATTTACATTCCAGTTCATTACTTCGGAGGCATACAGCCAATGTTCGAGACCGTCCAAGCTGCTAAACCGGAAATGTTGGTTTTGGCGGATCAGGGATTGAGTCAGTCCTGGTTTGTTTCCACCGTTTTGCTGAATGCACTAGGATTTTATTTGCTGCCACAAACATTCATGGTCGTTTTATCGTCCAATGGGGAAAGGACCCTTCGCAAAAATGCGATTGCGTTACCCTTATACACATTGTTGCTGCTGTTCGTTTTTTTTATTGGATTTACAGCCATCATGGAAATCCCGGGTTTGCAAGGAGCTGATGGGGATCTCTCACTCTTAAGGCTGGCGATTCAAACATTCGATCCATGGGTGATAGGGATTATCGGAGCTGCCGGTTTATTGACGGCCCTAGTACCTGCTTCAGTCATGCTAATGGCTGCATCGGTAGGTCTGACAAATAGCTTTTTCAAAGTTCTGGTCCCTGCTGCGACTGAAACACTTCAATTGATTGTCTCAAGGATAATTATTATCGGCATCTCAATCATCGCTTTAATTGTAACGGTTACAGGCGGCGAGGCTTTGGCCATCTTGAATATCATGTCATACAGTTTAATTACACAACTGGCACCTTCCTTGTTTTGCAGTTTGCCAAAAAACAATATCATCAATAAGTTTGGTGCAATGGCAGGAATATTGGCAGGTGTCCTGATTGTTTTATATGCGACAATTGCAGATGTGAAGGTTGCTACATTCCTCCCAAATACCCCACATGTAATTAATGATATCAGTACAGGCGTCATAGCTTTATTGATTAATATATTAGTAACATTCATTGTAAGTGCACTGACTAAACATATCTCCACGCAACACACCGAAATGAATGATTTGGACAAGATATCCTGATTTCTCTTAAACAAGGCAAATGGAAGTACTGTCTGGAAGAACTGATAAAACATGATTTGGGAGGAATTTTGTGAAGATTAAAATAACGGCTTGTCAATTTCGTGTAGAAAAAGTGTCAACTTTCAATGAATTTCAGGAACAAGTAGAAGACTTGATCACCCAAGTTCCCGAAAACTCGGATTATATCATTTTTCCTGAACTGTTAACTATCGGGTTATCAACGGCCTTTGGGGAACAGGATGCTTCGTCCTTTACCAGGATTGATGAATATACGAATCAATACAAAAATCTTTTCAGCTCACTTTCAAGAAAAAGAAAACAGGTCATCATTGCGGGCACTCATCTGGAACGCCGTAAAAATGAATACTTCAATATAGCGTACATTTTTGATAAAGACGGATCGGTCGTTGAGCATAAAAAGACTCATATATTTCCTGCTGAAGCGAATTGGTATACTTCTGAAGGTGATGATCTAGAGGTTTATTCCATTGGTCCGGTTAAAATAGGAATAGCGGTATGTTATGAAGCGGAGATACCTGAAATTTCAAGGATATTATCAGTGAACGGCGCCGACATCATTTTTTGCCCGTCATACACATTTACAGAGGCTGGCTTTTGGCGAGTTCGCCATTGCGCACATGCACGTGCAATCGAAAATCAGGTATATTTTGTTCATTGCCCCACTGTTGGTGAACCAGGGTCACCCTTGCCGAACGGATATGGCCGTGCCAGTATCCTTAGCCCCTGTGACAGCGCCTGGCCAGCAAATGGAATAATAGCCGAGGCGGTAATGAATGAACATACAATCATTACCGGTACAGTGGATATGGACGAGCTTTATCAGAATCGAAAAAGTGGTGCGGCGACCACTTTCAAGGATCGCAATCGCCGAAAAGACATGTATGCGAAATATGCGCCATATGAAGGGCTGAAATAATGTGTTGGATCCCGAACCATAGTCGGAATAATGAATGTGAAGGTCCAATAAAGTGTGGGGGTAGGTCAAAAAATGACCCCTGAAAAGTGTTCTTTAATACCTAGTTATTCTTCGTGATTTTTTCGTTTGATTGGCTTATTAGTTAAAGAACTTATCTATTCTCTTGCGAAAGAATCGGGAATTGACTTAATATACAAAATATATTGTCAACTGCTTGCTATATATATTAGAATATATATAACCATTTCATATTGTAATAATATAGATAGTCACCCTATTTATACCTGTTATGATGTCTGTAATGGCAGGAGGCACAACAAATATGTTTCAACAGAATACAGTCTATATAGTTGGCGAATCGAAGGCGGCGTCCAATAATCCAATTACACAGCAATTCAACTGCTTTTTTATCGGGTTCGTCATTGATAGTGATACGCATGAAATAGTGGATGCGGAATGCTCGACTACGATATCGATTACATCACGCTTCATTCAATCCATGTTAGTTGGTAAATCCATTCTTCGGCCCGATGAATTGGAAAAAGAAATTGAGCAACGGTATTTTGGTTCATCTCAGAAAGCACTGACTGTCGCCCTGAGAAATGCCAGCATCAAATATCAGCAACTTTATAAGATATAGCTGCTTCTTTTGTCAGTCGCAATTGAAATCCAGCTGTTAAAGAGTGCGTACGCACTCTTTGGCAGCTGGATTTTTCTATGTTGTGCTATGCAAGAATCCATTGATGAGTTTGAATAAAATGGAAATTTCATTTTGTTATAAAATATAAGGAGGTATGGAATATGATTCAAGATGGTGTGATGTTTGTCTGCTTTTTATTGGCATTTACTGCCGTGATTGCGGTTGTGGAGAAAAAGATAGGAGGAAAGTTCTTCAAGTATGTTCCTGGTATTGTCCTTATTTATATTGGAGCGGCTCTGATGAAAACATTCGGGGTCTTTTCAGATAGTGAGTCAGTCGAAAGTGCATATGGAACCATACGGGGGCTCCTGCTGCCTGCCATGTTGATGCTTATGCTTTTGCAATGCGATATGCGGAAAATCATCAGACTTGGACCAAAGATGCTTTTAACTTTTTTTGCGGCTTCATTCAGCATTATTGGAGGATTCACTCTTACTTATGTTTTAATGAATGGCTTTTATGCGGAAGGAACTTGGAAGGCATTCTCGGCTTTGAGCGCAAGCTGGACAGGGGGATCTGCCAATATGGTGATCTTGCAAGGCATACTTGATGTGCCTGAAAATATTTTTGGCTATGCGTTGATCATGGATACAATCAATTATTCCATTTGGGTCATGTTCTTGTTTTGGCTGGTGCCTCTTGCTGGAAAATTCAATATTTGGACTAAAGCAGATACATCTTTCATTGATCAAATGACTTCCGAGCTTGAAGCGGGGGAAACCGCCAAGACGGAATTTGGATTCGTGGAATTGATCGGTTTCTTGGCGCTGGCATTAATTGTTTCAGCAGGGGCAACCAAAATTGGGGAGAAACTGCCGGTACTCGGTGCCGCTGTGAATGGAACCACTTGGACGATCATCATCGCTTCGACCGTAGGATTAATTCTGGCTGTCACGAAGGTTGGACGTATTGCCGGTTCCATGGAAATTTCCAAAGTCATGCTTTATATAGTCATTGGTTTAATTGCTTCCCATGCCGATTTTTCACAGCTGTTTCAAGCACCTGTGTATATTATATCCGGATTTATGATTCTATTCTTTCATGGATTGATCATGGTCATTTTGGCCAAAATCTTTAAGTTGGATCTATTTACAATGGGAGTTGCCTCGTTGGCCAATATAGGGGGTGTGGCATCGGCCCCTATATTGGCTGGAGCATTCAACCGGGCGCTAATACCGGTCGGGATATTGATGGCTGTACTTGGCAGTCTTCTGGGCACCTATTTTGGAATTCTTACATCATATATACTCTCAAGCTTTTAAGGAAGGGTTGTTAATATGAAGATTGAAAGTTTACAAGTATCAGTGGAAACCTTGCCACTTGTCAAGCCATTCAAGACTGCATTACGCACCGCAATGGAAATTGAAAACATCATGGTTTCCGTAAAGTTGGAGGATGGAACGGAAGGTTTGGGAGCTGCAGCCCCTACGGTTGCCATCACAGGTGATTCTGTAAAAGGAATCATGACGGTCATTGAAGAAGTGATCACACCACATTTAATTGGCCGCGACATCGAGAATATCAATGCATTGTCTCAACTGATCCAACGATCCTGTGTAGGTAACACAAGTGCAAAAGCTGCTGTTGAAATCGCTTTGTACGACGCAGTCAGCAAACGATGGCAGCTCCCATTATATCAATATCTGGGAGGTAAAACCAATGTCCTGAAAAATGATATGACCATCGGCGTTGATGAACCCGAAAAAATGGCAAAGGCGGCATTGTCCCTTATCGATGGAGGGTTCTCTACGATGAAGATAAAACTGGGGAAAGATTGGAAGAGTGATGTGGAGCGGGTTGCCAGCATTCGTGCTGCTGTTGGCGACCAGGTTATGATCAGGATTGACGCAAATCAAGGGTGGACAACAAAACAAGCGATTTCCATCATTCATGAAATCGAGGAAAGAAAGCTGAACGTTGATTTGGTGGAACAGCCCGTTCAAGCCCATGATATCGAAGGATTGAAAGAAATAAAAAGGTCTGTCCAAGTGCCGATCATGGCCGATGAAAGTTTGTTTTCCCCACGTGATGCCATGAGACTCCTGAATGAACATGCTGTTGATTTCCTTAATATTAAATTAATGAAAACTGGCGGAATCCGACGTGCACTCCAAATCGCCGATATGGCAGAAGCAGCTGGAGTGGAATGCATGATCGGGAGCATGATGGAATCAACCGTAAGTGTAGCGGCCGCGGCTCATCTGGCAACCGCCCATCCAAATATTACAAAGATTGATTTAGATGCACCATTATGGATTAAGAATGAGCCATTTGAAGGCATTCAATTTATAAAAGATCAACTTCTAATTTCCGATAAACCTGGACTGGGAGTCAAGAGGAAATCCTCTTTTACTCAATAAAAACAATTTGGAAAGGGTGAGTATTTTGAAAAGCTTAACTGTGTTTGTACTTTCTTTATTTGCGATTGGTATTTTAGTATTCAGTCCCAATGAAGCTAGTTCAAGAGAGAAGCTGCGAATTGCCTATGTTGATGTGAACGTGGCAACTCTTTGGACTGAGCCGGGATTATTAAGGGAAATCGATGCTCCATCTGCATCAAATCCCGTTGATTTGAACGCATGGATCGGCTCGATGAAATATGAAGACAAGCTGTGGCTTGTAGGTAACCTGGAAACACAAGCTTTATATGGTTCTAAAGTGACGATTCTTGAAGAACTGGGTGAATGGGTGAAAGTAGCCGTTGCCAATCAACCGACACCCCGCAATGATATTGGTTATCCAGGATGGATGCCAAAGGTACAATTAAAAGACGGAAATTCTTTTGAGAAGCAATTTAAACGAGGATTTGCCCTTGTAAATGCCCCAAAGACTTGGCTTTATTCGGATTCGAAACTTCGGTCCAAATTCATGGAGGTCAGCTTCAATACCCGCCTCCCGCTATTGCAGGTGAAAAAAGATAAAGTGAAGGTGATGACACCGAGTAATGGGGCAAAATGGATAGAAAAGCAGGATGTGTCAGTCTATAAAAATGAAAATCAAATACCAGCTCCAAACGGTGAGGACATCGTTGAATCAGGAAAAGGATTTTTAGGGCTACCTTATCTATGGGCTGGAATGTCCGGTTTTGGATTTGACTGTTCTGGATTTACGTATACCATGTATCATGCTAATGGAATAACGATCCCAAGGGACTCTTCCGTTCAGGCTCAGCATGGCAAAAAGGTTGAACAAGAAAATCTTCAACCAGGTGACTTACTATTTTTTGCCCATGATAAAGGGAAAGGAAAGGTCCATCATGTCGGAATGTATATTGGTGACGGCAAAATGATCCATTCGCCTAACAGCTCAACACATGTAAGGATAGATGAAATAAAAACATCGGGTTACGGAGAGGAATATGCCGGGGCAAGAAGATATATCGATTGATGCTTAATAAGCTAGAAGCTTAAGAGCACTGTGCTCTTAAGCTTTTTTCGTATTTAAACAGATCTTACTTTCAGTCTAGCGAATGACAAAACGATGCTACGATTTCTTTATAGAGGAATAGTTTTGAATAACCTGAAGTAGCGGATGCCTATATAATGTTTAGTTAAGATTAATTGAACTAAATTTATTTTAAGGGAGAGAAGATTATCCTTTTTACGCTAGTAAAAACCTTAATTCACTACTTCCTTAATATCAATGAGGAAAAAAAGGGTATAAATATTTACGGATATTTCTCAATATTACTAAATGTAAGGGGTTGCCAATGATGATCACTTTTCCAAAACCTGATGTTGAGCAATTTTTAAGAACGTTTTCCATTGCTGATTTTGCTGTAAGTCCAGATGAAAAGCATCTGGAATTCAAGCCCATGGATTAGGTTCCTTTGTTCCTATTTCATGGATTTTGTCCCCTGAATTTTCGTTATACCTGTTATTCAGCTCTCCTTTTCTATAACCAGCAGTACCGGCTTTACATGCATTGCTTCTGTAGGAAGTCGAAAACCGTTTGATTCCCAATCACAAACAATGTTTTCACTATTAATAGAATAAGACTCTCCCAGTCCAGCTTTTTGTGAAAGTAGATTACAAAAAGAAATGGCATCATACCAAGAAATATTCACAACAGGTTTTAAATCCCGATCAAAAGGAATTAGGTGATTCATTTGTAATAGTATAGTAGAAATCCGTAGTAACAAGATAACGGCCAAGAAGAAACGGTCTGATTTCAGCTTTCCATTTGCTTTTAATTCTATCGTCCCTTAATTCTATTTCTCCACCTGGAACTTTCACCATTGGATAGTTATTGTAACTCATTACTTCCTTTGACAATCTACCTACCTCCAACTGACCCTGATTCACAATTTTCACCACTTGAAGAACATCTTAAGCTTAATCACGCCCCATATAATTTATATTAATAAGTTTGTAGGTTTAGGAATACAAATTATAAGTGAGTTTCTTTTCTTAGACTTTAAATTATGGGGGAGAGCAAATGAACGAGTTTTTGGAGAAAACAGCAAGATTCGAGCATCGGTTTTGGCTGCAAATCTTAGGTGACCATGCCAGGTTCATCCATGAGTCTTTAGCTCCGGTTGAAGTGGAATACATTGAAATTGCCTCAGAATTCATTCAAGTTTTTGATTCTCTCCTTGGTAAAGCCAATTCAGAAGAGATTTCCCAACTTACCGCCAAGGCTGAAGAAGAAACATTAAGATTTCGAGAATTTAAGCTATGCCTAATTAAAGAACATCTGGTGGGTAAAATAAAAATACATCTTTCACCTTCATTCCTTAATCATATGGTGAATGAATTAGAAGAATATTTAAGATTATTGAAATACTTCAATTCAAATCAAATGCCACCGGTTTTTCATGAACTTCATCATCATTTAGTTTGGCTATTAGATGCAGCAGGACATGCAGGTGCAATATCATCCAATATGGATGAAGTTGAAAAAAGGTTAAAAGAGAAAAGTGACCAATATAAAAAACATTTTAATGATTTTTATTTAAAAGCTGTTGAAATGGCTGGATTTTTACGAACCAATCTGTCAACATTCCCAGCATTGGAAAAAATGAATGCGGACGTCACATTGGAAATTAAATTCTTCCAGCACTTCCTGCTTGAATTGGAGGAACTTGACCTCAGTGCGCAGGCCCTTGGAACGCTTTCGCCATTAATGGCAGATCATATGTGGCGTGAAGAATGTTATTATTTAACGAAACTAGCTGAATCGACAGACACGGAAAAGCCAGACTGCGATCCAGCGAAACCGAGGCTAGTGGAATAAAAGTACACCATGGAGCCCTTTCTTTAAATGGGCTCTATATCAGTTGCATTTAACCCCAAAAATCAACAGGGTATGCATTGCTCATCGAAGAAGCTTTCGGTTTATTCTAGGTTGGTTACCATACGGGATGTGATTTTTAAAGGAAGTTAATTCCTATCCTTATGTTATACTAGAAGAACTAAAATAGAAGTATAGGAGTGCTGAAAGATGTTTGGAAATACTTCCAATTTGGCAGATGGCATTTATTTTGGAGAATCGTTACCCCAACAAATTGCTAAACACATTTTAAAAAAAATCATTGAAGGTGAAATAGAAGCTGGAGAGAAAATCGTCGAAGAAGACATTTCCAAAGAATTGAATACTAGCCGTGCACCCGTACGCGAAGCTCTTTATCTATTGCAGGTTGACGGTATTGTTGAGAGGATGCCGCGGCGGGGAACGATAGTCAAGCCATTTTCACAAAAGGAAATCATTGAATATAATGATGTTACGATCGGGCTGATCCAGATGGGCATTGAATTTTCCCAAGGGAAGTGGCACGCAGAAAATAAGCAATCATTACGAATGCATTTGGCAAGTGCTACCGATGAGTGTGAAAAAAGGAATGTAATCGAGTATCAAAAAAGGGCAACACAGATATTTCGATATATTTTTTCAATCGCTAATAACAAAGCATTATCAAGATTTTTTGAAGAAGCCAGTCATATTCTAATGGTTTTTGCCCAAAGTCAATGGAGCACGGAAACAATGGAAAGTTTCCATTTCAGATTAAAAATGTCCATAGAAGCCATTCTAGAAGATGATTTCCTTAAAGCAAAAAATGAAATTCATGAAGCATTGAATCGTGGAGTGATGTAGAGTCTTTGACTCTAAAACCAAATTGTCGACAATCGACAAAAATGGTGTTATGATGTAATCGTATTCAAACAAGAATATCATCACCAAGATTAAAGGGAGAAAGGGAGAATATTATGCAAGCATTCAATTTTACAGAAAAAGTAGCAATTGTTACCGGTGGCGGCGGGGGTATCGGCCGGGCGGCGTCTATTACACTTTCAGAAAATGGGGCCAAAGTGGTTGTTGTAGACCTTTCCGAAGAGGCTGGCATGCTAACGGTTAATAAAATCAAAGAAAAAGGCGGCGAAGCGAAATTCGTTAAAGCCGATGTTACAAAGGAAGATGATATTAAAGATTATGTTCAAAAAACGATAGATTTCTATGGCAAAATCGATATTTTCTTGAATAATGCCGGATGGGAAGGCAAAATAATGCCGCTTATCGATTATCCTACTGAGGTTTTCGATCAATTAATGTCAATAAATGTACGCGGCGTTTTCTTGGGCTTGAAACATGTATTGCCACATATGATTGAACAAAAAAGCGGTGCGGTCGTAAATACAGCTTCTGGAGCGGGTTTACTGGCAACACCAAACATGGTGGCGTATGGCGCAAGTAAACATGCGGTTCTTGGAATGACGAAAACAGCTGGTGTCGAAGTTGCTCCATATGGTGTCCGGGTGAATGCCGTCTGCCCAGGTGTCGTCAATACGGCTATGATGCGGTCGATTGAAAGCGGCTTTGGTCAAGGTGATTCCGAGGCAGCTGAAACGGCTAGAAAACAGTTGGAAGCAACGACTCCGGATGGACGGTATGCTGAACCGCAGGAAATTGCGAATTTAATGATGTACTTAGTATCCGATCTTTCCAGCCACATTACGGGTCAAGAACTTGTAATTGACGGAGGGGCCATTTTAATTTGATAAGCAACAAACTTTGTTATAGGGGGACGATTACATGAGTTTACAAGGAAAGGTCATTATAATTACAGGAGCGGGCAGCGGCATTGGCAAGGAAACGGCATATAGTTTAGCTGAACAGGGAGCTATTGTCGTTGCGGCTGATTACAATGATGTTGCTGCCAAAGAAACGGCTGAATCTATTCAACAAAAGGGAGGCACGGCATCTTTTGTGAAAGTGGATGTAGCTAAAGCGGAAGAAGTGGAAGCGATGGTGGAAGCTGCAATTGCCAATCATGGCACCATCAATGGCATTTTCAACAACGCTGGAATTGGACTAGTAAAACCATTTTTAGAAATGGATCCAGAATCATACCACAGAGTAGTTGATGTTGACCAACACGGCGTATATTATGGCATGTATTATGCAGCAAGGAAGATGGTCGAGCTTGGTGTAACTGGGGCAACGATCGTCAATACAGCCTCAATATATGGAACGATGGTTTCAATTGGCAGCTTTAATTACCATGCTGCAAAAGCTGCAGTCATCGCCATGACTAAATCCGGTGCAATTGAACTTGCGCAATATGGGATTCGTGTTGTCGGCGTTGCACCAGGTTTTATCGAAACGCCGATCATTGGCGAAGATCCAGGGTTCCTGGACAGTTTGGCACAACTTCATATGAGGAAAAAATTGATTCAGCCAGAAAAAGTTGCTGAAGTTGTAACGTTCTTGTTCTCTGAAAAAGCGGATGCCATTAATGGACAAGTCATTCCTGTTGATGATGGATTCTTAAGCTTTAAGGGATAATCAGTATTCAAATAGATTTTCGGGATAACTTAAAAAAGGGAGTTTTGACAAATGAGCAAACGATTCGATGGCAAAGTTGTAATCATTACTGGGGCAGGATCCGGTTTAGGACAAGCAGCCGCATTGGAATTGGCTAAAGAAGGGGCTAAACTTTCATTAGTTGATTTAAACGATGCATCTTTGGAAGTGACAAAAAAATTAATCTTGGAAATTGCACCAGAATCGGTCGTGCTTCTGGTGACTGCAGATGTATCGGATGAAGGAGCAGTTAAGAACTATGTAGACCAAACAGTCAGCAAATATGGCAGAATCGATGGATTCTATAATAATGCGGGTATCGAAGGTAAACAAGCCCCTATGGCTGAGTACGATAGTAAAGTTTTCAACAAAGTAACGGACATCAATATCAATGGTGTTTTCTTTGGTATGAAATACATTCTGCCAATCATGAAAGAACAAGGATCAGGCGCAGTGGTGAACGTGGCTTCCGTAGGTGGAATTCGTGCTGTGCTTAACCAAGCTGCGTACGTTGCAAGTAAACATGCTGTAGCAGGCTTAACAAAAACAGCTGCCATAGAATATGGCCAATATGGAATCAGCATAAATGCCATTGCACCAGGGGTAATCTTAACAGCGATGGTAGAAGGATCATTCAGGCAAATAGGCGGGGAAAATTGGGAAGAGGCAATGGCGGATTTCGTCAGTGTGAATCCTAAGAAACGCTTTGGTAAGCCTGAAGAGGTCGGCCGCTTAGTCGCCTTCCTATTATCAGGGGAATCAGAGTTCATCAACGGTGCAGTCATTCCCATTGATGGCGGACAGTCTTCACAATACTAATCGAGTAAAGGGAGTGACAGTATTTGGTCACCCCCTTTTTTAATCGTATCCTTTTAGTTAATGACCGAATGGATCTAAATTTGAAAAAAACGAAGACTTTCTCGGTTTTCGTTTTTTTTGTATATTTAAAAATCAGTTTATATGAAACAAAATACGAACCTTTGGAATATGAACACATAGAAAAACGCCATATAAGGCGCTTATACAATAACCCAATCGTTACTTTTCTTTATCGTGAAGCTTATCTTCATATTCAGTTTCCAACATACCATACAGGCCATTCATTTCTTGTTCATCCGGATCTGCCCCAAACTCGTTTCTATATTTTTTCTTTTTATCATCAAGGATGATTTCTTCTTTTTCATTCTTCTTGTCCATACATATCACCTCCAACCAATAGGGTGACTCATTGTTCGATAAAATATGCACAGTGTGACACTGTTCCTTCTAAGATTTTGCGGTTAAGTTTAGAGTTGAAGGAAATATATTAATTTCAATTACTGGCAGTCTCATTTGCAAAACATTTAATTGGGTATTCTAAATAGTTATCAGTCTTACTATTTGTTAAGATATAAATATATTAACTTAGAGATATCGGAGAGAGAATGTGAAGAAGAAGAAACGTAATAAATCAAAGAAAGTTTTTGTCATTTTTATCCTGGTTTTTACATTTTTGCTCATTAAGGAGATCATGAAAACCCCCAATTCCGAAAATGTTTCCACATCAGTAAATACGCTTGATTCTTTTGCGAACGTAAAAAAGTATAGCTCACTTCTTCAAGGGGAGTTGTCTAAATACGGACTTGAGGAGCATACTTCGACATTGATTGCTTTGATGCAGCAGGAAAGCCGAGGACGGGGCGGAGACCCCATGCAGGCATCTGAGTCAGCGGGACTTGATCCAAATGCAATCACAGATCCAACGGAAAGCATTAAGTATGGGGTGAAACATTTTAAGAGGATCAATGAATATGGCAATGAAAAGGGCGTGGATTTTGCCACGATCATTCAAGCATATAACATGGGAATCGGTTATATTGATTTCGTTGCGAATGAAGGGGGCAAGCATAATGAAAAACTTGCGAAGAAGTTCTCCATGCTTCAGGTCGAAAAGAACCCCACTCTCTATGATTGCGGCGGAGACAAAGATAATTTTCGATACCCATATTGCTACGGTGACTACACATACAGTGCGAAGGTATCTAAGAACATTGAGGAGCTTGCCAACAGTATATCGGCTCAAGCTGATGGTGAGTGAGAGGGAACAAAAAGCCTACTGAATGAAGTAGGCTTTTTGTTCATGAAGTTACCTCTATTGTGGAGTTCAAAGAATCAAAACCATTGTCATTTATCGTTCAACCACGGAAGGAGGTCGTAATGTTTATAGAGTTTCTTGGATTCTTCAATGATTTGTGAAAGAGAAATATCAATGGAATCAAGTAAAGAGTTTAAGGCTTGTTCTACAGAACCACTCTCAAATTGCTCTAATGGCACAGGTAACTCTTCCTCGTCCAAAATAAAATGGGCGCCACTTGGAAGCACCAAGATATCAATGATCAAATCCTCAAAGGATATCAACTTATCCGCCATATATGTATTTTTTACAATATTAAAATAGGATCCTAAATAATTGCCTTCATTATCTCTCCAAATGTATAAATTATAAGGGCGGTCTTTCCAATAATAAGCAATCGTATAACTTCCAATAGGAATGGTTAATTTTATAGGACCCGCTTTCATCGTGAACGAATCCATGATTTCATGAAACAGCACGACATGATGATTTTGTGCTTTTAAAAGCAAACAGTTATGTTCTACAACTAAGGAATCATAGCGGATTTTTCTTTCTATTATTTCATCGCCACGTTGAAGTGCTGTTGTAAATATATTGTCCATCGATTCTATTTCTCCCTTAAAAACTATCTAGATCATTCATTTTCCTTGAAAGTTTTTCTTTTTTACTTTGATAACGACAGGAAACTTTAAGGAAATTCAAATATCAACACCTAATTTCAAGTACCGAGAAACTAGGCTTTTGTTACTTCAAAATCGTCCATTTTTCTGCAATGAACACAGCTTACTAGAAATTTGTTTCTTGGAACTTTATCCTATATACGCCTGATTTAAAGTTTTAATGTCAATTTTCTTCATTTGGAGCAGCGCTTTCATCATCCTTTCCGATTTTTCAGGATTGGAGTCGTTTACCATCTCGGTTAGATTCGCAGGGACAATTTGCCATGACACGCCAAATTGATCTTTCAGCCAACCGCACACTTGCGCCTTTTCATCTCCGCCTTCGGAGAGTTTTTCCCAATAATAGTCCAATTCTTTTTGATCCTCGCAATGGATGATAAATGATATTGCCTCTGTGAATTTGAATTGCGGACCGCCATTTAATGCTACGAATGCTTGTCCTTCCAATTCAAATTCCACTGTCATCACTGTTCCCTGTGGCTTCCCATGGATTTGATTTCCTTCATTTCCATAGCTAGTGATTCTTCCGATCTTAGAATTTTCGAAGATGGAAGTGTAGAACTTCGCCGCCTCTTCAGCTTGTGAATCAAACCACAGATTGGTTGTGATTTTTTGAATTTTGTTTTTCATGATTTTTCTCCTTTATTATTTTTATGTATAGCCAGGGTAACTAAACTTGCTATTATGATCATGGAAATGGGAATTTAGCCGATTAGATTAAATACCTTGAAATTACCCTTTTACTATACACCATTTATCATGAACCAAGATAATGATGTAAAGTCAGGGTGCGTTGTGTATTCGAACCGACATTTATCTAATCCCCTTAATCCTTTGCTGTTACAATATCCTTGCCTCATGGTGATGGAAATACAAAAGGATATAGAAACTTTTCAAAACCGTGAAAAGTCCTATATCCAAATTTCTTTTCTAGCTTTCGAAGTTAAATTGCCATTGGATTCCGAATTTATCGGTTAACTGACCGTAAATTTTACTCCAGAATGTTTCCTGTAGCTCTAAACCAACCGTGCCTCCTTCACTTAGTTTGTTAAAGATCGATTTAATTTCATCCATATCATTACCGACATATGCCAGGCTGATATTATTTCCTTCTACAAAAGGCATACCAGGAAAAGTATCTGAAAACATGATATTGCTTCCATTAATAGTAAGCCTTGTATGCATGACTAAATTTTTCGCTTCTTCTGGAAGGGGAAATTCCGGATTAGGCGGTGTTTCCCCAAAAGTCATGATATTTGGTGGTTCCGTTCCAAAAACCTCTGCGTAGAACTCTACTGCTTGTCGACAATTTCCATTAAAATTAAGATATGCATCAACTGACATGTATCTCACTCCTATTTTCTTATTTATTTTTCATTGCTCCCACTTTATTACTTAATGCATTATTACCTTACGAAAAATTCCGGTGGTTCAATTCCAAGCGTTCTAAGATAAATATAACCCTGTCCCCTATGGTGGATCTCATTTTCCAGGGCATATTGAAGTCTATCAAAGTGGCTTTGTGAGGGACCGAAAAAAGGATCTTTTTCAACCACTCCAAGCGTTTCCTCGGTCATTTCCTCCCACAATTTCCTCGTCTCATCCCTTACTGCTTCGCATGCTGATACGAGATCTTCTTTGGTGGAAATTACGGAAAAGGAATCTGGAAACTCCCAAATACCCAGTGCAATTCCACGCATATATCCAGTCTCAATGTTCATGACTTCTTTAACCATCTCTGCGAAAGGGCGAAGCTTCCCGGCCGGTGTATAATGAAATAATTCCTCTTCAGGGAAAGCTTCAACCACCCGCAACGTCAATCTCCTGTTGCCTTCCAAAATATTTAACAAACCCTCTTTCGAAAGAACCACCATTTCACTCTCCTTTGATAAATACTCTGTAAAGAAGTTCTGTGAAAAATCGAAAAGTCCTGCAAATTTATGTATATAAAGATTGCGCAGCTTTTTTAATTAAACAATGGAGCAATTCCATTAATGTATAATTAACCAATAGATAATGTGAAAAGGGGAAATGTCATATGTTCGGTTCCTTAAATAAAACTAAATTAATAAAAAATGATTTACAAGGCATTGCGAAATTAATGTATCAGGATGTGTCAGAAGACACTTGGGATCAAGAGAACCTAACAAAGAGAAATTTAGATTTCACTATTGAAAGCATTCGTTATATAGATGCTTATACGAAAAGATTAAGTACTACTCAAATGGGGAGGGAACTTTTAAAGAATCATTTTGATAATTTTGTGATAAGGATAGGTGGGTATATTGGAGAAGTTATAAAAAGGAATATAAATCAAGATTATAAATGGTATGAATATGATTCTGTATATCATTTTTCTTCTGAACTAGATGAAGTGAATAGGGGCATTAAAACAGAGACGGTTCTTTACTCCAAAAAGAGAGATAGAGTTATAATACCATTAACTGTGGTAGCTCAATATCTGGAAGGGAATACGGCACATACAGATTTCTTGGAATACGTAGAAGAAACAATTAAGCAAAATTCGTAAGAGATATCTGCTTTCCTTAAACACTTGTGTTGGTTATTAAAAACCCTCTCAAAAGCGGAAAAATTCAATTTTTGTAAATATTGATTAAATCTTGCATTTATAATACGATTAAATCAGTTTATTATTCCCAACCAGCATGATGCTTATACATAAACGATTCAATCAATAACGGAACCAGCAGAAAAGGAGAGAACCCAATGATTAATAAAGTCGGTCAAATTATGTTATATGTTAATAACCAAGATGAGTCATTGAAATTTTGGACGGGAAAATTCGGATTTAGCGTAATTTCTGAAGAAGATAACGGCCAAGGGTTTAGATGGATTGAAATAGCCCCAACAAAGGAAGCACAAACGAGTATCATTCTGCATAATAAGGAATTCATTGCTAAAATGCAGCCTGAATTAAATCTTGCTACACCTTCATTAATGTTTTACTCGGATAATCTTGATGAATTATATAAAGACTTTTCGGAGAAGAATATCAAAGTGGGAGAACTTGTAAATATGCCATCTGGAAGAGTCTTCAACTTTGCTGATAATGAAGATAATTACTTTGCGGTCATGGAAAAGAAGTAAATCATTTAGCTAAAGATAAAAAAACATCAAAACGACTAGAAAAAATATTTTTAGTCGTTTTGATGTTTTTTGATCAAACTACACTATTTATGAAACTATTTAGTCTTCAGGCCTTGGCCCAGCAGGAAGTCCAGAGTTCTCAACCGTTTTGATCGGCCGAATGGTTATGTCTCCATTCACGTAAATTTGACAAGATAAACGCAAATGATCTTCCATTCCTTTTTCCTCAAAGACCTTTTTTTCTTTATTTGTGACCTCCAAAAAATCACCTGCCAATATTTCCACTCTGCAAGTTGTACACTTAGCCTTCCCACCGCATCGGTGGAGAATATTTATTCCGTTATCTTCCAATGCTAATACTAACTTTTTTCCCATTTCAACTTCAAACGTTCCTTGGTCAAATACTGTTACATAAGGCATCTAATACCACCTCTTATTATAGGATATCTATCAACAGGTCATTAATATATCTATTCTCTTATCTTGCCCATATGACATAAAAAAATGTGAAGTCATTGCTGATTGATAGTAAAGATGAATAATTAATTATCTTGAAGACAAACTTTAAGTACATTCATAATTATTAATTTTACAAGGGTAAATAATGCTAGGGAAATTAAAAAAGGTCTTTTCGAGGCCATTTAACATTTTTGGAAAAAAGAGAGTGAAATAATAAAAGGGAGGTGCATGCCTGTGAATAATGGCAATTGTGATTTTTCACCGATGAAACAAATGTTAAAAGAGGAGATACGCCAAGTAATATCGGCATTACAGGATAATTTAGAAGCAATGGGTGATGAAAATTATTGTCTCCTTGGAAATTTCGAGAAAATAAAGGATAAATTCATATTCATCGATATGAAGGCAGCAACATTTTATTTAAACTGTTATTTGTCACCGTTTACAGACAAATATCCCGAATTATCAATTTGCGTACAAAATTTGTCAAATTTGAGACATGGCGGATTGATCGTGATTCAACGGGGAGATCCTCTTGATTCATTGATTAAACCCGGTATTTCAATAGGAGCGGAGTTAACCCATTCTTTATTGGAATCAATTTTTTTCCCTGGAAATCCACTGCATGATGGTGCCGTTTTGGTTAGTCAAAACCAGATTGTTTCCGCAGCAAATGTCCTTCCGCTTTCAGACAGATCAACAGGGGGAAAAAAACTTGGTACACGCCACCGCTCTGCATTAGGTTTATCTGAACGAAGTGATGCACTTGTATTGGTAGTATCAGAGGAAACAGGAAGAGTTTCTTTTGCGTTTAATGGGAATCTGTACCCAATTAATACACATGGTCCTATATAGAATTTTTGAAACAATAAGCCATATGGTGATTAATATTTTCTAGGTAAATCACACCTGGAATATTCAATTGTGTAAATAACGTAGACGCTCGCTTCCATTTTTAGCACTTTTGTAAAAGCTTATTTTTCTAAGAAATGCAGGTACAGAAAAGGTCATGAATTAATGAACCCGGTGATTTTTACCGGGTTTTTGGTTGCTTTTTATATAAAAAAAGGCATATGATAAATAAGGAGACTCAAGCAGAAAAGTTATAAAACGAAAGAGGATTTTAAATGATAACCATTAAAAGTGAACGAGAAATAAATTTGATGCATGAAGCGGGCAAACTTCTTGCTGCGACGCATAGAGAAATTGCAAAAATGATAAAACCGGGCATCACGACTTGGGAAATAGAAGAATTTGTCGATAAGTACTTGGCAGAGCATGGTGCTACACCTGAACAAAAGGGCTATAACGGCTACAAATATGCAACATGTGCATCAGTGAATGATGTGATTTGTCACGGCTTTCCGCAAAAAAAAGCATTAAAAGAGGGAGACATCGTTACGATTGATATGGTGGTGAACCTTAACGGCGGTTTGGCGGATTCAGCTTGGACATATGCAGTCGGTGAAGTTTCCGATGAAGCTCAGCGCTTAATGGATGTAACCAAGAATGCTTTATATAGAGGCATTGAAGTTGCACGGGCAGGAAATCGTCTCGGGGACATCGGGCATGCAATCCAGTCATATGCAGAAGGTGAAAAGTTTTCTGTTGTCCGCGATTTTACAGGACACGGAATCGGCAAAACCATGCATGAGGACCCAACCGTCCTACATTATGGTAAGCCAGGTAAAGGTGCCCGTTTAAAAGAAGGTATGGTCATCACGATCGAGCCAATGCTGAATGCAGGAACATGGCATATGAAAATGGACCAAGACGGCTGGACGGCGAGAACGGCAGATGGAAAGCTTTCCGCCCAATATGAACATACCCTCGTCATTACAAAAGAAGATCCGATCATTTTAACGGAACAGTAAAAACAAAAAGAAACGGCCTTATCATAGGCCGTTTCTTTTTGTTTTAAACTAATTCACAATAAACCTCGACAGAATATTCGAAATTCTCCCATCCCACAATAGATCGAATCCAAAAAATTAGCACTAGGCAGTTTGGCATTAAAAACTTTACTATTATGTGGTAGCACAGGATAATAAGGGGAAGAAAGAAATATTTATTTATGTATTATTTAAACAGTATATTAAGGGGGGAATGACTGTGAAGAAAGGGGAAAAACTGTCTGCGACGGTTGAAACGGTTGGTTTGAGCCAGCGTGAATTTTTAACGATTTTCTTACTTCACTCTTTGAGGATAAAAGCGAATTATCCAAGAGCGATTCATCAGGACCTGAAAAATACGTTCACGGGAAAAGTGCATAGCTATGACTATCTATGTAAAATATCCAATACACTAGTCGAATCCAATCATTTATCATTATATACGAATAAGGGAAGAAATTATTATCAAATAACGGAAAAAGGCAAAGAGCTTTACATATGGTATCAAGAAAATTTCCTGGAACGGTTTTCCGAAGTGAAAAAGGTCATTGATCGCTTCATGTATGATTTAAGGGGATCTGGTGAAAACCCACCGGTTGTTAATGAGCTTCCTGAAGAATACAGGTCGTATTTCTCGAAAATAATATCGGTGAAGGACCTTGTCCGTTATGTAACTTTAAAAGCCGCTTTCACTAAGAAACCCATTTATATGGGGGAAATTGGCGATCTGCTTAAAAATCAGTTCGGTTGGATCGCTTCAAACGGCTATTTATACGATTTATCTCATGAAATGGAAGAGAACGGCCTTCTTGTCGGCAGGTGGGAAAGTGAAAAACGAACTAAACGGTATTTACGGATCACTGATGAAGGACAGCATCATTACAAACAGATTGCGGATTCTGCCGCCTTTCAAGTTCAGGAAATCCAAAAATATATGGCCAGTGTCGTTATGTTCTTAAAAGAAAAGAGCTAAATGAATAGAGAAATGGAGCCCCTTAATTTTGCAAGGAGAATGGAGTTACATGCTTAAATTGAATCGTTCAAGGGTAAATGTTACTTAAAACACTTCTTAAAATGGGGGAATGAGTGATGGCGGAAAAACACGATGAAATGGGAAGCATATTCAGTTTCATTAAAGGTCAGGTAGATAAGCTCCCAATTTCACAATCAAAAAAGAACAAAATGCTCGACCAGCTCTTAAAGCTTAAAACGATGACAGTTGATGCAAGGGAACCTCGAATTGCTCTTGTCGGAAGGCGAGGATCTGGGAAATCATCACTGATCAATGCGATGTTTGGTCAGGAACGGCAATATGTCAGTTCCGTTAAATCTGGAACAGGTAAGGGGAAATGGCTATGGTACCCGAGTGATGCCGAACCCAAAATCCGTTTGCTGGACTCACGCGGGCTGGGTGAGAGTGAAGCTCCTACGGAAGAGTTCGAAGAAGAAACACCGTTGGATGAATTGATGAAAGCGGTGACTGAAGAACAGCCTGATGTGTTTCTTTTCTTGATTAAAGCAAAAGAAACGGATTCACGTATTGAAGAAGACTTGCAGGAATTGAATAAGCTGCGCAAGATCGTTAAAGAGAATCACCATTATGATGTACCCGTCATCTGTGTGGTCACCCAAGTGGATGAATTAGATCCGCCACATTATAAGCAAGTACCTTTTGATGCCAATCCTAAGAAAAAAAAGAATATTGACGAAGCCATCGATTTGATGTCAAAACGATTTAAAGATAGTGAAATACCACTTTTGAACATCATTCCCACTTGTTCGTATATTGATTTTGATGAAAGCGGAAATATTGAATATGATATGCGTTGGAACATAGATTTGCTTTCTGATTATTTAATTGAGGCCTTACCCAGTGAAGCGAAGCTGAAGACTGCCAAGGCGATGCAAAGCCAATTCGTTAAGAAGAAATTCGCTCGGACGATAGTGGGAACGTTTACGGCAATCGCAGGTTTAATCGGTGCAGAACCAATACCTTTTGCCGATTTTCCCATTTTGACCGGCATTCAAGGTTTGATGATTGTGGTGATTGGTTTTATCGCGGATAAAGAAATCAATACGAAAACGGCAAGTGAATTCATTGCAGCATTAGGAATCAATGTTGGTATCGGGCTCCTTGTCAGGGAAGGTGTCAGGGCTGCAGTCCGTTTCATCCCAGGGGCCGGTCTAGCCGTTTCCGGTGCGGTAGCGGGCGCCGTCACTTATGGAATCGGGCAAGCCGCGATAGCTTACTTTCTCGAAAACAAAAATATTGATCAGGCGAAGGAAGCTTACAAGAACGCGAACAAAGAATATAAAAATGAAGACATTGACTCTTAATGTGCAGATTCCAACCATAAACTACACTAAGGTGATATGATAAAGTGGAGTTCGCAGTTCTGTTTCTGCTGCTGGCTGGTTCAGGATTTTTGTTTACTAGAGGAGGGATGATCTTCATGTCGTTTTTTCAATCATGGAAGCAAAAAGAATATATACAAAAATTAGAGGAAGCGATTCAGGCCTTTTCCGGCCGATCTGAGGCTCTTGATGATTCAAAGGGATTTCCTTTTGAAAACATTCAGGAGTTAAAGGAATTCGGATATCCCCAATTAACTTTAGCAAAAGAAGATGGAGGATATGGCGGTTCCTTATATGATTTTCTCCTATGCCAGGAAAAAATAGCTCAATATTGCGGACCAACAGCCTTAGGAATAGGCTGGCATGTCGGAACGGTCCTATCCTTAACGGAGAAGAGACCATGGGAAAAAGGAGTCATGAATGAATTGTTTGATGAAGTGTCGAAAGGCGCTCTAATCAATACGGCAGCATCTGAAGCTGGAACGGGAAGCCCGACGCGCGGAGGCCGACCGGAAACGACCGCGATCAAAAAGGGTAATCAATGGAACTTGAATGGTAGAAAAACTTTTACTACACTCTCTCCCGTCCTTGATATTTTTCTCGTAACGGCATGGGTACCCGAAGATGAGTGTTTAGGCACATTTTTAGTTCATCGTGATGTTACGGGTGTAAGTATAGAAGAAACTTGGGATATGATTTCGATGCAGGGGACAGGAAGTCATGATCTGGTGTTAAATGATGTCAGCCTGCCTGAAAAGTATTATGTCATGAAAAGCAATCCTGGTGAAAAAAGAAAACCTGAAGCGTGGCTTTTACATATACCGGCATGCTACTTGGGAATTGCAGTGGCTGCCAGAAATTACGCAGTCGAATTTGCGAAAACCTATTCTCCGAATAGCTTACCAGGACCAATCAGGGACCTTCCGAATGTTCAACGTACAATTGGGGAGATGGAACTGGAATTGGGGGAAGCACACCATTTCCTCTACTCTGTCGCAGAAAAATGGATGCGGCAGCCTGAAGATCATGATGAATTATCGAAACAATTGGGGGCTGTTAAATTATCGGTCGTCAACAAATCGATTTCCATCGTCGATAAAGCGATGAGGGTTGTCGGAGCCAAAAGTTTACAACGAAACAATCCCCTGCAACGCTACTATAGAGATGTACGCGCAGGTCTCCATAATCCTCCGATGGATGATGCGACTATAACGATGCTCGCAAAATCCGCACTTTATTAAGGTCGTATTCGAATATGGCACTGATTTGACTTCGTCGCTTTCAGTGTTTTTTTCTATTTTAAGGTTGGAAAAACCAGGTATTCACAAACTTAAGAACAAAGATCTGACCGAGTTAAATGGATTCAATTGCAAAATAAAAAGATTCAGGAAAAATACTATTCACACCTAATCAAAGGGAAGGTGCCCTGCCACCCTAGTTGAAAGCTAACTGATATTTGAATTAAGCTCTGTAGAGATGAGTCTCTACAGAGTTTTTCTACATTTTTCTTTTTTTTGCCCTAAACCATATTCCAACTCTCTGTCACTTATAGAACCTTTATTTTTTTCTAGAATTCGGGTGAAAATAGTAAATGGAAAGCCCGGTTCTTTTTCAAAGGACTGGCTTTTTTTAATTAATCTATGAATTGGTTATTATATCGAGAAGTCCTATGATGATAACCACTCTTGCGCATGTTTGTATGGTATTGCCAAACTTCTATTAGGAACATTCTGACCCAATCCGGAAAGGTTTAACTATGAAACAGCTGCTTTTATGTTCTCTATGATCTTCAATGAGCATTTTTGGTTTTACATAAATTACTTTAAGTATGGCCCCTTTACCAATACCGAGAAACAAAGCGCTCGAAATTGGGGGAGAATCCGCCAACCCATGTACCTGCCATAATTCCTAGTATTAGAAAGTCTCTGAATCGGTGCTTGGCTTTTTTATGTTTTGTGGGCATTGTTATAAAGCGATTGAAGGTATTGCAGAGAAATTACATGGAGTTAACTCTGTGAAAGTAAACTTGGATTCAGGTACCGTTGAAGTGGAATTTAATCCAGACATGAACCATAACATTTAAAAAAGAACGTGCGAATTGTAGCACGATTTCTTTTAGAATAACATATACTTTACCAGGGTATGGTTTATTAGTATGGTTTTTCATTACCCTGGTCGTTAATTGTTTTGTAACTTCCTGTGGAAAAGGGAAATGGCGTTTATACTCTGAAATTCGACCTACCTGAAAACTTTTATAAAGCGTTTGTTGATATTAAACCTAGAAACTTTGCTATCAGGTTGGTCCGATAGAGATGCATGTGGGAAAGGTTATGGTGAACATAAGGGAAATCCACTTAAGGTTGATAAAAATTTAATGAAAACAATAAATGAAAATACAACGTGAATTAACAACTACAAAGCTGGGAAAAAACATAATGGTAGATTAAGTTTTGATACGAA
The DNA here is from genome assembly GCF_044762665.1 of Peribacillus sp. NPDC096622. NCBI lineage: Bacteria > Bacillati > Bacillota > Bacilli > Caryophanales > Bacillaceae > Peribacillus > Peribacillus sp. NPDC096622. Next base: position 37,394 of record NZ_JBIWES010000013.1, on the reverse strand, counting down.
AGGGGTTACTCCAGTTCCCTATCTGGGGGCTTTAGGCCATGTTATTATTTTGGATGTTAAGGGTGGGAAATTTGTTCGTACACCCTACATCAGAAGAAAAGACTCCATTTGAAACAAAATTTGATAAACCTGGCATATACAAAGTGTGGGGAGAATTTAATTTTGATGAAAGTCAATAGCTATCCATTTGTTATAGAGGTCAAATAAAAAGGAAAAAGGGGAATTAATATGAACTTAGATGGGGTTAGCAAACATCTATTAATTTGCAACGGGAAAACATGCACGAAAAATGGAGCAGAAGAAGTAACGGAGACCATTAGGGGAGAATTGAAAAACTTAGAACTACAAAAGGAGATTCATACAACAAAAACATTATGCAACGGCCAATGCAAGCATGGTCCGATCGCTGTTCTATATCCACAAGGAACCTGGTATAAAGAAATGAATAAAACAAAAAGTGAAGAACTTATTCGTCAATTGAAAGAAAATGACACTGTTCATTTAGGCTCTGAACTTTATTACCATGATGGGAAAACATTCAAGAACCATGAGAGTGAATGAACTATACATCTTACTTCCATATCTAAAAAGGGTTTCTGTACAGGGCGCTTAAAAATTGCGATATTCAATGGACTGATCATTTTTACCAATCAGTCCATATTTGCACCAATAGGGTTTACTTCTCCCCATTAATACTAATTGAAAATGTTCTCTTAGAAAAAAAGGAAGTATTGGAAAGGGCATTAGAGTATGTGTCAGAAGTAATGGAGTTTCATTGTTTAACAGGTGAGTATGATTATCTTTTAAAAGTGGATAACAAAGATTGGAAGGAATTAGATTTATAAGAAAGTTAAATAAACTAGGAATTACAAGAATACTAACTAGCCTAGCTCTTAGAAAATTCAACAGTTTCACCAATATGGGAAGAAAATACCCGTTCGTAAAAGTACACTTTTACGAACGGGTATTTTTTATAACATCACCTCAAATTCTTTTCTGATGTCGGAAGAGGAAACTTTTAATTCCCTCATATTAATTTCACTAGCTTATCATTCTCTATCTTGTTATGATTGTTACACCTGTCTAAATCTTCAAAAAATATCGAAAGCTCGGTGTGAAAATGAATCTTATGACCAAAGATTTACTGATTAACTTTTTAATTATCCTTATTCCGATCTTTTTATTGCAAATGAGCTATCTAGTGAAGTACGTTTACCGTTTAGATGCATTAAAAGGACCCTTCCTATCGATATTCCCTATTCTTTCCCTTGTTCTATGCATGCTATTTCCCGTTGTTATGGAAGAAGATTTTGTGTGGGATCTTAGATGGATCCCTTTTCTGTTAGGCGGTTTATATGGAGGCTACCGGTTAGGAATCATATTGATAGTCATCACTCTTATTATCCGCTATTTAACAGGGGGGGAAAATGGATTTTATATATCATGCATCACTTTTCCGCTAGTGGGTGTTTCCCTGTTTTTTATATCTAAATACTATTTGAAAATGTCTGTCAGTAAAAAAATTATCATCGGTATATCATTAATCTTCATTGTACATATTCTCACACAGTTTATTTCAACAGTAGTATTTGAACTTACTATCGGCATAAGTCTATGGAAACAATACTTCACGATCCAAGTCATAGGAATCGTTGTTGTAATCTTACTATGGGAGGTCATCCTCACTAATTTTCAGGTTCTCGAAAAATTAGTGAAAGCGGAAAAATTGCAAATCGTTAGCCATCTCGCTGCAAGCATATCCCATGAAGTCAGAAATCCCCTTACAGTTACCAGGGGATATATACAAATGTTAAGCGAAGACGTGTCTTCCCATACAAAGGTCAGATATGCAAATATTGCATTGAAGGAATTAGATCGGGCCACGGATGTCATTAATGATTATTTGACGTTTGCTGCCATAAGCCCTGAAAACACAGAGCGATTAAGGGTATCGGAGGAAATTCAGCATGTCATGAACAGCATTAAACCCTTGGCTAACAATAATGGAACAGAATTGAAGTTATCACTAATCGAAGATGAAGCTTATTATATCATGGGGGAAAGGAAGAAATTCCAGCAGTGTTTGTTCAATATCCTAAAAAACGGCATAGAATCGATGGACCATGATGGCAAAATATACATACATTTAATTCATGCTGCCTCCACCATCCAAATTAGAATCCAAGATCAGGGAATTGGAATGACGCAGGAACAAATATACCGTCTAGGTGAGCCTTACTTCACGACAAAAAATAAAGGGACTGGATTGGGCATGATGGTTTCATATAGCGTTATCAAAAGCATGGATGGAACGATACATGTGTCAAGTGTACAAGGGAAAGGGACATGCTTCTCCATTAACCTGCCCATACATAAATACGAGCCTAATTGAGTTTAGTGTTAATTGACAGTTTTAAAACTCATAGATTACAATTTAAGTAAACTACCAATATTATGAAATGATTCAATGACGCATTTGATACCTAAGGGAGATGATTGAATGAAATCGCTTACAGATGGACAGATCATTTGGGAACCGACAAAGGAACAAATCGAGCAAACGGTATTGACTCAATATGTGAAATGGTTAAAAGAAAAGAAGGGTTTAACGTTTCATGATTATCATGAATTATGGAAATGGTCGGTAGATGAACTGGAGGAATTTTGGGCTTCAATATGGGATTATTGTGATGTAAAAGCTGCCAGGAAATATGACAGGGTTTTAGCGGAGCAATCAATGCCAGGTGCGAAATGGTTCGAGGGGGCAAGGCTTAATTATGCTGAAAATGCATTATTGAATGATCAAGAAGAGAAAACGGCGATTTTTTTTCGTTCCGAACATATCAGGCAGCAGGAGGTTAGCTGGAAAGAGCTGAAAGAAAAAGTAGCTTCTGTCGCTCATTCATTAAGAAAACTTGGTGTGAAATCCGGTGACCGTGTTGTTGCCTATATGCCAAACATACCCGAAGCGGTGATAGCTTTCTTGGCAACAGTGAGCATAGGTGCCATCTGGTCCAGTTGTTCACCTGACTTTGGGGCAAGAAGTGTCATAGATCGTTTCAAACAAATTGAACCTGTTGTATTACTGGCAGTTGATGGGTATCAGTACAATGGAAATGTATATGATAAAACACCAGTCATCTTACAGCTTAAACAGGAATTGGTCTCTGTCAAGCATACCGTGTTGGTTCCTTACATAGAAAAAAAGATTTTGGAAGTGAATCTGGAAGATACGATTCCGTGGGAAGACCTTTTAAAAGAAAAGGCAGAATTATCCTTTGAAAGTGTTCCTTTCGATCATCCGCTTTGGATTCTCTATTCATCAGGTACAACCGGGATGCCAAAACCGATTGTACAAGGCCATGGCGGTATAGTATTGGAGCATTTTAAATCAACAAGAATCCATCAAGGGATGACTTCCGAAGATACTGTATTTTGGTTTACGACTACGGGCTGGATGATGTGGAATCTCCTTATGGGCGGTTTGCTTAATGAAGGGACCATCGTCCTCTATGACGGCAGTCCTTCTTTTCCGAATATGGATGTTCTTTGGGAATTGGCGGAAGATACAGGCATGACTTTCTTTGGAACAAGCGCACCATTTCTTACGAATTCCATGAAGTTAGGAAACAAACCTCTGGGAAAATATGATTTATCTAAATTGAAGGCTCTTTTTTCCACTGGAGCTCCATTGTCTGGCGACGGTTATAAATGGGTGTATGAAAATGTCAAGAAGGATATCTGGCTCAGTTCATCCAGTGGCGGAACCGATGTATGTGCCGGGTTTGTAGGCGGTGTTCCAACACTGCCCGTGAGAATCGGAGAGATACAAGGAAGGGCATTGGGTGTTTGTGCGGAAGCCTTTGATGAGCATGGTCAAACATTGATTAATGAAGTCGGTGAATTGGTCATTACCAAACCGATGCCGTCCATGCCGCTGTACTTCTGGAATGATCAAGACGGGACAAGATACTACGAGAGTTATTTCGATACGTATCCTGGCATATGGAAACATGGTGATTGGATAAAGCTCGACGATAAGGGCAGATGTATCATTTATGGACGTTCCGACTCGACCATCAACCGTTCGGGTGTACGGATGGGAACAAGTGATATCTACCGGGTCGTCGAAGCGATAGACGAGGTGATGGAAAGCCTTGTCATTGATAGGGAAGTGCTTGGCCGCCGTTCCTCACTGCTGCTTTTCGTAGTCCTTAAGCCCGGGGAAAGACTGGATGAAGCATTGACGGCAAAAATCAAGGAACAAATCAGAGGGCATGTATCCCCTCGCTTTATCCCTGACCAAATCCATGTCGTTGAACAAATTCCTAAAACGTTGAACGGAAAGAAGATGGAAGTCCCGATACGTAAAGTGTTATTAGGTTTCGAGTTTGATAAAGTAGTGAATGCAGACTCCATGGGAAATCCAGAATCGCTACAGTTTTTTAAAGAACTAGCTCTAGAGTTGAATGAGAAAAAAATATTCTAGAATTCAGGCGGAGCAAAAAAGCTCCGTCTTTTTTTATAATTCTCTTGAATGATCTTGGTGATGATTCGCCAATAAGGTTCAATCTTCTGGAATGGCCTACCATCTTAAAAAGAATATATAAATGATGGAAAAATTTTCTTGACAATTTTAAAACAGATGAATAGAATGAAGTGAGAAGTCAGTAAGTACTGACAGTCTGTTTTTAGGGAGTGAGAACATGAGTAGCAGTAAGAAGCTAAGTACCGATGATAAGCTGCTGTTGGCGGCAATCGATCTAATAGCAGAGAAAGGGTACAATGGTGTTTCTACTCAGGAAATTGCCGGTGCCGCAGGTTTGAGTGAAAAAACACTATTTCGTCGGTTTGGAACCAAGCAAAATCTTCTAGAAACGGCATTTGACCGATATCATTATGCCGAAGAGATGACAAATCTTTTTAAAGAAAAACAAATCGTATGGGATTTACATTCAGACTTACAACTGATCAGTCGAACATATCATGAAATCATGAATCGTAACCGGAAAATGATTATGATAAGTATCAAGGAGGAAGGTAATTTACCTGGGTTTCGAGAAAAAACACAAGAGCACCCCCGACAGTTACTGGGAATTTTGACAAACTATTTTAACACGATGCATGAAAAAGGAAAGCTTATTCACACAGACCCAGAGCTTCAGGCGTTGTCGTTCATGATGATGAATTTTGGTGCCTTTATGAACAACCTGGATGCCGATGAAAACTATCCAACCGTGTCCCTTGAGGCATTTATAACGGAGAGTGTGCAAACATTTACTAGGGCTTTAACTCCCTAGTTTTACATGAAGAATAATGACAGTCAGTACTAACACACTTTGATGGTGAAAGGAAATGCCAATTTTTAATGAACTGAAAAAAATAGATTAAATGACAGGAGATTATGAATATGAAATCAAGCAATGCAATAGTATGGATTAATGTATTTACAGCTAAACCAGGCAAACTAGATGAATTGGTTGCTATCCAAACTGAAGAACTACTCAATTTTAAGAAGGGATCTCAAGGTGTTCCAGGTTGGATCAGCAGCCGTTGGCATCGTTCTGTTGATAATAACAAGGCGATTATGGTAACTACCTTTGAGAGTATTGATTTTCATGAAAATTGGTTAGAAAAAAGTGAATTCCGAGAACACCTTAACAAAATAAACCATCTCATTGAAGATACAGAAGGTGGGTACTACACGTTAGTGGAAGAGATTGAAAATTTGTGAATCCATTAAATTATAAGGTTTTTATTTTAAACAAATTATTTGTTTGTCATTAACAAGGAGGAGAAAACATTGGAAAAATTAAAGATTGGAATTATCTTAGGAAGCACACGCAAAGGACGCGTTAGCCCACAAGTGGGAAAGTGGGTAAAAGAAATAGCTGATAAACGAGAAGATGCGAATTACGAAATCGTCGATATTGCAGCCTTTAACTTGCCATTTGTTGGAGAAGGTTCTGGTAAAGAACCAGGAATATTAGCTTGGTCAGAAAAACTCTCTAGCTTGGATGGTTTTGTGTTTATCGTACAAGAATACAATCATAGCATTACAGGGGCATTAAAAAACGCACTTGATTCCGCACGTGATGAATGGAACAACAAAGCTGCAGGCATTGTGAGCTATGGTTCAACTGGCGGAGCTCGTGCAGCCGAACATTTGCGTGGCATCTTAGGGGAATTACTAGTTGCGGATGTTCGGGTAAATCCAACATTATCACTATTTACAGATTTTGAAAACTTCAAGACGTTTAAACCAGCTGATTTACACCTTGACAATGTCAATGCAATGTTAGATCAAACGATTGCCTGGAGCGGTGCCTTAAAAAGATTACGATAAGCTTGATAGTTTACTAGCTTTGTCCTTCCCTCTAATTTATTAACAATATTCTTGATAGTTATTACTAACACTCATATAAATGGTGCATAAAGAGCTTTTTCCTTAAGGAGGCTGCTTCCATATTCAAACCATCTTTGAACTTCAGTGATAAGTGAATTGGGATAGTATATTTTAAACAAAACGAGACAAAACGAGACAGTAATCTCATTTTGTCTCGTTTTTTTTCGACTGAAAATAGATAAAGTCCTAATTTTAACGCCTCCCATTTTGGCACGGCAATTGCACTATATAAGATTGACTCGCTATTACTGATTGGGGGCTGAAAAATGGAAACGGTTCAATCGAATGAAATAAAGTTATCACAGGACAAGGCTTATTGGATGTACAAAAAAATGCTGGAGATCAGAAAATTCGAAGACCAAGTTCATGAATCTTTTGCAAAGGGAATTTTACCAGGGTTTGTCCATTTGTATGCTGGGGAAGAAGCGGTGGCTGTAGGTGTATGTGCCCACCTATCCGAAAAGGACAGCATTACAAGCACTCACAGGGGTCATGGCCACTGTATTGCCAAAGAATGCGACCTAAACGGGATGATGGCTGAAATTTATGGGAAAGTGACAGGGCTTTGCAAGGGAAAAGGCGGTTCCATGCATATTGCCGATTTGGATAAAGGGATGTTAGGTGCGAACGGGATAGTCGGTGGAGGCTTTCCGCTGGCATGCGGTGCAGCATTAACTGCCAAATATAAAAAGACCGATCATGTTAGTGTTTGTTTTTTTGGTGATGGAGCCAACAATCATGGGACATTCCATGAAGGGATAAATCTGGCGGCAATCTGGAAGCTACCCGTAATATTCATCGCTGAAAATAATGGGTATGGGGAAGCCACCCCTTTCAACTATGCTTCTAGCTGTAAAACGATAGCCGACCGGGCGATAAGCTACAATATCCCGGGTGTCCGGGTGGATGGGAAAGATGTATTGGCTGTGTATAAGGCTGCTGAAGAAGCCGTTCAGAGGGCTCGCAGGGGAGAAGGCCCATCATTGATCGAATGTGTTACTTATCGTAATTATGGACACTTCGAGGGAGATGCACAGAAATATAAAAAGGAACAAGAAAAAAAGGAGCATAAACAAGAGAAAGATGCGATTGCCCTATTCAGGAGTTACTTACTGAATCAGAATCTGCTGGCGGAAAAAGAACTGATTTCTCTCGAGAATGCCGTTGAGGAATCTATTAAACAAGCAGTTAAGTTCAGTGAAGATAGCCCATATCCAGAAGCGTCCGATTTATTAAACGATGTTTATGTATCCTATTAAACTATAAAAGGAGGAATTGAGATGAGCAGAAAAATCAGTATGTCGCAGGCAATAAATGAAGCAATGGCCATGGCAATGAGAAAAGACGAAAATGTCATCCTTATGGGGGAGGATGTAGCCGGCGGTGCAGAAGTTGATCATTTGCAGGATGACGAAGCATGGGGTGGTGTTTTGGGTGTCACAAAAGGATTGGTTCAAGAGTTTGGCCGGGATAGAATCCTCGATACACCCATTGCGGAAGCAGGATATATGGGAGCGGCCATGGCAGCCGCTTCGACAGGATTACGACCGATTGCCGAGTTAATGTTCAACGATTTCATTGGCAGCTGTTTGGATGAAGTATTGAATCAAGGTGCGAAGTTCCGCTATATGTTCGGGGGAAAAGCACAGGTTCCCGTGACGATCCGTACGATGCATGGTGCAGGGTTTAGGGCTGCAGCTCAGCATTCACAAAGCCTTTATGCCTTGTTCACCAGCATTCCTGGATTGAAGGTGGTCGTTCCCTCATCCCCCTATGACGCAAAAGGGCTTTTACTTTCAGCCATTGAAGATAATGATCCTGTCATCTTTTTTGAAGATAAAACGCTATACAACATGGTGGGAGAGGTTCCGGAAGGCTACTATACAATCCCAATCGGCAAAGCTGAAATGAAAAGGAAAGGCTCGGATTTGACTATCGTTGCCATCGGTAAACAAGTTCACACAGCGATGGAGGCTGCTGAAAAACTCACAGCTAAAGGCATTGAAGTTGAAATTGTCGACCCGCGGAGCTTGTCACCACTGGATGAAGAATCGATTCTCTCCTCTGTGGGAAAAACAAATCGTTTGATTGTGATCGATGAAGCGAACCCAAGATGCAGCATCGCAACGGATATTGCCGCACTGGTGGCGGATAAGGGATTTGACACGCTCGATGCGCCAATTAAGAGGATTACGGCACCGCATACACCCGTACCTTTTTCTCCACCGCTTGAAGATATTTACCTTCCAACATCAGAAAAAGTGATACAAGCCGTTTCAGAATTATTGGGGGAGCCTTCCATTCTTGGGGTGTAATTAAATCGATATGATGCATGCTCCAGCTTTTTCGCATAGAACTGCAAAAGTTGGAGCAACAAATCCAATGATGGACAAACAAACCAATCTGAAGGGAGAAAAAAATATGGCGGTCGAAGTGGTAATGCCGAAATTGGGCATGGCAATGAAAGAAGGTACTGTATCGATGTGGAGTAAGGCTGTTGGGGATCCAGTCCAAAAAGGTGAAGCAATAGCCAGCATCAATTCAGAGAAAATAGAAATGGATATTGAATCTCCAGCGGAAGGTACGATTCTGAATATAGCTGTTCAAGAAGGACAAGGAGTACCTCCAGGAACCGTTATCTGTTATATCGGTAATCCGAATGAAAAAATAAAGACCGATGAACCTGTTGCTGAAGGAACTCAGTTGAAAATTGATGAACAAGAAAAGCTGAAAACAAAAGAGTCCCACACTTTGCCAATGGGAGATCGTTTGATGATCACCCCGGTTGCACGAAAAATGGCACAGGCAGCGAATCTTGACATTGAGAAGATTCAAGGCACCGGGCCCGGAGGAAGAATCACTAAAGAAGATGTACAGAAAGTAATTGTGAAAAGGGATTCCATGCAGGTAAATACAGGAGAAAGTATAGTTCCGCCACAACCTTCTTTAGAGAGTCCGCAGCAGATTCCTGTTACGGGCATGAGGAACATCATCGCTAAACGTATGAAGGAGAGCTTGCAAAGCAGTGCCCAATTAACTCTAACGATGAAAGTTGATGTCACTGATCTAGTCATTTTGCAAAAACAGGCTACAGAAACGCTACAAAAACATGAATCAACTAAATTGACTATAACGGACTTTGTTGCCAAGGCTGTCGTGCTTTCACTTAAGGAGCATCCTAAAATGAATAGTGCCTATATTGAAGATAAAATCATTTTGTATGAGCATATCCATCTTGGATTAGCGGTGGCCTTGGAGAATGGACTCGTTGTTCCCGTCATTAGAAATGCCGAAAATTGTACGCTAAGACAGTTATCGAATAAGGGTAAGGAATTGGCCCGGTGTGCACGTGACGGTCAATTGCCTATTGAAGACATGCAAGGATCCACTTTTACAATCAGTAACCTCGGGGCATATGGCGTTGAGCACTTTACACCCATTCTCAATACACCGGAAACGGGGATACTTGGAATTGGCTCTGCTTACGATACCCCAATTTATATTGACGAAGAATTGGAGAGAAGAACGATCTTGCCACTCAGTTTAACGTTTGATCACCGTGTACTGGACGGGGCACCCGCTGCTGCCTTTTTACAAACACTAAAACGGTATTTAGAAGAGCCGATCACCGTGATTTTATAGAAAAGGAGGGAAAGTTCTTGAATCGTATAGCTATTATAGGCGGAGGTCCTGCAGGGTATGTAGCGGCAATCACTGCTGCCCAGCAGGATAAGGAGGTCATACTGGTAGTCGATGGGCCATTGGGGGGTACCTGTTTAAACGAAGGCTGCATGCCAACGAAGTCATTATTGAATAGTGCCGATACGTATGATTTGGTGAAACATGCCGGGGAAATGGGAATTCGACTTCATTCCAATTCGATTGAAGTCGATTGGGATACCGTACAGGAACGAAAAAGAGATGTCATATTTAAACTAGTGAACGGCATCCGATATTTAATGAGTAAGAATAAAATAAAAGTCATTCAGGGCAGAGCTTCCATCCTTTCAAACGATCGACTGCTGATCGAGAACGGAAATGAAAATGAAGTGATTGAAGCAAGTAAGATCATCATTTCAACGGGGTCAGAACCGATTCCATTACCTTTTGCGCCGTTTGATGGTGATTGGATCATCCACAGTGGCCATGCCATGTCACTGCCTTCCATTCCCGATTCGCTGCTAATTGTCGGAGGCGGCGTCATCGGATGTGAATTTGCCAGCATTTATAGCAGGATGGGCACCAAGGTTACCGTTATCGAAATGGGGGAAAAGCTGCTTCCAGGGGAAGATGATGATATCACGAGCATTCTGCATGGCGAATTGAAGAACCAAGGCGTTACAGTCCATATCTCCACAGCTGTCAAAAACATCAATGCAGCCAGTAAGACGGTATTTTTGGAGAATAGCGCTGGCGAATTGGAAGAAATGCATGCTGATTACGTACTCGTATCAATAGGAAGAAAACCAAGAGTGAATGAAATGGGCCTTGAAGAAAACGATATTGACTTTTCCCGACTTGGCATCTCGGTGGATGATCGAATGCAAACAAGCAATCCATCGATTTATGCCTGTGGTGATGTGATAGGCGGTATACAACTTGCCCATGTTGCTTTTCATGAAGGACGGGTGGCGGCCCTGAATGCCTGCGGTCAATTTGCACAAGTTAATTACCGGGCAATCCCTCGCTGCATTTATACTTCCCCGGAGATTGCTAGTGTAGGCTTGACCGAAAAAGAAGCGCGTCAAAAATATGGCGAAATTAAAGTTGGTGAATTCGCTTTTTCGGCAAGCGGGAAAGCTGTCCTTTCCAATAAACCAGCAGGAAAGGTCAAAGTCCTAGTGAACCCACAATATAATGAAATTTTAGGTTTTTCCATTGTTGGTCAGCATGCAACAGAATTGATTGGTCAAGGAACGATCATGCTGCATGCAGAAATAACGGCAGATATGATGGAAGATTTAGTAGCGGCGCATCCAACCTTGTCGGAATCCATACATGAAGCTCTTTTAAATGTTGTAGGTCAAGCTGTGCATTGCTAAAACTGAAGGGGGAATTTGTATGGCTAGCGGTCAACGGACGGCGATAGTCACTGGTGCAGGTCGTGGTATCGGACGTGCCATTGCAATAAGATTAGCTCAAGATGGATTGAATGTGGTCATTAATGACGTCAATCTGGATACGGCTGAATCGGTCGTGAATGAGATAAGGGAACTTGGACGTGAAAGCTTTGCCGTTAAAGCGGATGTAAGTAATAGACGGGAAGTATTCGAAATGGTGAATCAAGTTGTGGAAAGTTTTGGACAATTGGATGTTATGGTTTCAAATGCAGGAATTGCTCAAATAAAGCCTATATTGGAAGTAACTCAAGAAGATCTGGAACAGATTTTCAATATAAATGTGAATGGTGTCCTCTTTTGCCTGCAAGCCGCGGCTGAACAAATGAAAAAGCAAGAAGGCGGGAAAATCATAAGTGCTGCCAGCATAGCCAGTTATAAAGGTTTCAGTTTACTAGGTACATACTCGGCCACAAAATTTGCCGTTAGAGGAATTACACAAGCGGCAGCACAGGAATTGGCCCAGTTTGGCATTACGGTGAATGCTTACTGTCCAGGAATTGTCGGGACGCAAATGTGGGATTTGATCGATGAAAAAATGGGCCAATATATGAATCTTACTAAAGGGGAAACATTTAAAAAGTTCACGGAATTCCATAACCTTAGGACGCTCTGAAACCCCAGAAGATGTTGCTAAATTCGTATCTTACCTTGCTTCACCGGATTCGGATTATATGACAGGACAATCCATCATGATTGATGGAGGGGTTATTTTTTCATAAACTAACGCATTAAATTATTCGATGGAGAAGCATCATGTGAATGATCACATGATGCTTTTTTTGTAAACTCAATCTATATATTGTAAGCGAATACATAATCTACTATAATTAAAAAGACCTCGATTAACATCCTATTTTTTTTACTCCAAGGTATTTTTCCTCTAGATTGACTGGTCAAATGAAGGTTTAAACCAAATGATTAGAGGAGGATTATATGCTATCCACCAGTTGTTATCTACGTACATGGGAACGCTTTGTCAGTGAAGGGGTTCTCGATTCAAATCGTCTGAACAAGCGAATATTGGAATCCTGGTATCGATGCAAGAAAGATCAAGTCAACCCATACCTTAATAAAGGCAAACACATTTTAACGAATGATTTATTGGACATTCAAAGAGAAAAAAACTCCTTCCTTTTAGAAGTGGCATCACCCCAATTATCCAGAATGAATCAATCGATAAAAGAATCTGGAATGATGGCTTTATTGGTCGATCCGGATGGATATGTCCTTTCACTTTCCGGAAACGAGAAAATCCTCGATGAGGCAGGCAAAATAAATTTTGTGGAGGGCGTATGCTGGACGGAGGGTGAGGTCGGAACGAACGCAATTGGAACAGCTTTGAAAACGGGTGAAGCCGTAATGATCCAAGGTACCGAACACTATTCAATTGCCTCACACAAATGGAGTTGCTCTGCAATCCCCATATTAAATGAAGACGGTAAGATATTGGGAGTTTTGGATATATCATGTCCAGTAGAATATTTCCATCCCTCCATGCTGGGTATGGTAGCCAATTTGGCGTATACGATCGAACAGGAAATGGGAATGCGTTCCTATAAAAAGGAGCTGGCACTGACCCAGCACGCGATAGAAGTTGCAGAAACCTATCCAGATTTGTCTTTTATCGTCTGTAATCATAAAGAAATGATAATCTCCGCCAGTAAACAGGTTCGCAAAAAGATTCCTCAATCCATTGGTATGGCGTTGGCCGATCTGTTAAATCATGGATATCGAATCATAAAGGAAAATCCGCTTCTATCCAAAGAGGATAATAGGGTTTACGGTAAGTGTTTATTCTTATCAGAGAATCATGGTCATGAAACCAATAGGCTTTTTGCTGCTTCACTGCCTTCAGAAAGATTTGCATTCAAAGGGGAAAAAGGGATTAGTGAATCCTTTCATAACACATTACGTAAAGTGAAGCTTGTTGCACCGACAGAAGCAAATGTGTATATATCCGGTGAAACGGGTGTCGGGAAAGAGCTTATTGCGCATGCCATTCATGAAAATAGCATGCGCAAAAAAGGACCGTTCGTCACGATAAATTGCGGAGCCATACCTAAAGATTTAATGGAAAGTGAATTATTCGGGTATGTAGATGGCGCTTTTACAGGGGCTAAACGGCAAGGGCACAAAGGGAAGTTCGAGCAGGCAAATGGAGGGACCATTTTTCTCGATGAAATCGGTGAAATCCCTTCAGCGATGCAAGTCGCCTTACTGCGTGTTCTTCAGGAAAGAAAAATCGTTCCGGTCGGCGGCACAAAAAGCATATCATTGGATATTCGCATTATCACTGCAACACACCGTAATCTTGAAGCGCTTGTCAAAGAGGGGTCCTTTCGTACTGATTTATACTATCGGTTGAACGTTTACCCCATTCATGTACCTCCATTAAGGGAAAGGATTGAAGACATTCCTTATCTGGTCAACTATCTGTGTTCGAAGAATAATTGGAATATTCCGTTAACAGAAGAATTATTGATTCGTTTAAAGGATTATAATTGGCCAGGCAATATTAGAGAACTGCAGAACGTACTTCAGCGATTGACCATCTTACTTGCAGAAGGACCTCTGGATTATGGTAAAGTCTTGAATTCCATGCATTCACAACCCGTTACACGGCATGATGATTTCCCTTCATGGGAGGAACCTGGTGGTAAAAAAGGCATCAAGGGAAATGAACTGACGATCCGCGAAAAAATTCAACGGGATCTAATGATAGAGGCATTACAAAAATCAAGAGGAAATGTCACTGCTGCAGCAAAATTGATGGATATACCAAGAAGTACATTTTACAAGCGGCTCCATAAGTATGGTATATAGACATGACGTGTGTACATTATGCAAGAAGAGTAGATTTATGGAAATCGATGAAAAATGAAAGGGGTATGGCAAATGAAAACGAGAATTACTGAATTATTGGGGATTGAATATCCGATCATTTGCGGCGGGATGTTTCAAGTTGGCCGAGCACCGCTTGCAGCTGCTGTTTCGGAAGCGGGGGGACTTGGCATCATCACTTCGAAAACACAGGTGACACCAGAAGGTCTCCGTGATGAAATCCGCAAAGTGAAAACTTTGACCAAGAAACCCTTTGCTGTCAACCTGAACCTGTTTCCAAGTCAAACTGCAACCCCGAATGATCAGTTCATCGATATTTTGATTGACGAAAATGTAAAAATTGTTGAAACGAGTGGCCGAAGCCCGGAAAGTTTAATGCCCAGACTTAAAGAGCACGGCTTTACCGTGATACATAAGGTAGCGAACGTCAAAAACGCAATATCGGCAGAGAAATTAGGAGTCGATGCCATTATTATTGTAGGGAATGAAACAGGCGGACATCCAGGCATGGGGGATGTAGGAACGCTTGTTATGCTCCCTAGAGCCATTGACTCTGTTAATATACCAGTAATAGCAGGCGGGGGATTTTCGGATGGCAGGGGCCTTATCAGTGCCTTGTCACTCGGTGCTGAAGGTATAGTCATGGGGACTCGCTTTATGGCCACGCAAGAAGCACCGATTCATGATAACGTGAAGCAGTGGATGGTATCGGCCAATGAAACGGATACGGTCGTCATCCAACGGAATATAGGCAGTCCGTCGCGTGTAGCATTAAATGCAGTCAGTAAAGAAGTGGACAAACTTGAAAATGAAGGTGCCACTATAGAGGAATTGATACCGCTAATTTCGGGACAAAGAAGCAAGAAAGTATACTTTGAAGGAAATTTAGACGGAGGCATCTGGTCATGCGGTCAATCCGTAGGACTCATAAAAGAAGTATTGACCGTCAATGAACTGATAAAACAAATAGTCCAAGAAGCAAAAACCTCGTTCGAATTCATCCAAAGCCGTATCGAATCCATTCGAACATAAATAACCTATAGGAACATGCGATCAATTGTGATTTCGTGTTCCTTTTTTTATCTATTAGACATAAAGTTTCATAGGTGGTCAAGAATAGGCTTTTTCAAAAATGCATTACCGTTATTTATAACAGAAGGGTGAAGGGAAATCTGGTTTATTCGCAACTTTAACGCGAAGGGCCAATTCAAGACAGAAAAAAAGATACATATCCCATCAATTACTTGTTAACTAACTTTAAGCAACTTCTTAATAAAGACTTTCATATGTAAAAAAACAAAGAAAAAGGTAATTAACATTTCGTGATTAGTGTTTACATAACTCTTATTATTCCGCTTAATCAAACGAAGCTTTAGATCTTAAAACCATTGTAATGTCATCTGGCATTTTTAATTACTGAAACCTTTCAATCTCTTTTTATAAAATGTAAAAAGCTACTTTTACGATTTTACATATAAATGAATTGCACTCAAGATAAACAGAAACTGATTGCTGAAAGTAGGTGTGTTTCTTAACAAATTTGATTTGAAGGTTTGCCTTATAACCCTTGGCAGCTTCCTATTGATTCACTGCATGTTTGTTGCACATTTGAAAGCGGTAAATGCTTGTCATGGTACATCAATACTCAATCGCGGATTGTGCATCATTAAGGTTTAAACATTTATTAAAGGTTATTCATCCTGTAGCCTGCTATGAGTTTAATTAAGAAGGCTTATAGGAGATTATGTGGCAAAATAGCGGATCTTTCATCTATTTTAAGTAGAAAGCGGAACTTTCATGATAAAAACTTCTTGAATTGTCATTGGATAAAATTATATTTAAATAATTAATTAGAAGTGTTAACCCGTAATTTTTCTCATTTATCCATTTAATTCATATATCAGCATAATTAAATTGGTAAATCATGTAAGGTAAGCAGGATTAATTGAGATTACTACAGAATTATTAGATAACGCTTTGAATAGGTCTTTAGGAAAGGAAAGGGGGAAGTAATATGAAGAAAAAGATTAGTGGGGCACTTACCATAGCGGCTTTTTTATAGGTGAGGCAATCATTTGCAAGTAGAGATCCTTAGAGTGAAATGACTAAGGATGATAAATTCTAATTGAATAATCCAACTTATATCATAAAAATGACCGAAAACGAAATATGTTAACAATTAGCAGATAAATTAGGGTTCAAAAAAAAGGAAATGGAAAATGAATTTATTTTGTATAAATAAAAGAAAAAATTACATTTACAATTCAAAACATTGAAGGATGTGGAAGTATGCAGAAGAGCATTCTGCTAATTGAGGATGACGTAGAAATTAGTCAATTAATAGAAAGTGCCCTTTTGCAGGAGAATTTTACAGTACATGCCGCATTTGACGGGGAAAAGGCACTAGCTCTCTTTCATGATAAAGAAACTGACTTAATCCTCCTTGACTTAATGATTCCTAAATTGAATGGTATGGATTTATTGAAAAAAATAAGAGAAACGAGCATGGTTCCTGTATTAATTATTTCTGCAAAAGGAAGTGATCTCGACAAAGCTCTTGGGCTTGGATTTGGCGCCGATGATTATATAAGCAAGCCATTTTCGATGATTGAATTAACAGCTAGAGTTCATGCTGCTATTCGCAGGGCAACGCAATATCATCCATTCGAAAGCAACTCCACCCAAAATATTCTTCAATATGGAGAGCTCACCCTTGACTTAAATTCATTTTCTGCAAATGTTAGAGGGAGAACTGTTCAACTGACATCAAAGGAGTTTCATATATTAAAGTTGTTTATGACCAATCGAAGCAGAGTATTTACAAAGGAACAAATATATCACTTTATTTGGGAAGATGATTATTACGGGAATGAAAATGTCATTAACGTACATATAAGAAGACTTCGTGAAAAAATTGAAAAGGATCCATCCAACCCACATTATATTAGAACGATATGGGGGATAGGTTATAAATTAGGTGTGTAGCTCATGGTAATCTTTCTTTGTGCAATGATTATTTTTTTAGTAATCATTAACATCTTCCAGCATTTGTCTCGAAGAAAACTTAAGCAAAACCTTTATGAAATAAGTGGGAAATTAAGCAATATCATCAAACACGAAACATCCGAAAAAGTATTAATACGAACCGATCAGCAAGCCATTCAGCAATTACTCATTCAAATAAACAGGCTATTGGATTTCAACCAAAAAGTTAGTGCGGATTATGTAAAAACAAAAGATAGCTTAAGGAAATTAATATCCAATATGTCTCATGATTTAAAAACACCACTTACGGTTATTTTAGGTTATGTAGAAAAAGTGAAACTGAATGAAGTGATGACTGAAAATGAAAAGAAGGTATTAATGATAAGGCTGCATGAAAAAGTATTGAACTTGACTGGTTTACTTAATCAGTTTTTTGATCTGGTAAAAATAGAATCAGATGATTATGTGATTCCTTTAAGTAAACTATCACTTAATGAAGTTTGCAGAAAAAATGTATTGGAGTTTTATGATTTACTGCTCGCAAAAGGACTTCACGTAGAAGTTGATATCCCAGATCAGCATCTTTACATCTTAGGTAATGAGGACGCCTTAAATCGTATATTTAATAACCTTATTTCAAATTCAATTCGATATGGCAGTGATGGAGGGGTCTTCGGATTAACACTTCGAGAGGGTGATGGAGCTGTTTCTGTAGAGATTTGGGATAGAGGTAAAGGTATTTCAGAAATCCATCAAGATCGGGTGTTTGACCGGTTATATACATTAGATGATGCCAGAAATCCAAAATTTCAAGGGAGTGGGTTGGGTCTAAGTATATCAAAACGCTTAACAGAAGAAATGAAGGGTACCATCCATTTATACAGTAAACCTTATGAAAAAACGAGCTTTACTTGTATATTTAAACAAATAACATATTAAAACTTCTTTAAGAGCTGTTCTAATTGAACAGCTCTTTTTTAACTTTGAGATTGATATTTTCTCTTACCTACTGAATGTCAATCTTAATACTAATATTGTGAACACAGTGCTATGTTTATTAGGAGTGGTCAGCGTTTATCTCTCGATTAAAATGGTGGACAGAGTGGGGGATATTTAGTTTTGGCAATTCGTAACAAACTGATTGGAGACCGGTACTAATCTATTCGCTGGAATATCTATAAGTTAGTTGCTTAAGAAGTAGAATAAAGGATTGGTTTTATTGTTGAAAGTGGATTTTAAAGCTACATTTAAAACACGTAAAGGATAATACATATCAGTAATCATTGATATGTATTATCCCACATTATTTATTAATCAAGCATAGTAAGTATTGAAATAAATCTTAAATCCAAGAAATTCTTTGTGCCAATGTTTAACCCAAACTAATTGATCAAACATTTTTTACTACATAAATGTTACTGTAATTAGATAAAAAGATTATTATTGATAAATAATAGCCATGATTAAATATAAAAATTTTCATTTTGTCTCACTAAGTTAAGTATTCTTAAGATATGAGACAAAATGAGTATTAAATATATAACTTCCTATAATATATATTATGTAAACTAGAAACAAACATAATAGTACCAAGTGGTCTCAGCTTCAAGTTCCTATAAGGTTCATTATTGTCCCCTAACTTGGTTCAAGTTTACTATAATATTCAATGCTGCTTCCGATAACTATCAGGGTTCTTCCTATAAGTCGGTTAGTTCTCAAAACCGAATAATTCCCAGGGGGTCTGAATTATGAATTACGTTCAAGCTTCGGATGATTATCTCATGTACTTAGAAGTTTAGAAAAATTACTCCTTGGACACTTTAATTAGTTACGCATTCGATTTAAAACTCTACGGTGAGTTTTAAACTGCTAACAACCGATCATTGGACTTAGATGAACTCACATCGTCCAGTGTCCGTCGTTTGTGCAAGATCAGGTCATCAATCATAGTATTAAGTCAAGAACATTACAACGCCGCATTTCGTGCTTAAAATCATTTAGTAAATATTGTTTAAAAGAAAATTACATGAAGTCTGACTTCACATCAGGTATTCAAGCACCTAAAGCCGCTAAGAATTTACCTAAATATATGACCTTACAGGAGCTTCACAAATTATTTGCCTATTTAGAACAAGATCCGCGACCGCAAAGAATTAGAAATGAACTAATGTTTAAACTACTCGCAACAACAGGAATGAGACATCAAGAATTAGTGGATTTAACATGGGAGCAAGTTAATTTAGAAAATAAAACGATTTTAGTTCGAGGAAAAGGGAGAAAAGAACGCCTCCTCCCCCTTCATCCCATTGTCTTACCGTTATTTCAAGATTTTCAAGAAACCCTTTTGGAGCAGCAAAAACATTACAGTGAACCGATCTTTTATAATCAAAAAAACAAGCCTTTAAATCTTCGTGGATTGCACAAAAATAAAGGTATATCAGTTGTTCATCATTATGAATTTGATTAATGACACCACCAGTCATTTTCCCATAAATAACTTCTACCATTGTATAAAAAGGATCACCAATTGTATCAGGTGAAGGCATATCAAATGACGAAGTCTCTTTTGGAATATCTGGTAGCTTACCTTCTTTTTCTAAATCAGTCAGATGATTTACAATCTCTGACATTATTAATAAATCTATACTAGATAAATCATAATAATCCTTATCTCCCCCAAATACTTCAGTTAAGTTGGCATTTTCCTTTACACAATCAATATGTACAGGATGCAAATTTACTTCTGATCTACCTTTTTTGAACCGACTAGCGCTCCTAAAACGATCACTAATCGTTTTATCGCATATTGCACAAATAACAATCTGATTCGTAAGTATGTTCTCCATTTGTGTTTCTGCTAAAAAAATCTGTTTCCTACATTCCTCTTTTATTGCCCTCTTTTTTTTAGGTAACGGAATAAAAATATTCATTTATTTTCTTCCTTCCACAAGTTTTCTTAGTTTTTTTGCACAATGATTATGGACCATTTCGATATTTGCATTCTTTTTTGGTCCATTTGGAATGAAAGCAACAAATTTCTCATGCCCCTGCTTAAATACTTTTTTACACATTGGACATTTAATGGTTCCACCAACATTATTAATTTCCTCAAATCGAATCATTGCTGCTTGATTTAGCATTTCTTTATTTCCCGTTCCAGCCTTTTTGTATTTAAGTAAGACTTTTAGTTCGCCGTTAACTTCTTCAACGTCCATCATATTCAGATGTGAATCTAGGTCGCCTTTAAAGCTGATGAGATCTTTTTCTACATCCAAAAAAGCTAGTGCACTTATTTCTAAATCTCCCTAATCAGAAGTATCAACTGGTCCGTTCAATCGTTCGTCGATACACATCGTGTGGGCGGCAAAAAAGTCAAGGTTTTTATGGAGATTAGATCCATTAGGAACAACAACCCCTAGTTTGAATTCTCTTCCTATAATTAACCGACACTTCCTGCAACGGATATTTTCATGGTCTATCTTATCCTTAAAGTATCGCTCTGCTTTTGCTTAGACATAAAAAAATTCTTTTAAATTAATACCTATGTTGGCTAATAAAGAGCTTGCCAGTAAAAGAAATAGGTATGTGTTTTAGGATAAACACCAATGGAGTAGATTAAATTTTTGTTTAATAATAGTTCTTACAAAATATTAGTTTTTAGAATATATCATGATATATTTGATATGCATATATATAACAAGAGGGATGGATTATGAAAATCACCTACAAGGAAATACATAGCAAATTATCAGAACGACTAAACCATATAGTAACCGCACCGAAATACAAAATTAGAGATTTAACAGAAGGGAAAATCAAAAGTATTTTTGGGGAGGACTCCACCCCAATTGAGGGAGTATTTCTTATATCCAATCACACCGAAAATAAAGCCGTATATGTGGGGCGTTCAAGGAACATGGCATCCCGCATAGGTGTTGATTTAAGAGCCACCACCAAACAGCAAGCAAATCTTTCATATAAGTTAACGATATTAGATGAGTATCCCGAACTAAATACAATTCCAGAAGCAAGAGAATTTATATACAATCATTTTTCTGTGCAAATGATTAAAGTAAATAATGAAAATGAACGTGCGGTTCTGCAAATATATGCTGCTATGGAACTGGGCACCATTGAAGAATTTAACAGTTTTAAAGAATCATAAAACATGTTATTTTCATGGAAAACCTGATTAAAGTAAAAACATGAAATGATCGAATGTATATTATTAACGAATTTTAATGGGTGAAGCACACAAAAATAATTTCGTTCTAAATAATTGTAACAATTTCGGATGCCGCCCATTAGGTAGCCGCTACTATATAAAGTCATTAATGAAAAAATTCGCGCTAATTCTTTGGTCCTAAAAAGAAGACAACCTCTCCATCTCCTAAGGTTATTCGTTGATCTTAGAAACAAAATAGCCCCCTTTAATCAGGGGGCTATTTTTCATAAGTGCATAGTGTCATTTAACTTAATAAATAGTTATTACCGTTTTATTTCTATTCTTACCTCATGTCCTTCTTCATTAAATAAATGAACAAGATTAGAACCATCAATTAATGTTATAGGTTTATCTTTTACAAATTCATAACTATCTTTCCCATAATGACTCGTAGTTACAAGGATTCCTTTTACTGCTCCTTCATTTATCATGGTTCCATACAAATCTCTAACAGCCGAAACAGAAACGACTTTGTTATATCGTTTGGCTTGGATTACGAATTTGCCACCTCTTATTGGATCAGGATCAAATGCAATGGCATCCACACCACCATCACGACTAGCTTGGGTGACTTTTACTTCTCCACCATGTTTGGCAAATATTTTTTCGAAAAGTCCTCTTACTAAATGTTCAAAATCATCCCAAGCCATGTCGGCAAGATTTGGAATGGAGTTAGCTTCAGCTAATATATCTTTTGACTCTACAAACCTTGAATCTTCACGATTAATTTTCAATATAGGTTTGACAGGTGCAAGATTTTTTAGCGCTCCAGATGAAAGTCCTTTTAGATTCCTAAAACACTCCTTTGGGTTGACCCTTTCTAAATTAATGGTTTCAAACTCTTCTTTAGTGGTCTGTACACTTAAAATACACGAATTAAAATCTTGACCAGTAGCCAAATCAATACCTTGTACCCACCCATTAAAAACTACCGTTTGTACCTTTTCATTATAGACAGATTCAAACAATTCATGAATAGTTCTAAGTGTTAATTGATAAATTATATCTTCATAAAATTCCTCAAAATCTTTTTTCTTCATTTCTTTAGATACGATTTCTTTTCTTGTTTGAATAAACTTATAATCGATTACGTTGGGTATAGTTGATGGATGTGGGAGAACATAATCAATTATACCTATCTCTGACTCAGGGTTATATTGGACATTGAATTCTTTTGTAATAGCATCTGGATAACTGGAGTTTTCTAATACTAATCTAATATAATCTTCTACTGCTTGACTGTCCCCTTCCTCAAATTTTTGTTTGAATTCCTTTATCGTTATATTGTAATCTTCTTTTGCTACATCGAATTCTTCTTTTTCTTTATTATAAATGACAAGTGCATCTTCATACTCACTATCAGCTTTTTGAACGGCTTCCTCATATTGAACCTTTGCTTGCTCCTCTAATTCAAGTCTTTTCATTTTCATTTTAGGGAATATTCTTTCCCAGAACGTTGGCATAGGAATTTTTAATCTTAACTTAAAGTCTTGAATATCATACCTCTTCTTAGTCACATCAAATGAGCTAAAGTTTTCGTTATCATATAATTTGTCCCAATCAACTTGATCATTTACTTGTAAGGTATAATTTAAAATATTTTTATAACTATTTATCTCCTTTAAAGCATTTTCGCTATCGTATTCTGCCTGTTGTTTCATGTCTTGTATTAATTCTTTCTGACGTTCTCTTTGTTCTCTCTTATTCCAGATTTCCAATTGATTTTGAGCTTTCATAGTAACCTCTGCTGGGGTTTGACCTTTTATTATCTTAGAAAGACCTAAATATGAATTATTTATTGTTGTCTCATAGTTATATGCCACGTTTATCCTCCATTAAAATCGTATAGAAATATTCAATTATAGGCTGATTATACGATATTTTTAAATATTATTACACAATAATCCAAAATCATGGAAAATAAAAATCGATTCCACCCAGTTACAACCACCTTAAAATAATTCTCATATCCAAATAATGTATAGATGCATTTCCGTAACTATTTGAAAAGTTGGCAAATTAGAAATGAAATTATTATATACACCTGAAAATGGATATATTACAATATATTCTTTCGCGTAAGTACTATTTCCGCTAGAACTATACTGCCCCTTTAGTTGCATAGGAAAAGGTTGCCTCTGCAAACTCTCTTATTAAGCACCTTAGAGTTATTAAAATCCTTCACAAACTTGAATTATAAACATGTCCCTTGTTGAAAAATTGTTAAAAATTAATATTCTTAAATTTTTAGAACATGATCCACTACCCCAAAGAATTAGAAATGAATTATCGTGTAAATTCTTGTAACTTTAGAAATGAGACGCCAAAAATTAGTGAGTTATATGGGAGCAAGTTAATTGTTAGAAAAGAACGGCAGAATTAATCTGCCGTTTTCAAGTATTTTATATTTTTCTGCGTTTGTTTTTAAAAAAAATATAAACCGTTTGTTATTTTTATGACGTGCTAAGAGCAGTTTCCGAAAAACCCCTCATATTCCTCATCAGTTAAATAGTCATTATCGTAAGATTTACGGTAATTTTCATCAATAAGAGAATTTAGTTCTTCTCGTTCTTTTACTTTTAATTCTTCTGTTTTGCTCTTTTCATACAGTTCCCATTCATGTTCAATGGCATTATATGCTATTGCATATTGGATCCTCTTTACGATAAATCGATCTTCTTTTAGGACTTTTATCAGGACTTCTTTTTCTACTTTTGAAATTTCTGGACAGCTATTTGATTCAGGTTCATCCACAATTAAATATTTAATTAAAGCGGAATACAAGTTTTCTAATTCCTCTTCACCTAAATCATGAGTTGTAAATGATTCTGGATGCTCATAATATTCTTTTTCCAACTCTAGTTGTTCTAATTGCCATACTAAATTATTATAAATATGTTTCAATGCTAAGTAATTTATATATTCATTTTTTTCAAAATCATAATAAGCTTCAGCACCAGTCATATTCATAACTAATTCAGGAAGAAACCGTTTTGACGCTTCAGATAAATATTTATAGGTATCTTTCTCTTCAATTAATAGATTTGCTGTCGTATTTATCGAATACGGTTCATATACATTCGGCGCTTCTTCATTCTCTTTGGTTAATAGAGAATGGGAATCAGCACATGTTCTTCCGCTTGATTCATTAACCAGTCTACTGATGCAATAGCCATTTCGGTATTATAAATACTTGACTTTAATAAAGATTCGTAGTCCTCTTTCGCTTCTCCATTTGATATGAAAACAGTAAAATGATAGCCTAGGAATGCTCCTAAAAAAGTTCCAGTTAAAGTATGCAACCATTGAGACTTTAAACATGAAAACTTGTTAAAAAACAATTTAATTTTATTCCATATATTTTTCCGATTATCTTCTGTATTAGTATCTATTTCTTTATCTTTAAAATTCAACGAAATTTCTCCTAACTCTTAAACTGAATATATAATAACTTATTTTATGAAAATGCATTTCACTATTTTGCAGCTTCATTTCCGTTTCAATATAGGAAGCGTTTAAAGTACACTTGAAAGGTCATTTTTGTCTGCTGTTATTTTTTCATTTCATTTAATTTCGAAAGAATAGTGCTATTTAACAATTAGAGCTTAGCAACATAGAATTCTCTACCTAAATCAACGATTATTCTTTTATAATAAATATTTCATTTCAAATATTCCCTGTTGAATATACCTAATGAAATTTAATTATTTTTAATTATTTTTGGATATTTTCAGCAATTTCAATGATGGTAAAGTTTTTTCATATTATCTTATTAAAATTGGTCCAATTATATGTGGATATTATTTCTCTCCTCTTTGAATTTTTTATGCATATATTACCATATATTTTTATAGCTAATTATGAAATTCCTGTTTCCTGTACTTACAAAAAGAAAAAAATCATTTATAAATCTAATTGTTAATTCACTCTAAAAAGAACAAAGTAGCTCTTATTAAAGTTGCTTCTTTGTTCATAAGTTCCCTCGTTAAGAATAAGGTATGTACTGAGGAATACTTATAAAATTATTTCACTAACTTATACTTAAGCAGTACCTAGCTAATAAAATAATAAACAGGACTATAATAATTCCGATAAGTGTATATTTAGTGAAACTATTCTTTATCCTTTATATTTTTTACTCCTTTTTCTAAATACTTCTTCTGAACCTTCCATTATATCAAGATGCGACATAAACTTAATTTTTATAAGGAGTGGTATATGTCACCAAAAGATTTTCTTAATATTATTCTTGATTCTTTTTCATTCGGGTACCATAGCGTATTCGGAGCGGTGACGTAAGAATCTAAACTGCTTAACAAGTTAGATACAAAAAAATTAAAAGAATCGTCTTTGGTTTTGTATATACCAAATTCACAGTTTACCCTCGTATCTTCATTCCAGTGCAAGCCATACAGTTTTTGATTTATGCACAAAGCTCCTAAGGCATACGTCCTTAAAAATTCTTCAGTAAGGAAATTGTCTTTGCATCTATAATAATTTTCTATTCTATCAAATACATTTCTTCCCATTTTGCTAATATTCTGTTCCTTAATACGATCATCGTCTCTATTATAATCATAGGCAAAAATTGCGGTATGAACTTCCGATGAACTCTTATTTATTATTTGTTGAGCAGAAAATAAATTATCAAGAGCTGTTATTAAAGTATCGCTCTTAAGATCTGTCTTCACTTCGATAACAGCTTTAACATATGTATTAGGGATTATGACAAAATCAGTAGAATGAAATAGGATTGGAGAAGAATTCTGATAAACCAAAATATCTATTTGTTTACTACATTCTCCTTTTTCATTAACTATAAATCCGCTAGCTACTTCGAATTCAGATGGTATGAATTTCTTTAAAATCCCTTTTAGAACTGCTTCTTTATGTGATCCATCAGATCCCCAATGCTTTGATCCTATTATATTTCTAATTCTGTCTTTTACTACATCCAATTCTTTTGCAAAACTTTTATAGTAACTCGGTAAGTCTTGACTATATCTCATACAATTTCCCTTCTTCCTTATCAAATTTTTAGATTTTTTTACAAAACTCACATAGTTCTATGTTTGAACAAAATTTGGATAAGGAGTTTTATAAGAATCAATTCGTGATGGAAAGGTAAATGTAGACAGCAAGCAAAATGAGAAGAACATTACCTGTTCTCCTCCAACATTGTTGAACACCTACCCCTTTCCATCCTCTTTATTAAAATGAATTCTCCACTCCAAGTAGCGCTCCTGGTTAAATATATAGTTGTTCTTTTACATTAACTTTTTTTGTTTGGTAACCATATTTTGAAAATTTATATCTTATGTATAATGAGATTTGATTTTCATGAGTTGATACTATAATTTGTTGATTACCAAAGTCATTTCTTAACAATTCTACAAGAGAGACCATGTTCATCTCATCCAAGGTCTGTATTGGATCATCAATAAGAATCGTATTAAGACCGCTATTGTTATAGACTTTATTTAACGCTAATGTAAAAGCTAAAACAGTAGCAGATAACTGTCCTGAACTAAATGTATGAACTATATCGTGATCCGTTTTTTGAGGTGGTACAAAGCGTATTGCCTTAATCTGAGTATTATCCGCACTTCCTTCATCTTCCCGAATAAAAATACCTATTCCTCTTTGATAATTTTGGATTATTTTACCTGAATATATAAAGAAAGGAATTTCTATTTCTTTAATCATCTTCGCACGATAACTTTCAATATTTACTTTATATATGCTTAGTGCATTTGAGACTGAAGTGTATACGTTCTCTATTATTTCATATTTAGATTTAAGATTTATGTATTTTTGAAATTGGATGTTTGATTGCATGAAGTATAAATAATTAATGTATTCCTTTTTCAATACAAAGTTAGTAATATCTACTTCCGATATTATCTTTTCGTCTTTATTAAACACATTGTCGTAAATATCCTTTAACTCTGTATATTTTTCATAATCAAAGTCACCTGTCTCCTGTAATGCTTCTCGTAGCTTTTCTATAACTTGTTCTGTTCTTGAAGCTAAATCCTGAAAATTTTGCAGATCTTTATAGACATATTCTTCAATGTTGATATTTAAATCATCAAAAAAACCTTTTACTTTTGAAGGATCAACTTTCTTTTCGAAATATTGGCTTAAAATAGAGTATATTTCATCACTAATTAAACCACTTAAGTAATGTTTAATATCATCTATTAATTTATTAAAGATTTTATTATAAAGTTCTTCAATTTGTAACGCTACCTCTTTTGATGATTGGTCTTGATGTGTTTTATATAGATTAGTTTGACTTGTAATTTGATTTATTAAATCGTTATAACTCTCCCACTCCGTACCACAAAGTGGACATTTTTCACTATTAGTGCCGCCGCCATTCACGATTTTTTCGAATTGTTTTGTTAATTTTTCTCTAGTGTTAAGTAGATTCGCTATCATACCAGATAATTGGGTTGAATTTTGATTCAAATTTTTAATAATAGTTAACTTATCTTTTATATTTTCTAAAGTAATTGGTAAAGTGAAGTGTTCATAAATTGTTTCCCAATTAATATTAGTATTTAACACATCTTTTCCCTCTAACATAACCAGGATGCGATTCAGCTTTTGCTTGATGTTATGTTCGATTTTTAACCCTTCTACTTTTTCTTGAAAGTGAAAAAGAATTAATACATCTTCTATTCTACTCTGACTATGGATTAATTTATTAATTTGTTCATTTTTATATGCAGCTTTAAAAGAGTCGAGATGCTTTAGCAAATACTCAAAGTTATCAATCCTATTAAAATATAGAGATTTTTGATCAAGGTCTAAGGGTTTAACCTCTTTATGATCCCAAATTTCTTTTTTACTCGCTTTTGAAGGGAGTAACTGAACATATTCCACTTTTGTTTCTTTTTCATTTACCACATTTAAGTCTAAACTTTTTTCCATGCTTTGGATTCGTTTTAAGAGTATGTTCTTATTTGAAGATAACCTATTCTTTACTTTCGACAGTTTTTCTCTTTCTGCTTCTTCCCTTTCAATATTAAATAGTTTGCTTATTGCTGACATACGTTCATTTTCTGACTTTTTAAAAAGGTGCGTAGATTCTTCTTGTTCTACGTAATGATATAGGCCATATGTATTTTTAAAGTCTTCAATTTCGTAAAGTTTATTTAAGGAAGTTGATTCATTTTCAGATGTTAACTCTTCCTCCATCTTACTCAGAAAATGCAACGTAGAGGGAAACTCCCCTGGCTTTTTCTTGCTTCTTGATAAAGGTCTATGATCAATTTTTCTACCGATAATGTATTCTTGGTTCTTTTCATCGATAAGTTTTAGCTTAACAATTATTGGTATGTCTTGGTCTTTTGCAAATAAATAATCCTCATACCCCTTTTTACCATCTGCAATTTTAATATCTACAATTCTTCTTATACTTCCTGTTAAGGCCAGCTCAAAAGCATCAAAAATAGATGTTTTACCAAAACCATTTGGTCCATCGAGAACCGTTAAATCTTTTTCTTTAAAACTAAGTAGAGTTTTTTCTATGGATTTAAAATTTTCAATATAAAGTTCACTGATTTTATAGTTCATCCAATTCAACCCCCAATACCGATAATATGTCATTCCAATTTGGGTCATTGTTTTCCATGTTTAATATTCTTTCTACTATTTCTTTATCGTCATTTGAAATCTCATCTTTGATATCTTGTGCTATATTAGGAAGTTCTTCCTTGTTGACTTTGATTTTTAAGAATGGCAATTTAATATAAATTTTTGAAACCAAATCATAGATTTTTGCTTCATCTGTTCCATTTACTTTTTCTAAATCCTTAAATAATGTAAACCATTTCTTATTTGAAATTATCTTTTCTAATTGCTTTACTACTTGGTCTTCCTCATTTAGAATAACCTCTTGAGAACGGAATTCTTCATCTAGAAGCATCTTTAACAGTGAATGTTGTTGAGTAGTAAAAGGCAGAAGATACTTCTTAAAGCGAAAAGGGTTTTCTTCAAAGTCATAAACCTTTTTGTTGAATTCATCTGTATATTCGATTTTGTTTCTTTTGGTCAAAAGTAACATGGACAAGTTTTTATCTACCCCTGGATATTCTTGCGTCTGAAGAATTTGCTCTAAATGATTTTTCATAATACCATCTAACTCTTCTAAGTACATGTACTCCTCGTTAACGGCTAATACTAAGAAAAAATCAAATTTTCGATTTGCTAACCTTTTAGCGAAAAAACCAGTATAATGTTCATTTTTTATTTCGCTTAAATTATTTTCTATTGTAAAATTTGATTCTAAAAATATTTGTTTTATTAATTCTATCATCTTAATAACTCCTCACTTATGCTATCAACCTGAACAAAACGAATTGTTTTCTGATTAGTAATGGTTTGTTTTAAATCTTCCTCTGTAATAACTTCAGCCTCGACATCGGAATGAACCATTGTTATATTTCCTGTAAATTCTTTATCATGGATACCACTATTAATATATGCGTCCATTTCAAAGAGCATCTTAAACATGTCGTCATCCTGACTTAGATTTTCGTAAATATCTTCTCCGATTACTTCAAAAGCATATGGAGCATTATCATTTATAGTAGAAAGAACGTAGCATGTCCCTCTATCTTGTATTACATAAGCAGAATCTGCTTGTATGGGATCCTTAAGTATTCTACTTAATTGTATGACACCATGTAAAAAGCTATCGCATACTCCACTAGGTTGCATAATCTTTCTAAATTCTTCTATACTTAGGCTTCCTTTGTTTTGTAGCACTAAATGTGGTGTCAATTTACGACACAATAGAAAAAATTCATTAGGTTGGAATAGTTTTAAATGATGTAAATGTTTTGACCAGACATCTCTTGTATCCATATCATCATCTGATATTTTATAATACCTACAATATTGATGAAAATCTTCTGAAATCATGTGTAGTAGTAAACCTGAAACGGTATTGTTTGTTAAAATAAATACATTTTGATCTTCAAGAATGTTTATAAACCTCTCAAAATCTATAATAATCTTATTTTCTTTTAACTCTTTTAAATGATCTTTATGAATCATATTCTCAATCATATTTATAAAATTCGAGTAAATATAGTTCTTATTTTCTATGGTTGAATTTTTCATTCTAAGTTTTTCATCATGACACTTAGAATAAAAGGTTTCTATTTCAGATATAATATAATCTTTAATTTTTTTTAACTCTATTACACGTTCAATCGGCACTATGCCGTCTTTACAAGAGATCTTTAATTTGTTATATAAGCCATTAAATTTCTCATCTTGAAAAACCAACTTTTTGTAGGTCGCAAGTTGTGATTTTTTACCCTCTACATTGAACCCCGTTAGGTTGTCAAATAAGTTTTCCTTTGTGAATTTTTTTATTTCAACCGCAGTATGTAAACTAGCCTCTTGTACTGTTTCGTAAATTCCTAGTTTACCCAGTAGATTTAAATTGGCTTCATTATATGAACCAATGGTGTTTGTAGTTGGTTTAGCTTTAACTTGATGTAGAGAAAAATGTTGATTATCTTTTAAAATTGCAAAGTCCTCTAAGTACTCTATTTCTAATTTATACCTTTTTATTTCATTCAAATCGGGATAATATTGATTGATATACTTTAGTACAGTGTAAATAGCTACTTTCCCTTGATATAAAAACCCGCTCCAAGTAGAAGATGCTTTATCAATGTCTTTAGAGTCAGTAACCGTTTCAATTAGTGGTTCAACAACATCCATAGTTAATAATAATCTCCTTTATTGTAATAATAAGGATAATGAGGTTTATCTTCCTAATATATGATAACAAATTATAACACTATTGGTGTTAATTTCTTTATCACTATAATTTATATTATTACTTTATAGAGAATATGATGCAGTATTAGATGTAGATATGAATCGGTTAGGAGAGATCAAGTAATTATTGAAAGTACATTCCATGTTTACGATACATTAATTATAACCACCTCCAAAATGTGATGAATCTGATGCACTTTTAACAGATGCTCAAGTATTAATGGGACGATTTGAATATAATCAAATTAAAAAGAGACTCAGAAGAGGTAAAATAATTGGAGTAGGTCTTTGAAATTGGACAAATGTTCCAGATCCATACAGCCATTTTACATATATTTCTTGTGGGACTCTATTCGAATAGCTTCCTTTAAATAGGTGATCCTACATTTTCTTATCAAATCTACTTTACTCCTTAGATTCAAAAGTTAAAGATTTATGTTCGAATGTTTAAAGAAACAACTTTAATTTAACGGTATCTTTTTCATTATTGTCGCTGCCTTAATATTGAATTGAACTTGAACTTAATTAAAGCTCTTTGATACCTGTGCATTCCGATATATTAATCATTGATGAACAATCATTTATATGCTAATCTTCGATTAGAAGAATAGGATGTATGATTCTTCCAGGTTCCTATAATAAATAAAATTGGAAACCTATAACTATAAGAGTCTTTCTCAATAAGTGATGGTTCGAATACATAATTATGTAAACTTCCCGATAAGTCAGCGTTTCAGGACTTTGAATATATATTATGTAAACTAGATAAATTGTAAACTAACACCAACACCTGTTTATTTAGTCGCACTCATTGATTGGATAAAGTATAGTTATCCTGTGTGACTTTCCAGCCAGCTTTTGATTGTTCTCTCTGTTTTTTAAAATAATCCTCATTTTATTTCAAACCTAGCAAAAAAGTCGATTTCCTCCTCTACGTAAAGTACGTAAAGGAACCGACTTTTTTTGTGGATTTGTTCAGCTAAGGCACTCATTAGTTCAATTAGTTGCTACCTTGGAACGCCTCATTTATGGTTTTTTAAAATATTGCACGTGTTCAGAGACCCACTGGGCGAAGGTTCGTGCGGGCTGGCCAGTAATCTCTTCGACAGTTGGAATCACCGTATAAGCCGATTTAGGCGGATTAAGGTGCCAACGAATTACGTACTCAATAGCATCCTCCTGAACCCCCATCTTCCTCATCTGCTCACGTTCTTCTTCTTCAGAACTCTCAACAAATTGAATGTCACGTCCGATGATCTCACGAATAATCCGAACTCTATCTTGAACGGACAAACTCTCAGGCCCTGTTAATGTATATACTTTACCTGCATGACCGTCCTCAGTCAGTGCAACTGCTGCGACTCTTCCAATATCCGCTTCATGAACAGGGGCAATTCGTGATCCCCAAAACAGGTCTCGAACTACCCCCTCAGAGCGTATGGAGTTTGCCCATTTCCGCGCATTTGCCATAAACTCAAAGGCTTGAAGTTGGGTCCACTCCAGATCGCTTTCTTCAACTGCCCTCTCGAAAGGACCCTTCTCGCCGTTCCATAAAACAGTAACTCTGCGTACTCCAGCCTTCACAGCAAGTTCTACGATTTCCGGTCCCGTTTCCAACGGGGTATATTCTGCGCCTGTTGTAATCAAATGCATGCCGCTTACGCCAACCAACGTAGAAACTAGCGTACTCGGATCACTTAAATCTCCCGCGACAACTTCCACATCAGCAGGAAGATTGGCTTGACCTGGATTACGTGTCAATGCTCGTACCTTTTGCCCCCTTCGAATCAGTTGGTCCACGACGTGTCGCCCTACTGTCCCCGTTGCGCCTGTCACTAATATGGTCATCCGTTTTCCTCCTCCTCTACGGGTACCCACTTATCCCGGTTTTTCTTCATTAGGTTGATTTGCTTTTTAAACGGACTTGCGCCTCATCCCATGCCTTTTTTTGTCGTATCACTTCATTCAGCTTGGTTTCATATATTTGCAGCAATGCTTCACAATACTCGTCCTTTTGTCTTACCCTTAATCTTCAGGGCAATGCAGAATAATCTTTAATCTGGTCGGTTGTTAGACCTAAATTAAGATATAGTTGGATTGTATTAATAGCTTCGATAATCGAATCATCGAACTCGCTATAATTATTGTCTAGACGAAAAGCAGTTATCAACCCTTTTTTCTCATAATGCCGTAAGGATCGATAACTAAACCGGTCATTTTAGCTATTTGACTTATTTTCAAAGCTCCACCTCCCTTCCTTAAAATTATTAATTTCATCATAAAATATGACACTAGTTAGCCTGCGTATCTGGTAAACCAGATGAATTGTTCATCGGAAAAGATTGTGATATTTAAGTCACTTCTTGTGCATAACTGCCCCGTTAGCCATCCATGAAGTGCAAAAATCGGCGATTCACCACAAAGAATGAAAATGGTAAAGAAACTTATTTTCATGGTAGTTCTTTAAGGTATTGAGTTGTTGGTTGGAATTTCTTTATACGCTTTGCTTCTTATTCAAAAAAGCTATCATTTAAGGGCAGCTAAAAACGAACCATTATTTATCTTGTTAGTGGAATCTTAATATCATTACCAACTTCAAGAATGCAGTCTTGACGGGTTTTGACAGGAGCAAAAACCATGTTATATTCATCATCGTCACCTGATACCTCACCCTTATTAAAGATAGGATCAACTTTTTCACCAGCTGATTTTAGAAATACACCAGACTTTTTATTGTCAATGAAATACCCGTATTTTTTATTTACTTTCCTTGCATTAAGCAATTTATGCTCTAACTTGCTCATCTTTCTATACTGGGATCCACTCTCAGCAGTTTGGAGTTTTGTATCAGATCCAGTAACAACAACTCTTGTTTCTAGTGGCGATTCCATTTTAAAACACATCAATTTAGGCACACGTATGCAGTTAAAATGCTTAATAATGGTACAGACATCTTAACTGTTAAAGAGCTTTTAGCTCATGCCTCTCCTGAAATGACAATGAGATATGCAAAATTGTTAGACGGGACAAAACGAAAGGCGTTTGAAAACGCAGTTAAAAACGGTGTGTTCAGCTTCGACAGTTTATGTAGAGAACGATGCTCTCCCTCCCTGCTTGTTCAATTAACGGGCCATATTCTGGAGTAAAAAAAGGCAATTAGGTGGTTCAACTCGAAATGTATGTTATTCCATTAAAAGGCAGTTTAATTGAAGAGTGGATTCAACTTTTTGTTCAGCAATCGTGCCATTTAATTGAATAAGAGGTTGAATAAATGCTTCGGAAGGTAACAACTTTTATTTGTAATCAACAGCTTTAAGGACGGAAGTTATGCCGGGGTACTGATAAAAAAGTACATGTTGTTCGAAATGAAAGGGAAAAGACACCTTTGCCAGAGTCTTTTTTCCATTGAGATCAAAGGGTGTTCGTGTCGTCCCCATTCGTATTATTCATACATTCGATATGCTTAAATCCCCACCCGCACATTTCCGTCAAAACTGAACTTAACGTTCTTCCGTGATCGGACAAAAAATATTCAACTTTGGGCGGGATTTCTTGATACACTCGGCGTATGATGAGTCCGTCCCGTTCCAACTCACGAAGCTGATTGGTAAGCATTCCTTGTGTGACATTCGGAAGTAGACGTCTCAATTCCCCGAATCGCTTTGTGCCTTGATGCAGTAAAATAAACAAAATGAGTGGCTTCCATTTTCCTCCGATCACCTGCAGAGTGACCAATATCCCCTGTGTCTTATTAGAATCGCGAATTTCCTCTCCCATCTTACCATCTCCCGATCACATGATCTTTATCTTGTTAGCTGTAATTTTATCAAATTATCCAGAATGAAAATAGTACGATGATTTATCATACTTAGTACGGTTTACCGTACTACTTACCGACATCAGGCGACGTCTATGGTACGTTTCACAGGACTTAGTCTGAAAAAAAAGCGTACTTTGCAAAAATAAAATTCTGCACAATAATGGGGTAGTAGATCACGATGCTACGAAAAATCGTATCAAAGGAACGAAAGGAATGGATAATATGAAAACACTGGCACTCGTTGTACATCCGAACATTGAATCCTCTCGAGTAAATAAAAAGTGGAAAGAAGTACTTTTAAGTGTACCGGATTTAACCGTTCATGATCTCTATGAAAAATATCGTAATCAACCCATCGATGTGAAATTTGAACACCAACTACTCCTCTCCCATGATCGCATTGTTTTTCAGTTTCCCTTGTACTGGTACAGCAGTCCCGCACTTTTAAAACAGTGGTTTGATGAAGTTTTTACTTTTGGTTGGGCTCATGGCCCTGGTGGAACTAAATTGAGAGGAAAGGAATGGGTGTTGGCTATTTCCATCGGTTCACCTGAACATTCTTTTCAAGCCGGTGGATATAATTTATTTTCAGTAAGCGAACTGACAAAGCCATTCCAAGCATCTGCTAGTTATGTAGGCATGACCTATCTTCCTCCCTTTGTAGAATATCGTTCAAATAGAATAAGTGACCAAGAAATCACCCAAAGTGCAATTCGGTATGTACAGCATATTACAAATGTAGAATTAAACCCGAAGATTCGCCTTCGTAACTATATAAAACAACTAGAGGAAGAAAATATTCGAGTCGACAGATGAGGCAGTTCGAGGCAAATTAATATACATTTTTGGAATTATCATGTTCAGCAATCGGGCGCGTTTGTTGAACAAGAAGTAAGAGGTTTATACATATTAGTTATGACTAATATGTATAAACCTCTATTTTTTATGACTTTTTTACTTTAGGTCTTGATAATTTTATTAATGGCAAAGGAGGAAGTGGAATCCACTAAAAAAGAAGTGGCAGCTGCTAAAGAGGAAATAGAAACGATTAAATCAGAAAGAGAAGCGGAAAAAGCTGAAAAAAAGGCTTCTTTGCTCGACTTTTCGGAAAGTGAACAAAGAGCCTAGAAAAAATAAAAAAGGGGGTATGACCAACCCTGGTTAGTTTGTCATACCCTTATTATAATTGTTGATTAAAGATATTTACTGAATGGAAACTTTTATAAACTAGACTATTTCCTATTTGTTTTATAACACCTGCATCACGAAGTTCTTCATCAATACGGGATAAATTTTAAAAGTAAAGATAGCAAAAATATAACAACGGTTTCACCTATTGAAGCGTTATTAATTGCTGAATTTCCTAAATATTTTTCGTTCGTGTGTTGTTTTTTAGTAAGTTTAAATCCATAAACGATAAATATGACTCCAAATAAAACAATTATGGATATTCCAATATACAGCCAGACCATATTCTCACCTCTAGCTAAATCTTGTTTTATACCAAAATTATATCATTTTCTTGTGGAACTAAACTGCCGTTAGTTTTATAAAGACCGCCTTAAAGACAGCTCCGATCTTCTGCTAAAGCACCAGTTAGTTCAACAACCAAAATTATAAAAAGTAAAGCGTTTAGCATATATTAAGAGGTAATTTTAATGAATAAGGGAAGACAGCCATTCAACTAGATAACCAATATACCAAGTAAAAAATATACTAAATGTCATAAATAGATTCCCTGCAATCCCAAACAAAGAAAATTTATTATTGTATTTTGAACCTATCCCAGCCAAGATGATACCAATTGGATTCATAATAAAAGTCCAAGCCCAAATAGGAAACCCTTGGTCAAGACCTATATTTTGACTAGGAACCAAAAAGAATATAAACCAGAATAGAATTCCTAATAAAACACAAACCAGTGATAAAATACTCCAATAAGATTTCCTTAATGGCAAAACTTCTTTTTTTTCATTCATACATTATCCTCGTTCCTATATTCAATATATAATTACGTTCCGATAATCATCCTAACAGAAATACTGCCCTACGTATGTAAGGAAAATATGCCCATGCATTTCTTTATGCAACTAACCTCCCTCAATTAACTAAACACAATCTCACGATTGCTCTAGAATTCACCGGATTTCATAGTCATATCATTAACCATTATCATTGTAAGCTCGGCAT
>NZ_JBIWES010000012.1:0-190038 GCF_044762665.1 Peribacillus sp. NPDC096622 | reverse complement strand
CAATCAGATCACTCATAAGGCTCAGCCTTTTTTTAAAAAGCGTTTTTACTGGGTCTATTTTGTTGTGGTTTTTTCTGGATTTTGAGCTTTTTTAATTTTCATGGGAGTTGCATAAAGAAAAAGCTGCCTTAAAGACAGCTCCGTTCTTCAGCTAAACCAGCTAATAGGATGTCAATATCTTTCTCTAAAATTTTCATTTCCTTATGATATACTATTTTTGGCCATGCCAAATAACCCTCCAAAACCCTTTTGGAAGGATTTTTCTCTTTTTCATAAAACCGTTAATCAGGCTATATCTAGGAACATTTCTTTTCTCTTTAATAGAGCGTAAATCCAATGAAGCAACTTATTCATACAGGCAACGATTGACACTTTGGGAGGTTTTCCTTCTGATTTTTTCTTATCATATCTCATATGTCTCAGTTTTTGTTTAAAAAGAGGAAGCAAAACAAAAATGACCAGTTTTAGTGAGCATCAATAAGATTGTAATATTTCGTGTAAGACCTAATTCCTATTTCACTAATAACATTTCCTTTTTCATTTTCATACAAGTTACCCATAATAAAAACCCCTATTTCATCTATTAAAATATAAACATAAAATAGGGTTTAAATCCCCACTTATCTCTGCTCTACTCTAGAGTAGTGGAATGAATAACATCATGACCATATATTTTTTAGCGATCTAATCAAAAAATCCCTCGTAGTTCTCCTATACATAATCCCTTTTTATAATGAGGCTTTCCAAAGATCAATTATCAAGGAACATTGTCGACCATTTCCGGGTATAAGAGGTCGTGTATACGTCAATAGTCTGAAACTCCCCCAAGTGTATACCTCTCTCCCCATTCCTAAAGTGTTATTCTTTAATTCGAATAAGGTTAGTGTTAACATATAGTAAGTATATCTTCTAAATGAAGGAGCCAATCATGAATCCCAATATTTTATTGCGTAATAATGTTAAGGTTAGAGGAATAGGTACACGACCAATGATATTTGCACCAGGTTTTGGTTGTGATCAAAATGTCTGGCAATCCGTTGCAAAAGACTTCGAAGATGAATACCATATTATTCTATTTGACTATGTTGGGTCTGGTAATTCAGATATACAGGCATATAACGTGGAAAGATACAGTACTCTTGATGGGTATGCACAAGACGTAATTGATGTTTGTTCCGCATTAGACCTAAAAGATGCTATATTTGTTGGACACTCTGTTGGATGTGTGATTGGCATGCTGGCATCAATTAAACATCCTGAATATTTTTCTAAACTTGTCCTGGTTGGTCCTTCCCCTTGCTACCTGAATCTCCCTAATGATTATTATGGAGGATTCGAGAAAGAACAACTTTTAGGATTGATTGATATGATGGACAAAAATTACATAGGCTGGGCAACCGCTTTTGCGGGAACGGTCATGAGTAATCCAGATCGCCCAGAGCTTAAACGGGATTTAGAAAATCGTTTTTGTTCTACTGATCCCATTATCGCACGACAATTTGCTGAGGTTACCTTTTTTGCAGACAACCGTAAAGACTTAGCGAAAGTAAAAGTACCATCACTCATTTTACAATGTTCCAAAGATGTTATTGCTCCGTCAGCAGTAGGTGAATATATTCATAAGCATCTTCCTGATAGTACATTGAAAATGATGAAAGCAACAGGACACTGTCCACATATGAGTCATCCTGAAGAGACGATATACTTAATCCGACAGTTTTTGGATGAATTTCCGACAAACGATTTATAGAAAGAGATGGGTGTGAATTTTTGTGAATGAACAACTAAATGAGGCACCCTGCGGATATTTAACTTTATCAGAAGAAGATGCTATTTTATCCGTTAATCAAACATTACTTAAATTATTGGGATATAATCTCGATCAATTGAATGGGCAGCATATTAAATTTATCCTTTCGGCTTCTGCTATACTCTTTCATCAGCTTTATCTGGTTCCTCTGATTAAGTTAGAAAATCACATTGAGGAAATATATATATCCTTAAAGTCTGTAGATGATGAAGAAATACCTGTGTTACTCAACGCCGTTCAAAGAGAGCGAGATGGAAGAACCATTATTGAGTGTGTGGTGGTTCCAATGCGCAAAAGAAACGAATTAGAAAATGAGCTTCTTATAGCCAAAAAAGAGGCAGTGACCGCTCTAAATGCTAGGAATAAGGCTTATGCTGATTTAGAGATTGCTCATGAAACGGTGAAAATGCAAAAGAATAAGCTGATTGAATTGAACGAAAAAAATGAAAAATACAAAGTAGATACAGAAAGAGAACTGGGTCTTGCCAAAAAAATCCAAGAGACACTATTACCAGTTCCTATTATGAATGAACATCTTGAAATTCAAGCGTATTATAAAGGCTCCAATCAATTATCGGGTGATCTATATGGATTTTACCAAATTGACGCCAAACGGTATGGCCTTATCCTACTTGATGTGATGGGGCACGGGCTTTCTTCATCCCTAATAACCATGTCACTACATTCCATATTTGAGAAATTAATTTTAAAAGGTTCAGAAGTGAAAACTGTGATGAAGGAATTAGAGGATCATCTTCATTCTTTATTCAAAAACACAAGTGAATCTTCGCATTATTGCACAGCCGTTTACCTTTTAATCGATACTGATAAGAGAGAAATTAATTATATCAATGCAGGCCACCCTTCCGTTCTTTTACAGGATATAAACGGAAAACAATATGAGTTGCGTTCTAATCGGCCACCACTCGGGATGTTTGAAGATATAATTTTTAATACAAATACCCTTACATACAGCAAGGACAGTAAGCTTTGCCTTTATACAGATGGAGTGGAAGAACCTTTAGGTTCAGACCGTTTATGCTCATTGTTAAAGACCTATTCGGCTGCCCCTTTATCTACACTTAAGGAGGAAGTTATACAATCGCTTAGATATGAAGAAGAGACACACCAACGTAAAGATGACCAATGTCTTATATTAGTTAAACTAAAATAAAACATTGGGGTTGTGCTATCTGTTACATAAACTAATACAAGTTACTGTTCAATTTCTTGGAAGTTCGTATAGTAGATACTATGTTCGATACGCCCTTTTATTTAAGAATTAACTTTAGTTCAATGAACTTTTATTATTCTATATCCCTTGCTTAAAAACACTCAGCCATATCAGTTGAGTGTTTTTTCATCTTTACATATTTTCAGCGCATTCCCACTAATATTATCCCACTCCCACCAATAACTGCATGTCAAATAAAAAAGGCAGCCACTAGGACTGCCTCTGTTGAACAACTTTTTTTCAGTCATTCATTTAGTGATTAATAAAAACGGCGCTTGTTTTTTTTGCATTTACATTTACATTTACATTTACAACGCTTTCCAGGAAACCATACTGTACTTGGGTCATTGTTCTCAAAACATTTTTCTTCATAACAACAATTTAGCTCCATCCTAACACCCTCCTTACTATTGTATATGCATGGACTGATGGATGGTGTGGACAAGTTGCTAAAAGTTTAGAAGTGAATGCAAATTAATTCATTTTTCATGATTCTGGACAATTTCCAATGTATGTGGAAGCAAACTGTAATCTCCCCAAGTTTTTTGGCCAGGAATAACGATTTTCGCATCTTTAAACACATACATTAAATTCTTCATCGTATTTGGCCAAGCTTCCATGTTGGCTTCATCAATGATCCCGGATGTTCCAGCGCGAAAATCATATCACCAAATAATAAGTTATACTTTGGCAGCCAGATTGACAGGTTATCAGAAGTATGGGCTTCCCCGGGGAAGTATATTTCAATTTCATATTCCCAACCTTTAAAGTTGATGCCATTGAATCTACTGAAGGATCAGGCATGGGATAGTTGAACTCTTTTGACAAACTTGCGGTTTCAGGAGTACTTACCGTTTTTATCTTTTGATCCAATAATGCCTGTATACCACCGATTCTTTCGTATTTATGGTGAGTGATTATTGCTTTAGCTTGACAGGTTTATTGAATTCCTTTTTTATCATATGCAATAATTGCTTAGCCAGTTTATCGTCCCAAGTAGCATCAACTAAGACGATTCCTTTTGAAGTACTTAGAACCAGACCATTCGCACCAATCTTATTACCTTGGATTTCCGTATATGTTGTATGTACCCATGCATCCTTTTTTATTTGAGTTAGAACCACTGATCCATCCTCACTGGTTATTACCGTTCGTTTTGATTTAATTCATGTTCCAATGCCATTGTAGTAATAAAAAACAAAAACTTGCTAACAAGACTAAAAATCCTTTTTAAACTTTTTCATATAATTCTCCCTTCTTACAGTTATATTTATAGAATTATATATACTTCCAAATTTCAGTTCAAATAAGTATGATTTCTCAACGATTAGACCATAACATAGTTATGTAAACAAGTATTAATCAAATAGAACATTATAGATTAATAAAAATTTAACGGAAGACTTCAACATCAAGTATTTAACGACGCAGGCAGAAAATGATGACTGGGAACACTGCAATTTTTAAGTACACAGAGTTTAGTCATCTGGCGAAAGTTATTGACAATGATTATCATTACTATTAATATATTGAAGTAGTTATTGAAAATGAATATCATTATTAATTAGACATTTTTTTGATATGTTTTTAACCTACTCTATAATTAATAAGGAGAAAAATCAGAATGAAAAAGCTATTCATCCCCTTCCTACTCTTGTTCGTCCTTATTCTTAGTGCTTGCGGGAACAAAGAGACAGCGAAAGAAAATAATGCATCCAAGGCTAAAAAAGAAACAGTTACATATCAATCAGAAACTGGCCCTATTGAGATTCCTAAAAACCCAAAAAGAATAATTGCTCTCTCTAATGGACCTAATGTATTGGCTTTGGAAGGTAATGTCGTTGGGATAGACCAATGGACTAATATGAATCCACTTTTTAAAGAAAGACTAAAGGGAGTGGAAGTCGTATCAGAAGATAACCTCGAGAAGATCATTGAATTGGAACCGGATCTAAT
This sequence comes from Peribacillus sp. NPDC096622, assembly GCF_044762665.1. Taxonomy (NCBI): domain Bacteria; kingdom Bacillati; phylum Bacillota; class Bacilli; order Caryophanales; family Bacillaceae; genus Peribacillus; species Peribacillus sp. NPDC096622. The sequence continues at coordinate 185,038 of NZ_JBIWES010000012.1, read as the reverse complement.
CATAGCGGGATCCGAGATGAAAAATATTGGAAAGTTAAATGAAATTGCTCCAACTGTAGTATTCACTTGGGGAAAATTAGATTATTTATCACAGCAAATAGAAATCGGAAAACTCTTAAACAAAGAAAAGGAAGCAAAAGAATGGGTTAATGATTTCGAAACGCGTGCAGAATCCGCAGGAAAAGCGATACGTGCAAAAATTGGTGAAGATGCAACCGTTTCTGTAATTGAAAATGATGCTAAGGAGTTTTATGTATTCGGCAATAATTATGCACGCGGAACAGAAATATTGTACCAAGCAATGGACTTGAAAATGCCTGAAAAAGTAAAAGAAAAGGCACTTAAATCCGGCATTTATGTCCTCTCATCTGAAGTGCTTCCTGAATATACTGGAGATTATATTATCTTTAGTAAAAACCCGGACGTAGTTAATACATTTGTGGAAACAGAAACGTGGAAAAATATACCTGCAATTAAAAATGATCGTATATTTGAAATAAATAGTAAAGCATCCACCTACAGTGATCCAATCACTCTAGAGCATCTTCTGGAATTTTTCGAAAAGTCATTTCTTAAAAAATAGTATGCAACGAAAGGAATTCTTTAAATGAGAATTCCTTTCTTTAATGTGTTTTACACTTGAATTTCTTCTTAGAAAAAACAAAAAACAGCTGTTGCATAAAAGGCAAACAGTGTTAAATCTAAATCTAGCTGATATTCATATCAACAATGAAAAGACCTTAACTTTTGAGCCAAGGTCATAAAAATAACAAGCTTTTCTTGTCTTCCATTATTCTTTTTTAAGGTATTCTTCTAAAATACTCTTATCATATTCAGATTCAGGTAAAAGGCCTAAACGGTTATATTCCCAAATGGATTTCTTCCTTACCTATTTCATTACCTATATTTTTTAACGTGGTTTTTCCTGATCTCGCGATGTCTGTTATTGCAGCTTGAACCCTCTGAACCTGCTTTTGCGCAAATTCCTTGCTGTAAGGGGCGAACTTTGTACCACTTGCTACTTTATCTGCGACCTTCGCCGCACCTGCCACACCGCCGATTCCGAGTGCCATCAATAGTCCGTTCTGGCGCTGTTCCTCGGTTAGCTGGTTGCAGAACATGTCTTTGCCGGTGACCGCTTCACCAAGGCGGCTGCGGTTAAGCCGTACAGATCGCACTTGGTTTCATGGCAGATAAATTATTGGATTAATATCCCATTTTACATTACCCTAAAACCATTATTAAAGATAGTTTCCTTTTTTTCTCTACTCATACACTGTCACAGTCATTACAGTCTATATACACGACAATAAAAATTTAACTCTAGTGTATTATGCTCTTTTAATTTTTAACGCTATAACGCTAAAAAGCACTCGTTGCCTTTAGTTGACAATCAAGCGCTTTAAGTTCATTTGTTTTTAAGTAACATTAAATTTGTAAGTTTCATAGTAACAGTATGACAACTTTTATATGTCGTGACAAATACTACGTTAAAACTTACGAATTTGTACGAGTTCGTTAGTTTAATATACAATTCATGTGTTTATATTCATCGCCCAGTAAAATGTCATATCACCTAAGCTCATACTTCTTTTTCTATTCTATCATTGCCGTAATACTCTTTGATGGTACAACCATCATGAGTCTTTACTTTTTACAGCCGATTTTAAATTGCAACGTCCTGGTAACCTACTTCAATTATTTTTTCATTTAATAGACGAAGCCCTAATCCATTTTCTATATCCCATGTACAATTAAATGTAATTCCAATATCTCGCCCCTCAAAAATATCCGCATAAGGAACAACAATTCCATCTAAAGTTATCATTTCTAGTATTTGATTAGTTGTTTCAACTAATGGATAATTTTCATTTAATCCAATATCATAACCTAGTTCATGCCGCTTTTGTTTGTAATAGTCTAAAATTGATTGCAATAAACTTAGCTGTAAATCCTCCCATTTTTGCATTAATGCTTGATATGCCATATACTGCTCTTCATCAAACTTTCCATCTTCTTCACCATCTACCATCAAAGATATCTCTTTTTCTTTACCAAAAAAATGAATAGTGGTATCCTTAGCCCAACCATACTCATACTCAAGTTCACCAAAAATTGGGTCGTTTATAGTCATTTTAAGATCTCCTCTTTTTGTTTATTAGCAAACCCTCCAGGTATAAAAGCTCCTGCATTTATTTCTCCTACACCACCCAGATGTCCGAATTCACTATTTATTTTTGTTGGTACAAGTTGCATTGTTTTAACATCATTCAATTCATGCCATGTTAATTTATTATTTTCTCGATATTTCTTTATATCTCTTGCACTAATTTTACCAGACTCCATCCCAAATTGGCTTGCTAATTCAGGTGAATTATTAAGTTGATCAGCTAGTTTTTGGTCTGATTGAACAAAATTAGCTCGTCTGGCTTTCCCTCCATAAGTTCCTTTTCCTCCAAGCATATAGTTGATTTCAACTTGTGCTTTTGCTGTCGGTGAAAAATCAGGAACAGCATTTTTATATTGGATGCCATCAATCCCAACTTCATCTAAAATTTGTTTTAATTGACGGTCTGGTGGCGGCTTAAGTATTCCCTTAGATTCACCCCTTATTCCCTCAAATTCAACCTTTGAATTCTCTAATGCAGGTGTCTGATTAAGCCTCGCTTCATACGAACTAGCAAATTCAGTTTGTCTAAAGGCAGGTGGAACTTCAGCCCCCCTATTACCCGTACCCTTAGGAACACTCTCCCCTGAAACACCTTCTACTTTGCTATCCTTCACCGTGAATTTCTGATAGGCTTCCTTAATTGTCTGCTTTTCGATCATAACTTGGCGAAGGGTTGGTCCTCCTGCGAGGGAAACTTGTTCCATACTTATCCGTTTAGGAATTTCTTTTTTACCGATTTCTTCACCTATATTTTTTAACGTGGTTTTTCCTGATCTCGCTATGTCTGTTATTGTAGCTTGAACCTTCTGAACCTGCTTTTGGGCAAATTCCTTGCTGTAAGGGATGAACTTTGTACCACTCGCTACATTATCGGCGACTTTGGCTGCACCAGCTACACCGCCGATTCCGAGTGCCATCAATAGTCCGTTCTGGCGCTGTTCCTCGGTTAGCTGGTTGCCGAACATGTCTTTGCCTGTGGCCGCTTCGCCGAGGCCGTTGGCTGCGAGGAGCCCGTATATCCCGTATTCGGTTTTCTGGAGGAGGCTAAAGCCTTTTGTCGTTTTATAGGCATCGAGCGCATGGTCCGCTGCGTTGAGCCCTTTGGCCGTTTTGTATAGGGCGCTGCCGCCTTTGATGGCCCGTCCGGCCCAGCCGACGACGGGGATGAATCCAGCGGCGGCCATGGCGCCTGCGGCGATTCGTTCGGCATCGGACAGCTTGCGCCCCGTTACTGGATCGACTCCGGTCGAGGCCCTTATTGAATCATAATATCCCGTGAATTCCCCTGTAAAGGTTTTTGTCGTATCCCAGGCCTTTTCATACCATGGACGGTTTTCGAGTTCTTCCATTTCCTGTTCGATTTTCCGGGCTTCGGCTTGCTGCTTTTTGAAGGTTTGATAGTCTTTCATCTGACCGGCGACTTCATCCTTCACTTGATAGACGTCACTGCTCTTGAATGCCGATTGATTGAATGTCATCGGCGATACGTTGCCGTCCTGTTTGGTGGCATCAAGCAAGGCACGGAAGAGGCCAACGGCCACGTTTTCCTGCCCAATGGACACATCATATTCCTCGACCAATTGCCTGTCCACATTCTCGACCTTTGTCACGGTGTCATCCAGTCTATGCCCGGCCAGCGTTATTTTTTCATTAAAGTCCTTTTGGTCGAACATATCGAGAGGCAGAATATCGTCAATGCTGTCGAGGATCCTTTGAAGATCGTTCGCTTGTTGATCGACAAGCGACTTCGCTTGGTTGATGCCGTTTGAGACTTCGCCATCTAAAAAGGGAACCTCGACCACCGTATTTCCGGAGAGGTCCGCCTCTTCCAGACTGGCCGGAATGCCTTCCAAAAAACTGATTTGGGTCGTGAATAGTTCCATCCAGGCGTCCGCCACCTCGATTTGCGCTTCATAGAAGCTTTTGATGGCGGTAGCACCGGCTCCCTGAAACTCGTTATCCAGGCCGACGATGCCCTGAAATTCCTTTTTCAGGGCTGAGACTTCCTTCTTTAGTTCTTCATATTGCTTGGCACGCGACTTGGTTGCGGCCGTCAATGTCTCGGCTTCATATATTTTCATCGCGTAGGATACCCATGTGAAGACGTATGGGCGATGGCTTCATCCTGTTCTTTTAATAAGTCAATGTTGGCACGGGTATCTTCCACATTTTTCTGGACGATTTTGATATATTGCTCGAAGACCTTCTCCAGGTTCGTTTCCCGGTCGATCCATTTCGAAGTGAATTCCAATTTATTGTTGCCAAGCTCGCCTGCCGGCAAATTTCCGAGCGTGACTGTACCAAGTGCCGTCTTCACCTGATCGACTTGCTTCATTACGGCAGGATGATTCAGTTTGATTGTCGTCATTAAAACAACCGCCTTTTTAAATCGGATATTTTACTTTCCAGCTGCTCAAATGCCTCTTCGCCTTTGTTCAAAAGGGAGTCGGCTTCTTGGGCTATATTCCCCGCTATGCTCAAAAGCGTATTCTCGGCATTCAGCTTTGTAATCATCGCCTCGATTTTCCATTGGTAATCATCATAATCGTCATGAATGATACTGAACATCACATTATAGGCATCATGACGGGCATCCTGAAAGTGATCCGAACGGTTCCCTGTCCAGCTGCCACCAAGCTCAGGGTCTTTTATTTTCCTAATCTCGTTAAGACACATGCTCTGCTCTTTTATAATATCGTTTTTCGCATTTTCTAATCGATCAATTTTCACATTTAAATCAGCTTTTTTACTGGAGATAGCAGAGTGTATATTACTCAGAATATCTGCATATACCATGAAACTCACCTCAGAAACAGTATAATCCTACACTAAATGTCATATTTTCCTATTTAATATTATAAGGATTATAGTCCGAGAGTTAAATAGGGAGAAATATGCTATTTTGTCAGGTGAAAGAGAAGTTTGGCATAAAAAAGTTCCTACATACCATATTCTTTATACCCGGCATTTTACCAATTTTAAACAAGTTAACAGAATGTCATCTAATTAGATTCTCTATAAAAATTTCCAACACTTCATTCAAATTGCCCTTGACTGTATCTGCGCAGCAAGTCATTTCGAACAAATTCCCTGCAAGAGGAAGATAAATGTGACCGCTCGGGATGTATCAAATCACCAAAAGGCAAATCACTAACAAATTTAACTTCACCTTCAAAATCCTGTCCGGATTCAGCATCAGAACCGATGACCTTCACAAAGCAAGTTTTGTGGCCGGTTTTCATAAAATCAATTACTGTTAACACATGATTATGTATATCATTCATTCTTTTTCCCTCCAACCATGAAATCATTAAGTAAAGATATTTTTTACTGGCTTTATAATAAAGGAACCGATTAAAACAATCATGGCTTAGATCGCTAAGGTGTTAAAACATTGGAAATAGGCACTCCTGCTTTCCATGAATTACTTTATTTTTCTATGTATTTTGTTCAATCTACCCTTATTGAGCTGACATTACATGAACTGATTTCTTTATTCATTTATGTTTTTATTTCGTTTCCAAGCATTTTTATGATTTCCCATTACTTCTACCTAAGATCAATCTGGCAGCTTCGGGGACCTTCCCTCTTCTATATAGATTTATAACCTGCTATAATCTAAGGATTGGAGGTGTGAGAAATGAAAGAAATCATCCAGATATTAGCTGAAATCGTCAATAATCTTCACGATTTCATCTTATTCTTTGTAAGTGACACATTAAATTCAAATGCAACGGACAAAGATTTGCATTTTTGGATAATGGGAATCATCGGTATCATCATATTTTTATTCGTGTTATTTTTATCTAATTTAATTGCCCGCATGCGTTTTGGGATAACGATCCTCTCTTTCCTTTATACCTTTACAGTCATGGTTGTTTTAGTATTTGCCATTGAGATACAGCAAGCCCTTACCAGCAGAGGAAATATGGAGTTTCAAGATGCGGCGATAGGCCTATGGGGGTTCATCGTATTTTTCATGGTTTTTGCTGTACTATCATCCCTATTCCTATTGGTGAAGAATTTATTCAAGCAATCAAAATAATGGTAACGATAGGTCACCTTGCTTTAAAACATTCCTAATGCCTTTCAATACCTGGAAATTCGGATTTTTGTATTGGCGGGAATGATAAATTCTCTGCAGCATCATCTTAAATGGAAAGGAAAGTTACAGAGAAGCAAATTTGGTTCGGGGAATTACTTCGATTCATTTTCATTGAATAAATCAATGCTGAACAGATTAAAAGAATCGTCGTCATTAATACGTTCCTGGTCATTTCCTGTTATATCAGGACTATTTTCCCTGCGACGGCGATTTACTTCCCTTAATTCCGTTTCCAGAAATTCCGCTTGTTCGTGGGAAAGCTTGATCGTGATTTCATTATTTTGATCATCTGCAGCTTTCAAGAGGACATAGCTATCCGCAGCATTACGTAAAGTCACATTGCTTACTGTTAAGTTCATGTTCGCTAGTTCATATCTTGCCTTCATAATGTAAAAAGAACCTCCATCGGAAAATACCGGATAAAATAAAGTATATTAAATATACTCTACTTCAAGATATTTAAATATACAAATTCTTTGTTTGTAAAAGCCTTGAAACCTAAAGAAAGCTACCTCCTTAAAGATTCCGACAATAAATGAAAAATTGGTGTGCCGCATCATCATTAAAGATTCGTTCTTGAATAAGGGTACAGAAGGGGTTCTTCCCTTGAAACTCCAGAAGTTCTGGAACCAATTTAGCAATTGAAGCGAATTCGTCCCTTTCTTAAAAAATACCTTGAATGAATTCAGATTGACTATAAACAATGGAACCCTCCATTAGTGGAAAGGTTCCATTTATTTTTATACTTCTTTCTCGATCGCTCTAGTAATATGGTATGGACCCATGCCTTTATTAGAAGTAATGACGGTTCTCAATCGCTTTGCCGGATATACCGCAGAATTGAAACTTACACCCGGGTCATACCCCATAAGATGGTATTTGAAAATCGCGTCATTTTTTTTACGGATCCATATACCATAGCCATAGTATTCCCCTTCATCTTTTGTAGCAATATGGGTTTCCAATAAGAGATTGGTATATTCTTGATTCAGTAACTGATTGGAAAATAACCCATCCCAAAACCTGAACATATCTGATGTGGTAATATACGCCCCTCCATCCGCACCGCCTTTGATCGGAAGGGAAAAAACATTCGTTCTCCATGCACCATTTTCTTCATCTATGTACCCTAATGCAGTATTTTTAGGTAGCTGATTCAGGGAAAAATATCCTGAATTTTTCATTTCACAAGGCAGAAAGATGTTCTTGTCGATATATTCAGTAAATTCAAGTCCGGTTAGTTCCTCAACAATCAACCCTAATAGAATATAGCCTGCATTATTGTAATGAAATCTTTCCCCGGGTTGAAACATCATAACCTTATTTTGAAACATTGGCAGGAAATCTTTTAATCTTTTTACATGGTATATCGGATTTTTCTGCCATAGCTCTTCAAAATCATCCATCACTTCTTCATCAAAGTAATCAGGGATGCCCGAAGTATGTGTTAATAGGTGATGAATGGTTACATTTTGAGAGAAATCAGGAAACACGATCGAAAGACAGTCATTAAGCTTAGAATCGAACCTAAGTTTCCCTTTTTGTATTAACTGGCAAATGGCTATCGCGGTAAACAGTTTACAACCGGAAGCAATTGCGAACCTTGTTTCGGTCGTATTCATGATTTCATCCGCTCGATTGGAATAGCCATGTGCTGAGCTATGGATCAGGTCACCTTCCATTTTCACACCGATTACACCCGAGAATTCAATGTCCTTGCTCGTTTCTTCAATATTCCTGGATATATCCATATGTAGAGTCGACATTTCGTTTTCCCCTTTGCCGGTAAAATTTTCATTACTGATGTGTTGGCCAAGGTGCTCGTTATGGTCTTGCAAAATAACCCGCATCTTATGTGATGCGGGTTTTTCACTCGTTCTTTTATTTCCACCAAGTATCATAAACATTAATGGCTTCATTGCGTTTATGTTCGGTTTTAGTATACCATCCTTCGATGATTTCGGCAGCTTCCGTTCTGATTTCCTTGCCTTCAAGGTAATCATCGATTTCATCATAGCTAACGCCTAAAGCCACTTCATCAGGAAGTAACGGTTTATCATCTTCTAAATCGGCCGTTGGTATTTTTGTATAAAGACGCTCAGGAGCACCAACGAATTTCAGGATTTCTTTTCCTTGCCTTTTATTTAAGCGATATAAAGGGATGATATCCGCTGCACCATCACCATGTTTCGTAAAGAAACCTGTGATTGCTTCAGCTGCATGGTCAGTTCCTAGCACAACGCCTTTATACAGTCCTGCTAAATCATATTGTACCTTCATTCGTTCACGTGCTTTGACATTTCCCCTTAGGAAATTCGATAGCTTTTCAGAAACTGCTTCTTCCACAGCTTTGACTGAAGCATCCACCGCTTCCTTGATGTTGACTGTAACCGTTTGGCTTGGCTTGATGAATTTTAAAGCCAGCTGCCTGTCATCCTCATCAGCCTGAACTCCATATGGCAAGCTTACGGCAACAAACTTATAGTCGCTGCCACTCGCTTCTTCATTCAATTCATTGACAGCGGTTTGGGCAATATAACCCGCCAGTGTTGAATCTTGACCTCCGGAAATTCCTAGTACAAAGCTTTTCAGAAACGTATTTTTCTTCATATACCCTTTTAATAGATCAACGCTTTTCCTGAATTCGGCTTCAGGATCGATCGTTGGTTGGACAAGTAATTTTTTTACGATTTCTTTTTGTAATGGACGCATTGGCATTTCCCCGCTTTCTAATAAAATAGATTGGTCATTTCGTTAGCATTCTTTCTACATTGGCTTTAACTTCATCTATATTCCTCATTTTATTATCCCAACAATCCTGGCTTAGATCTACCGGATATTCTTCAGGATTAAGTGCACGAAGGTACTCCGGCCATAATACTTGCAGATTTTTTTGCGTGAAGACCTTGATTTCATCTATGGTCGGCAATTCATAAATCAAACTTCCATCCTTGAAAATATCCACATGCAGATCAACCGCATCAAAATCCGTGACGAATTTACTTAGGAAGGTATGGACAGGATGAAACATTTTTAATTTTTCCTGTTCCTGCGGCTTCTCATATTCCATAGCCAAATAATCACCTTCAGCATGATGGTTCACTTTATTGATGATTCGATATACCCGTTTTAAGCCAGGTGTCGTAACCTTTTCAGGGTTAGAAGAAATTTTGATGGTATCTCTCATATTCCCATCTTCGCCCTCTATTGAAACCATTTTATAAACAGCACCGAGAGCTGGCTGGTCATAAGCCGTAATCAATTTGGTTCCGATGCCCCAAATGTCAATTCTTGCTCCTTGTTGTTTCAGATTGATGATCGTATATTCATCAAGGTCATTGGAAGCGACAATCTTCGCATCATGGAACCCTGCAGCATCAAGCATACGTCGTGCTTCTTTTGATAAGTAAGCTAAATCACCGCTGTCAAGACGGACGCCAATGAAATTGATTTTATCACCCAGTTCCTTGGCAACACGGATTGCATTCGGGATGCCAGAACGCAATGTATCATAAGTATCAACCAAGAATACACAGTCTTTATGGGAAACAGCGTATTTATGAAAAGCCGTATATTCATCTTTATAAGCTTGGATCATGGAATGTGCATGCGTCCCTGAAACCGGAATGCCGAACAGCTTTCCAGCACGTACATTACTAGTGGAATCAAAGCCAGCAATATAGGCTGCTCTTGCTCCCCAAATTGCGGCATCCATTTCTTGCGCCCGCCTTGAACCGAATTCAAGGGCAGATTCTTCACCGATGACCTGTTTGATGCGCGATGCTTTTGTTGCCACGAGTGTGTGATAGTTCACAATGTTAAGCAACGCAGTTTCTATGAGTTGAGCCTCACCAAGCGGTGCTTCCACCCGTAATATCGGTTCATTGCCGAAGACGAGCTCCCCCTCTTTCATGCAGCGGATCGCTCCCGTAAAACGAATGTTCTTCAAATAATTCAAAAATTCTTCATCATAGTGCAGGTCATTTTTCAAATAGTCGATATCACTTTCCGAGAAGGAAAAGTTTTGAAGATAATGGACAATTTTTTCAAGTCCTGCGAAAATTGCATATCCGCTGTTAAATGGAAGCTTTCTGAAAAATATCTCGAAAACTGCCTTGCGGTTATGTGTTTTGTCCTGCCAATAAGTTTGGGCCATATTGATTTGGTATAGGTCAGTGTGTAATGCGTAACTGTCGTCGTTGTATTTTTTTTCCATGGATAGTTCCTCCCAAAAGAGAAGCATCCGCTTCCCTTCTATTCTGTTGCGTGAATCGTTATTATAGAATGGTGGCTCCAAGAGATCCTTTAAAATGTCCAAGCGCCCAATGATGACCGACATCATTGAACGAGGCCACTGCATTTTCATATACAAAGATTTTATAGCCTAGATTATAAGCGTCGATTGCCGTATGCAAAATACAGATATCTGTACAAACCCCGACTAAATATACATCGGTGATTTGACGTTCCCGCAGGCGGATATCAAGGTCCGTTCCTGCAAAGGCCGAATAACGTGTTTTATCTATATAATGAACATTCTTTTGATTTTTATTTGTTTCATATTCCTCTTTTAACGCCCCGTATAGGTCTCTACCCATTGTACCGTTAATATTATGCGGTGGAAACAAATTCGTTTCGGGATGTAAGCGGTCTCCTTCTTCATGTAAATCAATCGCGAATACCGTGTATTCGCCTTGTTTGATAAAATCCTTGGTTATACTGACAAGTTCCTTCTCGATATCCTGACCTGGCTTCCCACAGGTCAATGAACCCCCGTCTGCCACGAAGTCATACGTATAATCTATATTGATCAATGCCTTTTTTCCCATTTCACCAATTCCCCCTTAATAGTAAATAGAGTCCATGACAACCTCTGCATTAAACCGGTAAAGCTGTGAAGGCCGATATGAATTACGTTTCGTTTTCTTCTGCATTCCCTTTTCATCCAATACTTTCTCCAAAAACGGAAGTTTCGGGGCTTTTGCATAAAAAAGTGAATCTGCGCTGATTTTTGCATCATCTCTGGCTGTCAGCAAAACCCGTTGCAGTTCAGAAAGTGTAAATTCATCCGGCAGGAATTTTTGGGCTATCGTCGTTTGCACCATTTCTTTTTTCATTAAATTCATCGCATCGTTAATAATTGTATAATGATCGAATGCAAGATCTAATTGTAAGGCTTCCTGAATCGTGAACAATTCAACCTCAGCTGCATCGTCATTCGCTTTTCTTTGATGAAGAAACTCTTCCTGGACGATTGCATAAAAAGCATTGGATATGATCCATCCCCTGGGATCGCGCCCTGGCCGGTCATAAACCCCGAAATGCTTGACATGGAATCCTGCTACCCCCGTTTCTTCTTTCAATTCTCGTTTAGCTGCCTCATAGGCAGTCTCGCCAGCATTGACAAAGCCTCCGGGTAAAGCCCATTTATCTCCTTCAACATTGGGGCTTCCTTCCTTATCTTTTGAGGCACGTTTGATTAATAATAGCTTCAAAAACATTTCAGGCGGGGCTTTCTCTGCCGTTTTCTTTGTAGTGATAGTAAAGATCGCAATATCTGCTGTGTATCCATCTGGAGTAATATATTTCTTTTTTTCCTGCTGAGCCATGGCAACTCTCACTTTCTTTCACTAAGTATGGAATTAAGTAATTAGTAAATCATTAATTACTAATTATAGTACTCTTCCTTGTGTGATTTAGCAACTCTAAATCAGAAAAATTTTCTAATTATTTAAATAATCATTATAGCTTTACATGAAAAAAGCCCGGTCATGTTGACCGGGCTTTTTCATTGAACACTTTATACGGGATAGACCCCATGTTTACGATCGGTGAATGTCATTTGCTTACTGCTATATGCTTCAAAGCGAGCGCTCAATTCATCCCGCAGGTCATTCGGCTGGATAATGCCATCAACAATCATTTCAGAGGCTAAGCGGTAGATATCGATATCTTCATTATACTCATTGCGCTTCTGTTCGATGAATTTAGGGCGCTCTTCTGGTTGCATCGCATTGATTTTATTGGCATAGACTGCATTTACCGCAGCTTCAGCCCCCATGACCGCTATCAATGCCGTCGGTAAGGCAAGAACGCAGTCCGGCTCAAAAGCGGGACCGGCCATTGCGTATAGCCCGGCACCATAAGCTTTCCGGACGATAACAGAAATCTTGGGAACCGTGGCTTCACTCATGGCCGAAATCATTTTCGCACCATGGCGGATGATTCCTGCCCGTTCGACCTTCGTCCCAATCATGAATCCTGGAATATCCACCAGGAACAACAGCGGTATATGGAAAGCATCACATAAGTTGATGAACTTGGCAGCCTTATCAGCTGAATCATGGAACAGGACGCCGCCCTTGACACGCGGCTGATTGGCTATGATCCCTATCGTTTGTCCATTTAGCCTTGCAAGCCCAGTGATTAATTCTGGGGCAAATAACTTCTTGATTTCACAAAATGATTGCCTGTCTATAACCCTATCGATCAGGTCATACATATTGAAGGCTGCATTCTGATTTTTAGGAATCAGTTCTTCCAAAGATTTTTCGAAATCCGCAGGCAGCTCAGGTTTTACGCTTTTAGGCCTTTCTTGATAATTTCCTGGAAAATAGCTTAAGTACCTGCGTGCAAACGCGATCGATTCTTCTTCCGACTTGACAAGCACATCACCGCATCCTGAAACGGAACAGTGCATTTTCGCCCCGCCCATTTCCTCTTCGCTCACCTTTTCGCCAATGACCATTTCTGCCATTCTCGGTGAACCTAAATACATGGATGCATTGCCATCAACCATTACGACAATATCACAAAAAGCTGGGATATATGCTCCGCCGGCGGCAGACGGACCGAATAATAGACAAATCTGCGGGACTTTTCCTGATAACTTCACTTGGTTGTAAAAGATGCGTCCCGCTCCGCGGCGTCCTGGGAACATTTCTACTTGATCCGTAATTCGTGCCCCGGCAGAATCGACTAAATAAAGAAGGGGCAGCTGTAATTTTTCAGCTGTTTCCTGAATGCGAATGATTTTCTCGACGGTCCTTGCTCCCCAGGAACCAGCTTTTACAGTCGAATCATTGGCCATGACACAGACCCTCTGACCATTGATTTTCCCGATGCCTGTAACCACACCATCAGCAGGCAGACCATCGCTGGCACAATTAGCAAAGAAAGCGTCCTCTATTTCAACCCCTTCATCGAAAAGCAGCTCTAGACGTTCACGCACGAAAAGCTTTCCTTTTTCAGCGTTTTTTTGATGATACTTTTCTAAACCGCCTTTTTTAATCGTTTCAACCGTTTCGGTTAGTTTATCCGTCGTTACCATCCCTGTTCCTCCTTCAATTGAAATCATTGGCCTCTATATACCGGTTTGCGTTTTTCCTTGAATGCTGACAGACCCTCCAGTCGGTCAAGGGTTTTTAAAGTTGTCTGATAGCAGTCTTTTTCAATTTGCAATCCTGTTTTCAAATCAGTCTCAGCCCCTTGATTGATCGCTGCTTTTGCAGCCCTGAGTGCTAATGGGGCATTGACCGCAATTTCCTTAGCCAATTTTTTCGCTCCCTCAAGTAAATGTTGGGGTGAATATACATGACTGATGATTTTCAAGGTATATGCCGTTTTTGCATCCAATCTCCTTGCCGTATAAATCAGTTCTTTCGCTGTCGGCATTCCGACTATCCGCGGCAGTCGCTGTGTACCGCCGGCACCAGGGATGATGCCCAATGACGTTTCTGTCAGTCCCACCTTTGCCGTTTCCGATGCGATGCGTATGTCACAAGCGAGTGCCAACTCCAGCCCACCGCCAAAAGCCGAACCGTTAATTGCAGCGATGACTGGTACTGGAAGGTTTTCTACAGCCGTAATCGTGTCTCCGATCAACTTGACTGTCTCCTTGACTTTATCATCATTCATACCTGCTCGTTCCTTAAGATCCGCACCTGCACAAAACGCCTTTTCACCTGCTCCCGTAATAATGACTGTTCGTAAATTGGAATCTCTCTTCAATTCATCCAGCCCTTCGACTAAGCAATGAAGCAATTCTGTAGATAAAGCATTAGCAGCATCCGGCCGATTCAAAGTTACGATGGCAATTCCCTTTTCTTCATGACTTATTTCAACTAATGAAGTCATACATTCACCTCGATTCCTCTTATTGTGCGTTATACACAGCCATCTGATGGCTAGGCAATGGTTTTTCCAAAAAGCTTTGCACCTTGGCCGCAGCCTTCATCAGTTTTTCGGGATTGATTCCCGTGTGAATTCCCATTTTATGTAGCATATGAATCAGGTCATCCGTAGCGACATTTCCGCTCGCGCCTGGTGCATACGGGCATCCCCCTAAACCTCCGAGCGAGGAGTCGAAAGTGTCCACACCATAATTCAGTGATTCAAGAACATTTGCGAGTGCCATTCCCCTTGTATCATGAAAATGGAGGGCAATTTGGCTCATATCATATCTTTTTACAGCCTGTTCAAGGAACAGTGCAACCTGTCTTGGAGACGCGACCCCGATGGTATCACCCAATGAGACTTCATCGATTCCATATTCAAAAAGTTGATCACAAACACGGAAAACCTGTTCGGTCGATACCTCCCCTTCATACGGACAGCCGAAAACGGTTGAAACATAGCCCCTAACCGTTTTCCCGCTGTTTGCTGCTGTCCCGATGACATCCTTCATTATCGGAAAAGTGTCGGAAATCGACTTATTGATATTTTTAAGATTATGCGTTTCACTGGATGACATGAACACGGAAATTTCATCGATATTGGCTTCAAGAGCCGACTCCAGTCCCCTTTGATTCGGTACAAGGGCCGCATAAGTGATACCGGGATTGCGCTTTATTCCCTTAGCCACCAGGGCGGCATCACTCAATTGGGGAATCCACTTTGGATGGACGAAAGAAGTCACTTCTATATAAGTTAATCCTGTATCAGAGAGCTGATCGATCCACTCCATTTTGCTTTGTGCAGGTATCATGACCTTTTCATTTTGCAGCCCGTCACGGGGTCCAACTTCCTTAATTGTCACTTTTTCAGGCCAATTCATCTTACCCCTCCGTCCCTTTATTCAATGACGGCCAAAACGTCGCCCTCATTCACGAAATCCCCCTCATTCACCTTTAGTTCTTTAATGGTGCCAGCTTCCTCGGCTGCAATGGGGATTTCCATTTTCATCGATTCCAATATAATGATGTCCTGTCCGTCGGTTACACTTTGCCCCTCGTTCGCTACGATTTTCCAAACGTTTCCTGCCATGCTAGCCTTTAATTCTGCCATTTCATTTTCCTCCTGATCATTATGTTTTAAGTTATACAGTCAATTTTTTAATATATTTCGCAATGAAATCCGTAGTCGTATCTCCTTGGGAAAAAGCTTCATGAGAAATTATTTCCATCAGCAAAGGAAGGTTTGTTTTAATTCCTTCTATTTTATAGCTTGCCAGCGCTTCTCTTAATCTCTCAATCGCTTTATCCCTCGATTCGCCGCTCACAACCAATTTGGCGATCATCGGATCATAAAAGTGGGATACGACCGAAGTTCCATGAACCGCCAATTCATGACGGATCCCTTCACCTTCCGGAAGTTCCATGGCGGTGATCCTCCCCGGTGCTGGATAAAAGGTTTTCGGATCTTCAGCATAAATGCGCACCTCAATGGAATGTCCATCCTGTTTAATCTCACTTTGGGTGAAATCCAATTTGTTGCCCGATGCTATTTTAATTTGCTGTTCGACTAAGTCCAGTCCCGTAATTTCTTCGGTGACAGGATGCTCTACCTGAAGGCGTGTATTCATTTCCAGGAAATAAAAGTTTTTATCCGCATCAACTAAAAATTCTAGGGTGCCCGCATTGCTATAACCGATGGATTTTACCGCTTTCACTGCAGCCATCCCCATCTTGTTTCTCGTTTCTTCGTCAAGGAAAGAAGAGGGAGCCTCTTCCACGACCTTCTGGTGGCGTCTTTGAACGGAGCATTCCCTTTCCCATAAGTAAACAGCATTCCCAAAGGAATCCGCCAATACCTGAATTTCGATATGACGAGGCTTCTCGATCAATTTTTCTATGAACATATCTCCATTGCCAAAAAACAATTGGGCACGTTTTTGATTCCCTTCGAAGGCTTTGATCAGTTCATCTTCATTAGCAACGGCCTGCATTCCGATTCCCCCGCCGCCTGCTGCTGCTTTTAACATGACTGGATAGCCAATCTTTTCGGCAACGGCTGCCGCTTCTGCACTATCAATTAACGGGCGTGAAAATCCAGGCACCAATGGAAGTCCGGCTTGCTCCATCTTTTTCCTCGCCTCGACTTTATTGCCCATTTGCTGGATGATCTCTGGTTTGGGACCAATGAATATCAAGCCGGCTTCTTCACACGAACGTGCGAAATCTGCATTTTCACTAAGAAAGCCATATCCTGGATGAATGGCCTCCGCTCCGGTTTCCTTAGCTATTTCCAATATCTTATTGACGTTTAAATAGCTTTCCTGTACTCTCGACCCACCCAATAAATATGCCTCATCCGCCAATCCCACAAATGGCGAATCCGAATCTGCTTCCGAATGGACAGCGACAGTAAGTATTCCCAGCTTCCTACATGTACGAATAATGCGTGATGCTATTTCTCCCCTGTTTGCGATAAGAATTTTTCGAATCATTCGATATCCTCCTTATTTAGTGCGTTCCGATAGTAGGTCAAGAGTTTGTTGCCGAAGCTTATACTTTTGGATTTTTCCGGATGCAGTCATTGGATAAGCATCGGTAAATTGAATGTAACGCGGAATTTTATGAAAAGATATTTTCCCTTTGCAATACTCTATCAATTCTTTCTCCGTAAGGGTTTCTCCTGCTTTCAAAATGATCCATGCTGCTACCTCTTCCCCATACTTCTGATCTGGAACGCCGAGTACCTGGACATCGACAATTGCAGGATGTTGATAGAGGAATTCTTCAATCTCACGGGGATAAATATTTTCCCCTCCGCGAATGATCATATCTTTCAGCCGGCCTGTAATCTTGCAATAACCCCTTTCATCCATCACCGCCAAATCTCCCGTATGAAGCCAGCCTTCCCGGTCAATCGCCTGCTCAGTGGCTTCCGGGTTATTATAATATCCCTTCATTACATGGTATCCCCTGGAACAGAGTTCACCCTGTATACCACGCGGGACTTCTTCCCCTGTAGCCGGATCGACAATTTTCACTTCCACTTTCGGCAAAGCCCTTCCCACTGAAGAAACACGAAGCTCGATCGGATCGTCCGTTCTTGTCATCGTAATTCCTGGAGAAGATTCCGTTTGACCATAAGTAATCGTGATTTCCGAGATGCCCATCTTATTCACCACGCTTTTCATCACTTCGATCGGACATGTGGAGCCTGCCATGATACCAGTCCGTAACGAACTTAAATCATACTGGTCAAAGTCATCGAGATTAAGTTCAGCAATGAACATCGTCGGTACACCATGGAGCCCCGTACATTTTTCGGCTTCAACTGTCTGAAGGACAAGGCGTGGATTAAATTCCACGATCGGCACCATTGTTGCCCCTACTGAAACAGATGCCATCGTACCAAGTGAACAGCCGAAACAATGAAAAAACGGAACCGGGATGCATAGCCGGTCAGCTTCGGTAAGCTTCATGCATTCCGCGACATTCAATCCGTTATTGACCAAGTTGGAATGCGTCAGCATCACTCCTTTTGGAAATCCCGTCGTCCCTGATGTATATTGCATATTAATCACATCGCCTGGAGTCAATTCCTCCATCCTCATGTCCAGCGACTCCTCCGAAACGGAGTCGCTCCCGCTAATGACTTCATCCCACGAAAACGTTCCGGGATAACGTTTTTCACCTAAAACGATGATATTTTTCAATTTTGGCAGTTTCTCAGATTGTAATTTTCCTGGTTCTGCATTTTTCAATTCAGGTACGATTTCGTACAGCGTATCTATATATGAATGATCCTTATATTGTTCCATCAGGATGATCGTTGTCGAATCGGATTGCTTTAGCAGGTATTCCAATTCACTTGTGCGGTAATTAGTATTGACCGTTACCAGCACCCCGCCCATTTTCGCGGTGGAAAATTGGGATATAAGCCATTCCGGTTTATTGGATGCCCAAATGGCGATATGATCCCCTTTTTTAATATCCAGTGACATGAACCCCCTGGCAGCCTTTCGGCAAATCTTTTCAAATTCGCGATAAGAATGGCGCAGGCCTAGTTCATGGTACACAACCGCTTCATTATCACCATATTGTTCAGCTGTCCTTTCAAGCAGTTTCCCGATAGTAACATCTAGCAAATCAGACATCAAACTCCTCCTAATCAAATAAAAGTAAGAATGAACGCTTTTTGCTGTATAGATAACATCTGCTTTTCACCAAAATGAACCCAAGCATCATAGTTCATTTTACGTTCCGTAAAGATTAACAGCCTAATTGCCTGGCGATAACGAGTCTTTGAATTTCGGATGTGCCTTCACCAATCTCCAATAACTTAGCATCTCGTAAATAGCGTTCCACTTCATATTCGCGCATGTAACCAGAGCCGCCATGTATTTGGATCGCTTGATTGCTGGCACGGAACGCGGTCTCACTTGCAAAAAGCTTGGCGTATGCCGCTTCCTTTGCAAAAGGTTTTTTATTGTCTTTTAACCATGCAGCCTTATATACCATATTCCTCGCCAATTCGATTTCCATCGCCATGTCTGCAAGCTTGAATTGAATGGCCTGGAAATTAGATATGGTTTTACCGAATTGAATGCGCTCTTTTGAAAAAGCTAAAGCTCTATCAAAGGCAGCCTGAGCGATACCGACTGCCAAAGCCGCAATGGAAATCCTTCCTCCATCAAGCGTGAATAAGAATTGTTTGAACCCTTTGTCTGGATCTCCCAATAAATTTTCCTTTGGTACACGGACATTATCCAGAATGATTTCACAAGTATTGGAAGCCCGAACTCCCATTTTTTCATAATTGCTATTGATCGTTAGCCCTTGGGTATTGGTTGGCACGATGAATGCCGAGATGATATTCTTGCCCTTGGGATCTTTGCCCGATACAGCAGTGACGGTAACCGTTCTTGAATAGCTGGCATTTGTTATCCATGTTTTCTCGCCATTAATCACATATTCATCACCTTCCAACACGGCAGTCGTTCTCGTACCGCCAGCATCGGAACCCGCATTAGGCTCTGTCAACCCGAAAGCTGCCAGGGTTTCACCGGTCGTGATTGGAACCAGATATTTTTGCTTCTGTTCTTCGGTTCCAAAATAGTAAATTGGACTTGCCCCGAGCGAAACGGCTGCTGCATAACTTAATCCGGTTCCCCCGCACGCCTTGCCAACCTCTTCAACGGCAATGGCATACGAAATCGTATCTCCGCCCGAACCGCCATATTCTTCTGGAAACGGAATTCCAAGCAAACCGAGTTTCCCCATTTTTTTGAATACATCCTCGGCAAACATGGACTTTGCATCCAACTCTATCGCAATGGGCTTAATTTCCTTTTCTGCAAATTCCCTAACCATTTCCTTAATCATCTGCTGTTCTTTTGTAAGTGAAAAATCCATATGTTCATTCCCCTTTCAATTGAGACCGACTAGTTGGTCTGTACAAATCAAGATTATTGTTTAATCCACAACAACTTGGTTCTTCAGTAAAAATGGCTGGGTGATTTCCGCTTCTTTTTGTTTATCTATCAATAGGGCATTCAGGATTAAATCCACGTAGATATCACCGATTTCATCAATCGTTTTTCCACCGTCCCTTTTGTACCATTTGTAGGACCAGTTCACCATGCCCAGAATGGACATTCCGGTAATTTCCACTGGCAATTCGCTGCGGAATACTCCCTTGTCAATACCTTCTTTGATAACGGAAAATATGATTTCTTTATACATTTGACGCTTATTTTTGATTGCTTCAACATAAGGTGGTTTTAAGTAAATGCTTTCTTGATAGAAAACTGAGATGTGTGGTTTATAGAGGTCAAAAACTTTAACAAATGATTGAATGATCTTTTGCATTTTTTCTGTTGGATGGGTACTTTCTGAGATGGCTTCCTGTGCTTTTGTTAAAACATATGAAATAAAGTAATCATGGATGACAAATAAAAGTTCATCTTTGGAAGAGAAATGGTGATAAAAACCACCCTTGCTAGTTCCGCAAGCCTTAACGATTTCGTTGACTGAGACACCATGAAAACCATGCTGATCGAAGAGAGTCAACGATGTTTCAATTATTTTTTCTTTTAACTCCGTAAGACTGCACCTCCTTTTTTGTATCCGCTTACATTTAACAACATAAAGAGTGTTGTGGTTAACTGGATTCATTTAGATTTTACCAAATTTTTAAAAATTGTCAATTTTTAATTATCAAAAAAACAGCCCTCAAAACCAAGAGCTGTCAACCTAGGTTTATTTAAGAAGCAGTCCATACCATGTCATTTACTACCCTTGACCGGTTTAACTTGGGCTTTTACAAGCTGCCATCCTTTGTCATACTTCCATACTGATTTAATCGCCAGTATCGGATCACGCTCATCGGACCCTTTTACATTTTGGATTCCAATAAGCGCTTTTCCTTTTCCAAAAACGGTCTTGAAATCCAGTGAAGAGTATGGATCAACCAAAAGCTCTGTCGGTTCATTTAGTTTTCCATTTCTATAAATGCCCAATTCATCATAAGCTTGTTTTCTGGAACTGACATCCATCACCACAGGTTTTTGACCTTCAATAATGATTTCCGCTTTGTATCCGTCAAGAAATTGTGCCATTACGGGAACGGATGGCGGTACTTCCAGTTCCTTCACTTTTCCATCCTTGAATGTATAGGCGTAACTGGATATCAACCGTTCCCTACCTTCCATCAAAACCGTGACCAATACGTCCTGGACCCCATCATTATTCAAGTCGGCAACCTTTAGATCTGGATTATACCCAGCTTCAAGCGGGACGTTGATTGTACGGCGATTGCTTTCCACACTTAACTCGATTTTCTTCAGAAACTTGCTACCTTCCTCATAAGGCAGGCCCTGAACCTGGATGATGTCTATTTTCTGGTCACCTGTTACATCTCTTTTTGTTGATATATATGTGCCAGCTACCTGAAAATTTTTATCATGCGCTTCAACCGCTTGATAGCTCAAAAATAGTGAGATGACTAAAACCGCATATTTTAGCAGATCTAACTTTTTCATTGTGATAACCTCTCTTTTCAAAGATGAATTAATTTGACATTTGTCGCCGTTTGAACTTTCGACGCTGATCTTTCATGAAGATGGACCAGAAATAATAGAACCCCGGCACTAGTATCGCAAAGCCCACGATATATGTGGCAAACACTGCCCGGAAAGAGGTTGGATCGGTAAATCCTGAAAGGATCGTGACATTTGGATATATGATATAAGGTAAATGTGCGATACCATAAACATAACTTCCTATTAAATACTGTATGATAATCGCTATTACAGCGAGGCGGGGCATCCCTTTAACATCCTGCTTAGAAAAATAGGGTAAGTACAGTGCTATCCCGCTAATGATGAAAAAAATGAGCGAGACGAATAACAATGCAGAGTTTTTCATCATTCCTTGGTAAATCCAATTCGCTTCGTTTCTTAACGTGAGCATAACCAACAGAGCCATGACCAACATAAGCGGTCCCGTTATCATCGCATCCCTGCGATATATTTTGTATGCTTTCATTTCATCGGCTTGTTTTGAGTAATCGGACAGGAGCAAAGATGATAAAAAAAGTGTGCTCATAATTCCGAACCCCACAAATGCATACTCATTCGGACTCGTGAAAAGTTTAGATAAATTCAATTCTTCATTCCCTCTCATGCCTTCGACAAATCCAAGATGGGTGATTGGCAATACGCTGATTAATAGCCCCGGTATGATCAATCCCGTCAACCCTGAGATATACGTTAACGCTTTTTCATATTTGTCCACGCTATGAGAGAAAACCAAGAAAGCACTCCTAATACATAGCAGGACCAATATCAGGCTCGCGGGAACGATCAAGGCTACCCCAATCGGGAAAACCGCACCTGGAAATAAACTGTAAATCGCGATGACAAGACCAACCACAAAAGTATTAGTCACTTCCCAAGTTGGTGATAAATAGCTATTTGCTATCTTGGTAGCATTCGTCTCTTCCTTTTTAATGTAAGTCATTGCCCAGAAGCCAGCACCGAAATCCATAGAGGCCATGATGGCATAAAGAAAAATAAAGCCCCAGACCAGTGTTATTGCAAGAAGAGCATCACTCATTCGCCTTCCCCCCCTTTTATGAATTCGAATCGAAAAGCCTTACATCTTTCTGTTCGGCCTTATATATATCATCCATTACGGAATGACGTTTGAAATAATACAAAAGTGTAAACACGACAGAAACGCATAAAATGATATATACAATAATGAACATCGTAAATAAAAACCCAAGGTTTTCGTACGAAGTAACTGAATCCTCCGTGGTCAGCATCCTATATATCGTCCATGGCTGTCTGCCTGTACAGGCAAAAATCCAACCGCATTCTATCGAAATCACCGAAAGCGGGCCTGACGCAACAAACAGCCAAAGAACCCATTTCGGATATGTATCCTTTTTCAGCCATTTATTCCATACCAATGCAAACAGTGCCAACGCGATTAAGCCTGAACCAATGATGACCATGGCGTTGAATAAGATATGGACATAAAGGGGCGGCCAATACTCTTCCGGAAAATCGTTCAAACCGGTCACGACCGTATCGAAGCTATTACCAGATAGAAAGCTTAATAACCATGGGAATTCAATCCCATACTTCACTTCCTGGGCTTCCCTATCGGTATAACCGAACAAGGTAAGCCCGGCATGGTCCTGTGTTTCAAACAACCCTTCTGCAGCCGCCAGTTTTTCCGGCTGTTCCCTATATAAATGCTGTGTAGTCGCATGACCGTTCAATGCCGTCAAAAACGAAAAAACCAAGCCCAAGACAATACTGAGCCTCAGTGCTTTTTGGTGAAAATTAAATTCAGCAGTGCCATATTTATTTTTCAGCATCTTATAGGCTGCAACGGCCGCTACGACAAAAGCACCGGTAGTATAAGCAGTCAGGGCCGTATGACCTGCCGTCACCAGGAAACTTGGGTTGAAAAATGCCGCCCAAGGATCGACATCGACGATTTCCCCATTTTCAAACCGGAACCCAGCCGGTGTCCCTTCAAAAGCATGGACATTCGAAATCAAAACCGCCGAAGCCATTGCACCGAATGCAACAAAAAATAAACTCACGATACGGGCCCATGGCTTGATTTTTTCAGCAGCATACACGTAGATTGACATGAACAGCGCTTCAACCATGAATGCATAAATCTCGATTTGGAATGGAAGCGCCATGACACGTCCAATCACTTCCATGAACCCAGGCCATAATAGTGACAGCTGCACACCCGCGATCGTACCAGTCGGAATCCCGACCCCAAGCAAAACCCCTAATGTTTTGGTCCAGCGTTTAGCCATGACGACATACTGTAAATCCTTTGTCCTTTGATACATCAATTCCGCTGCCAACATCATCATCGGCAACCCGACGCCGATCGTTGCAAATATGATATGTACAGCCATATTCGTCCCGAACATCGCACGGGCCATTTGTATATGATCCATACTGTCTTCCTTTCTAACCTTTGTCTCTTGGTAGTATCTCCTCTGTAAAGGAAAATATTTAATAATATTCCACAAACTAAGTTTTCATGGTTTTGCAGAAAGACAGTATTTTACTTGATGATGTTTTTGGTTAATTGTTTCATCTAAATATTCTATCGAGGTTATTATTGGGATATATTTACTCGGTTGATCGCTCTTAACCTTGCTTAGATTGCATGTACGAACGGCAATTTTAGTATAGCTGTGCAAATAATAATAAAGTATTTATAAATTTCCGAACAATTTATCAATCTTTCTTCTAAGTCAGAAATATCCATCTTTGAATTATGATTACTTTTTACAATAACCCTGCCTCTTTATGGTTATGTGCCATAAACGGGTCACAAACAATCACCATTGACAACACTGGGAATTGAACAGAGGATTGCCGCGAATCCTTCACAATTCTCTAAAGAACTGATTATTCATTTTTATATTTCATTCAATAAAAATACACACATACCCTACAATATAGTAGTCTATGTGTGTATTTGCGGGCGGTATTGACTTTTGCCCAATTTTCCTTAAAGCACGGGTACTAGCCTATATATTTATTTTTAATCCATAGAACTCCTTCGACATAAAAAAGAACAATGCATAAATACAAAAGTATCTTTTTTGCAAATTTCGCTCCATATTTCTTGCGATAGGTTATTGCACCAGAACGAAGGATTTCTATAATTAAAAAACTCTACCATATCGTAGAGCTTTTTAATTATATGTTCATTAACTAGCACTTTTAAGGATGGGATAAGATGAATAATCCCAGCAAATATATTAAATAAGCTTTCTATCCGTTTTAACCAATTAGAAATTCTTGCTTTAATTCATTTAGTCAAGCTTTACCCTATTCAATACACTAAACATTCCGAATATTCAACGGATGCCTTCACAAGACTCTGATTTAGAAAAATTCATATTCAGGATACTAGTTATCCTAAAACCCTATGGAACTTCAATCACTTCCTGTGATTAATAAATCATCCTGTAACTGAATTAACACTGTTTCATTACTTACATTTTGATTTTTTGTTACTTCAATTGAAACAACATGACCACTTACACTAGTCTCAATTTCCACTTTTTTATTGTCCGTTGTTTGAACTACCATTAGTTTTTCCCATTCATATACATAAGAGCCTTGACTAACAAATATGTTTTCAACTTTTCCACAACAAGGACTATAGACAGTTTCTATAACTTTTTTCACCTTAAAAACCTCTCTTTCTAAAGAAATAAATTAGAGATTCCATATATCATATTTACACCCAGCCATGTAAGCAGCTAGACGCATATCTATTTGATAATTTTGTGCTATTGAAGATACCTTGCATCCATTCAATATGAAGCTGTTAATCCACCAGAAATAGCAAGTAAGTCTAGTACCAGCAATACGTTCCGTTTTCCTAATATGGTTGTTGCTTCAATTGTTCAATTGTTGGAATTCCACTAGCACTGTATTCATCCACCAACAATAAATTGCGGGTGTAAAGACCCTGGTGCGGAATGTCAATTTGCCTGATCGCTCCCACATACCCTCGACTTAGCCTAATTCAGAAGAGGGCATGATACGGGGGATCGCAAACCGCCTTTTCTTGGATAAAGCAGTTACTTCTGGATGAAAACGAACTCGTCCCTTTGTAGGCCCAACTAATCATTATGTAGAGAACGATAGCCGGAGAAAAGACTGGGTTGAACTTAGTAAATCTAATACTTCACTTTGCTTATTGTCCGGTTTTTCAAACTTGAACGATTTTGATAAGGATTGCCTTTTACCTCGTAAGTTATGAAAGTTAAGGATAATCTACATTTAAAAACGTAGCCACATCTTTGCTTTTTTGTTTTCTTTGTTGCCGCATACTTGCTCGATCTAAGGCCGTTTCATGTAATTTTTTTTCTTCTTCTGTCTCCGGAATAACTTTTGGAACACGTGTTGGACGTTTATGCTCATCTAATGCAACAAATGTTAATAGAGCAGTCGCTGCAATTCTACGAACACTGCTTTTTAAATCTTCAGCAATAATTTTCACAAAAACCTCCATTGAAGATGTGCCGGTCCATGCCACATAAGATATAAAACACACTGAATCTGTTGTACGAATGGGATGTAAAAAGTCAACTGAATCTGTTGAAGCAGTTACACATTCACTTCGACTATGACGTGCTGCGGAAATCGATGCTACTTGATCGACATCACTCATTAATCTTCCGCCAAATAATGTATTATGATTGTTCACATCATTTGGAAATATACGACTCGTTCTTATGACCCTTGATTCTCTGCAATATTTCGCTTCTATAAACCCGTCCTCCTAAAACATGGGACCTGATATCCATCACCTATGTAAACTTTTAGTATATGGTTATATTATGATACAATTTTGCGCTTTTTAACCTTAAAACACTCTCGGCGTATGTAGCCTAGTGTTCCGAGAATACGAAGCTTGCTTTAAAATATCATTCACCATCTGCTCTTTACATAGCATTAAAAGCTCCTCCTGTTCAAATGAACTGTTGTCATTCCCTTTGAAGAAACCAGACTTTTCATACTGGTGAATTCACCGGTCAAGGGAGGACTGGGTCGTATTGTTTCTTCACTGTGCGCTTACTTTGATTTCCTGTTCCAGTTGAAACTGCACCATTATCAATGAATTCAACTTATTTATCAACAACGTAAATCTTCCCTTTGCATGTTAAATCGGAGAAAGAGAGAGAATTCATGATTATATTTTTCTATATTAGAAAGAGTCGTTGTGCCTATCTGTTTAGTTTCCCAGTTACGAACTCTAAAATAAAATAACTTTCTATGATATCTTCACCCAGTTTTAATAAACTCATCAATTATTTAGAAAAGAATCCTTTAAGGGCAAAAGCAATATTTTGTGGTCTTTCTGCCAAGCGACGCATAAAATAACCAAACCAGTCGTTACCAAAAGGAATATACACACGCATTGTATATCCTTCTTTAGCTAAACTTAGCTGCATGTCTGTTCTAAATCCATATAACATCTGAAACTCAAATTGGTTACGTGGAATATTGTGTTTTTGAACAAACTCTTTAACACTGGCAATGATACGATGATCATGGGAAGCAATCGCCGTATAGCTGCCACTCAGCAAATGCTCTTCAATGATTCTCATATAATTTTTATCTACTTCTTCTTTCTCTTGATAAGCAACAGAAGGAGATTCTTGATAAGCTCCTTTAACTAAACGAAGGGGAATTCCTTTTAATTCTTTTACATCCTGTTCCGCTCGATATAAATAGGATTGAATCACTGTTCCTACATTATCATATGTTTCGCGTAATTCTCGCAGGATATCTAACGTGATTTGGCAATGTGCATGATCTTCCATATCGATTCTGACAAAATTGTTGTATTTCTTGGCTGTCTCAAGAATTAGACACATATTTTGAACACAAAAATTCCGATCAATGTCCAAACCAAGTTGGGTCATTTTTACAGATAAATTACTATTTACTCCTGCACTACCCATAGCTTCCAACGTTCTTACGTTATATTCCGTTGCCTCTATTGCCTCTATTCTACTTGAAACAAACTCCCCTAAATGATCCAGTGTACAAACCAAGCCTTTTTCATTTAATTCTTGAACTTTCTTAATCGCACTTTTGATAGTATCTCCTGCAACAACTTGGGATGCCCCAAATCGAAGGCCCCATTTTTTCGCCGCTTTATTTAACGCTTTGTTGTTGGAAGCGTGAAGAAAAATATTTTTTGAAACATCTGCCAGCATGAATATATCCCCCTAAATACATGTCCTCGTAATATTAAATGGGGCAACCTTTTTAAATTGCCCCAGCTCTTATTAAAGTGTTTCGCTAGTTGTTTTCGCTTGCATGTGTAGAATCAAATAATCAGGGCCACCCGCCTTCGAATCCGTTCCAGACATGTTGAACCCACCAAACGGATGATACCCAACGATTGCTCCTGTACAACCGCGATTAAAGTATAGATTACCAACGTGGAATTCTTCTTTTGCCCGTTCAATATGATCAGGAGTGTTAGAAAGTAACGCACCCGTTAAGCCGTAGTCTGTGTTGTTCGCTATTTCCATCATATGATCGAAATCACGCGCTTTACAAAAAGCTACAACAGGTCCAAAAATTTCTTCCTGCATCAAACGTGCTTTTTCATCGATATCCGCAAAGATGGTCGGTTCAATAAAGTACCCTTTGGAGTCGTCCCCTTCTCCACCAGTCATCAACTTGCCTTCTTCCTTTCCTATTTCAATATATTTCATGATTTTATCGTAGGAAGCCTGGCTGATAACGGGTCCCATATAGGTATTTACATCTTCAGGGCAGCCAATCGTTAAAGTCTGAGTTAATGCCACTGCTTTTTCAAGGACTTCGTCATAAACATCCTGATGTACCACTGCACGTGAGCCAGCCGAACACTTTTGTCCGGAGAATCCAAAAGCAGAGTAAACAATCGAAGAGGCCGCTACATCCAAATCCGTGTCTTTATCTACGACTACAGTATCTTTTCCGCCCATTTCGGCAATCACACGCTTTAACCAAATTTGACCCGGATGCACTTTTGCCGCGCGTTCATAAATGCGGCAGCCTACTTCACGGGAACCCGTGAAGGAAACAAAGCGAGTTTTCGGATGATCAACAAGATAATCGCCTATTTCCGCGCCGCCTCCTGGAACATAGTTAAGTACACCATGAGGAAGACCTGCTTCTTTCATAACTTCAACGAATTTCGCTGCAATCACTGGTGTGTTATTTGATGGTTTCAGGAGAATCGTGTTTCCAGCAACGATCGCTGCAGCTGCCGTTCCGGCCATAATAGCTAATGGAAAGTTGAATGGAGAAATGATGACACCTACACCAAGTGGAATATAGTTGAACTTGTTTGCTTCTCCCTCTCGACTTTTTACAGGTGCCCCGTCTTTTAATTGCATCATTTGACGGGCATAGAATTCAAGGAAATCAATGGCTTCAGCCGTATCTGCATCAGCCTCTTTCCATGGCTTCCCAGCTTCTTTCACAAGATAGCTTGAAAATTCATGTTTGCGACGACGAATGATATCCGCGGCACGAAATAAAATGTTAGCACGTTCTTCTGGTTTTTCTTTTTTCCATGTGTTGAATGTAGACAATGCTGCTTGCATTGCTTTCTCAGCTAATTCTTTATTCGCTTTAGAAACTCGACCGATTACTTCTTCCTTATTTGCAGGATTTATCGATTCAATTTGTTCATTTGTTGTAATGAATTTTTCTCCGATGACAAGTGGATAATTTTTTCCTAGCTCTGATTGTACAACCTCTAAAGCTTTTTTAAATTCACTTTTATTTTCTTCAAGTGTAAAATCTGTAAATGGTTCGTGTTTATATGTTTTAATGTCCGTATTGTTTGTTGTAATCATGTTATTCTCTCCCTTAAAAAATAGATTTGTATAATCGGTGTAATAGCGCATCATCTTATTAAAAGTAATGAATAATTTTCAAATGATAGTAGCTGCCTCTAATTTTTTCTTTTACTTTTAATGGATGTTTGTGAAAAAAAGTTTGCTAATCCAATATTGCCTCCTTTATTAACGGAAAATTTATAATACAAACAATATTCAAAAACTTGGTATGAACATATTATAATTCCATTTACACACTTTTGTATACAACTTTTAACAAAATTGTCTAAATAACTTTAAATTGAACACTTTTGTTCAATTGAATATTCATTTTTTTATAGATTATTAACTAGCTTCTAAACAGTATATGGATGAATTCATATTATCTTGGGAAGGGCTCACCCCCTATTAACCCGTTTTTTTTAATCAATTGCATAGCTTCTAAACCACATAGTATGTAAATGGTAGAAGGAATGCCTTCAATCATGACAACAGAACGAGCTCGCTTTTTGATTAACCAATGATTATGTTTTATAAATAACTTTAAAGTATACACAACTGTTTAGTTCATGTTCCATGTTGGGAAATAAATAGACAAATATGCACAAAATGTATTATTATATAATTCTTAATATTTTTTCATCTTTTATTTGGAGTCTTTATGCAAATTGAATTTTTAATTCTAATAAGTAGAAGAAATAAAAGAGGAAGATTTGTTAAAGATTTGTTTCTTTTTTTAGGGGTTATCACTTTCTGTTATTTTTTTGAAAGATTTGAATCCCCTTATTTTTTTGGTTTTTACGTTATAGAGAGGATGTAGGATATGAATCATCAACAACCTGAATTAAAAAAAGAGTTGAAAATTCGGCATATTACCATGATTTCTCTCGGAGGAATCATCGGTGCTGGGTTATTTGTTGGAAGTGGCCCGTTAATTAATACGGCTGGGCCAGGTTCTATTTTCTCATATGCGCTAGCGGGATTACTGGTAATTTTAGTGATGCGGATGCTTGGGGAAATGTCAACAGCAAATCCATCAAGTGGCTCTTTTTCCACTTACGCCCGAGAGGCGATCGGCCCATGGGCCGGGTACACGATTGGCTGGTTATACTGGTTTTTCTGGGTAATTGCCATTGCAGTTGAAGCAATAGCAGGTGCGACAATTATTCAATATTGGTTTCCTTCTTTGCCTTCTTGGTCAGTCAGCCTTATGCTTACTTTTTTATTAACCCTAACTAACATCTATTCTGTTAAATCATTTGGTGAGTTTGAGTATTGGCTGTCTATGATCAAAGTTGTCAGTATTGTACTCTTTTTAATTCTTGGAGGGGCCATTATATTCGGTTTCATACCAGGTATAGAATCACCTGGTACTTCTAACCTTCTACATAGAGGTGGATTCCTGCCATCTGGAATAAGTTCTGTCTTTATAGGAGTTGCCCTTGTTATGTTCTCTTTTATGGGGAGTGAAATTGTGGCGACTGCAGCAGGGGAAACCTCACATCCTGAAAAAGCCATGAGGGTTGCGACAAATACCGTTATCTATCGTATCTTAACTTTTTACCTAGGTTCAATTTTAATAATCGTAACAATTCTTCCATGGGACTCTTCCAGTTTGATGAAAAGTCCTTTTGTTTCTGTCCTTGAACTTTTAAATATACCAGCTGCAGCTCAAATCATGAACTTCCTGCTTTTGACGGCAGTACTTTCTTGTTTGAATTCTGGTATTTATACGAGCTCACGCATGTTATTTTCGATGGCAAAAAATGGAGATGCCCCCGAGATGTTTTTAAAGGTAAATAAGAAGGGGATACCAATGAATGCGATTTTAGGATGTACCGTTATTGCTTATATTAGTATTGGCTTCAATTACTTCTCTCCAGATAAAGTATTTCTGTTTTTAGTTAATGCTTCCGGAGGTGTAGCACTTCTTGTTTATCTAGTGATTGCCTTCTCTCAGTTACGTATGCGAAGAAAATACGAAAAAGAAAATCCTGGAGCACTTAAGATCAGAATGTGGTTATTTCCTTATTTAACATATGCCACGATTATTACGATCACTAGTATATTTATCTCGATGACATTTATTGATTCCTTACGTTTACAATTCTTTTTAACACTACTTCTCACTATACTGATTGTCGGTTCTTTCTTTGTCTTAAAGAAAAAGAAAGCATCGGATTTAATATCAACGAGCAAAGAAAAAAATGCCTCTTAATTACAAAAATAGGAAATACGATATAAATAATGGACTCTATTAGAACTTAGGCAAGGGCTGGCGCATTAAAAGATCCCAACTCAGATTAGTCATTTGATTTACCTGTCAAGTAGACAGTCATAAGAAGACTACAGTCATCAAGATTCGATATTCAATCGGAGCTTGGTGGCTGAGTCGTTTTTGGAATCGTTTGTAGCTGTATTAATAGATATTCTTCCACGCCTTGATCAGTTTTTTAAAAATTTTGATCCAACATCTCTGATTTATAATGGGGAAATAACGATTCCACTAAAACATTATCATGTTGGTTTCACTTAATGCCAAGATATTGAAGTCGTAGATTGTATTCATGGGATGTTTATTAGAAGCCTTGATCCGAATGGAAAATGGTTCTGTATACATCCCTTTTTTGGGATAAAACCATCTAACGTCTCTTATACGCTTTTTTCAGCCTGTACTTTATAATTATCACACTCCGATACCTTTCAATTGATTTGGGAACCCTTCGTTTCATTGCTGCCTTCCCCATACAAATACATCTGTACAGCTTTCATTTTCTTTTCCTTTGAATATTCCTCGAACTTTTTCCTTTTTTATCCACAATGAAATCCCCTCCAGGTAGTAGTGTAATATCCACGATTTTTTGTGGTCTTTTTACACGGTCTACCTTAAGGGGATATTATCAAAGCAGTCTTTTCAGAAACTAGCCCTCGTCTTAATTTATTATCGGTGATAACATGAGTTTCGATAGAGAGCGTAACTGGGACATAATAAAATGCAAAATAAATCAGTTTAATCCGTATTCTTTAATCTTATTATAGAGTGTTCCTCTGGACATACCGAGTAATTTGGCAGCCGCACTTTTGTTTCCATATGTCTTGCTTAAGGCTTCTTGAATCATGGATAACTCTTCTTTTTCCTCTTCCTGAAATGATGTTTCTTGTGAGCCTGAGATATGGCCATTATGAACATAATAGCTACTGGTTATGTTTTTTTGAAGATGATTGCTTTTAATAATATTTTCATCATTCAGAAGGATAACACGTTCCACAACATTCCGAAGCTCGCGGACATTTCCTGGCCATTCATAGTTAACTAAAATAGTTATAACTTCCGATCCAATTTTCGGAACTGGTTTCTTATACTTAGAACTGAACTCTTGCACAAACTGTTCAACTAATTTCACAATATCTTCTGGTCTTTCACGCAAAGGAGGAATATCAATGTTAATTACAGTTAAGCGATAATAAAGATTTTCGTTGAATTTCCCTTCCTTTACCATTGCTTCTAATGCCTGAGATGTAGAGGCAATTACACGTGTATGCGTCGTCAATAATTCCGTTGTACCTACACGGTAAAATGATCCATGTTCTAAGTAGTGTAGAAATTTTTCTTGAATGTCCAATGGCATTTTATCAATTTCTTCAATAAATAAAGTTCCATTATGTGATTGTTCAATCTTTCCATTTTTCCCAGTCTTCTTATCTGCTGTAAAAACTCCTTTTTGATATCCAAATAATTCAATCTCTAAAAGAGTGGAAGGAATGGCTGAACAATTAATAGATACAAAAGGGCCAGTACGCTTAGAACCGCCGTAATGAATAGCTTGTGCTAACATCTCTTTTCCTGAACCTGGTTCTCCGGTTAACAGAACCGGAATGTCCGCGTAGGCAACTTTTTGCGCTACCTTCACGGCCTTTTGAATTTCTACATTTACTCCAATAATAGAGGAAAAAGGGTTGTCCTGATGGATAAGTAACGGTAACGAAGAATCAAGTTCCTCGTTCAAACGAACAATTTGAGTAATATCATGTTCCGTTGCAATGCCTCCAATAACTGTATTATCCTTTATAACTGGGGAGGCATTTACTAATACGTGATTATCATTATTAGGGCGATGGTAAGCCCCACGAACGGGACGTCCCTCATTTAATATACGATGTAATATAATAGACTCTGATTGAAAATGCTCGCCAATCTTTTGACCAAGGATATTTTCACGTTTAATGCTGTATGTTCCCTCAGCAACGGTATTCCAGCAGATAACTTTCCCCTCTTGATCCACAGCTGTGACTGCGTCATTAATGGTTTCCGCCAATGTAGAAAAGTATGCGGATAGCTCCTCATTTTTCAATTCCAGCAGTTGAACCCATTGGTTTGCAGTTATGATTCCACTAATTCCTTCTTTTTCTGGATCTTTAATTAGGACCGGTCTGCTCCAATCAGTTTGTAACATAGAAAGTTCATCTATTGTAGAAATGGTAGAGGGAGTCCACTTTACCTTTTCAATCCACTCGATTACAGACAGTGAATCATCCATTAATGCCAAGAAATTGCATTCATTCTTCGAAACAATGTAGTATTCCTTCGCTGAAATGATTACAAAATCATACTTTAAAAAGTTATTCTTCATATCCATTAAAGATGTATAGGGTTTCACTATAGTGAAGGAGTTGTCTGAGGTAATTTCTTCCATTTTAATCATAATAAACTCCTTTTATTATATATTTTATGAGAAAGTATAAGGATTTATACAGTATCATCTTCTAAAACAATCATAAAACAAATATGTTTAAATAAAAACTAATAAACTCCACTCTATGTTTCT
Source organism: Peribacillus sp. NPDC096622 (assembly GCF_044762665.1). Lineage (NCBI taxonomy): Bacteria > Bacillati > Bacillota > Bacilli > Caryophanales > Bacillaceae > Peribacillus > Peribacillus sp. NPDC096622. Next base: position 150,855 of record NZ_JBIWES010000012.1, on the reverse strand, counting down.
AACGATTGATTTTATGTAATAGAAATAAGGAATACTATAATAAAAAAACTGTATCATGGATTAGCGTTTTTTTATTATTTATTCAGGAATTAGCACTTTTACAATGATGAGAATTGGGATATCCCATTAATTCATAGATCAAGAGCCTAAAACCTCTTTTAACTTCATTAACACTGTTTTATGCGCACTCGCTAAAATATTTGAAACTATACTAACTCCAATTGTTATGCTAATAAAGCGTTTGGTTTCAAAGGACAAAGTACGATAATTGCCTCAGTTATTTAATGCCACTTTTTTATTGCTTGATCAACTTTTCTTGATTTATATAGATTGGTGCGTTTTTTCCGAAATAAGTTTGCGAATAGCATTCTTCGTTATCTCATCCCATTGTTCAAAAAAAGCTGGACACTGCTTCTCTAACTTTCTAAATTCGGCTCCATCATAAATCGTAGTCTTAGATAGTTAGCTTCCGAAAAAAATGGCATCATCTTTTAACAATAAATCAGCATATTCATCTTCTGCACTATTAAATTATCTAATATTTGAGCATTCCACATAAAGGATAAACCTAGAGGAATACGATAGCAATAATCAATCATGACAAATTATTGAAGATCCTTCATAAATGGTGACCCAATCGGAATAAGATAGCTTAAATCCCATATAGAAAGTGTAACAAGAGAGGAGAAAAACCCTTTGTCCTTTTTCAAAGATCCGCTTTCACCCGATCAAATGCTTGCTGTTATCAGAAATGGCCTGGGGCCTTCCCAGGTCCCCAAAAAAATCATTATCATTGGTGCCGGCATGTCTGGGTTGGTTGCAGCATCCCTGTTAAAACAAGCGGGGCACGATGTAACGATATTTGAAGCAACCGGGCGGGTCGGAGGGCGTGTTTTGACTATACGGGAGCCATTTTCTGAAGGTTCCTACCTTGAAGCCGGTGCCATGCGCATTCCGAATTATCATTACTTAGTTGCTGAATACATCAAGAAGTATGGTTTACGTGTCAACACTTTTGTAAATGCTACTCCTAATGATCCCATTTATGCCAATGGAATCAAGACGACCGCTGCCATATATCAACGGAACCCGGATATATTGAGATACCCTGTAGCTCCCCATGAAAGAGGTAAAACAGCAGAAGAATTACTCAACATGGCAATTAAGCCTGTGACTGACTTCATCATTCAAAACCCACGTAGAAATTGGGAAATAGTCATTAAAGAGTTTGATAAATACTCCATGAGCTTCTTTTTACAGTACAATCCAGTCGGGGTCAGTCTATCTACAGGGGCGATTGAAAGCATAAAGGTCCTGATGGGTTTAGAAGGATTCCCGGAACTTTCTTTTCCGGCCATACTTCGGGAACTTATGCCGCTCTTTAATCCAGACGTGAATTTTTTTGCAATCGAAGGTGGAAACGACCGGCTTCCTTATGCTTTTCTACCGGAATTGAAGGATAATTTATACTTCAGATATGAAGTGACAAAGATCGTTCAACATGATAATCAGGTCACCATCCACTCCAAACATACTCAAAGCCAAAACCCCTTAACGGTTACCGGTGACATTGCCATCGTGACGATCCCTCTTCAATTGTTGCAATTCATAGATATAGAACCCAGGAACTCCTTTTCCTATAATAAGTGGAGGGCAATAAGGGAACTCCATTATGCTGCGTCCACTAAAATCGGGCTTCAATTCACTCATAGGTTTTGGGAAAAGGAAGGAATCTTCGGCGGTAAATTGACGACCGATTTACCCATTAGATTTTCTTATTACCCCAGCCAAACGAGCAACCAGAGTGAATCCGGTCTCATCTTAGCAAGTTATACATGGGAAGATGATGCCACATTATGGGATATACTTCCGGAAAAAGACCGTATACAACACGCATTGAAAAATTTGGCAGTGATTCATGGAAAACAAGTGTATGATCATTTTTTATCAGGGGCTTCTTATAGCTGGACACTGAATCAGTATTCATACGGTGCTTTCTCCATGTTTAAACCTGGTCAGGAAACGGACTTGTTTCCATACATCCCAACACCTGAAGGAAGGGTCCACTTCGCTGGTGAGCATACATCAACCGTCCCAGCATGGATTGAAGGAGCCATTCAATCCGGCATCAGGGTTGCACATGAAGTGACGAATCTGCCTAGAACATACGGTGATCCATGAATGGACCATTTCTTTGGCTATTTAACTTAACAGCATTGACAAAAAAGCCTTCCGATTTGGAAGGTTTTCTTATGACCAATCACTTTATCCCCCCTTTTGAACCGATGTCTATGACCCTAATATTCACATCATAATTAATATCAGCATTACTTAAAATTTCGTCCCATTTCTGCTTATTTTTCTCCCAAAACTTTGGATGCTGATTTTCCACATAACGATACAATCCCGCTACCCCTGTTTTATATTCATGCTGTAATTTGTATACGATTTTCTTGACATCCTTTTTCACTTTAGCCTCGGCAATATGCTCAATCTCCTTTAAATAGGCTTTTTCAAAAGAATTCTCCTTACCATACCAATCTTCCGATAGTCTTCCTGTGTACCCGACCTCAATATTGATCGTCAAATGATCACCGTTCAATTCCGTCGTGATTTTCCTTCTTATCCTATTAATTATTTCAACACTTAAAGGCTCACCGTGTTGGACCGCTTCGATTACTCCGCCCTTTACCTCTCCGTTCAACCAATTTAATGCAGCAATATCCTCATCATTCATGACCGCGACCAACTTTGAATTGTTGATCACCCCTGCCCCCTTCAAAATTAAATTCCCCCCCCTAATATCAACGGTCTGAATGGCAAAGCTTCCATCTGACTGCAAATTTGATGATGCTTTGCCCAGTGTTAAAGGCGGAAGTATTTTATTCGTTCTGTTCTCATTATCTTTCAATTCATAGATTACATTCGAAGGAATCTCCCCATCGACGGATAGTCCCAAAATTTCTTTCGTAGGTCTTTTCGTTAAATAAACATGACAGCTTCTCCTTGTATTATTATCGCGTATTGACTGATTAATGATCGCTTCCATCGGGATTTTCCTTAATAAATCTTCATTAATGAGCATGATGCGCTGATGATTGGTTAATACCGTATTGGTTATGAGCAAAGAATCCCTAATTGCTTCATGCAGCGTTTTAGCACTGACGGTAACATTTTTATATTTGAGTTGGGCCTGATTCTCTTGAACACCATTTCCTGGAGGGACCAAAATTTGCTGTGTTAACATGATTTCGTCTTTCTTTTTGCTTTTATCGATCCCCACTCCCACGACAAGGGATAACTCTTCAATATTTTCACTGTCCCAACAACCTGTAAGTAAAGCAATAAGCAAGACCAACCATAATCTTTTCATCCGCTTCTTCTGCTCCTTTTCACTTGAACGATTAGGAATGTAATAATTGGCAAGCCAATCAATATAACCGGAAATAGATATCCAAGCAAATCGCTCATTTTAAAAATTTCAAGTATGTCTTTAGGGATTTTGGCCAGAAAAAAAACGATTGGAACCAAAACAATAAGATTCGTTGTATATGAATTACTAAATATTTTCGTCATCCCTTCTGCTGCGAAGTAATAGTAAATCGCATGTGTTAAAAAAAACTGAAGAATCCAAGTTATTAAGAGAAATAGTTCCATACGCTCTAAAAATATGCCTGTTACTTCATAGGACTGAATAAATGAAATGGTTGGCCAAGTAACTGCAATGACTTCCGGAACAGTCAGTGTAGCCACTACCAGAACATATGTAATTATATATAATATCAGCGGTATGAAAAAACCGATTAAAGCGCCACTTTTTACTTTGTTTTGATTTTTAACGACGCCAAACAAAAAGATGAAAAGTTCAATTCCAAAAAAAGACAAAGTTCCGGAGCCCATTCCTTTCATGACAGGGAGAAATCCTTTAGCAAGAACAGGCTGGAGATTTTTTAACTCGACCACCCTAAGACTGAACAAATAAATGAGCAAGACGATGACGATTGTCAAAGGAAGAAAAAAGACACATGCCTTTGCTATGGCTTTAATTTTACCTGTCAAAAGATGCACGCTCGCTAAGATCAAGGAAAGTATCACGATCTCATCCGGGGTTTCCTCCAACAAATAAAAGCGGACCATTTCACTCATCGCAAGAACTTCAAAGCTGGCCACGCCTATAAAGTACACCACCACGACCAACCCAATAAGTTTGGAGAGCCACTTTCCATAGGCCTCCTCCATGTATGTGTAATAGTCAGCGACCTTATGTTTTTTTAACAGTACAACCAATAGGCATATCAAAAGGGCAATTGCGATCCCAGTAAAAATCAAGACAATCCATCCATCGGACGAATTGATTTTTTCCGTTATCGTCCTTGGAAGCGTCAGCATCCCAATTCCTAACATGCTGCATGAAATAATCGCTGCCAATTCCCCACTAAGAATTTTGCCGTCGGATTGGCCCAAGAGAATCCCCCCCTTTTTTCCGCTTCGGTAACCGCAGGAACGCATCCTTCCAAGTTTTTTTACCGAAAAAATCCATAGGTTGAAAATAAGGTTCTTGAAAGCTGGTCAATTTTGATAAATGGCTGATAACGATGATAAAGAATAGTGTGGTTCCGTATAAACCTAAAACGGCTGCAAAAATCATCGCCCCGAACCTTAATGCCCTGAACGCCAGTCCAAAGCTATATTGTGGTACCGTAAACGAAGTAATCGTCGTGATCGAAACGATGATGACCATCAGGGAACTCACTAAATTCGCTTGAACGGCTGCTTGTCCAATAATGACTCCGCCAACCAATCCAACCGTTTGCCCAATAGGTGCCGGGAGCCGAATGCCTGCTTCGCGAAGCAGTTCAATTGTCAATTCCATGATGATTGCCTCTACAAAAGGAGGAAAGGGGACGTTTTCCCTTGTACCTGCTATTGACATAGCCAGTTCTGTCGGAAGCAATCCAGGATTGAAGGAGACCAAGGATATATAAATCCCTGAAAGAAAAACGGTAACAAATAAAGAAAAGTAGCGAAGTATACGCAAAAAAGTTCCTGCAACCCATCTTTCATAATAATCATCCGGTGACTGCAGCAGCATCGTAATCGTCGTAGGTGCCATCAATGCAAATGGAGAACCGTCAACCATGATGACCACCCTCCCCTCCTGCAATGCAGCCAATACTTTATCCGGCCGCTCCGTATTTTGGATTTGCGGAAAAGGGGTTAACGCTGTATCTTCAATTAATTCCTCAAGCATCCCCGAGTCTTGGAGATCAGTAGCTTTCACTTCATTTATCCGCTTATTCACTTCTTTTAACAATGAATCTCTTGCTTTTCCTTCATAATAAATCAACGCAACTTCCCGTTTTTCCATCGTCCCGAACTTCTGTTGTTTAACGATAAGTTTCGGATGGTTTGAATATTGCCTAATCAAGCCGATATTTTCCTGAAGACTTTCGATAAAGCCCATTTTCGGTCCCCGGACAACCCTCTCTGTAGAAGGTTCACCAAACGTTCGGTTTTTTTCCTTTTCCAGATTCAAGACATAACCTTTTACCATTCCATCTATAAATAAAAGCGTTTTACCGTCAAAAATATGCTCTTTGGCTGTTTCATATGTTTCAACATCCTGTTCCCTGACTGAACAGATTTTGGAAATGACTAGCTGTTCGATAGAAACCGGATGCTTGGTTTCGACCTGGGCAGCCGATAAATCCAGAACAATCTCATTGAATGCAGGATAATCCATCGTTCCATTGACAAATACGAATAATCCCGAAACTTCATAACCGGGAATGAATATCTGTTTAAATACTACATCATCCTGCATATCCAATTCAGATTTCAATTTTTCCTGCTTTTGATCCAATTTAATATGCAAGGGTTTACTTTTCATGGTGAACTCCTTTTGATTAAATGGGTTTTTATTTTTTCAGTTTCCTCTTGTTTCAATTTTTTTATACGAACAGGATATGGGACAGACTTTTAAACCAAGGATTTTTTATGAAATTCATCTATGAAACGAGCAACATTAACATCCAAAATGGTTAATTTGTAATTAAATTGCAAATGCTAGGATAATAAGCTTTAGTGCAGAGGTGACAACATTGTTTAACCGCAGAACGTTCAAAAAAAAGCCCAATCAACCAAACGAAAAAAATGATGAATTAAATAAAGTTTCAGAAGTCAGGGACCTATTCAATACTCTTTCTTCATCCAATGATTTCATAAACCATCAAGGAACATATAATGGCGTAGGCTATTGGGTCTCTTTTTATCGCTCTTTGATCGATGCAAAAGTACTTCATGAAAGTGTTCTTTCTGTCATACCGACTCTGGAAACGATAAATTTGGAGCAAATTAAAGAAAAAGTACCTATTGAAAATACACTGATCACCAGTACCAAGGCTGTAATCGAAGAAAGGATATTGAGAGGCGAAATTGCACTTCGTTTAGATGGAAATCTTGATGAATGCCTATTAATCAATGTTGCGGCCCAACAAGGAAGACAAGTTGAGAAACCTGAACTTGAATTTGGAATCATAAGTGCTCAAGAAGCATTTGTCGAGGATCTTGATATCAATCTTAATTTAGTCAGAAAAAGGCTGCCTATCCCTGAATTGCAAGTAAATGAAATGACTGTGGGATCCTTGTCTAAAACGAAAGTGGCAGTTTTATCGATAGAAGGGGTCGTTGATCAGGAAAATGTTAATAATGTTATCCAAAGGATCAATGACGTAGAGTTTGATGAAATATTGGACGGGTCCTATCTCGCGCAAATGCTATATGATAATTCAAATACCTTATTTCCCCTTTTTTTAAATACGGAAAGGCCTGATCGCATCGCAAGTGCACTGGCTGAAGGTAAAGTAGCCTTGTTAATCGATAGGTCGTCTTCTGTACTCATTACTCCAACCATTTTGTTGGAGTACTTTATCACCATGGAAGATTATAATATGCCATGGATTCCGGCATCTGCTTTCCGTTTATTAAGGATATTCGCGGTCGCTTTTTCGATATTTGCCACTCCCATTTATGTAGCCGTTCTGACTTATCACTATGAACTGATTCCTAAAGATCTTTTGGAAACGATCGTCACTTCAAGGAACTTAATCCCTTTTCAGCCATTGATCGAAGCATTATTCTTGGAGATTTCCATTGAACTATTACGGGAAGCGGCTGCCAGGCTGCCAACAAAGGTAGGTCAGACATTAGGTATCGTCGGCGGTATCGTTATTGGTCAAGCCGCCGTTGTAGCTGGTTTGACCAGTAATATCTTATTGATCATCGTTGCCCTCTCGGCATTGGCATCATTTGTTACTCCCATTTATAAAATGGGGAATGCCATTCGGCTTTTGCGGTTCCCCTTTTTAATCGGGGCCCAAATTTGGGGGCTGCTTGGCATTACCATAGCAGCCGTATTTTTGATGACCCACCTTATCAAATTAACGTCAATGGGACACCCGTACCTTGAACCGATATACCCATTTCGCATGCAAGATTGGAAAGACAGCTTTTTTCGGCTTCCTTTTAATCTTTTCAAGTCACGGCCTATAAATTTACGTCCAGATGATATATCCAGACAGCCACAGCCCAAAAAAGCAAGAATCAAAAAAAATGATTTTAATGAATGATACCAATGAGGGTCCCATATGAACCAAGCTGGAGTTAATGAAAAGTATAAAGTGTCACCGTTCTATGTGTTTTTTTTAGTGCATTCCATGCAAACGGGAGTAGGCGTTTTAAGTTTTCAAAGAGTTTTAGCGAAGACAACGGGAACAGATGGCTGGATCTCGATACTGCTGGCCGGCCTGATCGTCCATATAATGATTTGGATCATATATAAAATTTTCAGTATCGTTCCTGGGGATATCATTTCTGCAAATAATCAAGCATTCGGTAAATGGATAGGGAATTTCTTCAGTCTATTATTCATTCTTTACTTTTTTTTCCTCGGGATGACAGTCATGATCAGCTATATAAATGTCATACATGTATGGATGTTTGAAGAGGTACCAACTTGGGCTTTTTCAGTGGTCTTCCTGGTTTTGATTTATTATATTCATACGGGAGGATTCCGTACTATTACGGGTATTGCCTTTTTAAGCGTCCTTTTGACATACTGGCTTTTATTTGTCCTATTCTATGCCATGAAATACTCTGATTTCACCAATTTGCTTCCTGTTTTCCACCACACTCTATTAGATATATTGAAAGGAACAAAAAGTACTTCATTAACGCTGCTTGGTTCTGAAATGATCGTAATGTATTATCCGTTCATCAAAGATGCTAAAACTTCACAAAAATATGCCCATGGTGGGGCCTTAACGACAACATTAATGACCGTATTCGTTTATTTGGTTTCACTTGTTTTTTATTCACATAAACAGTTGGAACTGACTATATGGCCGACACTATCACTGACCAGCATTGTCGAATTGCCCTTTATCCAGCGATTTGAATATATAGATGTTTCTTGGTGGGCCATCGTTATCATACCCAACATGACCATCGCCTTGTGGTCAGCAAGCCGAGGTTTCAAGCGCTTGTTCAATGTTCAGCAAAAGTATCCATTATGGGGGATGTCGATTATTATCCTGATAACCAATATATTCGTTTTTGATATCGATTCCCTATATATATTGGATAAAATAATCAATCCATACGGAGTGTTCTTCCTTGTTTTATACTTGCCTCTTCTTTTGGTCATCATCTATATAAAGAAAATGAGGAAACGTTTATGAGAAAATTATTTCTTGTTATCTTGATTTTTCCGCTGCTTTGCAGCTGCGCCCAGCCAAGAGTGGTTGACGAAGTCAATATGTCCCAAGCCATTGGCTACGATATACTGAAGAATGATAATGTCGAAGGAATGTTCGTCATCCCTATCTTCCAGCAGGACAAGATGGGTAAATATCAAATCTTAAGCGGAACATCGACGACAACGAGTGATGTCCAGGCTGTCGTTTCCAAAAAAGCGGATAAGCCGGTATTGCTTGGACAGACACGCATCATTTTATTCAGCGAGAAAATGGTTCGTGAAATCGGAATGACAGAACTGACTGATTATCTCTATCGTGAACCACAACTTGGAAACAGGGTCATATTGGCCATCGTTGAAGGAAAGGTCAAGAATGTCATAAATTCGAAACCACCAAATAAGAATGTGAATATTGGAATCTTTTTATCAGATTTGATCAATCAACAAATAGAAACAGGGAACGGACCGGAAACTAATCTCCATCTTTTTTTAGGAAACTCTCTAGAAGCTGGCGGCGATTCGTATCTTCCTTTATTTAAATTAATTAATAATGAAGTTGCGGTTTCTGGAGTCGCCCTTTTTCATGAAAATAAGATGGTCAGTAAAGTCCCCACGGATGATATGTTCATTTTCAAAACATTAGTTCAACATCATAGGAGGGGAATATACAAATTCAAATTTAAAGACAAGAACGAAAGCGATATCGTAGTGGAAAGTATCCGAAGCGGTTCAAGTTATGAGGTATCCGGCTCAGAGAGAAATCCCTCGATCACGATTAAGATCAAAATTAAAGGACAAATCAAGGAATCCATGCGCAGTGAAAACCTAACCAATAGAAAGATGATAAAAAAAATTGAAAAGGAAATGGAAGCTGATTTAACCAAGAAAGTAAACCGACTTATGAAAGATTTTCAAAAAAAATCCCTTGATCCGATTGGCCTGAAGGAAAAATATCACGCCAAAAATAAAAAAATGACCTATGAACATTGGAAAAAGATTTATCCGGAAATGGACATTAATGTAGAAACCCAAGTTAACATCATTCAAACCGGGGTTTCAGAATAATAAATTGTCGATAGGCCATTTATTATTCTTTGCCTGATCGCAAAAACTACTTTCCCATTAAATTGCTGATGAACAGCTCAGTTATTTAACTGGATGGCTGGCGGGTGCTTTCGAAACAGAAAGAATTGTGGTTAGCCGTCATGCAGAATTATTAATAGAAAGTAAAGTCCCTTGCAAAGCAGGATAAATGAATCCGATTCATCTACCTATCGTTGATACATAGATAACAGGAGCTGACTTTATGAAAAAATTTATGAAATCAATCATTACTACTTCAATATTAGGTATAAGTTTAATCGCAGGTTTCACTTTTACTTCTGCTGGCAGCGAAAAAGATGAAATGGAATCGGATAAAGTGACTTTCTTTGGCTCCCCAACTTCTGCGATTTCCACTTCAGTTGCTGTGCCTCAAAGTTATGACCGGTTATTGTTTAGCGGAACAGTAGCCCCTCTTTTAAACAAGGATGGAAAATCAACTTATGAAAGATATGGCAATACAGAAAAACAGGCAATCGGTATCTTAGCGAAATTAAAAGCAGATTTGAAAACAAAAGGACTTTCACTCGCTGATGTAACCTATCTGCGTGTATATGTCGCGCCTGATCCAAACAAAAGGGATAAACCAGACTATCAAGGTTGGTTTGATGCCTATGCTTTGTTCTTTAATACAAAAGAAAATCCAGTGAAAACAGCTCGTTCTACAGTAGGGGTGCAAAGTCTGGTTTCCCCGGATTATCTCATTGAGATTGAAGCAGAAGTAGCTTATAAAAATAAGGGTAAGTTAAAATAAAAAAGTTAGACGAAAGTAGTGAATCTATATCATCAAAATATCGGTGTTCCAGGTATAGTTATCTTTGCACTCTGAAAACCATTTTAATAGAAAAGATGCAGGAAGTTATTCCCGATCTCAGACTGTGGACAAAATAGTGAAGAACCATTTTACCTTCGAATTTTTCTGTTAAAAAAGTTCCAGCTGATTTCAGAAATCCGCTCCCTTTCTGCCGACTGTCTGCCAAGCCTCCTCTCCGCAAGCGGCTGTAGGGTCTCGGCTAGCCAGTTTTTCGGCAGGAGTGACGCAAATTCCTTCAATCTAGAAAGGGTTTCAGACATATAATTAAGTAAAAAAACATGCAGGAAAATCAAGTTTTCCTTTAGATTCAAGGTTAAATCATTCCGAACTTTTATTGTCGTCAAAAAGAGACAGAAAAGTATTCCTGTCTCTCTTCGATTTAATCAATCATGAAAATTCATACCATCCGTCACTTCTTTAACAATGCCAGCATTGATGACAAAGTCCCCGAAATGCTCTCCTTGCTGACGTTCTTTTGCATAACGTGAAAGAAGTACACGCAACTCGTTTAATATCTCTTCTTCACCGATGTTTTCACGGTACATTTTACTTAATCGGCTTCCGTCGAAAGCAGCACCAAGATACATATTATATTTACCAGGTCCCTTACCGATAAAACCAATTTCACCAAGTGCATGCCGGGCACAGCCATTCGGGCAACCAGTCATGCGTATCGTGATTTCTTCGTTCCTCAGGCCGTTTTCATCAACGATGGCCTCGATTTTATCAATCAAAACCGGTAAATAACGCTCAGCTTCGGCCATTGCCAACCCGCATGTTGGAAGCGCCACGCATGCAATCGAGCTGCGTCTGAGCGCCGAATGATGTGCACCATCCGTCAAACCGTATGTTTCAAGCAATTCGATGATCTTTTTCTTTTTCTGGCTTGTCACATCTGCAATGATCAGGTTTTGATTGGCAGTTAAACGGAAATCACCAGTATGGATCTTTGCGATTTCGCGCAAACCGGTCATCAGCTTGTAATCATTGATATCGGCAATTCGGCCACCCTCAACAAATAGTGTAAAATGCCATTTATCCCGCATGCCTTTTACCCATCCATAGCGGTCGCCATTATTATCAAAATGATAAGTTCTCGCTTCCTCCAGCTTCCACCCTAGACGATTTTCCAGTTCAGCTTTTACCGGTTCGAGCCCAAGCCTGTCAACCGTATACTTGAACCGGGCATTTTTCCGTACGGATCGGTTTCCGTAATCGCGCTGGATCATAATGATTTTCTCAGCCACATCCAGTATTTTGTCTGGCTGGCAAAAGCCGATTACCTTGGCTAGTTGAGGATATGTCGCCTTGTCACCGTGGGTCATTCCCATACCGCCGCCGATCGCCACATTAAAACCAACAAGTTTTCCATTTTCAACAATTGCAATGAAGCCAAGATCCTGGGAGTAGACATCAATGTCATTGGAGGGAGGGACGGCAATGCCTATTTTAAACTTCCTTGGCAAATAAAGCTTTCCGTACATTGGTTCGACTTCCTCCAATTCCGGAGTACCGACAACTTTTTCTTCATCCAGCCAGATTTCATGGTACGCCCTTGTGCGCGGCAATAGATAATCACTCAATTTTTTCGACCATTCATATACTTCGGAATGGATTTCAGATTGAAATGGAATCGAATTGCACATTACGTTCCGGTTTACATCTCCGCATGCAGCGATTGTGTCCAACATGGAAGCATGGATTTCCTGAATGGTTTTTTTCATATTCCATTTTAAAATACCATGCATTTGAAACGTCTGCCTTGTTGTCAATTTCAAGGTTCCGTTACCGTATTTCTGAGCAAGGTCATCCATAACAAGCCATTGAGAAGGCTGTGCAACCCCGCCGGCCATGCGGACACGCAACATAAACTGATAGGCAGGCTCCAGTTTTTGTTTTTGACGCTCATTACGTAGATCCCGATCATCCTGCAAATAGCTGCCGTGGTGTTTCATCAGTCGATTGTCATCATCCGGAATACCGGCGCTAATCCGATCCTGCATCACTTTTCCGAGTGTACCTCGCAAATAATCGCTTCTTTCTTTAATTTGCTCAACATCACTAGGCGGGCCTGCTAGTGCTTTCAATAGTGGGTTCACCATGTTGTTAACTCTCCTTTTCTTCAAATTTCAGTACACATCACGTTGATAGCGTTTATTCTGTTGCATTTCTTCAAGATAAGCTTGCGCATTAGCATGGCTCATATTGCCTTCTTTCTCTATGATCTCAATAAGCGTATTATGGACATCATGTGCCATGTTTTTCTCGTCACCGCAAATGTATATAGCTGCCCCTTCTTGAATCCATTCGTATAATTCCTTGCTTTGCTCGCGCATCCGGTTTTGAACATACACTTTTTCATCAGTATCGCGTGAAAAGGCAACATCCATTTTCGTAAGTACACCTGTTTCCAACCACTTTTGCCATTCAGTTTGATATAGGAAATCCGTAACGAAATGCTGATCGCCGAAAAAGAGCCACGTTTTCCCTTTCGCTTCCGATTCTTCGCGATCCTGGATAAAGGATCTAAACGGAGCAATGCCCGTTCCTGGTCCAACCATGATAATTGGCGTGTCTGGGTTCTTTGGCTGCTTAAAGTTCTGGTTATGCTGAATGTAAATGGGCAGCAAGTCCCCTGGCTGTAATCTGTCCGCACATAAAATCGAGCAGACACCTTTTCTTTCTCGACCGTGACTTTCATACCGGACAGCTCCGATTGTCAAATGCACTTCATCCGGATATGCGGATAAGCTACTCGCAATCGAATATAGACGGGCTGGCATTTTCCGGAGAATTGATACGAACTCTTGCGCCGATTCACCCCATGAACCAAAATCGCGGACAAAATCAAGCAAATCACGGCCTTCTCGATATTCTTTTAATCTTTCTTCATTACCAGGCTTTACAAGCTCCTTTAAATCCTCGTTACCTGAAAGCAGTGCCGCTTGTTCAATGAGCGATTTTGTCAATACCGTTATTTCAAAGTCGGAGATGAGCGATTCCCTAAGCTGACGAAGTTCTCCCTGCTTATTGACCTTTACGGTTTCTTCAGGGTCCCAATCTAGTTCCATAAGAAGCATATCCACTAAATCCGAATCGTTTTTTGGATAAATACCAAGGCTGTCACCTGGTTCGAATGTAAGACCTGAGCCTTCAAGAGATAACTCAAGATGATGTGTCTCTTTATTGGAGCCACGGCCGTTCAAATTTATATTCTCCAACACTTCCGCTTTAAACGGATTTGTTCTCGAATAAGTTTGGTCACCTACAGAAGTTTTTGCTGCGGGAACTGCAGCAGCAGAATTGACTTGCCCTTCACTTAAACTGGAAATGACTCCTTCCAGCCATTCGGAAGCAGGCTCATCATAATCAAGGTCACAGTCCATTCGCGGAAATAAACGTGTCCCCCCAAGTTCCTCCAAGCGTTTATCAAATTGTTTTCCCGTTTCACAGAAAAACTCATATGAGCTGTCCCCTAGCGCCAATACCGAAAAGCGGAGACCCTCAAGGCTTGGTGCCCTCCTGCCATGAAGGTACTCATGGAAAGACAATGTATTATCCGGCGGATCACCTTCTCCATGCGTGCTAACGGCAATCAGAAGATTTTCGATTTTTTTCAAATTGTTGACTTTAAAGTCACTCATGGATGAAATGGTAACCTGAAAGCCATTACCCTCAAGCTTACTCGCCGCTTTTTCTGCCAGCCCTTGAGCATTTCCCGTCTGTGAACCATACAGTATGGTCACCTCTTTTGATATTGTCTTCCCGCCGCTTTGAGCTTCCAATACCGGGACGTCGGCTGAACTTGTGTTGGATACTGACAAAGATGCAGTCAGATAACCGCTCAACCAAATTTTTTGTGTTTCTGTCAAGCTTGGCAGTAGGCTGTTAAGGAGCTCTGCTTGCTCTTGATTAAAGGGACTGTTACTTACCTGAAGTTGCACGATTTCCACCTCACAAAGGGATATTAACTTATCTTAGTTGATTATTATGTATAACGAGTGGGTTTAAATATTTTTTTCGAACCATAAATTAATTAACTCGTTTACTCCTATAGACCAAGTCGGTTTTAACTGCAAAAAAAATTAAAAAATACAGTTATATAGGTTCATAGCACACAACAAATAAAAAGGACAATAGCTTTCCCCAGCCTATACTCTTCCTAAAATAAGTTTCTCATTAAAACTTTACTGGAAGGTATATCATTAGTAAAATATATATAATTTATTATAACTATTAAGAATATTAATAATAAGGGGAAATTTCTATGTACTATGATGCTTTAAAAACATTTGTGACCCTTGTGGAAGTCAAGAATTTTACAAAAACAGCAGAAATTCTTCTTATGTCGCAACCAAGTGTTAGTTTACATATTAAAAAATTAGAAGAAGAGTTCCAAACCAAATTATTTCTCCGTTCTCCCAAATTTTTAAAAGTCACTTTAACGGGAGAAATTCTTTACGACCGGGCCAAGCAAATGATCACAATCTATGAACAGACCAGACAAGACATACAGGAACACGATAGGTCCATCAAGGGCGAATTAAAGATAGGTGCAAGTTTTACAATAGGAGAGTATATCCTTCCTTCTTTACTCATCGACCTTCAAGAGGACTATCCTGAACTTGAACTTCAAGTCGTAATTGGGAACACGGAAGAAATCGTTCAAGCCGTTCGGCTATACAAGGTGGATATTGGTTTAATCGAAGGTCAAACTAACGAAAAAGAGCTTTCTGTTCACCCATTCATGCAAGATGAGCTATTCATTGTGTCTTCTAACACTCATGAACTCGCTAATAAAGACGAAGTGGAGATTACTGATTTACATGACCAAGCATGGGTAACGAGGGAAGTCGGATCTGGTACACGTGAATACCTTAACCATGTCATACGTTCAAATGGATTGAAAACTAAATCGATACTCACGATAAGCAGTAATCAAGGAATTAAAGAAACACTTATAAAAAACGGCGCAGGGCTCGCCCTGCTTTCCCGAAGTGTAATTGAAAGGGATGTACAAAATAAAATCCTTTCTATTATTCAGGTAAAAGATGAATCCTTTAACAGGACACTTTCATACGTCTATTCCCCAATTATGGAAGGTAAAAAGAATGTCAAGACTTTTATAACTGAATTAAACAAAAAATGGCCCATGAAAGCAAAGCCGATGGGCTGATCATTGCAAAGAATGCAATTCCAAGAATGAAGTTACAGGCACATGATGTTAGGAACTTATTGGTGATATTATTAAATAATCATAAGCGGATGATCCGGAAGTAAGCTGTTTAACAGGTTGCTTCTGTACACAAAACGCGGAAAACTAGCGCAGCTAAACAAATTTCGAGAATAAAGCCGGCATTTCCTGCGTTAAGGAAACATCGGCTTTATTATACTTAAAAAGAAGTCTGAGGAAAAATCCTAGATTCTTTCTTATCTAATTGATTTTACCTGTTTATCCTCAATCTTTTTGTAGATTTCCCGTTCTCTCGCCCCTTCTATTACCTTTATCCAACAAATACTTTTCGACGATCATAGGCAAAAAAGAGCATCGCCACACCTAAAATGGCACAAACCCTATACATCGCTGAATATGAGTAAAAATCAGCTAGTGGGCCCATAATCACGCTACCTAAAGAGACTCCTAAATCTGCCATCGCAATAAATAAACCAAGTAACACATTACGATTCATCTTAGGTAAGACAAAACTTAAATATGTTGTTAATGTTGGATAAATGAGTGCTTGCGCAATTCCCATTAAAATAGCGCCAACATAAAAATAGATAGCTCCGCCGTTCATAGAAAAACTTACACATTGAGAGGCTATTGCTAAAAGAAGCATGGTTCCCATAATAAAAAAAGAATGCCATTTTCCGTCTGAGGGAATCTTTTTCCTCCAAGCAAAACGGGCCAAAACAACGGTACCTGCCTGAATCATGAGATAAATTCCAGCATTTCCATCCTTTAATTGCACAGCGTACAGTGGTATAAAAGTTGTACTTGCCCCAAATATAATGGATGCAGCCAACATTAAAACGCTGCATTTAAATAAGAACGGATTTTTTACTAACTCACTGAAGGATTTAAAAATGCTTACTCCCTGTTCAGCATTATTTGTAACAGGCTGACTCTCTGCTTTGTCAATCTTTGCACTATAGCCAAATAATCCTGTAAAGATGGCAATTGCTATCATTGCCACTGTAAAATAGTCCATATCCCTTTGCCAAATGCCTAATGCTAGCAATGGGCCAATAATACCTGGTACATAAGAAAATAAAGAATATAGTGAAATGCCCTGAGAGCGATCCTCCTCTGGTAATGCATCAATGATGCCTATCTGTAATGCCATTGAAAAAAAGGCTGTCGATACGCCCTGCAACATACGGGCAACTAGATATCCTCCTAATCCGGTAATTGTATATAGTATTAAAGCAAAACCATTGAGAATAAGAATAAATCGTAACACTTTAATGGGTCCATGCTTCTGAATAATATGACCTGCCCATGGTCGAAAGAACATAGTCGTAAATAAATATGCCCCCATAATCAAGCCAATCGTGGTATTGTTAGCTCCCAATGCTTCCCCTTGTAAAGGAATAATAACGTTCAGTATAGCATTCGCACTAAAATAAAATAGAACCAACAGATACAAACGTAAAAAAGGCCATGCCATCGCTCCACTCACCGTATTTTCTCCTTTCTAACAATGCAATTAATCTTACATAGTATTAAACTGTTATTAACTTCTGTAATAATTTTCTTGCATATTCCGATTGAACGTCTTTTAATTTTTCAATATTGACCATTTCTTCAATTCTGCCATTCCTAAAAATAATAACTCTGTCGCAAATATAGGCCGCAGCCTGGAGGTCATGAGTTATAAAAACGTAGCTTATATTGTAGACTTCTTTTAATTCTTTTAATAAATTCAGCACTTGTATTTGGACAGGAATATCTAGAGAACTGATTGCTTCATCTAATAGAATACATTTAGGCTCTGTGGATATTGCCCTTGCAATGCACACCCTCTGAACCTCTCCTCCTGATAACTCATGAGGGTGCTTTTTTCTATAGGAAGGATTTAAACCCACTTGATTTAACAAAATATCAATTTTATAGTGAATTTCTTTTTGGGTCTTTTTTTTACCTTTTAACGGCTCCGAAATGGCTTCTTCAACCGTAAAAAAAGGATTAATGGAAGATTTATAGTCCTGAAAAACGGCACTGATGGCACCTAACCTGACTCTACGATCCATCACATTCTTACCCTCAAATAAAACAGTTCCCTGATCAGGTTTTTCAATTCCTAGTATCAAGCGGCCTAATGTGGATTTTCCACTTCCACTTTCTCCGATGATTCCGAGACATTCCCCATTCCTGCATTCAAAACTAACATTCTTCAATACTTGTTGTCTTTCTTTAGAAAACATTCCACCTTTTTTATAGAATTTGTCGATAGAATCAACTTTCAGCAAGTTAACTCCTCCCCATATTTTTTTTAAACTGATTACTCAGCTCTTCTTTAGCGGAAACTAAATATTTGGTATATTCATGTTGTGCATCTGAAAAAATGGCTTGTATATTTCCTCTTTCAATGATTTTTCCATCCTTCATGACCAAAATATTATCTGCAATTTTCTTTACAACACCTAAATCGTGAGATACAAAGATCATCGAGGAGCCCATTTTTTCTCTTAACTTAATCAATTGTTCAACAACTTCAAATTGAGAGATTGTATCTAGCGCTGTTGTTGGTTCATCAGCGATAATAATGTCGGGTTCCAATACCAATGCCAATGCAATCATAATCCGCTGCAACATTCCACCTGATAGCTGGTGTGGATGCTTGTTCATAATCTCTATCGGATTTTTCAGCATGACACTTTCCATAGCATTTTTCATTTTTTCTTCGATTTCTTTATTACTCCAACCGAAATGTTCAACAAGCGTTTCCTTTAAATGAACACCAATCACACAGGAAGGATCAAATGCGCTCATCCCATTTTGTAGAATCATACAAAGTTTTTTACCCCTCATTTTCCTCATTTCTTTTTCAGAAAGAAGATTTAAATTCTCTCCTTTAAATAGAATGTCTCCTGATTGTTGAAGCCACGTTTTATTCAATCTCATAATGGATCTGCAAGTTATGGACTTACCACTTCCACTTTCCCCTACAATTGCAAGACAGCTTCCTTCCTTTAAGGTGAATGTACCATTGTGGACGATATCATTATCAGTTTTAACATCACGTATGTTCAAATTTTTAACTTCTAATATATTCATAATTTATTTGCCACCTCTTTTTTTTGAAATTTGATTTTAGAGGTCCTTGGTTTTTTCACGATATTATTATTAAAAGTCATTAACTTTGGATCCAAAGCTACTTGGAGGGCATCAGAGAAAAAATTAAATGCCGATACGACAATAACAATGGCTAAACCGGGTGCTAACATTAACTCTGGCCTTGTAAACATGACTTCCCTTGCTTCATTTAGCATCATCCCCCACTCAGCATTAGGGGCTTGGATCCCTAATCCGAGAAATGAAAAACCTGAAATTTGCAAAATCATTGAACCAATAGAGCTACTTGAAATAACCGCAATATCAGAAAATGTAACAGGAACCAGGTGTTTATATATGATTTTCATGTCACTAATACCGGATGCTTTGGAAAACTTGACATATTCTAATTCAGAATACTTCATGACAGACGTCCGGATTACTCGAGCAAACCATGCCCATTTCACCAAAATACATGCAATCAAAATATTTTCCAGACCTACACCTAACACACTTACAATCGCCAATGTCATAACGTATCCTGGGAAAGAAAGCATAATGTCACAAATCCTCATAATAAAGGCATCTACTTTTCCTTTAAAATATCCAGCTAGAAACCCTAATACCGCTCCAATCAAAACAGAGATGAACAATGCAAATAAAACCCATAAAACGCTGGGACGAATTCCATATATGATCCTGGATAAAATACATCTCCCTAGATGATCATTGCCTAATAAATGCTCCCACGATGGCGATGCATATCGAAGGCTCATTTTTATTTCATTCGGGTCATGTGGCGCAACTAGTGGAGCAAAAAGTCCACCTATTATGATTGCAATAATGACAATTAAAGATACAGTAGCTAACTTATCTTTAATTAGATTATTTAACATTCTCATCTAGAGATCATTCCTTATCCTAGGATTCATTGCTGCATTTATAATATCGGAAACTGTATTAAACAATACAAAGGCGGCTGCTAATATAAGAACGTAAGCTTGGATAATAGGGAAATCCCTGCTTAGGATTGCTTTAACACTCAGACTTCCTAAACCCGGCCATGCAAAAACGTTTTCAATGACCACTGTACTTCCTAATATGATCGGGATGGACATGCCAAATATCGAAATGGAAACTTGCAATGAATTCCTTAGAATGTGCACGGTAATTTTCTTTTCTGGTATACCGCAAGCCCTACAATATAGAACATAGTCTTCATTTAAATTGCTTATCATCGAAGATCTAACATTCCGAAAATAAATTCCAGCATAACTTACCGTGATGATAATAACCGGCAAAATATAACTCTTGTACGAATCCATTCCACTGGTTGGTAATAAATTCAACTTAACAGAAACATACCAAATCAGAATGGATGCCAACCAGTAGGATGGCATTGCCGTTAGGAAAAACGAGATTCCCCTAACCGATTTATCCGCTAGCTTTCCTTCCTTCAAGGCGCAAATAACACCTATTAGTATGGACATAATAATAATGACAACAGATGAAACGAAAGTTAACTTGAACGAATTGAGAAAAGCTGGAGCTATCAAAGACCAAACAGGTTTTCCTGTCACGTATGAATCTCCAAAATCCAGCTGTAAGGAAGCAATAAGCCAATCAAAGTACCGTATGATAAATGGTTGATCCATTCCTAACTCTTCTTTCGTTTGAACAATTAGTTCATCTGTTATTTTTGGAACACCTTGTGCTTGTAACACCACTTCGGCTGGATCTAAAGGAGAAAGATTGATTAAGACAAACGTCAAAAATGAAATGATCAAAAGTAATGGGGTGGCTATGAAAACTCTATTAAGGATGTATCTTCCCATAAAAGTCTCCTTTCAATTAATACATGAAACTTGCACTTTAGCATAAATAAAAAGGGGAAGCCCCCTTTTTATTTATGCTTCTATTGAAAATACATTTGCTCAAATGGCAACTCAAATTGTGTTTGTTTAAAGGATATGCCATTTAAATTTTTTGGAGCAACAACAGTGACACTGCCATTGGAAATGGGAATAAAGACTGCTTCTTCATGTATAATTTTTAAAATATCCGTATATAACGATTTTCGTGTGTCCTCGTCAGTAGACACCATAACCTGGTCAATTTTTTTATATAGTTCATTTGCTTTGGGGATTCCACTTGTCGTATGTAGATAAGAAGCCTCGGAAGTAAAAGCAGCAATTGTACTTTGTGGATCATAAGCTAGTCCCCAAGTTTGATTGAATAATAAATCATAGTCACCCGTTGACCTTCTATTAGCAATTGAAGTTGACTCTTCACCGATAATCTCTAACTCAATACCGATTTCTTTTGATGACGCCTGGATAAATTCAGCCTGGGTTTTTTGACTGGAAGAATTGCTGTCATAATAAAGTTTCATGACTAATTTGTTACCGGCTTTCGTTCTAACTTGAGCACCTTCCTCTAATGCCCACCCTGCTTCATCTAAAATCTCTTTCGCTTTCTCTAAATCGTATCCCCTTTTAATCAAATCGACATTGGCATAATTGACGTTAGGGGAAAATAGGGTATGAGCTGTTGTTTCAGTGCCATTTAAAATATCCTTAGTGATCGTTTCCCTATCAATGGAGTGCCAAATGGCTTCACGAACAGCTTTTTCACTAACAGGTTCACCAGTTTTACTGCTATTCGCAACGATCATTTTCGTATTCATCGGTTCACTTCTTACAAGTTGGTAATCACCTGAATCAACTAATTCATTCATTGCTTCAACATCAAGACTATCTGCACCGCGATCATCGGTAAAAACAAAGTTTACTTCTCCTTTTTTTAAGGATAAAAAGGTCGTTTCTCCTGTTGGGAGAACTTTAGACGTAATTTTTTTTATTTTTGGTGAGCCGCCCCAGTAATTTTCATTTGCTTCAAATATTGCGAACTCATCTGTTTTATGTTCAGTCAGAGTATATGGTCCTGTACCGTTAAAACCTCTTACACCATCTTTTGTTTCGCCATCCTTAAAATCTTTAGGCGAAATGAATACATAAGGCCTTGTCATAGATAATTCCACCAGTGTTGGATAATAGGATTCTGACAGTACCAAATTGACTGTATACTCATCTACAGCATTTACACTTTCTATTTTTGAGGAAAGTTTAATCCAAGAATGCTTTTCTGAATTGTTTTGTACAGCCTCTATGTTTTTCTTTACTGCTTCAGCGTTAAAAGGTTCCCCATCATGGAACTTCACATTTTCTCTTAGATGAAACGTGTATATTTTTCCATCTTCTGAAACTTCCCAAGACTCAGCAAGTAAAGGCTTTATTCCATCTGCCGTGTTTTCAACTAATGATTCATATACCATACCTTGAGCTGGCATGGAACCTTTGTAAAGATGAGGATTCATATCATTAATGTCTTTGGCTGATGCATAAACTATTTCTGCTTTTCGCTTGTTGTCAGCCACTTCCTTTTTATTACTATCTGTGTTTCCTGATTTTTCAGAGCAAGCAGCCAGTATGGATAAAACAAAAAAAACTAATGCTGCAAGTTGGAATATTTTGTTAAACATAGTAGTTCTCTCCTTTAAGTCCTTCTAAATATGTTTACAGTTTGTTTAATACCACCCTCGCAAATCGTAATGATTCCTATTTGAATGGTATACTTATTTATTGGGTTTCGACATTTACTATCCCTACATCTTTGTTGCTATTATTTTCCCTATCTCATCGCATATCATATTCACATCTTCATCAAAACTTTGAACGGTAAATGCATGAGACAACATTTCGCCTTTCCGGGATTGAGCTACTTCCTCGAGTTTACTCTCATACTTTTCAATAAACTTATCTATTGTTGGACATTTCAAATCTAAATACTTTGCAATTCCCTGTATAATTTTGGTGCGATAATAATCTTCCTTTGGCATTCTTGGAATATCCAAATAACCTTCTCTGTTGACAAACACTCTTCTGATTGGAACCGCAGAAAAATCAAAATATCTTCCTTCCTCATCTGGTTCTGAATAAGGGTCGATCAGCAATGAGGTATAACGTATATACAGTAAATATTCTTGATGGATTGGATCTAAATGATAGAAGCTTTCTATATCTTGACGCGATAAACTTTCTAACCTTACAGGATAATTATCATCTGTCATAAATTGAAGTAAATTTATCTTCTTTACATTTACTTTTTCCAAAATAGTCATAATTTCTTTCCACTGAGACAACATATCCCGCACTAAATATTGTGTAATGGGTCCTTCAGGATACATTTTATAAACATATTTCTTCGTTTCTATATCTCCAAACATTGCACCTAATGAAAAGTCATTCATGAACAACGGTGGATGTACATATAAAGAAATATTCCTGGTTTCTGCCTCAAACGGTGTCCCCATAATTTTCAATTCAATTCCTAGCTGCTCATATACCTTACATAGTTTGTCTACATTTTCAGATGGAAAGTGCGTAGATCCTATAAAAATTTTTTTCTTGACTGCTGTTGTTAAAACATGATTGGACGGTCCATCCAGCATCCATCGTGTATCACCTAAATATGTAGAAAAACTAATAATTTCCGCCTCAAGATTAAACTTGTTCAAATAATAACTTATCAAGCTGTTTGATCCAAAAGTTGGAGAAATTAAAACAATACATTTTACTTGTTTTAAAATCTGCTCACTCAACTGTTTCAGTACCTCAATATAGGCATCCGCTGTTACAGAGAATATGATCGTATCCCATTCACCCTTTATGGTTTCATAACCACTAAAAACTTCGTTGACGAAACATTCACCTTCCATGGTTCGATGCTTTTCATTTTGAACACTTACACGTATTAGATGGTCACTTTGCCTAAGGGTCTTAAATAATGTTTCTGAACGAACAGAGTCTCTGCCGGCAATCCCCACGTAGCAATTTAAATGCTTTTTTAAAAAGACTGCAAGTTGGATGGATGTAGGACCGGTACCTAAAATTAAAACTCGCTTAAAATCACTCATGAAATCTCCCTTCCTCTTTAACAAGTAAGCTATGCTTTTTTATACAATGCGATATCAAACACATGATCTGGACGTAATATATTGTCAACCATCCTCCACTTTTCTGCATCCACCTCTCTCATAGGATAATTAAATAAAGATTTCAGCTGATTACCGTATCTCATAGCCACTACAACATTTTCATTTGTCAATGGATGTATTTGACCAAGTATGTCATATTTAGCTTCTACAGTTGAACTAAAAATGATATGAGTTAATTCTTTTGCATACTCAATATTTTCCACTTCTTTTTTCTCTAATTTTATATTTAAGTCCCCACCCAATTCATCCACAACTTTTCGTCCAAGTTCAATAGCCTCATCATCAATATCTATGCCAATAACCTCTGCTCCCGTTCGCTTAGCAATTAATAAAGGTGTCATCGGAAATGAGCCTGACCCCACCAATAATACCTTTGATTCTGAAGTAATTTGAAATTGGCCAAATTCATTTTCAATACATGATTCTATATTCTTAAAATAATTGGTACTCTCAGTAGTTCCATTTAGCAGCTTCAAAGCACGATATTTCTCCATAATGGCCACACAAAGTGCTGATTTCGTTCTTAAATCCTCGACTAGTTGATAGAAGTCCCTGGATTCATGTTGTACTAGTTGTTCCCAAGCTTCTTTATTCCTCTCACTTATTATGAATTTTGAATAATCATCTATCAGAACCTCAAACTCCGGACAGTGATTCATGGTATGGTCATATTTTACTGCAAAATCGTTAAATCTTACTGAAAATTGATTCAAATCTTCTTGCAAAGTATTGGTTTTTAACACATTCATTCCACTCCAATAATATATAATAGTTAAACATCTATAAAAGCTTTACCTTGTGCCACTATTCCAACAGACCCTTCAATTTTAAGACACTCCAACTCTTCGTCATTACAGCTAGCTTTTACATTAATAGTCCCACCTGGCTGCCTGATTTTAGCAACGACCTCTCCTTTATTCTTCCATGCAAGATACGCTCCTAAGGAAGCTGTACCTGATCCACACCCCCTTTCCCAAATCAAAGTATCTAAATGTGGTACATAAATGAGGGGAGCCAATTCATCGGACTTCGCTTTATATAATAAAATGCCGATCAAGTTAGCACCTAAAGTTACTCCCAGCAACTTTGCTAATGATTCTGCTTTTTCCCTTATTGACTTATCAAATTCCTCCACTTCAATCACAATATGAATGAACTCCTGATATCTCACTATGATTAAATTCAAATCACTGCCATCAAATTCAATTTTTCTCTGTTCTATCTTTTTTGGGGTAGGCATAGTTACTTGGCAGTAATATTCATCTATATTTCTTTTCACTTGACCCATTATTAATTGATCTGTACCTGAAACTTCTAATAAAATTTCTGTCATCTCATTTTGCTTTAGTCCTTTTTCAGACGCAATAAAAGCTGCCAATGCCATACAAGCATTTCCACAAAACTCACCTCCGGCCATATGTAAATGTGCAACAGCTTTATTATTTTTCGGTTTTTCTATGAATCCTACTTGTTCAGCGTGTACATTGTCATATGACATTATTTTGGAAGCAACATGCTTATACCTTTCAACTGGATATTTAGTTTTAACAAGGACTGTCATATTTTGTGTTGGATTAAATTTTATAAAATCAATTTCCTGGATCATCTCAACTACCCTCTACTCTTATATTTTTTGTTTCCTTTCTTCAAAAGTCATTATTGGACACAAATAGTAATGATTACGATTTGCAATTACAGAATGAATTATAGCATAATGCTGGAAAGTGTCAACATTGTTAATTTGTTTGATAAATGTAATAATTTTACATTTTATCTCTTCCATGTATATCCCCTTGGATATTAATCACCATTGGAAACTTTATTTTTTCCTTGGAAAGGTCTAACACATTAACTTATAAACAATGGGGTATACGAATAAATAGAAAATTGTATAGATAAAAAATAATATGGGAGCGGGTTTTATGAATATTGAAATTAAAGAAGCAGCGCTTGAACAACTATTAAAAGTGAATTATAAAGAGAATGAAGGTGTTCGTATCGAAGCCATTTATGTTGGGAGCTGTTCGATTTATGTGGAACATGAATTGAAAATTGATAATAAGAACGAAGATGATGAGAGATTCATAATCGAGGGGGTCCCCGTATTAATTTCAAGTGAGTCTAAAAAGCATCTTCCGGAAAAAGTCTTTCTTAATTACAGTGATGGACTTGGGTACAAATTATATTCAGAAGATGAAACATTAAGATATAATCTCCAATTGAATAGAGTGAATTAAAAAAATGAACATAGTAAAAAGCCCATGTATTCCAGTTGGGCTTTTTGTGTTTATGCTCAGAGAATTTATCATAGGCGCATTTATCTAGAAGGATTTTATTTTCCTTTAGGATAGAGCTCTGCACTAATAGCTCCATTCCAGGAAAATGCTTTAACAAGTACTTTCATCTCTTCTATTAATCGTTTCGATGTTATTTTTCAAATAATAATGACCGCAAGTTTAAAGAATTATTATTATTATTCTTCCACTTTCCTGGACTCGAAGTGCCGCTCCAGTTTCCTTTTTACCCGCTGAAGTGCATTATCGATCGTCTTTTTTTGAACATTCAGTTCCGTTGATATTTCAAAATAAGTTTTTCCTTCCAGGTACAAGTCCACAACTTTGCTTTCCAACTCACTAAGGACTTCGGTTAAAATTAGCTCAATATCGCAAATTTCTTCTGATTTTATTAAAATCGTGACTGGGTCAGTTTGCCTCTGTTCAGGAATTAGATCAATTAGCCCCTGTTCTGACTCACCTTGATGGATTGGCATATACAATGAAACATAATTATTTAAGGGAGAATGCTTTTGGCGAATGGCCGCCTTAACAGCCGTTATGATTTGTCTTGTAATGCAAAGTTCCGCAAATGTTCTGAAAGACGACTTTTTGCAATTTTTGTAGTCCCGAATGGCCTTATATAGTCCAATCATCCCTTCCTGAAAGACGTCTTCCTTATCTCCACCCGTTAAAAAATACTTCAAAGCATTTGATTGAACGACACATCTGTATTTTTTGATTAAAAAGTCCAGTGCCTCCTCATCACCATTATGGATTTTCCCAACCAACATTACATCTTCCATATGAGTATAGTTTTCCATTCGTTTCTTCTCGATGATTACACTCATTTATTTTCCCCCACTCACTTAATTGAGCACCGACATAAGGTTGCATTATCACTTCAATGTGTTAATTCAATATAATAATATCTCAGAAATGACGATAATGATATTCGCAAATAACGACATTTTTCAACAAAATACTGATAGTTATAACTAGACACTTTCAGTCAGTTTTAATTGATTTGGTAGAGATCTCGTCATTTACTTATAAATAATAATAGTAAAGAACTATTCTGCACTAATGGTTTAACATAGCCAATCAATAGGAACAGACGGGACAAATGGTAATTTTATGCCGGGATTGTTGATCTATCTGAAGTTTTACTTCATTCGCTTTAATTGGAATATGAAGGATGGTGACATTTAAACCCTTTTTGGCAAAATAAAAAAGCACCCTTCAATGGATGCTAAAACATATTATTAACTCAGTTATAAAATGGAGAACTGGAATTTAATTATTCGCCAATGGCCCCGTATGTTGAAGATCATAACTTAAGCATTCATAAGTTATTAAAGCGGTGGAGTTTCCACACCTAAATGAATCCAATCTTCTTTTGGCGGTCCATAAACCCCAAAAGGTTTTATTCCTGCTTGACGCATCAAAACCGTAACTTGTCCGCGATGATGAACAATATGCTTGATTAGTCCCATAAGGATGGAAGCATTTGTTTCCTGTCTTCCAAACGCTTCTTGTATTTGTTCCAGGGATTCGTCTGTCCATTGTTGTTCAATAATTTTGGCTGCGTGAGAACTTACATTTTTAAAAGTGATGGCAATTTCCCGGGCAGAAGATGGGACGTTTTCCGAACTTTCTATCCGGTCTATCTTTAACCCGAAATGAGCTAGATAATCTGGAATATTCGTGGTGAAATGCCACACAATTCTTCCTAAGGTACGACCTCCTGGATAAACTTGTTGTTCTAAGGATTCATCAGTCAAACTATCCAAGACATTTTGAGTCAATATGGCTTCTTTATTCCATTCTTTAATAAAATCTGAAATTGAAATATACATATAATGCCTCCCCTATTTCGATAGATAATTACTTAAAGTACATTATAAAACATATGTTCCCTCATTACAAATTCCTTATTAATTTTTCAAATACAAAAAAAAATCCAATCTTCTCTGATTTCTTGGCACACGCAGAAAGCTTAGGGGTAACTGCTGTCAATGACTTACATGGTTTAAAAACAATAGAATCTCTAGATGTTTTCAAAGAATTCGAAGACAATGGAGAATTAACAGCCCGTATTCATTTATGGCCAGCTTTAAATGGCAATCTTGAACATGTCAAACAATTACGAGATACGTATCAATCGGATAAACTTCGTGTGTCGGGACTTAAACAATTTATCGATGGTGTCATTACAGCCCGTACCGCTTATTTACTTGAACCTTATGCGGATCAACCTAATACACGCGGTGAGACGTCTTTCCCTGCTGAAACGATCAACAAATGGGTCGTTGATGCAGATAAAGAAGGCTTTAGCATTCGTTTTCATGCCATTGGCGACGGAGCGGTTCGCCTTGCTCTAGATGCATATGGTGAAGCCCAAAAGACAAACGGTAAACGAGATTCGCGTCATTCCGTCGAACACATTGAAGTGATCCACCCGGATGATGTTCATTGTTTCATAGAGTTGGGCGTTACTGCTTCAATGCAGCCAGATCACTTTGCGATGTCCGAAAGAGGTGTTTACACCGAACGGATTGGTACTGAACGAGAAAAGCATGTTTTCTCGATTAATACATTGCAAGAAGCCGGAGCAAAATTGGCATTTGGAACGGACTTTCCAATTGATATACTTAATCCGCTTCAACAAATCTATCGTGCAGTAACGAGAATCGACAGCAGCGGAAAAACGGTATGGCATCCATATGAGTGCATAACACTTGCCGAAGCATTGTAAGCTTATACCAGCGGCCCGGCCTACGGTACATTTAGAGAGCAGGAATTAGTGACATTGACAAAATTCAGCATGAAAGCTATTGGATTAATTATTCGATACATATGTTTTTGCTTAATAACCACCCCTGCTATACTTAAAAAGTGGGATTAGGCCACATGCATGATAAGTATTTCAATTAAATAGAGAAGTATTGGCGTATAACGATGAAGCACCGCCAGAGTGAACAAATAGAATGTTATCCTCCGGCTTGAATGTGCCTTTTTTTATTAAATCGATGAGTCCCGCTGCCGCTTTACCCGTATATACCGGATCCAGCAAAATTCCTTCTGTTCTTGCCATTATCTTGACTGCTTCCACCATTTCAGGTGTAGGCAAAGCATAACCCGGTCCGACATACTCATCAAAACACGTAACTGCCTCACGAGGAATTGAATTTGGAATGCCGATATGTGTTAAAGTTTCCTTAACAAGCTGAAAAACTTTCTCTTCTTGTTCAGCTTTCCCCCTACTAACGTTTATTCCAATTACCGATACTCCACTGTGATTTCCATGAAATCCTGCCACTAAACCCGCATGCATTCCTCCACTGCCGCTTACACAAATAACTGCTTTCAAATCAATCCCTTGCTCAAAGGACTGTGCCAAGATCTCCTGAGCGCATGCAACGTATCCCGTCGCACCAATGACATTGGATCCCCCAACCGGGATGATGTAAGGTTGATGTCCTTTCTCTGTCACCTCTTTAGCGACTTTCTGCATTTCTTGTATTAAGTCAGAACCATTAGGCACTACTTTGATTTGTTCAGCGCCCAATAAATGATAGAGAAAATAGTTACCGTTAAAATCCGGTTCAGAATTTGAAAGACCCTCTTCCAACACAAGGATGCATTTCATTTTTTCTTTAACCGCAGCAGCTAGTGTCAAGCGGCAATGATTGGATTGAACGCCTCCACATGTAATCAATGTATCCGCGCCTTTTTCCAATGCATCAGCAACAAGGAATTCCAGTTTTCTTGTTTTATTTCCCCCGGCCGTCAGACCAAGCATATCGTCTCGTTTAACGTAAATGGATGGGCCACCAAGAACTTCAGAAAAATGATCTAATCTCTCAACTGGTGTATATGTCGGTGTATATCGCTTTCTAGGAAATTGTGCTAAATTCATTTATTACTCCTCCTGATCCTCTATGTATATAAAAAAAGAAAATCAATCTGATGTTCTCTTTTGTTTAATAAGCTTCGATTTCAATCATAGCATCTTTATGTAATCGAGCAACATGAATCTCACTTCTTGCATGGTTATCTGTAAAAAGAATTTCCATATACATCATTCATCAGGGGAAAGTGCCCCCCTTTCCAAACCGATGATTATATAACCTGCTCTAAGTTTGCATCCTCTTACTCTATGATTCCCAAAAGTGCTAGGCAGTTTTCCAGTTACAGCATATATATGAGGGCTACCTAGAATTTCCATAAGGTCCGATAGCTTTGTGAGCGTCTTTGGTTATAATTGTTTCATATACATCATTTGTTGTACCGTAACAGAGAACGGTCTCACCCCATTGAATTTTATAAATAATCAAAAGTCCGAAGCATTGAAATAACTTCAATCATTTTTTAAGATAAAATAAATACACTTGTATATAATTGGATTTTAGAAAAGGAGCACCCTGAAAACACAAAATCATTGAAGGGATATTTTTGCCCGGAGACCGGTTAACGGAAGATGATATCGCCCAACAATTCAATTGTAGCCGCACCGGTTCGTGAAGCTTTGAGGAAATTGGAACAGGAAAATTTGCTTCAGGTGAAGCCTGGCATAGGGATGGTCATATCCAATGTGGATATTGATCTTTTGCAGCAAGAATTGGAAATCAGGAAAATGCTCGAAAACCATTCTATACAAAAAGCATGTGAAGGAATTACGGAAGAAGAATTAAAAAAACTGGAATGGGCAACGGATAAACTACAACAGGCAATTAATAAAAATAGCCGAATAGCGGCAAGCGTGCAAATCTTGAATTTCACCGCTTATTATATTCCTACTCGAGAAATACCTTTCTCCAAAGACTACAGATTCATCATGGCTTTCTTTTCGAATTTCCTTTTTATCGGCCCGTAATGAAGATGTTACAATGGTTGATAAATTTTGGTATGAGGAACGAAACAACAAGCACTTTCAGGTAATCTATGCCATTCGTGACAAAGGTGTAGAAAAAGGAATAAAGGTCAATACAATCCATATTGATTTTAAATTTTCCACTTTTATTCGAACCGTACAAGGCCATGGTTGAAGTCCCCTTCCCGACCATTGCCTTGTATGCCTTTTATGGTTTCACTTCTCGTAAGTTAATCAGCTGATCAGGTGGGAAAATGGCTAGGTTTTCGAAATAATGACCGCTGGAGTTCATCATTCCTAATTATGTAACTCCCAAGTGATCAGTCAATTGCATCCGAAAACCTTTTGATGATCAATTGTTACTTGTTTACTCATCAAAACGTTCTAGCAGTTCAATGATCACTTTAAAGGTCGCTGTTGTATCCATATAGGCATACCGGCCTTTTCCGTTAAAAAAATTACCTGTCTGTATGACCGGATAGCCCATTTCTTCCAGCAGCTTCATTTTAGCCTCCATGTCTTTAACGACAAAAGAGATATGGTGAACACCCTCACCATATGTTTCAAGATGATCTTTCCACGTACTGGGCGATTCGCCCGGCTCGATCAATTCAATTTGAATTAACGGAGTATCGATGAATATATATTTTGATTTGCCTTCAGTGGGTTTCCCTTTATAAATCACGTTTGTAATATCGGTTGAACCAGAATGGATGATGGGAGGTTTTTCAACACCCAATAACTTACAATATGCATCTGAAGCCGCGTCGAGGTCTTTTACAACAAACGCAAGTTGTTCCACTATGTTAGTCCCTAATAGCGGCTGAACGCTGGCATCTTCCGGCCTTTCCCATGCCGTTGCTCTTGGCTCCGCACTTTCAAGCAGTTCAACAAACGTTTTGTGATCATCTAGTGTATCCACATATACATATCGGCCGTCACTTGAAGTGAATTCACCCGTTTGCAAGGCTGGGTATCCACTTTTCTCCATGATTGGCAGCCTCTTTTGGATAGAGTCTACATCAAAAGCTATATGGTGGATCCCTTCACCTACTTCATCCAGGAACTCACGCATCGTTCCAGGATTTTTATCGGGTTCTATTAGTTCAAATTGGACGGTCGGAGTATTCAGGAAAGCCAGTTTGGATTGTGATTCCGTTGGTACGCCTCTAAAAGTGACTTTCGAAACAGAACTGTCACCAGTTAAAAATGGTTCTGCTTTCTTAATGCCCAGCAGCGTTGTGAAAGCAAGATTAGCAGATTCAATATCTTTTACAACAAATGCGAGTTGATTAATATTCCTATTGCCCAATAGTGATTCAGCCATACATATAAACCTACTTCCCTTAGTTTATTTTGTTATGGACTCAACCCAGTCCGCGAACTGCCAATCCTCCATCACTGGAGATGACTTCGCCGGTAATTGCACGCGCTGCGTCCGATGCTAACAGGACATATGCAGCTACATGATCTTCTGGCAGCTGTGCAAGCTGCAGAGGGTTTCTTTTCTTAATGCTATTTGCCTTCGTTTCATTATCCACGATTTTAACGAATGGACGTAGGGGAGGAATGACCGATAATGCTGTCAGAGTGCCACCAGGCGCTACAGCATTCACCCTGATGTTAGGGGCGAGTTCAAAGGCAAGCTGGCGCATCAGCCCTATTTGGGCATGCTTGCTTGCTGTGTACCACACCCCGCCGCCATCCGGATAAAAACTAGCACCGGATACGGTGAAAATAATATTGCCATTCGATTTTTGCAGTTCTTCAAGAGCGGCTTTAGCACCGAAGAAAGATCCTTTAACGTTAATATCGATCAGAAAATCATATGCATCGGAAAGTGCATCGGGAGTTACGTCGGCAAATTTAGCAAATCCATCAAAGACCCCTGCATTGGCAACGAAAACATCCAGCTTTCCAAATTGCTCGACAGTGGCCTGTACTGCCCTCTCATTGTCTTCATATTTGCTTACATCGCCTTGGTTAATGAGAATCTCTTCACCAAATTCCACTTTCATTTTCTTTAGCGTTTCTATCGAGCGGCCGATGATGCTGACTTTTGCCCCTTCTTGTATGAAACGTCTAGTGACAGCCTCCCCGATACCTGAATTGCCACCGGTAATCAACACTACTTTATCCTTTAATGCCATTGTCATTGTAACCAGCCTCCTTTTTATCTATTTTAATTAAAGTCAATATTATACGAAGATAGCAAGATTTCTGGTATTTATCGTTGATTGATCAACAATGAATATCCGTTTGGAAAGTTTCCATTTACCTTCTTCGAAAATGAATTCATCATTTCTTTCCCCCGAAATCAAATCATGCTGAATATCCGTGCTGCGGCTCCGATAGATGAGCAGATAGCTCTTGACGACTGCCTTTTCACCTTCAACATAGTCTTTAACGCGTACATTAGAGACAAAACGCCGTGTTCTTGATGGCGGTATTTCGGCCCAAGCATAATCCGTTTTCAAACGATCCACGCGCAGTTTCAGCAGCTCAATATCATCATTAAAAGTAAACATGTCCGTTGAATAATCCGGTCGTTCCACCCCTTCTTTATTAACACGTACAGGCATTTGATACCGCAAGCTAGAGTGCATTAAATCGAACCAATCATCAAATTCAATATCATCCAGTAATTGAGCTTCATCATACAGCCACTGTTCAAATTCACATTTGAGCAACATTTTCTCCACATTCATTTCGGTTCCCCCTCCCGCTTATCATTTCGTCATTAATTCAAGCCAGTACTTGTAAAAATTCCGTTGGCTCGCTTCAGTGAATTTATCATCATAAGCAACACCAGGTCCTATAAAATCAACTGGTTCACGATGGAGCCCCATTGTATAATTGTAGGTTAAATTCTTTAGGAAAGGCATTGGGCCTTGGGCTGCTTCAGTAATATCCGTAAACACTTCCGTATCATCCTGTTCGAAAATGCCGGATGGGCTAAAGGTCAAGATAAATGAATCTCTTGATCTATCTTTCCAATCTTGGGAAGCGTTCTTTTCCACGAGCATCCAAGCGATCACTTCCATTTTATTGTGACCGATTGGCCGCCACATCCTTATTGAAGTGTTGGAGATGAATTGGTCTTTGATTTTTGTATGGGATATTAAAAATGATAAGTTGGGGAATACATTCCCAATCATATTCTTTAAGTTTGATAACACTCCATATTGTTCTTCAGACAGGTTAGTTTTAAATTCATCTTTCAATTCTTCCGGGAAAGCGAAGTCAGGATTAGGTGTCCCTAAGTTTAGGCCGTGCCCGTTATCCGTATGGATTTGAAAACCGCGCTTTGAATAGGTAGCATTTGGCACCATGCCCAGTTTTGCAATGGATCCGTGTGTGACCATCGTGTGATAGGAATCACCAACAAAGTTATCGGAACCAACTTTCCAGTTGGAATTAACAACGAATCTTTGCGGAACCCCGATTACTTCCATTTCTGCACGACCTACAAGTATATCCAAATACCATTTAATGTCTCCAAGAAACTCTTCAAGCGGCTCTGCATCTTCATTCCAAGTTCCAAATAATAGACCTTTATAGGATTCAAGCTTCACTTTGTGAAGGCCCATTTCCGAGCGGTCAAGGTTGCCCCCGTATATGTCCTTTTGTAACGGCACCCCTACGAGCTCACCAGTGTTTTTAAAATTAAACCCATGGTAGGGACACGTAAATAATGACTTGTTCCCTTTATCTGCACGGCATAGTTTCATTCCGCGATGGGTGCACATATTATAAAAAGCCCTTATTTCCCCTTCAGCATCACGAGTAATGATAAGCGAGTAGCCAGCAAGTTCACGGGTCATGAAGTCTCCTTTGTTCGGTACTTCAGAATCATGACCGATAAAAACCCATGTTTTCAGAAACACTTTTTCATGTTCTATATCATAAACCTTTGGATCTCCAAGGAGGTATGCAGGTATGACGCCTTCCTCTGGTTTAACCGTTTCGTTCAAATAGTTAACAACTTGCTGTTTCGACATTTCTTCTAAGGATTTTTCAGTTTTAAGCATACTTTTTCTCTCCCTTCCAAGCTTTACATCATAATGCATTACCCGATTTGAACGCTCTTTTCCTTATTTTGCAGAGTCGCCAAAACACTTAATGCCGCTAGATAACTCGTTTTCGGATTATTTGGCATCGGATCATTTTCCACTTCCAGTTTCAGTTTCCCGAACGAACCTGACGCTTCGATCAGGTGAATGTTTTTTAACACATTTGGATCGGCAATGATTTTCACTTTCGTCCTTTCAGACCCAAGACCAGCCATAGACAGCACAATCGCAACATTAATGTTTCTCGGAAACTGTTTGATCGCTTCTGCAGCTGATCCCTCAAATAATACCGTTTCTTCTGTCGTGGAAGTACCTGCTGGCAATGCGTTGGGCGGTTTTCTTGTGGTGATGGAAACAGATTCAAGGCCATTCACCGCTTTTGCCGATTTAAGTACATCGAGACCTCCAATCGCACCAGACGGAAGGAGAATATTCACGTTATTCATTTTGCAAATTTGGTTCGATTGTTCTTCAAAGGCAGAATTCGCCATCACGCCTATGCTACTTAGCAAGAGATCCTTCCCGCTTTTAAGCACTTTCAATGCATACTCTTCAGCTGCTTCAATCGTTGCAGCCTCTATGACTAAATCTACATCGGATTTAAGAAGTTCGTCGACATCACCATATGTCTGTGTCCTGAATTCTTCTGCTAGTTGTGACGCAATTTCTTCACGGCGGGCATAAATGGCAACGATTCTCCCACCTGGAAGAAGCCCGTCGTTATTAATGGCCTGAAGCAGAAATTTTCCGATATTACCGCACCCGATTAAACCTAACTTCATGTAGTTTCATCCTTCCTCAATCAGCAAACCCGTATGAGTCCGCAAAGAATTCCAACCCGCAATGTCTTGTTTCCCGCGAAACACCGCTTTCTTTTAAGCCAGGGAAATCCAGGGCCAAGTCGCTGAAAACGGTATGATTATTATGGAAAACCGCACCAGCTTCAAGGCGATCTGCCATTTCGACAGCGATATCTTCATTCTCGGTCCAAACAGATGCACGCAGCGCAAACTCACTATCATTCGCTAATTTTACAGCTTCATCAATATCATGGAAAGGTAAAATTGGAATGATGGGCCCGAATTGTTCCACCTGAACCAATTCACTTTGCTGATCGACGCCAGTAATAATGGAAGGAAGCATATAATAACCTTTATCCCAAGTTTCCGGATTCAGCTGGATGCCGGTTGTGATTATTTTTCCTCCTGACTTAGCGGTACGTTCGATCAAGCCATTCACAAAGTCATATTGTGCTTTATTATTCAAGGGACCCATGGTTACATCAGGCTGAATGCCATCACCGATTACCATCCGGCTAAACTCTTTGATCAGCTTCTCCACAACTTCATCATATCGTGATTCTTGGACGTACACTCTTTTTACAGCGGAACAGACCTGACCCGCTGCTCGTAAAATCCCCATCCTCAAACGTTTGATAGCCGCTTCATCCATATTGGCATCTTCCAAAATGATGGCAGGATCATTGCCGCCAAGTTCCATATATACTTTTTGCAGATTTCCAGCTGATTTCTGCATGATAGCTTTCCCGGTTTCCGTACTTCCGACAAACGCCAATGTCCGTACGCGTGAATCGGAACATAGTGTGTCGCCGATTGCTTTTCCAGATCCTGAGACTATATTGATGACTCCTGGAGGAAAATGTTCAGCAACTACTTTTAAACAGGTCATGATCGTTAAAGGGCAATTCGTTGCAGGTTTTAAGACAACGGCGTTGCCTGCCAAAACAGCAGGTATGACCCTTTTAAAGGTTAATATCATCGGAGAATTCCACGGTGTGATTATTGCCGTGACACCTCTTGCCCTTCTTCGGATTTGGACTTTTTGTTTTCCTGGGAGGACTTCAGGCTTCCACCAATCAAGTAACTCTGCTGCACAGCCCTTCATGACTTCAACACAGCGCAGTAAATCCTTTTTAGCTTCAACAAGTGTTTTGCCATTTTCACGTACAAACACTGTAACATTTTCCTCGATAACTTTTGAAAGTTCTTCAGCCGCAGTTTTCATCCGGTTAGCCCGTTCCCCGATATCAGAGCGAGACCACGTTTCAAAAGCATTTTCTGCAGCTTCAATCGCGTCATTCACGATTTCTTCAGAGCATTTTGCCACCTGGCCAACTACTTCCAATGTATTTGCCGGATTTACCACATCGACTTTTTCCGGTAATTCTATCCATTCTCCATTAACTAGATATTTTCCTGAAACAAATGGGTATGTCGAAATCATTCTCAATCCTCCTTATAGTTTTTTTGGCTTGAATGCTTCCGCAGCTCCTGGCGGTCCGCCAAATGGTTTGGCCATTGGCCCCACAGCTTCCATATCAACAACGATCATGGAAGGTTTACGTCTTTCCTTAGCCTTTTTCAGTTCGGATATGAATTCATCTCCAGAACCAATACGCACTGCATCGAAATGCATGGACTCAGCCAGTTTCACAAAATCAGGACTTAATAAATCCACAGCTACCTGCCGACCATATGCGGCTGTTTGAATATTGCGAAGAACCCCATAGCCTGAGTCATCGAACAATACGATGATAACTGGTAAGTTTTCTTCGGCTGCCGTAACCATTTCCCCGACGTTCACCATAAAACCACCATCTCCAGCCATAAGAACGACGGTTTTATCTTGACACCCCATTTGGGC
This sequence comes from Peribacillus sp. NPDC096622, assembly GCF_044762665.1. Taxonomy (NCBI): domain Bacteria; kingdom Bacillati; phylum Bacillota; class Bacilli; order Caryophanales; family Bacillaceae; genus Peribacillus; species Peribacillus sp. NPDC096622. Next base: position 112,965 of record NZ_JBIWES010000012.1, on the reverse strand, counting down.
ACCGATTGCTGTTGGAAGACCTTGACCAATTCCACCACCTGATGCATGAATCGATGTTCTCGGTTCATAGATTTCAAATAAACGGCTGCCCCAAACGTTTGCCTGTACGGTTACATCACGGACTAGAATGGTATCGTCTGGTAATATCTCCCTCATGCCATCTACAAATTGCTCATACGGTCCAAGCGTTTCCCTGAGTTGAGCGCGCACTTCATTTCTAAGCGAAAGAACTTCTTGTAAATAAGAAGGCTCCGCTTGAACTGAATGTTCTTCAATCTTTTGAATGATGGCACCCAGCATATCCTTTGCATCACCCACCAAACCTAACGTGGCTTTATAATTCCGGTTAATGGCCTGCCAATCCGCATCGATCGCTATATGTTCTTGCGGCACCGGCACTTTCCAGTTTGATGTTTCATTCCCCCTAAACCTTACACCTACGCTAATCAATAAATCTGCATTTCTTAAAAACTCTTTTGTTGTTTCATATGCCGCAAAATGCCCTATGCATTGTTCGTGGTTTTCTGGAATCGAACCTTTTCCTGACTGACTGGTTATAACCGCTGCACCAAGGATTTCCGCTAATTTTTGCAGCTCTTGCGAAGCATTGGCACTGATGACTCCACCACCGGCCCATATTACAGGACGGCGTGCGCCTACCATTTTTTGTACGGCTTGTTCAGGAATAAATGGCATTGAATTTGTTTCAGAGGTTGAAGTTCGCAGCCCTTCGAGTGAAAGATCTTCTATGATCGCCGATTGATAGTCAATGGGAATTTCCAATGTAACCGGACCCGTTGGTGCAGTTAAAGCTTCTTGGATTGCCTTCCTTACCACTGCTGCGGTTTGGTCAGGGTTTCTAAGCCTTACTGCATTTTTACAAGCTCCGCTCATCATTGAAAGCTGGTCTTTACACTCATGTATGTATCCTTTGCCTGTACCAAGATAAGAAGAAGCCACTTCACCGGTAAGATGAAGAAGGGGGACACCAGCTGCCCAAGCTTCCACTAGTGAACCAGCAGCATTTCCTGCCCCTGTGCCAGTACTGGTAATCACTACACCCAATTTCCCGGTGGCGCGTGCATATCCATCAGCCATATTTACGGCACCGCTCTCACCACGTGAACAAATGAGTTTGATGCTCCCTTCTCTAAGAATTGCATCATAGATTGGCATATTGTGAATGCTGACAATCCCGAAAGCAGCTTCCACTCCTGCTCGAACAAGCTCCTTTACGATGGAATCGGCGGTCGTAAACTCTATTTCTTCTTGTATTTTCATCGCGTTATCCTACCTTTTTTAGTAATATATTTATAGGGCCTTTCCAATCGCTCCTGCCGTCTCAATCGTCGAACCTGCCACATAACTTGCTTTGTCTGAAGCAAGGAAAACAATGACACTGGCCACTTCTTCCGCTTCCCCTACGCGGCCAAGAGGAATATTCCGTTTTTTCGCTAGGTCTCCGTAATACTCTTCAGGGTCCATATCAGGCGCATTTTTCAATCTTCTTCGCTCCCATTGATCGGTCCGGATCAATCCAAGACTCACTGAATTCACCAATATATTGTCAAAGGCCAATTCCTGGGACAAAGTTTTGCTTAAATTAAGGAGGCCAGCCCTTGCTGCTGCAGTCGCTACCATATGACGTTCAGGTTCTTTAGCAAGCGTTGCATTAATATTAATAATCCGCCCTCCTCCCCTTTTCACTAAATGAGGATGTGAAGCACGAACGGCATATATGATGGCAAAGAACTTTAACTGAATCTGTTCTTCCCACTGCTCATCCGTTATGTCAAAAAAGTGACCCATCACGCTTTGACCGGCTGCATTCACCAATATATCGATTCCCCCAAACCTCTCAGCGGTACCATTAATGAAAGAATCCACATCCGATTTTGAAGTGACATCACATGTTGATGCAAAAATATCTGCCTTTTCACCAAATGAGAGCAATTGACTTTGTGCACTTTCCATACGCTTAGCGCTTCTGCCGCAAATAGCCACTTTCGCTCCTTCAGCTAAAAACATTTCTGCTGTTTTTAATCCCACGCCCGACGTGCCGCCCATAATGACAGCCACTTTTCCTTGCAGTCCTAAATCCACTTTCTTCACTCCTTTTCAAAGCCATTTTCCTCAAACGCTGTCCTTTAATCTACAAGAAGCTAACTACGCGCTGGAATCATGGGAGGAAATCGAAATCCTCCTCATTTTTCCGCCATGACAGAACCGTCTATATGAGAATCAACCCAGCCTGGATCAGGATCTCCTCCCATTGCTTTGCGGGCTTCAGGTTTCGGCGGCCCTGCAATCCCCCACTGATCCATTAAATGCGGAACCCGTTTCCATACACGTGCTCTCCACTCAGATTCATCTTCGATCGTTTCCAGATAGCATGTATACTCCATTACAAAACCGCCTGGGTCTTGAAAATAACAGAAAATATTGTCTCCTGGCCCATGACGTCCAGGTCCCCAAAGTTCTGACAAGCCCGCTTTTCGCACATTGCTTATTCCTCGCATCAATTCATCCACGGAATCGACTTCGTATGCGATATGATTGACTGACGCATGCTCATCTTGATTGAAGGCAATGGAGTGATGCTTTCTGTTGCACCGGAGGAATGACATTTGGTGCTCACTCCAATCAGTAACTTTAAAACCAAGTACATCCGTATAAAACTCAACGATCATATCTAAGTTCTTCGTGTTCATTACAACATGATTCAATTTCACCGGATCGACATTTTTCTTGCTCCAAATAGACGTTTGCACTTCCACCCAAGCCGAAAGCTCAATCACGCGGTTTTCCGGATCAATAAACCGCAGGCCATAACCGGCACCTGCTTCATCCAAATATCCAGGTGGTTCAATAATTCGAACGCCCTTCGATTGTAATATCCCTGCTGCACGATCCACCGCGTTTTTGTCGACCATGCCAAAAGCTATATGATGCAAACCACGTTTTTCTCCCTTGTGGAGGCTTAAAATATGATGTTCCGGTCCAGCCCCGCGGAAATAAACCGTATTCTCCTCTTCAGGAACATCCACACTATCCAGTCCCCAAACCTTTTCATAAAACTCTGCTTGATCGTCGAAATTCGGAGTTATCATGCTTATATGTCGTAAATGAGTAATCCCAAGCATCTTTTATACCTCCCATAATTTAGATTGCCCTTAGATAATTTGCATTGGCCATATTTAACAATTAATCGAAAAGGGCGCCTCATTAATTCTCATAATGCAGGTGCCCTTTTCGGCTAAATGATCACTCTTTAATAATGGCTTCTCTTTCTTTAGCGCGTTGTTTACGAAGTTCTTCGAGGTCACTGCCTTCAGGATAAGTCGGTAAGTTAGGTTTCACTGCCCCTAGCATCACGAGCATGCGCGCCTCCACATCCCCGTCATTCCTAATTCCCCGATAAACTCCTGGTGGGCTGCTGATGCAATCTCTCGCACTTAATTTAATTTCATGCACTTCACTGTAGCTATCCTCTTGAATTAATGCCGTGACTTCACCCTCAAGAATGAAAAACACTTCTTCAACATCGTCATGAAGGTGCAAAGGACCGATACATCCCGGAGGAAGCACCATCGTACTTAAAGTGAAATGTACACCTGCAATTACATTCGTATCGTTATTGGCAGTCGCACCACGTCCGATATATCTCATCTGTGCACGTCTGTAGGCGGGATCGATTTCTTCTTGGAACTTCAAGACATCCCAATCAAGCGAACGGTCTTTCAATCGGGCAACATATTTTTTTTCAAAATCCTTCACTGAGAAAGCTTCTTTTGTCATTTTAAAATTCCTCCCTTATTTGTTGTTTCTAAAACACGTTATGTTTCATAAGCAAAACATTGTTTTGTCTATGAATTAAGTCTAAAATGAAACCGCTTCATTGTCAATTAGTTTTTAGAATATTTAAAACTATTTTTATAGTCCGAAAGCTAGCGACTCTGGGATAAACTTGTAACGAATCGCTTTTCTTAACAAAAAAAAGTGTGGATTCCCTAATGGAAACCCACACTTTCGAAAGAGGCTATTCATTTATTAATAGATTTTACATCATTCAGACATCTTCGTGTTGATAAGGCTTAACCCCGCTAAATCCCATATAAACGGATAACTGCCGAGAAACTTCCAACAGTTTCGGCAAGGCAATTTTATCGATGAAATCCTCCTGGTAAGCAGACTCTGTTGCCACGACATTCAAGGCAGCCAATACTTTCCCAGTCCTGTCAAAAATCGGGGCGGCAACGGAACGGATGCCAGGGTGGAATTCCCCGCTTGTCATCGAATAACCATTTTGCCGAATCGATTCCAGCTGTTTTTGAAATTCACCAGGCGCAGTGAGTGTTTTGTCTGTATAAGGAGTTAGGTTTGAGATTTTGAACATTTGCATTAGCATTTCTTTCGGTTGATATGCCAAAAGTAATTTTCCATTGGCCAAAGCATGTGCCGGCAGCCGCAAACCTATGTTCACATTGACAGCTGATACACCTCTGACAGGGGCACTTCCAACATAAACAACTTCCTGTCCATCCAAAATGGACAGATGGCAGGAGGCTCCGATTTCATCACGCAAGTTCTCCATATAAGGTTGTACAATTTCCTGGAATTTCAAGCTATTCAAATAGCTGAATCCCAGTTCAAGAACTTTAGGAGTTAAACTATAACGTTTGGTATGTTCATCCTGAGACAAATAACCAATATTTTGTAATGTGAATAATAAACGATATGGTACTGTTCTGCTTACTCCGAGTTGTTTTGCTATTTCTGAAAGAGACAAACTCGGCTGTACTTCATTAAAGAGCTTAATGATTTCCAACCCTCTAACCAATGAATTAGCACTATATTTCTCTTTCTCTTTTTCTTCGCTTGCCATTCGAGTATTCCCCCCGTTGTGAATAAATCTCATTTTCTCGTGACTATAACCCATTCAGTAAAGCTTTCTTCATCAATAGAAAGAAGAACTTGCAGTATATGTACATTTTTTCTGTTAGTTCATTTGGTGAATGTTTTTGATGCATACTTCAATGGTTGCCTGTTTTCTTAAGCTTCCTTATCACACCTGTATCCTGCTGATAACTTAAATGGCCGATATCCTGACGTAGGCACTTGCGCTTCCTTAACTGGACAGGAACATTTTGCGCGAGTAGCGCACTGCGCTCCGCTTTGCAAGTTCACCCGATCACATTTCGATGGATTGTAATCAATTCAGAAGTTTCCGTTTACTTTCTTTCATGTTAAAAACAGCTGCCCAACGAGTCACATTAGATAAAATCAACGCTTTCACCAATTCCGGAAAACGGCTAGTAAAAGCCGAGCTGGCGTCATCCCTATTCTGATAAAGAATCGGTAAGTACTGCAAATTGGCTACCATTTCTACCTTACAATCCTTTACTCTTCATGTATAAAATAAATAGTGTTCATGTGTCAATTAAAGCATATTTACATATATAAAACTATTTGGAAGGCCTAGCTTAATTGACGTTTCGTTAGAAAAGCTCGTTGTTATATAACCCAAATATAACCAATCATTCAAGTGAAAACAAATAAATAATTTTAATACATCGATTCTCTGCCAAATCACGAAATTTTTCGTATTAAGCATTTCATATACAAAACAATATAAATGAATTATAGATTTTCCTGATTTTAAATTCAATATCAACAAGTCAGAATTTTTAATATTTTGTTAATAATTTGTTTTTTGGACACAAAGAATTAGATTTACTTCCATTTTAAGTCCTTTCTTGATAGAGTTCCATCTACTCAATAGGATGAAACAAAGTTCGGTTTCGGACTGAAAGCGCTTATATTCTAAAAATATAAAATTGTCAAAATATTAAATTGACAATCAAATTATTTTAATTTATCGTTAAGAAAGTAAAACTTTGTTTCCCTTACAAAACACTAATGTTCCTTTTTTATCTATCAAAATTATAAAGAAAGGCGGGAAAAATCAAAACTGGTACCTTTCTACAGGGATAACCGTAAAACACTTATTCTCAAATGTAAGTGTTTTAAGGAATGCTAAAAAGCGATAAGGAGATGGTATTATGTTAAATGGGCAAAAAAGATGGTTGTATATTGCCGTTCCAATTTTTTTCTTTTGGTTTTTCGGACAAATTGATAAAGTTGGCATTTCCATCATTCAAACAGATCCGGAATTCTTGCATGCACTCGGTATGACAGGCGATGACAAAAATGCGAAGATCGGTCTTCTATCTTTTGTATTCACCATTGCTTATGGAATTTCAAATCTTTTTTGGGGCTTCATCATTGATAAATTAGGTGCCCGAAAAACAGCCATCGCCGGTTTATTCGTTTGGACACTCACGATGATCACTTCAGGCCTGGCAAATTCATATGAAATATTTTTAATTAGCAGGATAATTCTTGGTTTTGGTGAAGGGATGATGATTCCGGTTTCCGGAAAGCTCATTTCTAACTGGTTTAATAAACGCGAATTGGGTAGGGCCCAGGCATCTTGGCTTACCGGAAACTATTTAGGACCGGCAATGGGAGCCGTAGTTTTGGTGCTCGTGATATCATTACTCCACTGGCAAGCAGCTTTCTTTATGCTTGCAGCTTTCAACTTATTTATAAATATCCCGATGTTCATCTTTATGACGAGGAATACACCAGAAGAGCACCCCCGTATAAGTAAGGAGGAATTGGCTTTCATTCGCCAAACGGATGATGAAATGAAAGAAACCGCCCCCTCCCAGAACAAGAAGAGTTTCGCCCAAGATTATCGTTTCTGGATCGTTTGGTTCGGCATGCTCGTATGCTCCTTCTTATTTTTCGGAATCAGCATTTGGCTTCCTACATATCTCATTGAAGCAAAAGGATTCGAAAAGGAAGGAATGTCGAGCATTACTTCTCTTTCCTGGCTATTCGCTCTAGGATTTGTCTTGGCATGCGGTTTTCTGGCTGACAAAACCAGACGTCCAAGTTTGATGGCCACGATTTTATTTTCATTGACGGCTGTCTTTTTGACTGTAGCTGTCTTCATCCCCAATCCTATTTTGGCCGGACTATGTATGGGACTGGCAATGGGATGTCAAGGCGGTGTGTTCCATCTAAGCAATATGCTCATGGTAAAATACTCAACACCTGAAACGGCAGGACGAGCCGCTGGTCTAATTGGATTCACGAATATCATGGGCGGCTTTTCGAGCTATATCATGGGATGGCTTCGTGACTTGTCTGGCGGGGACTTCAGTTCATCGATCGCCATGCTGATCTTTACAGCCATCTTAGGTTTGGCAGCTTATTTATTCTCCATTAAGAGAGAATCCGCAGAACTGCGCTTATCACCTATACCTGTACAAAAGATACAAGCATGAATTCCTTGTAAGATCAGTTTCATCACCTCAATTAACCATCCAACCCTTGAATTATCAAGGGTTTTTGTGCCGATTTAAAAGTAAGTTGGTACAATATCGCTTTTTTTGCAATTCCCGATAAAATTTTCCACTGCTTACTCCGAATCACTCCTTTATTTGTATAAATATGTCGATAGTTAAAATATTCAAAAAATGATATTTTTTTAAATGCCCATGTTATATTGTTAATGGAAAAAAATACTTGTCAAGTAAGGTGAGTGTGTGAATATAGAAGTTTTAATTCTCCATTATATTCAGGAAAAACGTCAAAAGCCTAACCATGCCAATGATTTGTTGGATTATATTCAGAATGAATATGTAAACGGGAAGCTGTCAATCTTGCAATATAGAAGTCTCTGTCAGGACTTATATCTTCGAGGAGCCAAACAAACGTCTCCTGGATGAAACTACACCCTTATCACTAGACTAACCACTTCCGATTATGGATGAATTTTGTTTCTGTTTTTTCAGCAACGACCTATTTTTAAAAGTAAAGCCGGCCATTTTCTCCCTCCCCAGTATGTTCATAAATAAATAAAAGCCTCCGTGATCTGTCACCCCAAGACAGTTCACGGAGGTAAATGTTACTTAATCAGGCATTGCGGAAATTTTCTTTAATTAAATGAATATATCGAAAATTAAAACCAAACCGAATGCCACGAAGGAAAGTAATGTTTCCATCACTGTCCATGTTTTGAAAGTTTCTTTAACGGTTAATCCCATGTATTCTTTTACTAACCAGAAACCGGCGTCATTAACATGGGAGAACATAAGTGAGCCTGCTCCCGTGGCAATAACTAGCAATTCTAGATTAACACCCGTCATATTGGCAACGACCGGTGAAACGATCCCTGCTGCCGTTGTCAAAGCGACGGTTGCAGAACCTGTGGCAATCCGAATCAATCCGGCCACAAGGAATGCAAGAACGATCGGGGACAAAGAAATTTCCTCAGACATGGAAGCGATTGCAGTCCCTACTCCACTATCAATTAAAATTTGCTTGAACCCTCCGCCAGCACCGATAATAAGAATTATGGAAGCTAATGGCAATAAGCATTCTTCCGTCAACTTTTTAATTAGTGGTTTGTCCATTCCCTGTCTGTAGCCCAAGAAATAGTAGGCTGCAAAACAGGAGATTAATAGGGCGATCACTGGACTTCCAATAAACAATAAGAATTTTTCAATTGAACCCGGTATCGGCAAATAAGGCGCCACTACAGTTAAAACCATCAACAATACTGGCAAAAGGATGATGAAGAACGAAACTCCAGTGCCCGGTAATCCACTTGACTTTGTTTCCACCCGGATCAATTCCGGTTCTCCGATAGGAATAACCCGTTTGTGAATCCATTTTGCGAACAGAGGTCCCGCAATTACAGCAGTCGGGAATGCGATGATCAATGAGTACAGAAGTACCTGCCCCATGTTAGCATTATAGATTCCAATAGCTGTCATGGCTCCTGGATGTGGAGGCACCAGCCCATGTACGATCGATAAACCAGCAAGTACTGGAATACCAATTAACAAGATGTTCACTTTGGTTGATTTCCGAATGGATATGACCAAAGGAAGCAATATTACTAATCCAACCTCGAAAAATACCGGAATGCCGATGATGAAACCAGATAAAAGCATGGCCCATGGCAGGTTTTTCACGCCGAATTTATTAATGAAAAAGTCAGCAACCTGCATACCGGCTCCAGAGTCGGACATCATCTTTCCCAAGATGGTCCCTAAGGCCAATATTCCAATAAGGTGACCAAGGACCGCTCCGACACCCGTTTCATAAGCTCCAACAATCTTGTCCATAGGCAGTCCGGAAAAAATCGCTAAAAATAAACTGGCTACAGTCAAGCTGATGAACGCATGCCATTTCCACCATGATACACCCAAAATAACTATTACAATTGCTATCAGCGTGATTCCTAATAAATATAGATCCATATGTTCTCCCCATTCCCAAGAAATCGCTTACATTTAAACTAATACAATAAATGGGATTATTGTACCGGCTCGTTATATGTCACAATGTAGTTCTGTTTAGCCGTGTTGTAATATCCTTCACTGTATTCCGTAACATTTCCGTCCCCATCACTGGAAATCCGAATCCTCTTTAGTACTGGACTATTGTTCTCGATTTTCAGTGTTTCGCAAATGTGATCCGGAGCGATAGCAACGGCAAACTCATCTCTGAATGTTTCAAGTTTGACGTTTTGATCTTCCAAAAAGCGGTACAAAGAATTGATTTGGACCTCTTTTATCTCTTCTTGGTTTAAATCAAGTGAAATATAATGTGTAAAGTAAATATAAGGTTCATTGTCCAATAAATATATCCGTTCGATACTTATGCAATGGTCACCAAATAAAGAATGCAGCTTGGTGTCTGAAGAAAGGTCAACATGACTTATGTTTAACACCTTTTTTATAATGGAGTGCCCTTCCTCCACCAACAGCTCTGTAAAACGTTTTCCTTTGGAAAGTTTGACAATCGAACCATTAGCTATGACTCTGGTGCCTTTGCCGCTTTTCTTTTCAACATACCCCTCTTGCACGAGTTCTTTGATTGCATTACGGACAGTGACCTTACTTACGTTAAATTCTTCTTCCAAAAGTGGCTCAGAGGGAATGTTTGTGTCGATGGCATAAACCCCATGTAAAATACGATCCTTTAATATTTCTTTTATCTGTAAATACATCGGTCCATTTTTTCTGTTCACATTCATTCCTAATCTCCTGCCTTTATCTCTTAATATCTTCCATTTTACCTTCCATTGCGGAGAGTATCTCCTTTTCGGTTGCCAAAGGGGTATCTCCAACGACAGTACATGCCAGCATTCCTGATACAGCTGCAAACCGAACTGTCTTTTCAGGGGAATATCCTAGCAATTCGCCATGTAAGATTCCGCTGGTGTAAGCATCGCCTGAACCTATTCTATCATATACGGAAAATGATAGGATATCGGAAAAGTAAAATGTTTCTTCTTTGTATATATACCCCCTCAACGTATGGCTATTATCACTGTTGATCGAACGATGTGTCCCCGCTATCGATTGAATTTTGAATCTCTTGGCCACTTCAGGGATCAACTCAACAAGCTGTTCTTCCCTTGTGGAGCCTTCTGACTTCATTCCTAAAATATACAGGGCGTCTTTTTCATTCATCATGACGATATCAGCCAAAGAAAGCATTTCTTCATAATGAGGCTTTGCGTCAGCGTAACCTCCCTCCCATAAGGAAGGTCGGTAATTGCAGTCGAAACAGACTGTACCGCCCTTTTCTTTGACCTTTCTAGCCAGCACTTTCATGCTTTCCCGTACATTTTCCGCCATTGCAAGCGTGATTCCGCAAAAATGGATGATATCCGTACTTTCCGAAATCTTATCCATATCATAATCGGATAAGGAGGCTGTATTAAAACTGCTTTCCAGTCGATTGGAATATGTGACACGGCTCGCCCTCTGGCCAAATCCATTTTCCAAAAAGTACATCCCCATGTATTTGCCGCCTCTAGAGATATAGTTCCTGCCAATTCCTAAGCGCTGCAAAGCTGAAATCGCTGAATCCCCAAGGGGGTTATCCGGTAACATTGTCACAAGATACCCATCATGTCCTAGTTTTGTCATCGCAGAAGCCACATTTACTCCCGTGCCTGAAAAGGAGTATTGCAGAGTGTTAGCCTGTGATAGCAGTTCATGCCCTGGTACCTGTAAACGCATCATTACTTCCCCGAATCCCACAATCCTTTTAGGCATATTTTTCAACCAATTTTTTTGTTATGGCCAATAGGTTCCGTACATCCTCTCCATTCGTTTTACCAGTTTCTTCATCGATGATGGAAGAATATACATGGGGAATGACTTTAGGCACTTTTGCTTCTAATGCGATTTCTAATATGGTTTCGAAATTATTTAAATCGATTCCACCTGTTGGTTCCAAAGCAAATCCCTCTTCACCACAAGCTTTTGCCACAGCACGATATTCATCTTCATGCTTAAGTCCTTTCATCGGAAAGTATTTCAAAGCATTTCCTCCCATATCGCGAACGAGCGCAATGGCAGCTTTGATAGGCACAATGGCAGTTTCACTTGCACCTGCACTTACTGGACCAGTGGAGATATTCACATAACCGACTTTTCCAGTTGGAGAAACAAGTGAATTTATCCAGCTATCCTTATCACCTAAATTGGCCCTTGTAGCACCAACAGCCGGAAAAACTTGATTAATATGACTGCCTGGATAGTATTTTGCTATTTCTGCGACAACTGCTGCCTGTCTATTATCGCCCGCGCCCAATCCTATTGAAACGGCCTCATCAATGGCTTCCCCGTATTCTTTCATTGCTGTAACACCAGCTTCCGCAGTTGGATAATCCTTTGAGAGTACACCAACCAATACATGTCCTTCAGCCGCTTCAAAGACTTCCACAGCATTTTCTACACTATTTGCAAGTACATTTAAGGCTACACGATCATTCAATAACCGTTTGTTTATGTTTGTCATCTTTATTTTCCTCCTAATATGGTTCTTAATTGTGCTTCAATGACATTTATATCATCACCTTGCAATGGACGCGGATCTATATCGAAAAAGCCTTGCCGTATCCCATAATCTCGTGTATAAATGGCGATATCCCCATTTCTGAGCTGCTCGTTCACTTCTTTCGCCGTCGTTTCCGTTATCAAGGGATCAATGGAAATACGGGCTCTATATATGGCACGGCCGGCTTCATCCTGAACTATCGTTACTTTTACGCCATCAATGGAGTCAAGTGATGTGAGAACTTGTAAACTGGCTCTTTCTTTTTCGCTATTATCGTTCTTGACAAAATACTCATCCAATGCCTGAAGCAGCCCAAAGGTCGTTTCCTTTCCAACCTTCATGCTCCTTCCGATACAGTGCAATTGAACCTTTACCCATTCGATATATTTTTTTCTGCCAGCAACGATACCGGATGTGGGTCCTTCAATGGCTTTCGATCCACTATAAATCGCCAGGTCGGAGAATTGTACGTATTTTTCCAAATCCTCCTCTGCTGCTGCATCGACAATCAGAGGGATATTATTCGTTTTGGCCACTTCCCATGCTTCTTCGACCGATATCATATTTTTCTGTACAGCATGATGCGATTTCACATATAAAATAGCTGAAGTATTTTCATTTATGGCATCCGCAATATGTTCTGCTTTCCCTTCATTTGCATACCCAACTTCAACCAATTTTCCGCCGCCAAGGAAAATCATGGTTTCAACCGGTGCACCATACTGAACGTTATGGCCTTTCAGCATGATGATTTCATTCTTTTGAATAAGATCTTGATGAAGCCTTTCGCTTTTCCTTCTGTTTCCTTCAGTAACGATCGCCGCTACTGAAAGCGCAATTCCGCTTGATGCTGAATTTACGACCACCGCAGCTTCAGAATGAAGCATATTCGCTATATGCTGGCCTGACTTATCGACTAAATCAGAAATTTCCACATAATTTTGCCCACCCTTTTTCATTGCGTCCATCACTGTGTCAGTTGGGGCAGAGACCCCCAATATGCTCATTCTTCCGCTTGCGTTGATGACTCTTTTCAAACCGTACTTAGCATTCAATGAATTCTCCATTTATAACCACTCCTTTTACAACAACTCTTTTTTCTGCCATCCTTTTTTCTCCTTCGGAATCCAATAAAAGGGTTGGCTCATTCTCGATCGAGAATAAGGTCAAGTTCGCAATATCCCCAGCTGAAATCCTGCCAAGCTCTGGTTTATTCAACCAAGCTGCTGCATTGACCGTTACGGCATCTATTACTTCTTTTAATGGATAACCGAGGTACAAAAATTTTGTAAGCACATTTGCCATATTAAAAACTGGCCCATTCTCTCTGTTTTTCCGATATATATCCGTACTGATCGTATTGAAGCCGATTCCCCGCTTTTTCGCCATTTCTGCAGTTTTAAAAGAAAAGCTTGCCGTTCCATGGCCTACATCCAAATGAACACCACGTTCAATCGCCTTACTCAACTCAGGCAGCGGCTCTTCTCTTTCATCAAATAAATTATTCGCTTTACCATTTAAAAAATGAGTAATAATGTCCTTTTCCTTAAGTAATTCAAGGACTTCCTTAATATCAGGCGGCCCTGAACCGATATGAACCATTAATGGTAAACCAGTTTCAGCCGAGAACTTCCTAGCTATTTTTAATGGCTCGACACCATTTGGACCAACCACACTTTTACTTATTCTAGCTTTAAGTCCAACGACAAAATCCCCGTACTTGGAAAATGCCTTCATTAATTCTCCTTCGTCCAGCCATGAAATATCCGATAACTCATCAATCCTTTTCAATCCAATCCGCGAAATATTCAGAAAGGCGAAAACATTCGTTTTGGAATTTTCACAACTTTTAACCAGATCAGTTATCCTATCTGCACCCGTGCTTCCCGCATCAATGACCGTAGTCACGCCAGTTTTATATCCAATCTCATCAACCTCATCACCATAAGGATCGAATTCCGGGAAAGCATGTACATGCATATCAATCCATCCGCTCGAAACAAAAACTTTTTGATCATAATCTATTACCTTATCTCCAGTTGCAGTTCCTGCTAGTGCGATTTCTTTAATCATCCCATTTTCCAGTATGATATCCGCTGCTTTTCCCTCTAACATCTTTACATTCTTCAGAACTAACGTATCTGTCATTTCCCTCATCCTTTTCAGTACATCCTATCGATTGCAAGTACTTTGTATACGATTACACTGAATTGTGTAAGAATTCATTACATTTCTCTTTACAAAAATAGATTATCATATTTTGTCGAACTAATCAATATAACGTTATAATGTTTAAATTAAATTTACAGAATTTTTATAAGATCAACGCTTATTTTTCTATGTGTTTCTTAGTTTCTTCATATAATATGATCTCATTAGTTTTTTTCATTTTTTCGTGCTATTCATAAAAAAGCGGGAGGAAAACAGATTGTTTTCCTCCCGCCTTTTATTTTTTTACGATTTGTTACAAATAACCAATACTGTAAGAACCTACTCTAATTATCCGGAAATATTTTAAAGAAAAACTAACTCTAATTCAGACTGTAGACAAACTCATGGAAACTGTACACGTCAGGAAGACTATCTTTTATTCTCTATGCATGACGACAGATGTTCGTTAAGTTTCCCAACAATTTGTTTGAGCTGTTCCGTTTCCTCTTCATTTAGGACGCTATAAAAATCACGAAAGATTTTGGTAAAACACTTATTGATGGAATGATAGGTATTCCTTCCACTTTCGGTGGTTTGGATAAAAACGACCCGCCGATCATCCTCACTGTGTACCCTCTCAATCAACTTCTTCCGTTCCAGCCGATCAATTAGTGCAGTTCCTGCTGCTGGTTTAATTTTCAAATAATTGGAAACATCTTTAACAGCTATGGATTCATTCAAGACTATTAATTGCAATGCGCGATACTGTACAGAAGTTAAATCATATACAACCAATATCGGTTCCGCCAATTCCTGTGATAGGCTGCTAAGTTCCCTGATCTCTAGATGTAAATTATACAATTCACTTGAATGCATGTTTGACAATCCTTTCTTATTGACACTATCTATCTAAAACTATAACATAATTAACGTATCAAAAAATTAACCATGCGAATTAAATTGGTTATTGATTTTTAAAGAGAGAGAGAGGCTATCCATGTCAGCAGAACAACGCAAAAAGATCATTATCCTCATGATCAATATGTTTATAGCAATAGGAAGTTTCGGTATCATCATTCCCATTTTACCAGCATACCTGGCATCCATTAATCAAGGCGGAACCGCCGCTGGTCTAATGATTGCCATTTTCGCAGGTGCACAACTTATCTTTTCGCCAATTGCCGGAAAATGGACTGACCAATTTGGGCGCAGAAAAATGATTATTTATGGATTGGTCGGTTTGACATTATCCATGTTTATTTTTTATGCAGTCAATTCCATTTGGTTATTATATGCTTCACGGATCATTGGCGGAATCGGGGCAGCTTTGCTTATACCCGCAATTTTTGCTTATGTAGCCGATATCACCACATTCGATCAACGCGCTAAAGGCAATAGTTTAGTATCTGCCGCCATGTCCCTGGGAATTGTAGTCGGTCCAGGAATTGGAGGTTTTTTAGCTGACTTTGGCTTGAAGTTTCCCTTTTTGATTTCTGCGCTGGTATCCCTATCAGCAGTGGTATTTTCGATTTTTGTTTTAAAAGAAAGCGAAACGGCACAGGTTACTCAATCCATGGATGCAAAAACTGAAACGATGGTTCGGAAGATTGCTTTATCCGTGAAAAAGCCCTATTTCATTCCACTCATCATTACTCTTGTAATGAGCTTTGGCTTAATGGCGTATGAATCTGTAATTGGTCTTTATCTTGATAATCAATTCAATTCAAGTCCAAAGGACATCGCCGTCATGGTTACAGCGACCGGTATCGTCAGTGTAATTGTTCAATTATTTGTCGTCGACCGGATCGTACAGCGTTTCGGGGAAGTGAATGTGCTGAATATCTTTATCAGTGTTGCAGCCATCGGTTTCCTCCTATCACTTTTTGCTTCAAGTTACCTGATTTTCTTTTTAATATCACTTATCATCTTCCTTTCCACTTCCATCTTACGTCCAGTTCTTAACACACTGATTTCCAAGATGGCAGGGAATGAGCAAGGCTTTGCAATGGGTATGAATAATGCGTATATGAGCATCGGAAATGTGCTCGGACCTACACTTGCCGGAATGATGTATGATGTCCACATTACCTATCCGTTCATGTTGGGCCTGATCCTCTTATTCATTACTTTAATGATTACTATGGCTTGGCAAAAGCGATCTCTTCATGCAAAGGCATTATCTTAGAGCTTAAAAGGCATTTCAAATTGGATACATTAACGAAACCCCCGAATAGCGGCCGCTACTCGGGGGTTTCGTTATGATTTTTATATCCATACTTCTTGTAATCGAAACCCTCCAAAACAGTTTAATAACGAGTAACGCTTCCAACTCTCGGATATTCACTCCCATTTCATGTGGAAACTGCTCATAATTTTGCATAACATTCGAGTTCACGAGTATTTGCTCCATTTTTTCATTAAGCTGAAGCTTTTTATTTTTGACAAATAAAAAGCGGCCTTATTTTTGAAAATAAGGCCGCTTATCATTCAGTTTTCTCATTTCATATTGTTATAAAGGGAATTTCATTTAATATAAATGGCTTTCTTTCCTTTACTGCTTTCAAAAGCCGCATCAATGATTTTAATGACTGATAACCCCTCTTGGGCAGTGACTGGAGCTTTTTTTCCGCTCAATATACTATCGGCAATTGCCTGGTAATATGTTAAATAAGAACCATTCAGTGTTTCAATGGTTTCATGTATCTCATTTTCTCCTTCAACCGTAACCAGCTTACCATAGAATTCGGGATCATCTGCACCCCAAGTGTCATCCACCGGTTTTTTCCCCTTAGCCAGTGCCTCCTCTTGGCAGTCAAGACCGTACTTGATAAATGACCCTTTACTTCCATGCACCTGATAGCGCGGTCCATTATACGGAACGATAGAGCCTGAATGCAAGATAACCCTCAGCTTTTCATATCCTAATATCACATGGAAATAATCATCCGTTTCTGCATTTTCTTTTTGGGAAAATACATCTGCCCAAACGAATTGCGGCAATCCAAACAAATGCAGTGCTTGATCGATGAGATGTGATCCTAAATCATAAAGCATTCCTGATCCCGGGCCCGGTTTTTCCCTCCATCTATCCCTGACCACAGGCCGGTATCGATCATAATGGACTTGGTATGTATTGATTTCCCCAAGCACTCCATCATCCATAAGTTTTTTGACGGTCAAAAAGTCATTATCCCATCTCCGGTTATGATAGACGCTTAATAAGAGATTCTTTTCTTCTGCAATCTTGATGAGCTCCTCCGCCTCCCAAACTTCCACTACCATCGGCTTTTCGAGGATGACATGCTTCCCGGCCAACAAGCTTTGCTTGGCCATTTCATAATGCAAGCCACTCGGTGTCGTAATAACAGCCAAATCAATGGACGGGTCTTCAAGGACTTCCTCCAAGCTGCTTACCACTTCTACATCTTTCAAATCTTTTTGGACTTTTTCCTTATTGGAGCTGACAACTTTCGCTATTTGAAACTGCCCTAAAACACTAAGTAATGGCGCATGAAAAGTAGCTCCTGACAATCCGTACCCAACTATGCCCACTTTAATTTTCCCCATTTGTTCCCACTCGCTTTCTTGTTCCTCTTAAACATACATTTTATTATATTTCATTATCCGGGTATGTATCTCTCAAAAACTTGACAGACTGATTAATCAACTCTTTCAATACATTAATATCGATATCTGCCACTTTATTGATGTACACACACGCTTTTCCGGAAGTGTGTTTTCCAAATGCCTGTAATAATTCTTCCCTTTTTTTGTCCCCTGGAGCAAAATATAAACTGATTTTTGCTTTTCGAGGCGAGAAACCTACCAGAGGAGCATCGCCTTCGTGACCTGATTCATATTTATAATGATAAGTACCGAACCCAATTATGCTCGGTCCCCACATCTTAGCCTCATAACCTGTCGTTTCGGTAAAAATATCCAACAATTCATATGCATCTTCACGCTTTTTTGGATTATCGACATTTTCAATGAACTCAATGACACTACTGTCAGTTTCTTTGGTTTTTTGCTTATACATGACCGGAACCTCCCCTGTATTAAAAATGCAAAAGAAAATCCTTGCTCAAAACTTAGTACATTATATGAATAGTGTTATTAGATTGACGTATATGTATACAGCCTTCATCACCGATGAAACCCTGACCACCAACGATTATCAGACAAGCTTCTTTACACTAATTCTCTATACTCCATGGCAAATCCTTCATTCAATACCTTTATATATTATAGAACATTGATTCGTTTTATTCTATTTTAAGAGCATAGTTTATAAAGATAAGACTTTTTCGCGTTTTATAACGGTACTTTATCATAAAAATCTACGATCAGAAAATATAATTCAGATCGTAGATTTTTTAATTAAAAGGCAAAATGCAGTTTAACCATTTCTATTGCCGCCTGATCTTTTCGATTTCATCAGCTATGAATTGTACCTGTGTCCCTACGATGACTTGAATGCTTTGGGGACCCACAATATTGATTCCGGCAACCCCTGTTGATTTGATTTTATTCTGATCGACAGCTCCCATATTCTCCACCTCTACCCTTAATCGGGTAACGCAGTTATCTACAGATGTTACGTTAGCGTCTCCGCCTAATCCCTCATAAATGGCGGAGGCCATTACAAAGAATTTACTCTCATTATTCCCGCCTTGACGGTTGTCTGCTTCCGCAATCGCTCCTCCTCCATCAAGCTCATCTTCTGTATCATCTTCTCTGCCGGGAGTCATTAAATTGAACCTTGTTATCAAGAATCGGAATAAGAAATAGTAGATGACAGCAAAAACCAGCCCTTGAAGAAGCAGCATATAAGGTTCATTTGCCATTGGCAATCTTGAACTTAATACAAAGTCAATGAATCCTGCACTAAAACCGAACCCAGCTGTCCATTGGAAAGTCGCAGCAATAGCCAACGATATTCCTGTTAGTAAGGCATGCACAACAAATAGGGCTGGTGCAACAAACATGAAAGCAAATTCCAACGGTTCAGTGACGCCTGTGAAAAATGAAGCGAATCCGGCTGCGAGCATTAATGAGGCCACTTGTTTTTTCTTCCGTGATTTTGCCGAATGGTACATGGCAAGAGCCGCTGCCGGTAAACCGAACATCATGACGGGAAAGAATCCGGCTTGATACATGCCTGTCGTTCCTTTTATTCCTGTTCCAGCCCAGAATTTACCGATATCGTTAAGTCCTATTACATCGAACCAGAATACGGAGTTTAACGCATGATGTAAACCTGTCGGTATCAAAAGCCGATTGAAGAATCCATAGAGTCCTGCTCCAGCAGCACCTAATTCACTTATTCCTTCCCCAAATATAACTAACCAGGAGTAGATGAGTGGCCATACGAAGAATAATATAAGAGAAACCAGTAACATGGCCACCGCAGTAAGGATCGGGACTAGGCGTTTACCGCTAAAGAAAGCGAATGCATCCGGCAGTTCTACCTTACTGAACCGATTATACATTGCTGCCGCTATAAGACCCGAGAGGATTCCGACATATGCATTTTCTATTTTCACAAATGCTGGATTTACATCTTTTGCATCAATTCCTTGCAGCATCGCCACCGAGTCCGTGGAAAGTAAAGTCGTTACGACTAGATAGGCTACCAGCCCGCTCAAAGCGGCGGCTCCATCTTTTCCTTTCGACATCCCCAACGCCACTCCAACGGCAAACAAGATGGCCATATTGTCAATGATCGAAGAACCTGCTTTTATTAAGAAAGCCGCTAACGGACTTCCCGCTCCCCATCCTGCTGGGTCTATCCAGTAACCGATCCCCATTAAAATGGCGGCTGCCGGCAAGACGGCTACTGGCAGCATCAAGGAACGCCCTATTTTTTGAAGATATTTTTTCATTCCGCTTTCCTCCTGACAATTACTGATTTAGGGCAAACCCCATATTCTATTAGACAACGGTTCCTTCCATTTTAGAACTTCATTTCATTTATAAATTTGGCTATTTTCAGGAATAAAGTCTTAGCGATTTACTCCTCCTTCGAAAAATCATAAAAAAAAGAAAAGTCCAACCGGACTTTTCTTTTCAGACTGTAGACAAACTCGATGAAAATCGAGTTTGTCTACAGTTTTTTTGGGCTTGTACAAATTTTGACGTTGATTTCCACTTCAGGCACTCGCTTTCCGCGGGCGGTCCGGGAGCCTCCTCGGCGCACTTGCGCCTGTGGGGTCTCCCTTGGACTCGCTATTCCCGCAGGAGTCTCGCACCTTCCGTTCCAATCAACTATGTTTAAAATTTCAGATAGAACTCCTTTTTGCCTACAGTCTTTTTTGTTTTAAAATAGAACTATTAAAACTTGTGGTGATGAAGATGCTTTCGAAACATAATTCTAATCAGCGAGATCAACTTGAAATAATTACTTTAGATCAACTGGTGCCGGCGAATCATTTGGTTCGTAAAATGGAGGCTTCCATTGACTTCACTTTCATTTATGACTTGGTGATAGATATGTATTCAGAGGTAGGACGCCCAAGTATTGATCCAGTTATCTTAGTTAAACTGACATTCATTCAATATACCTTCGGTATTCGTTCCATGCGTAAAATGATTGAAGAAGTTGAAACAAATATGGCTTACCGTTGGTTCTTAGGCTATGGTTTCCATGATAAAGTACCTCATTTCTCGGAATTTTTTAAATTCCGAACCCCTTTTGTCTACAAACTGAAAAGAAAAGTCCAACCGGACTTTTCTTTTTTCACTTATTTATAGAGCAAGTAATTTTTGCGAACCTTTTTAAAAGCATCTTGCTTTACTTGATATTCTTTCATGATTTCATTTACTGATGAACCATCTTCAATTCTTGACATTACCCAGCCATTGCCAATCAATAAATTGAAATTGTTGGCTGCAAGGAATTCGAAATCACCAGGATATAGATCCTGAATGGTCTTGAT
This sequence comes from Peribacillus sp. NPDC096622, assembly GCF_044762665.1. Classification (NCBI taxonomy): domain Bacteria; kingdom Bacillati; phylum Bacillota; class Bacilli; order Caryophanales; family Bacillaceae; genus Peribacillus; species Peribacillus sp. NPDC096622. The sequence goes on along the minus strand of NZ_JBIWES010000012.1, from coordinate 91,942 downwards.
GATGTGAAGTCCAGTAGGTACAGCCTTGAATTCCTCCCTATCCGTTATATAAATTTCCACACCGTGGCTGAGTTTACCTGCATGCTTTGAAAATGTAGGTGTAAAGGAGGCTGCCCTGAATTTTACGCCAGGTAACCTTAATGCATTTAATTTCCCAGCAAGCTCATCACTGTTTATATAAGGAGCACCAATCAACTCGAATGGTTTAGTCGTTCCTCTGCCTTCCGAGACATTCGTTCCCTCGATCAAGCCTGTAGCCGGATATACGAAAGTAGTGGAAACTGCGGGCATATTCGGTGACGGCAAGACAAAAGGGAGACCAGTATCATCATAGTCCATATCTCGCTTCCAGCCTTTCATCTTGATGACCTTTAGATCTGCACCAATATTAAATTCTTTATTGAACAAAGTCGCGAGTTCCCCAACTGTCATCCCATGCTTTAGCGGTATTGGGTACAAACCGACAAACGATGAGAATTCAGGTTCAAGTACCGGCCCATCTACCGACTCCCCGCCCTGTGGGTTCGGCCGGTCCAGCACGATAAAGGGGATATCATTTTCTTTGGCTGCTTCCATTGCATATGCCATCGTGTAAATATAAGTGTAATAGCGTGTTCCGACATCCTGGATATCAAAAACAAGGACCTCGACATCCTTTAACATTTCAGGCGTCGGTTTTTTCGTTTTGCCATATAAGCTATATACGGGCAACCCTGTTTTTTCATCAATATAATATTCAACGCTTGCACCAGCTTGTGCATCCCCACGCACTCCATGTTCAGGACCAAATAACGCTGTCAAATTAATATCCGGATCATCATTAAGGAGATCGACGATGCTGGTTAGTTTAGAATCGATGCCAGTTGGATTCGTAATCAAGCCGACTTTCTTTCCGCTTAAAACGTTCTTTTCTTCTTCTAAAAGAACTTCAATACCGGGACTGACCTTTTGTTTTTTCTTCTCTTTAACAGCTGTTACACTTTTTGAGGAAACGATGCCGATAGTCAACAGGCACATGGTAAATAGGATTATCATTCTTTTCAAATTGCTTCTCTCCCTATTTTTTAATGGGTCTTCCAGATTTAATATCTAATCCATATCCAAATTCATAAAGGCTTTCATTGGGCTTAGTTACTGATGGTATATCTACCGGCAACGTGCCTTTAGGTTTTGATTTTCCAAAAATGGTCGAGATGCCGGCCGGGATATTCGGTTGTCTATAACGCCCATTCGAATAACCCTTGAACCCGTAAACAGCAAGAACCGCTTTCGCTTCTTCAAAGTTTGCAACATCATAAGGGTTTCTTAAACTCATTAAAACAAATTCTTTATCTTTCTTCTTAGCATGATTCATGACCGCCCTAGGGAAGGCGGTTGCCCACTTCGACGAATCCTGAATGCTATCATCTATCACTCCATCATTGACAGCCGGATCGTTTTTGACGATATAGGAACCAGTTATGACAAAGTCCGATTCATCAATGAGTCTGGCCACTTGATCTGTAAATGACTTTCCTGAAAAACTCATACCCGTTATCTGGACTTTCTTTATTTTCTTTTTATCAGCTAATTCGCTGATGCTCCTGGACATGGATTCAACTTGGTCATCAAAAGGAGCAAGAATTAAAACTTTATCATTTTTCTTAGGTTTGAAAGGCAATGTTTTGTTTTCATTTTTCAATAGAGTGATGGCATCTTCCGCCATTTTCCTTTCTTTTTTCAAATGATCTTCATTCCCTACCACTTGAAGTGCGGTTTCGACTTTTTTATCTATCGGGGTATTATCAGGGTTTAATATCCCTCTTTTCACTTTCAGTTCCAGTATCCTCGTTACAGATTGATTGACTTGCCCTAGGGGAATTTCCCCGCTTGCCACTGCTGCCTTCACTGCATTGAATACAGAAGTTAGATTCTTTTCCATTTGAAGCGAATTAACCTGTGCCGGCATCAATGCAATATCAACTCCAGACTTCAGGGCAAGGATAACAGCTTCTTCCTGTCCGAAGTTGTCCGCGATGGCTTTCATATTTAAAGCATCTGTAACCACAACACCGCCAAAACCCATTTCTTCACGTAGTAGACCCGTGATGACCTTATGTGATAACGTTGCAGGAACCATGATTTCTTGACCATCTTTTTTACTGATATACGTAGTGTCATCGAATGCAGGAAATTGAACATGTGCAGTCATCATCATATCAACTCCAGCATCGACGGCCCTTTGGAAAGGAACCAACTCGATGGAGCGCAAGCGTTCTTTATCATGAGAAACAAGGGGGAGACCATAATGACTATCGACTGCTGTATCTCCGTGACCAGGGAAATGCTTGGTAGTTGCTATCATGTTCTGATTTTGCAATCCTTTTATCGTCTGAATGCCAAGCTTTGATACAAGTTCCGGATCAGAACTGAAGGAACGAACGCCAATAACAGGATTTCCAGGATTATTATTGACATCGACAGAAGGCCCGAAATTGACATTTATGCCAAGTGACGACAGTTCCTTGCCAATGATTTCTCCAGATTGATAAGCGTAACTTTCTTTTCTGGCTGCACCAAGTGCCATATTACCAGGAAGGTTCGTACCAGTTTGAAGTCGAGTTACGATTCCCCCTTCCTGATCAATCGTTATGAACAGCGGTAGGTCCTGGCTTGCCATCTGCAAACCATCTGTGAGCCGAACCGTTTGTTCAGTATCGACTACATTTTCAGCAAACAGAATCACACCGCCTAGATGATATTTTTTGATGATGCTTGCAACTTCTGAGTTCATTTCAATAAACCCCGTCGCCTTCACCTCTCCTTGTTTTTGCCAATTACGAAAATCCGGCATGAGCATTTGACCGACTTTTTCATCGACTGTCATGTTTTCTACGACTTCCTGAATATCCGATTCCGTTTTTTCAGATCCTTTTGCTGTCTCATTCCCTCCCATAATGGATAAAACCAAGAATAATGCGATTCCGGCTGGGGCACATATCCTTTTTATCATTTAGGCTTCCTCCCTTGTATACTTTTCAGTTCTGTTAGCAGCAAATTCCATATAACCCTATGAAGGGTAAAAACGAATGGAAATGAACTATATAGATCCTATAAAGAAATCAAGGCAGCATTGGGAATCCCAGCAGCCGCCTCTTTTAACAAGCCTTCATGAAATGTATCCGGTTAACCCTGTATAATTGATTCATGGAGCTCAATGGTCACACAATTATAAGTTTTATCGTTTGACCAGGCTTTAGAAGGGCCAGCAAGGGAATATCTTCTTCTATAACTCTTCCAATAACGTTGACTCGGTGGTTTGCCCCCAGGTCTCTCTTGCAAATTTGAACCTCTCCCCGATATCTTCCATAACCATCATTGTCCATCGTTATGGATCCAAGGCTTCGTGCAACTGTATTAAACGGCTCAACATTTGCGGTGACCCGGGTATTCTGCATCCGGAATACATCTTGAGAAACATCAGGCCTTAATTTATACTGACCGCTTTGCAAAAGTCGGGATTCCGCTCTAACAGTTAGAATATTTAGATTTTTATATGCAGTCAGATTCTCAAGCAGGTCATTCTCCGTTCCTTGATCTCCAACGTAAACTCCTTCCACATGCTGAATCAGCTCAATTCCGGCGGCGTAAGGATTCATCAACCTGTGTTTTTCAAGCGTTGGAAGACCCTCATGAAGAGGACCGCGTTTACTTCCTGCACCCGGGATGAAAGCAAAGATCGGTATGCCGTATTTCTTGAACATTCGATTTTGTTCATGAAAGAACTCTTCTTCAAGTCCCGTTTCAGGCCTTGGATAAAAGTTGTGCCAAGCTATCAGACTTTCCGGTTCCACACCGCCCCCAAGCACCGCTAAAAGTTCATCTTCATTCAACGTACTTGCATTCAGTGAGAGTGAAAACACCTTAGATAAGGATATGACCGTTTCTTTATCAAACCCATCATCAAGGCGAATCCCCTTAATACCTAATGGCCATAAATCCTTAAATTTGCTAATCCCCAAATGATCGAGCGTGTTTAATGAGACATCTGCATGGATTTCCATCCCATAGGCCTCAGCAAGCTTTAAAAGCCTGATCATCCTCTTCAGGAGGTCCCCCTTTTCTTCAGGAATATGGAGCGAAGTAAATGCTCTCTTCACTCCAAGGTCAGCAGCATGTATGATTTGTGTTTCTGCATGGGGGTCCTGTAGATAAAAAGAAATTCCGATCACTTAAATTCAACCGCCATTTCATCTTTAAATCCGAACAGATACGTAAAAATAAATCCTGCTATATAGGAAATGAACAATCCAGCAAGGAACAGGGCGATTTGGTTTGGATGAACTAAAAAGGTAAGCGGCAGTCCGGAAACACCGATGGACGACGTTGCGATTCCGAATTGAGCTTGGAATGCTCCGCCTACTCCTGCACCTAAACATGCAGTTAAGAAGGGCCGGCCCAATGGCAGGGTCACTCCAAATATAAGGGGTTCACCGATACCTAGCATCCCTGAAGGAAGCCCCCCTCCGATAGCTCTCTTCAAACTTGCTTTCTTCGTTTTCATATAGATGGCAAATGCCGCTCCCACTTGGCCCGCGCCACCCATCGCCAAAATGGGAAGAAGTGGATCATCACCAATCGAATTTATCAATTCCAGATGGACAGGCGTTAAACCTTGATGTAAACCAGTAATGACGAGAGGGAGGAAGGCCGCCCCAAGCACGAATCCAGCTATAACACCGCCGAAATCCAAAACATTCAATAACCCTGTCGTAATGGCATCCGATAAAAACCCTCCTACCGGCATAAATACAATGTAAGTGACGATCCCGGTAATGAGTAAAGCGATGGTTGGCGTCAAAATGATATCCAGTGATTGGGGAATGAATTTCCTGACCTGTTTTTCCACCAAGGCTATGAAAATAGCTGCAAAGAGTACTCCTATTAACCCACCGCGGCCAGGAAGCAAATTTTCACCGAACAATGAAATGTCGCCGACGGCCGGGTTTATGACCAAGATACCTGCAAGGGCACCAAGTGCTGGAGATCCACCGTATTCTTTTGCAGCATTGGTCCCGACCAAAATCCCCAAGTAGGCAAACAGGCCGGATCCGATAACGGTTAAAATGATGGCTAATTGTGATTCTGCTGCAAGCCAGCCCGCTTGAACGATTGCCTTTGTAATACCGGTGATCAAACCTGATGCCACTAAGGCGGGAATTAAAGGGATGAAAATACTTGCAATCCTGCGTAAAAAAAGTTTAAACGGTTTTGCGTTTTTCCTATCGATCTCTGATTTATTCTTCGAGGCCACTTCTTTTAAGTTCAAATCTCCAGAAGCTTCCTCCAGAAGCTTTTCAAATTCTGTATGAACCTTGTTCACCACGCCTGGCCCGAGGACGATTTGTATCGTTTCCTCTTCAATGACGCCAAAAACCCCTTCCGTATTTTTTATATCTTCCATTTTTACTTTCGAACGATCGATTGGCAGTACCCTTAGTCTGGTCATACAATGTGCAGCATCGGCAACATTAGAAGCCCCACCTAATTTCCCCAATAACTCTTCGGCTAAACTGGCGTACTTATCCCCCTTACCCATTCATAAGCCCCCTTTGTCAAATCTCGGATTAATCATTTATATCGATCTGTCATCGATTTAATGGCAGACCTGGTGTTATCAATATATTGGACAGTTTCTTCATACTGCTCTGAAGCCATCCCCAAAAATAAAATGTCAATCATATATAATTGCGCCAATCGTGAGGATGTCGCTGCACTTCGAAATGGTGCTTCATTCGAATAGGACGTAAACAATGTGGCATCACACAAAGAAGATACCGTTGTTTGGCCATAATGAGTCAGCCCGATTGTCTTGACCCCACGTTCTTTTGCCAGCTTCAATATATTGACAACTTCAGGTGTTTCCCCTGAGAATGAAATGGCAAAAACGATGTCATTCTCATCAGCATTTGCAATCAGGGTTGCAACTAAATGCATATCTGTAAAAGCCGTCGCTCCTTTATTGATACGAAGTAATTTTTGCTGAGCGTCAGCAGCAACGATATTCGAAGCACCCACACCGCAAAAGTGGACGGTTTTTGCATTCAGCATCAGCGTTATGGCATGTTTTAGATTATCATGATCGATTATTTCAGATGTGTCCCGGATGGTCTGAATTGAATTACTCGTTGTTTTCTCCACAATCCGATACAGTGATTCGGAAGGCTCGATATCCCGGTAACCCTGTTCAACGGTCTTCATCAAATCTCCAGCAATCCTTATTTTCAGATCTTGAAATCCTTTTATGCCAAGCGACTTACACAATCTAATAACTGCAGCCCCGCTTGATTGGGCAGACGTGCTTAATTCCTGTACAGTGCTGTTCACAACTTCATGAGGATTCTTTAGAATATATTCTGCTAGTTTTTGTTCAGATTGCGGCAACTTGCTCAACATCGTCTGTATGATGGATAATCCTCCTGTAGCCATTGCTTCCCTCCTAATCTTCATAGATAGAGATGGCTTTTCTGACATCCCCATCCGCATTTTCCAGTAACTCCATTGCTTTTTCATAATCTGTTGCCGTTTTTATCATGACAATCGCTGGTTTAACTTGATTATCTGCCTTTTCAAGCGTATTCAAAGCTTGATCATAGTCAGCATTCGTTACAGTTTCTATGATGCTTATTGCACGGTCCTTCAGTTTTTGATTACTGACATTTACATCAACCATCAGATTTTCATAGACTTTTCCCAACCGAATCATGGTTGCAGTTGAAATCATATTGAGTACCATTTTATGTGCGGTTGCCGCTTTCATTCTCGTCGATCCTGTTAACACTTCCGGTCCGACCACCACTTCAATCCCTATATCAGCTTCTTTCGTGATGCTCGCGTTCTTATTGCATGATAAAGCCACCGCTTTAGCCCCAACTTTTTTTGCATAGCGTAAAGCGCCCCTCACATAAGGTGTGCGGCCGCTTGCCGCGATGCCAATAACCGTATCATTTGCTGTAAGAGCGACGTCAATCAGATCACATTCCCCAAACTCTTCCTTATCCTCTGCTCCTTCAACAGCCCGAACAAACGCCTTTTCCCCTCCTGCGATTATTCCCAGCACCCTATCAGGTGGTGTGCTGAAAGTCGGGGGACATTCCACGGCATCCAGCACACCGAGTCTTCCGCTCGTGCCTGCCCCGATGTATATGAGTCTCCCTCCTTTTTTTAACGATTCGCAAGCCCATTCAACTACCGTTTCAACCTCTGGCAAAACCTCCTGAACCGCTGCTGCCACTTTAAAATCTTCTTTATTGATTGCAGAAATGATTTCCATCGTATTTACACTGTCGATATTCAGCGTCTTTTCGTTACGTAATTCAGTCGTTAATGAACGCAAATGTTCTTCCATAGACAATTAAATCCTCCTATAAACAATCACTTAAATATAATTTCATTTTTTAATAGAAAATAATGAAATTATATTTCATATTATATTCAATGTTAGCGTTTTCATTACTTAGATACAAGATATTTTTGAGAATTTTGCCCCCAGGATTTTTTTCAACAATAAAAAACGTGTACCGTCACCTATGATTAGGAACGATACACGCACAAATAATATAACAAAATTCTAAACTAGTATACTACAACTGCCCCGATCCCTTTACCAGTTAACGGATAGGGACTACTTTCCCGTTCTCTACTGCACCGACCACAATAGTTGATGCAAATCCTCCATTTTCATCGATCGTAGGAATATCATATATTTTTTGATCTGGCCCTATATTTAAAAGTCCGTCTTGCATATGTTTACGGATGGCCTTGGCATCATCAACGCTGCCTGCAGATTTCATCGCTTCCACAAAAGCATACATGGCGATATAATTCAAACCAACTTCGGAGCTTGGATCTTCTTTATAATTCTTTTGATATTTCTCGACGAAAGCAGGCACTGCTTCTTCATCTGAGTCCATCAGTGGCAGAACGCCAATCGAGCCTTCCAATGTTTCATATGAACCTGCAATCGGCTTCATTTGATCCAGCTTTGCTTGATCCATGATGATGAAACCGCCTTTAAATCCCAGCTCCCGAGCTTGCTTCGCCACTTTTGCCGTAGGTTCCGAAGCTCCACCGATAAATAGCACATCAGGATCTTTTTTCAAGGCATTTGTGACAATCGTAAAGAAATCGGTTTCTTTGGCGAAATCAATCGAGGAATTATAAACGACTTTTCCGCCTTGCTTTTCCCAATGTGGGAGCACGGCTTCCGTCCAATCTTTACCGTATTGCGAAGATGTTGGCAAAGCGGCAATCTTCTTGCCGAAATGTTCCATTGCATATGTTGTAAAAGGTTCGATGTACCCCTCGTAATTCGGTGGAATTCGAACAGTTAATGAATTTCCGCTCTCGGTCACTGCCGGTTCACTCGTATATGCACCAATGATGAATTCCTCTTGTTCATTAAAAACCTGAAGTGCCAGCACACCTCCGCTATGAGGCGTGAAAATGATCGGCGTATCATATTCCTGAATTAAACGTTTAGCATTCGACCCTGTTTCATTAGGTAAGTATTTATCGTCCAACGATACTAAATTCAGCGTGTATTTCTTACCATCTACTTCAAACCCGCCAGCATCATTAATTTCATTGACGGCCATTTCAACACCATTCAATGTTCGTTTCCCATATAACGCTGCTGCCCCGCTTAAAGGACCGCTAAAACCGATGTTAACGACATTTTCACCTTTTCCTTTACTGCCACTGCTGGACACAGGGCTATCCCCTTTATTGCACCCGGTCAAAACAGTGATGGTTAGCAGGAGAAAGACAAATAATACTTTCAGTTTCTTCATAAAAATCCCCCATTCAATTTTTCAGGCCCCAATATACGCTTTCCTTACTTCATCATTGGCTAATAACTCACTTGCTGTCCCTTGGACGACAATTTCCCCATTTTCAAAAACATATCCTTTATCCGCAATGCTGAGGGCAGCATTCGCGTTTTGTTCAGCAAGCAAGATCGTGATTCCTTCGCGGTTTATTTCTTCAATGACTTGAAACATTTGTTCGACTATGAGTGGAGCGAGTCCCACCGATGGCTCATCAAGCATCAACAATTTCGGTTTCGACATCAAAGCCCTTCCAATTGCCAGCATTTGCTGTTGGCCCCCGCTCAGGCTTCCCGCTTCATCATGATGCTTTTCTTTTAAAATCGGGAATAAATGATAGACGTATTCCAGAGAATCCTTGATCTCCGCTTTTTTCTTTCGATGCACATAGGCACCCATCCTCAGATTTTCCTGTACGGTCATCTGCGGAAACAGTTTACGTCCTTCGGCACACTGAACTATCCCCTCCCGAACATTCTTATCCGGGGCACGGCCCCCTATGGGCATGCCCAGAAAATGAATTTCCCCCTTGGACAGCTTACTGATTCCGCTTATGGAACGAAAAGTCGTGCTTTTTCCTGCCCCATTTGCTCCTAACAAAACAACGATCTCTCCCTCGGCAACTTCGATATTCACCTGTTTTATCGCAGTGAAGCTCCCATAATTCACGGCGACATCTGTTAACTTAAGCACTGGCACTACCTCCCAAATAGGCTTTAATAACCGCTTCATTTCGGCGGATTTCCTTAGGTGTGCCCTCGGCAATTTTTTCACCGTAATTAAGGACCATGATGTGATCGGCCAAGTTCATGATCATATGCATTTTGTGCTCAATTAAACAAATGGTCAGTCCTGATCGATTCAAATTTTTAATAAGTTCCGTCAAGCCCTCCGTTTCATCCGGGTTGATTCCCGCAGCAGGTTCATCAAGAAAAATGATTTCCGGTTCCGTCGCAAGGGCAAGGGCAATAGCTGTCCGTTTCTTTTCCTCCTGCGAGATGCTCGAGACTATTCTGTCAGCCGATTCCGTCAATCCGACAATTTCAAGCACCTCCATAGCCTTATCCCTGCAAGCCGCTTCCTCCCGTTTTAAACGTTTTGTTCTTAGAATGGCATCAACTAAATTGGATTTTGTTCGCAGTCTATGACCGACAATGACATTATCCAACACGGTCGATTGATCGAAAAGGCTTGTCGTTTGAAAGGTTCTTGAAATTCCGAGCCCTGCTATTTCATTGGCAGGAAGTTTGGTGATATCAATCCCTTTAAAAAGGACTGTCCCGGAAGTTGGACGATGAAAGCCACTGATCAAGTTAAAAAAAGTGGATTTTCCTGCACCATTTGGTCCGATTATTGCATTGATTCTACCTTTTTCCATTGAAAAATCAACATTATTCACGGCCGCCAGTCCTCCGAACCGCTTTGTCAAATTCTTAGTTTCGATTAGCAAATTCATCCCTCCTCAGCTTTTATGTGCAATTCGCCCCTTACCCCGGACAGCGTATTATCTTTTCGCTTTCTTTGCCTATCAAAGAAGGCTCCTGCTATTCCGCGCGGATAAAAGATAATGATCACCGTAAGCAATGGTCCGAATATCAACATTCGATATTCTTGAAGGAATTGCAGATTCTGCGAAAGGATTACTAACAATAATGTTCCTACCAATGGACCTGAAAGTGTCCCGATTCCACCAACCAATAAATACATCAAAAGATCGAACATTATGGCCGTTGATCCGATATCAGGTCCAATGAAACGAATGAACGAAGCGTACAAGGCACCTGCCAAACCTGCAAAGAATGTGGATAGGACAAATGCGGTTAACTTATTCTTCATTGTGGATATACCAATCGTTTGTGCAAGGTCCTCGCTGTTCCTGATGGCCATATACGTTCTGCCGGTCAACGAGCGTATAATCCGATAAACGATTAAAATCACTGCAAGCATGAAAATGAGAACTAGATAATATTGGGATGCTGCAGTATCGAATGTGATCGGCCCTATATTCCCAGGAGCAGGGATCCCGATCAATCCCCTAACCCCCTCTGTAAGTCCCTCCCATTTATCGATGACCAGATATATGATGTAACCCACACATAGGGTATAAATCGCGAAAAAGTGTTCCTTTGTCCTCAGCGCGATCAAACCGATTAAAAACCCCAGTGCACATGTGATTAAACATGCACATACAAGCGCCAGCCAAAAGTTCATTCCCGCTTTTACCGTCAGCAGGCCTAGAGAATATGCTCCAATCGCAAAAAACCCAGCATGTGCAAGCGAGAGATATCCAGTATAACCTGATAATAAATTGATACCATAAACAGCTATCGCCCAGATGAACGAAAGTGTCAGCATATGGAGATAATAGTCGTTTTGCGCAATAAAGGGGAATGAAAAAGCAAAGATGATAAGAGCGATAATCCCATTTCTTTTCGTTAATATCTTCACACTACCTCTCCCCCTTTGCAAAAAGGCCTGTTGGTTTCACCGTTAATATGATGACTAAAAGTATGAATGCGATGATGTCTTTATAGTCATTTGAAATATAAGTTGCACCCAGGCTTTCACTGAAACCTAGGATATATCCGCCGACGATCGCCCCCGGGATGCTCCCCATCCCACCCAATATGATAATGACGAAGGCTTTTAGGATGACTAAATGACCCATGCCGGGAAAAACAAGGTTAATCGGTGATGCAAGGGATGAAGCGATGGCTGCTAATCCACCCGATATCATGAAGGTAAGCATCGCGACCTTATTAATGTTGATTCCCACTAATGACGCCCCTTCACGGCTTTGGGACATTGCAATTATCGTCGAACCGGTATAAGTTTTCTTTAGGAAAAGGTAAAGTAAAACCATCACTGCGATAGCTGACACGATGATCAATAATCGCTGAAGTGTGAAGGTCAGTCCCAGGATATTGACGACTTGACTGTATGGAGAAGTCATAGTATGGAAGTCGGCACCCCAGACAAATTGGGCAAAAGCTTCAAGAAAAAGGAGAATGCCGATTGCTGCAATCTTATCGTGCAATGGAGGTGCCTGCCTTAACAGGCGGAACACGAAACGTTCCAAAAGGACTCCCAACGAACCAACGACGATAATGGATACGAACATGGCAATCCAGTAATTGACCCCATATAATGTCATCATTGACAACGTGATATATCCCCCCAACATATATAGGGCACCGTGGGCGAAGTTCGGGATATGCAAAATTCCATATACTAGCGTCAATCCCAGTGCAACAAGACTATATACGCTGCCAATCGTCAAACCATTAAAAAGCTGCTGGATCAAAATTTCCATTTAACCCCTCCTTGGTAATTATTGAATTTCACTTTACTGTTCATTCCCTGACTCATAATCCTGTCCATATTTGAAAATGCAAAGAAACACTCTTTTACTTATTTCCCCACATGCTCAACCTATCCGGAAGGGAAAGTAATTCAGTCGATCAATTAAATAGGAACTGTTTGTTTTATGTCCCTTTTTTCCCCGCCACAGATATAGCTTAAATGTAGCGGAAAAAAAGCACCTGATCGGTTGTTAGCGCTTTCATTTCTTATGACCCTTATTTCAAAACATGCACCTAACGTTGTAACTCCTCATTCTTCATGCCTAATGATTCCACTTTCTCATTAATAACGGTTGCCCGATGATATCGTATGGATCGTTCACCCCTTCCACACCTCTAAAGGACTAATACGTAGATTAATTTCCTGTTAATAAATGCAAGTGCCGTGCCAAACATTAAATCACCGTCAATAAGACATTCACCAGTCTGTGAATTCATTATTGAATTGTAAAAAATCAAAAGTATCGGTTCCATACGGGATGTCCTTCATTCACTATTGACTGAAAAAATCATTTCTGAATCAATAAAAGAATTAAATGAAGACATAACATGAAAAGGATTCAAAAATACCTTTCACAACCTAAATCATTTCACGAAATTACTGGTTAAAATGCACAAATAAACAACCTCAAAACCAATAATTCACTAAAAACACATTAAAAATTAGGTAATAAAGCTATCCCCCAAAAAAACTCGTAAATATCATTAGGAACTTTAGTCAAAAAAATAGCACCTCCATTGGTGGATAAAGTCCACCAATGGAGGTGCTGTTCATACTTACCTACTCTTTTCCAATGACCTTTAATCGATATTTTTTAAGTTTCCTCACAATTGTTGCCTGACTGGAATCAAGGGCTTCTGCAATTTCATATGTAGTTTGGTAGGTTTGAGCAGCTTTCGCCAAGATTTCCTTTTCAGCTCTTTCCACCGCTTGCTTTAAAGTTAAGGTAGCATTGAGGTTCGGCTGATTCCGATTTTCCGGCTGATATTCTTCCGGAAGGTCGTTAATAGATAATATTTGATTATCCGTCAGCACGACGAGCCTTTCCACTATATTAATCAATTCACGGACATTTCCTGGCCAATCATGTTGATAAAAATATTCCTTCAACCGCGAATCTATCTCTTTTGAGAATTTATATTGTTCGTTTGCTTTTGTTAAAAACAAGTCAATCAATGCCAAGATGTCCTCTCTTCTTTCCCTTAGAGGAGGAATCGTAATCGGAATGACATTCAGCCTATAAAAGAGGTCTTCACGAAAATCACCAGATTTGACCATTTCCGATAGATTTCGGTTCGTGGCTGCTATTATGCGAACATCGATTTTCTTTGGTTTTGTACCTCCGATTCTTTGAATCTCCCTTTCCTGAAGAGCCCGAAGCAGCTTCACTTGAAGTTGAAGGGGAAGCTCACCGACTTCATCCAGGAATAAGATCCCACTCTCTGCCAGCTCAAACATCCCTGGTTTTCCTTTTTGATTGGCTCCGGTAAATGCCCCTCCTTCATATCCAAAGAGCTCGGATTCCAATAAATCAGCGGGAATTGCCCCACAATTTATTTTGATGAAGTCTCCTTTTTTAGATCGGATGCTCCGATTATAAATATTGCGGGCAAGGACATCCTTTCCAACACCCGTTTCTCCCAGAATGAGTACTGTCGCATCAATGTCCGATATTCTTTCTGCTATCTCATAAATCATTTTCATTTTATCACTGACAAATACGACTCCATCTTTGCTTGTTATCTTCCGCAGTTTCTCAATTTCCTGCTTATATTGATTATTCAGTTCATTAACTTTCGTCAACTCATGCATCAGTTCATTTAAATCAGATAAATCCCTTATATTCGTAACGACTTGCTCTATTTCGCCTTCTTCATTAAAAACGGGACTTCCTGTAATCAATGTTTCCTTTCCCGCAAAATTATCCTGTACGACTGATACCGTTCGCCTCAGCTTCACTACCTTATGAGTCACCGACGCATTCAGTATGCCGCGTTTAATCAATTGGTCCACCGATTTGCCTATATAATACTCTTTTGGTATGCCAGTGATCCGTTCAATTGCCGAATTGGTATAAAGTGTGATTCCATCTTGATCGGTGATGTATATTCCATCATAGGAATTTTCGATTATTGCATCCAGTGCGCGATTCAATTTATCCGTTTCATGAGCATCAATCAACAAATCGTCCAAAAATTCTGTTTCACTGCCTATATAAAGAGTATTGTCAGCATCCATTTGTTTCATTAATAAAAATAAATACCGTTTATCATGCAGCCTTGCAGCTGCAAGCCTTTTATTATCTAGAAATTGCCACTCATCGAATTTTTCGGTTAGTGTATTATTACCATCCTGACTTAACAATTGATTAAAATAGTTTCCCCAATCCTTTATCCGATTTGCAGAATCCACGACCAGTGCAGGAAAGGTCCACTCTTTGAGTAAATTAATCTGAGAATCCTGTTTCACTTGATTCATTACTATTCACCGCCGCAAAAAGAATTCTTTTTAAGTACAATTCTGGATAATTTTCGAAACTCCTTTAAAATTGTCGAATTTCGCTCCCAAAAAAAGTAGTGATGAAATAATTTTCATCACTACTTTCCCTCAGTAAGTCTTAAAAATAACCTCTCCACTGATCGCTTCCTTACCTGACTGGTTAGTGGCCGCTACGTTAAAAAAATATCTATTCCCATTTTTTTCTTTAAGATCCGCTTGAAGAGTTATGACATCATTTAAGAAAACCATGCCTTTGAAACGAATCTTGTATTCTTCGATAAACCCAATTTCATAAAGATTACTGAAAAGCTTTGCGAGGTTTCCCATCGTCCACATACCATGTGCGATGATACCTGGAAGACTAGCATTTTTTGCTTCCTCATCAATCGTATGAATGGGATTGAAATCACCTGATGCGCCGGCATATTTAATGAGGTCCAGTCGCGTTACAGGTGCAAGTTCGATTGAATGTAACGAGTCACCAATATGAAGTTCGGTTAATGTCGTCACTTACTCATCACCATCCTTCTGATCGTTTCATTTAAAATGACAAGCTGTTCAGCAGTGAAGACAATTTCCCCATTTGCATCCGTACCATAATTTTTAAAGGCTAGAAATCCCATTTCCCCTTGTTTCCCTTTTTTCTCGTAGTAGTCTTTCACTTCCGTATAACAGGTGATTTCTTCCCCTACTTTCAGTGGCCTGTTATAGCGATATATCTGCTCACCGTGAATCAAGCCTTTATTCGGGAGATTTAAGCTTTCAATCTTCCCGAAATCAAAGACCCTTGGGAAAGTTGGTGGAGCGATATTCGTTCCGTACCTTGATTGCCTGCCTGTTTCTTCATCAATGAAAATCGGGTGGGGATCACCAATCGATAATGCGAATTTTTTAACGGCTCCCCGTTCAACTATATTTTTAACGGGGTTGGATCGTTTTCCAATACTTTCGTTGAACATAACATCCCGCCTTTTCCCTTAATTTTTTGGACCGCCCGCAACATATAAAACCTGCCCGCTAATGAATGAGGATGCCTCATCGGCAAAGAATGCAACAGCATGAGCAATATCACTTGGCAAACCGCTTCTGGCAACCGGAATACTGTTTGCCCTATCCTGGACGAATTGTTCAAAACTCACTCCCACCCGCCTAGCTGTTTCTTTCGTCATTTCGGTTTCGATAAAACCTGGTGCGACCGAATTAGCCGTTATCCCATATTTTCCAAGTTCAATCGCCAGTGTTTTTGTTAACCCCTGTAGCCCGGCTTTAGCGGCTGAATAATTAGCCTGCCCGCGGTTCCCGAGGGCCGAAGTGGATGAAATATTGATGATTCTTCCGTATTTATTTGCAACCATATGTTTCTGGGCGGCACGCACCGCATTGAAAGTACCTTTTAAGTGCACATCCATTACCGTCTGCCAATCTGAATCGGTCATTTTAAAAAGTAGATTATCCCGGATGACCCCAGCATTATTCACGAGAATATCAAGCGATCCGAATGTGTCGGCAATTTCTTTTATCGATGCTTCCACCTCTTCCGAATTGACCACGTTGGCCACTTTAGTAAAAATGGTATAACCCTTATCCCTTAATTCATTTCCTGTTGCTGTCAAAACCTCTTCATTGATATCGATAATCGCTACGTTTGCGCCTTCACTGGCAAATAGTTCGACGATCGCCCGGCCAATCCCTCTGCTTCCACCTGTAACTAAAGCCGTTTTCCCTGAAAATCTCCCTGTCATAATCGTTTCCTCCTAATCTATTATAAGAATTGTCCTAATTTAACATGGCCCTTGATCAAATTTCGGGAAATGATCATACGCTGTATTTCATCCGTACCATCATAAATCCTCCAAAGCCTGGCCTCGCGGTACCAACGTTCGATGGGAAGCTCCTTCGTATAGCCCATGCCACCATGTATCTGCAATACTCGATCCACGACGCGATTCCCCATATTGGCTCCATAGAGTTTAGCCATTGAAGCTAAATGGCGGTTGTCTTCTCCATTATCAAGTGTAAAAGCCGCATTCAATACAAGCCATCTTGCAGCTTCAATCTCTACAGCGGAATCAGCTATCTGCCATTGAATGGCCTGGCGCTCAGCTATCGGTTTACCGAACGTGACTCGTTCTTTAGCGTATTCTATAGCCATTTGCAGCAATCTTTCTGCAGAACCGACAGCGCGTGCGCCCACGATCCATCTTGCAAACCCAATCCATTCCAAGCCTAGTTTATAACCGCCATGCTCTTCCCCTAAGATGTTTTCTTCGGGTACCCTGACATTATCAAAAACTAAACCGGCCGGTCCCCATTCTCCCATCGTATTGATATACTCTGATCTCCAGCCCATATCACGGTCTACAATGAAACAGGTTACCCCTTCCGTTCCGGTTGCTTGATGACGTTCTTTGTCTGTTACAGCAATGACCATGACGAAATCGGCATCATTTCCTCCGGTAATGAAAGTTTTTTCACCGTTCAGCACCCATTCGTTCCCTTCTTTTACCGCCGTCATTTTAATATTTCTCGTATCGGACCCAGCTCCCGGCTCCGTCATGGCAAAACAGGACTTTTTCTCACCATTAATCGTAGGGATCAGATATTTCTGTTTCTGTTCTTCATTTGCATAATAAAGTATGTTATCAGCCGAACCTCCAAAACTGAATGGTACAAACGTTTTTGATACTTCCATCAAGACAATTGCCATCATGAGCTGCCCTAAGTCAGCCCCGCCAAATTCCTCCGGGGTATTGATGCCCCAAAACCCAGCTTTTTTTGCTTTTTCCTGTAAATCTTTCAATGTCCCCTCTGGCAAACTGGGTTTTCCAGCCATTTCGTTGCGAAGCACTTCATTTTCCAATGGAATCAATTCATTTTCCACGAACTTGCGTATTGTTTTTTGTACCATTTTTTGTTCATCTGATAGTCGTAAATCCATTTTAACCCCTCCGCTTTCCAATTAGACTAGTTTTGATATTTTCTCTTTAATTGTCCGGTAATGATATTCTTTTGGATTTCGGACGTGCCTTCATATATTCTAGTGATTCGGGCATCCCGATAGAAACGTTCAACTGGATAATCCTTCATGTATCCCATCCCGCCATGAATCTGAACGGACTTATCAGCGACACGATTATATACTTCTGAACCATACAACTTAAGCATTGCCGCTTCTTTAATGATTTTTTCTTTCTGATCGACCATCCATGCAACACGGTATGTGAATGAGCGAAGTGCTTCTATTTCCATTGCCATCTCGGCAATCATATGGGATACGGCTTGATGATCAATGATCGGGACATTGAATTGTTCACGTTCTGTGGCATATTTGGTAGATAGATCGAGCAGGTATTGACAGGACCCCAAATTACGGGCAGCAAGGCCTGCCCGGCCATTTGCAAGGATCTTCAATGCATTTACATACCCTTGGCCGATGTCCCCCAGTACATTTTCAGCAGGAACCTCGCAATCTTCAAAAAACAATTCGGCCGAATGTGAGCCTCGAAGACCCATCTTCCTTTCCAGGCTACCAACTCTAAAACCAGGAAAATCTTTTTCTACTATGAATGAAGAGATTCCTTTCGCACCTTTATCTTTGTCCGTAACGGCCATAACTGTAAAAATATCGGCTACATCTGCATTCGTTATATAATGCTTGGTCCCATTTAGAATATATTTATCGCCATTTTTGACAGCCGTCATCTTGAGATTCGTAGCATGGGAACCCGCTGCAGGCTCAGTTAAAGCAAAAGCGCCAATTCTATTACCGCTTGCCATATCTGGCAGATACTTTTCCTTTTGCATTTCATTGCCCATTTCAACTATCCCTACCGTCCCTATACCGGTGTGAGCCCCAATCAGAGTGGTATATCCATTATGTGTTTTGCCGATTTCCTCATATAAAGCACATTTTCCCACCATCCCGATTCCGAGTCCGCCATACTTTTCCGGGATACTAAGTCCAAATAGCCCGATTTCCTTCGATAAATTTATGATGGATTCCGGGATATGATCTTCATCCTCTATCTGCATGGAAAATGGATCGATTTGTTCTTCGATAAACTGGCGTATATTTTCTTTTAATAGCAGGATGTCTTCATCTAAGCGAAAGTCCATTTGCATTCCCCTTTATCTCCGAATTGGTTGTTAGCGCTTTCATATCTTATCCGAATGAGCGATATGTTTTTCTTGAAGTTTGCGTTTCAAGATTTTACCGACCGCCGTCTTCGGAAGTTCACTTTCAAATGTGATTGCTTTTGGGACTTTAAAGGCAGCTAGCTGCTTTCGGCAATAATCCTTCAATTCGGTTTCAGTTATCCTTTCACTTGGTTTAAGAACTACCGCTGCATGTACCGTTTCACCCCGATATTGATCGGGAACGCCAAAGACGGCAGCTTCCAGAACCTTAGGATGGCTGTATAGTATATCTTCAATTTCAATTGGATAAATATTGAATCCGCCTGCGATGATCATCTCTTTCTTCCGTCCCACAATGTAAAAGAAGCCATCTTCATCCATCTTGGCAATATCACCGGTATGCAGCCATCCGTTTTGAATCGTCTGCCTAGTCTCTTCAGGCATGCCCCAATACCCTTTCATTACCTGTGGACCCTTTATGACCAATTCACCTGGTGTATCAACCAAAAGTGCAGGCTCTCCTGTAATATTGTCAATTATGGCGGCATCCGTATTTTGTATCGGAATCCCAATACTTCCGGGTTTTTGCAGGCCGCTGACTGGATTCCGGTGCGTGACTGGTGACGCCTCGGACAGTCCATAGCCCTCTGCAATCTTTGTTCCACTAAGTTCGTTAAACCTTGACAATACATTCAATGGCAATGGTGACGAACCCGAAACGCAAGATGTCAATGTATGCAAATCAAATGGTTGGGACTGGTAATATTGTAATAAAGCAATATACATCGTCGGTACCCCTGGAAAAATAGTCGGTTTAAGATTATTGATAATTTCGACGATCTCCGTTACCTGAAATCGGGATACAAGAATTAATTCCCCGCCATTATAAAACGTCAAGTTCATCCCTGAAGTCATGCCATAAACATGAAATAATGGGGAAACACCTAGTACCCTTTCCTTCCCCTTTTGAGTATTGATTCTTGAAGTGGCTGCACTTTGCAGCGTATTGGCTACGATATTACGATGGGTAAGCATCGCGCCCTTAGAACGCCCTGTCGTTCCTCCTGTATATTGGAGGACGGCGACATCTCTAGCAGGTTCAATCTCCACAGTGAAATCCGCCTCTGTTACAGATAGCAGCTTTTTTGTCATTTCACATTTGCCCTTTTCCAGCGACACGCTCAACACCTTTTCAACATCGGTTTCAGCTATGACGGCTTCAACTATTGACAATAAATCGTCGAGCACAATGATGTGCTTTGCACCTGAATCTTTCAAGACATGTATTAATTCGTTCTCCTTATACATTGGATTGATTTGGACAACAATGGCTCCATTCAAAAGAGTTCCAAAAAAACCAATTGGATATTGGGGACAATTAGGTAGCATAAGAGCCACACGTTCTCCCTTTCCAATCCCTTCATCAGCAAGCAAGCGGGCACATTTTTTCACTAACATCCCCAACTCTGAATATGTATACCTTTCCTCCATGAACGTTACCGCTGTATTTTCCGAATACTGTTCGACCGATTGAAAAAATAGTTCTGTCAATGAAATTTCAGGAATATCAATCTCTATTGGATTTCCGGACGGGATATGCTTTATCCAAGGTCTATCCATTGGTCCTCCCCTTTCTTCATTCAAAAATAAAGAAGTCATACTAACAATATGCAAGGAGTGTGCCAAAAATAAATCGTTTTGAAACGTTGATTCAATTAATGGTAAAATTCAAAATTGAATTATTTGCTGCGCTCTTAATAATATTAGGTTTATAATTATAGGATTTAAATTTGACTCAATAAGTCATTATTGAATTGAGTCATTGCTTTCATAAAAGGACTCAAACTATAGTGCTGGCATGTCGATATAACTGATCATTTTCGGTAAAATAAAACGGGATGCTGATCAAGGTCAGCATCCCGTTTTAAAAAATGATTCACTGCTCTATGGCGGTGTCATCTTCCAATGATATTTTCCATAATTCTTTCGCTTTTCCACTAACCGTTTCATCAAAAATAAATGATCCATTCGTATATCGATCATGATTTTTTAATGAAGCGGCATGAACCGTTTCAATGGTTCCCTTTTCGGAAAGAATGAATAGACTGTCGGTTTTGTTAATGATATCGAAACCAATGACCCTATGAGGATTCGATTTCAATTCCCTCAAGACCACGACACCGCGTTTTGCCCGGCTCGTTTTTTCAAACTCGGTTAATTTCATTTTCTTTATGGCCCCGCGCTGTGTAACGATAAAGATCGATTCTTTACTATCCTTGGCCAAAACCTTTCCGCCAATGACATAGTCATCTTCTTTTAAATTAATCCCTTTGACTCCTGCTGCCCGGACACCGACAACACTTACTTCTTCTTCATCAAACCATAAACCATAGCCGTTATGAGTGACTAGGAAAAGGTCAGCCTGTCCATCGGTATGATGGACATCGACCAGTTCATCATCACCTTTTAAATTGACACCAACCAGCGGTTTTGAATGACGCTGGGCTTTATAGGAAGCCAATTCTGTCTTTTTCACCATACCATTTTTCGTGATGAACACTAAGAATTCCGGCATGGTAAAATCTTTGATTGGAATCGCTTTTATGATTTGTTCTTCCCTGTCAATCGGAATGATGTTCGCGATATGCTGACCGGTTTCCTTCCAGCGAATATCAGGAAGCTGATGGACTGGACAATAGAGGTAGTTCCCTTTGGATGTGAACAGCAACAGGACATCTGTTGTATTCATCTCCAGCCTCTGGAGTAGGCGATCGGAATCCTTCATGCCAAAATCAAGACCTCCTGATGCTGCATAAGATCGTAACGATGTCCGTTTGACATAGCCTTCTTTCGTCACGGTAACCATCACGTCTTCACTCGCAATCAAGACTTCAAGATTTATTTTGATTTCTTCAATTTCTTTTTCGATTTTAGAACGCCGTCCGTCATCAAAGCCCTTTTTAATGAATCGAAGTTCTTTTTTAATTACTTGAAGAAGAACTTTTTCACTGCCAAGAATCTTTGTCAATTCCTCAATTTTGTTCTTCAATTCCGCTGCCTCTGCTTCAAGTGCTGTAATATCCGTATTTGTCAGCCTATATAACTGCAAGGAGACAATGGCTTCAGCTTGCGCTTCTGTGAAAGCGAATTTAGCTATGAGGTTATCTTTAGCGTTCCGTTTGTCTTTAGATGCCCGGATGACAGCGATGACTTCATCTAATATAGATAAAGCTTTCACTAACCCATCGACGATATGTGCCCTGTCATGTGCCTTTTGCAGCTCATAACGCGAACGGTTCACGATTACCTCTTTACGGTGTTCGATATAAGCATCGAGCATTTTAGGCAGGCTCATCAATGTTGGCCGTTTTTTATAAATCGCAACCATATTGAAATTGTATGCAATCTGAAGATCGGAATTTTTGTATAAATAATGCAGGACTCCATTTGCATCTGCTTCTTTTTTCAGTTCGATGACAATGCGCAGTCCTGTACGGTCGGTCTCATCCCTTACTTCAGCGATACCTTCCACTTTCCGGTCTAGACGGAATTCATCCATTTTCTTAACAAGGTTTGCTTTATTGACTTCATATGGGATTTCAGTGATGACGATTTGCTGTTTGCCGCCCCGAATCGTTTCCACTTCCGCCAACCCGCGAATGATTATTTTCCCTTTACCTGTTTCATAGGCCTTACGAATGCCTTCAATACCTTGGATGATACCGCCAGTAGGAAAATCCGGCCCTTTAATGACAGTCATTAAATCAGCGACTGTCGCTTCCGGCTTATCGATTCGCATAATGGCAGCGTCAATGACTTCACCTAGTTGATGCGGCGGGATTTCAGTGGCATAGCCGGCTGAAATTCCCGTAGAGCCGTTTACAAGCAGGTTAGGGAACATTGCAGGCAATACAATGGGCTCTTCTGAAGTATCATCAAAGTTCGGTACAAAATCGACCGTCCTTTTTTCAATATCCCGCAGCATCTCGGAGGCAATCGATGAAAGCCTTGCTTCCGTATACCGCATCGCAGCAGGCGGATCACCATCAATGCTACCATTGTTTCCGTGCATTTGGACCATGACCTTCCGCAGCTTCCAGTCTTGGCTCATCCTAACCATTGCCTCATAAACGGATGAATCTCCGTGAGGGTGATAATTACCGATTACATTACCGACCGTTTTTGCGGATTTCCTAAAGCCTTTTTCCTGAGTATTTCCTTCGACATGCATCGCATACAATATCCTGCGCTGAACCGGTTTTAAGCCGTCCCTTGCATCTGGAAGTGCCCGATCTTGAATAATATATTTACTATAACGGCCGAAGCGGTCACCAATTACCTCTTCAAGCGGCAAATCCCGAAACGTTTCTTCAAATACCATCGTCAATGACCTCCTCTTCAATCGACATATTTTCATTATCTAAAATATTCGATTCCTCTTCGAGACCAAAAGCGACATTGGCTTCAATCCACTTACGACGCGGTTCAACCTTATCTCCCATCAAAGTTGTCACACGTCTTTCTGCACGTGCTCCATCATCGATCTTCACACGTATCAATGTCCTTGTTTCCGGGTTCATGGTGGTATCCCATAATTGATCGGCATTCATCTCACCCAGCCCTTTATAGCGCTGAATCATATAGCCTTTCCCCACCTTGTCTATCGCTTCCTGAAGTTCCTCGTCGCTCCAAGCATATTCAATGACTTCTTTCTTCCCTGTCCCTTTACTCACTTTATATAAAGGGGGCAAGGCAATGTAAACCTTTCCTGACTCTATTAACGGCTTCATATATCGGTAAAAGAAAGTCAGCAGCAATACTTGGATATGGGCTCCATCCGTATCGGCATCAGTCATGATGATCACTTTATCATAGTTAGTATCCGGCGTATTGAACTCCGCTCCGACACCTCCGCCGATTGCATGGATAATCGTATTTATTTCCTCGTTTTTAAAAATATCCGCCAGTTTTGCCTTTTCCGTATTGATAACTTTACCCCGCAATGGAAGAACTGCTTGGAAACGGCGATCCCGCCCCTGTTTAGCGGATCCCCCAGCAGAGTCACCTTCTACAAGATACAATTCATTTCGTTCGGGATTTTTCGATTGAGCTGGTGTTAATTTCCCAGAAAGGATGGCATCGGATTTTTTCCGTTTCTTCCCGCTTCTTGCATCTTCTCGGGCTTTGCGTGCCGCTTCCCTTGCCTGGAACGCTTTAATCGCTTTTTTAACCAATAGGGTACTCGTGGTTGGATCTTCTTCAAAAAAGTAGGCTAGGTGCTCTGATACGATGGAATCGACTGCAGAACGGGCTTCGCTGGTTCCAAGTTTGCTCTTGGTTTGTCCTTCGAATTGAAGAAGTTCTTCAGGGATGCGCACTGAAATGATTGAAGACAAGCCTTCACGTATATCGGTACCTTCGAGGTTTTTATCTTTTTCCTTTAATAGCCCCATTTTTCTGGCATAATCATTAAATGCCCGTGTCATGGCCGTTTTGGCACCAATCTCATGGGTGCCTCCGTCTTTTGTACGAACGTTATTCACAAAGCTTAAAATATTTTCTGAATAACCATCGTTGAATTGAAAGGCGAGTTCGACTTCTATCCCATTTTGTTCCCCTTCTAAGCTGACTACACTATGAAGTGTCTCTTTCTCTTCATTTAAATAATCGACAAACGCTTCAATGCCATTTTCATAGTGAAAAATTTCATTATGGTCGTTACGCTCATCCGTCAATTCTATCTTCATTCCTTTTAAAAGAAAAGCTGATTCTCGAAGACGCTCACATAGGATCTCATAATTAAAAGTCGTCACTGAAAATATTTTAGGATCGGGCTTGAAGTGGATTTTGGTCCCGGCTTGATTGGTTTTACCGATTTTCTCCAATGTGGTTTCTGGCTTTCCGCCATTGATAAAACGTTGTTCGTAAATGAACCCGTCCCTTTTGATTGTCACGACAAGCCATTCAGACAACGCGTTAACGACCGAAGCACCGACTCCATGGAGGCCTCCACTCGTTTTATATCCGCCTTGTCCAAATTTACCTCCAGCATGAAGAATCGTCAAAATTACTTCAGGTGTCGGTTTACCTAATTTATGCATGCCAATAGGCATTCCACGCCCTTTATCGGACACACTTACACTGTTATCTTTATGTATTTTCACACTAATTTGGTCTCCATATCCAGCTAAAGCCTCATCTACGGAGTTATCTACAATCTCATACACTAAATGATGAAGTCCGCGTGCATCAGTACTGCCGATATACATACCGGGACGTTTTCTGACCGCTTCGAGTCCTTCCAGTACCTGAATTGCATCATCATTGTACTCGATTGTTTTTACTTTCTTTGCCACAGAAATTCCCCTTTCCTTACTAAACACAATTTCCGGGCCAAATCATACTGCAATGAAATGACTCACTATCTTAACAAATCCATTAATACGTTAATATCATTATAACAAGTATAATACTTTCACGAACAAAGAACAAGTGTTCTGTTTTTTTGTCCTTTTTATTAGCGTTAGCACATTTGTGTGGAACAAAACGTATCATAGCTACCATTCTAATTGTAGCGGTAAATTTTCATTTGGCAAATATACTTTTATTATTTTAATCAAATTAAGCTTTAACGGCCTAAATTTGCCCGACCGCTCAATGCCTGCTATGGCCGCCTTTTAGTTCTTCCCAAAGAGAGACAGCGATACCTTAAAAAAAGAGCGGAAGTTCCGCTCTTCATTTTACTTAGTAAGGGCGTGTTCGACTTTTATACATCGATTCATGATGACAGTATATCCTTTTTCTTTCAAAAAATTATATGCTTCTTCATTTTCCACCCCTAGCTGCGCCCAAAAGATATCTGCATCGATTTCTGCAAATTCCTTGGCTATCTCCGGAAGGAACTCTGAACGGCGGAAAACATTGACGATATCGACGTGCCCTTCAATATCTTTCAGGGCTTTAACTGCCTTTACACCCAGCACTTCGGATACGGCAGGGTTTACCGGGATGATTTCATATCCGCTATCCTGCATGGCCTTCGATACCATATAAGAAGTGCGCTCAGGGTTATTGGATAAACCAACGACAGCGATGCGCTTCGATTTTTTCAACATCTTTCCCATTTCTTCTCTGCTTGGATTTTCTATCATTCTTTTCAAACCCCTTTATAATAAAATGTAATATTTGAATAAAGAGTATTCCTAACAAAGGTATTTTACAGAGAAAAGCTGTTTATTACCATTATTAAGAAAAACCATTATACAAGAAAGAATAAGTTTCGAAAAGGCATGACTCACTTAACTTTCTTATGTTCATACAGACTACCACGTATTGTAACAATTTATACAAGTAGGCATCCTTCATTTTATATTTACGAAAATAAGGAAGCCTAAACCTATTACCGTTCATCAACTTAACGTATATCATAAGATGTAAGTACATCAAGGAAAATTCATTTTTTTAGTGGATTTTTTTTGGACAGCCGTACCATTTTGTCACGAAAATGTTACAATAAGAGAAGCTTAACAGGTATTTTAGGGCTGTTTTTAGCTATTTCTACACGTTTATTTTTGAAAAAGGGAACAATCACCCTTAAACGTGATAAAAAAAGAAGATTTTTCTTAAAGAAAGGGTAATAGAATGCTTACATTTATCACTATACTGGCTGCCTACCTGATCGGTTCGATTCCTTCCGGTTTAATAATCGGTAAAACATTTTACAAAATCGACATCCGGGAGCATGGCAGTAAAAATCTAGGCGGGACAAATACCTTCAGGACACTTGGTGTCAAGGCAGGACTAACCGTTACTATAATGGATATTCTTAAGGGTACCCTAGCAACTTTTCTGCCGGATATGCTAGGCGTGGGTATGAATCCATTGCTAGCCGGAGTTTTTGCGGTCATCGGTCATATGTTTCCCATTTTCGCAAACTTTCGGGGCGGTAAAGCTGTGGCGACTTCTGCTGGTGTCATTCTTGCATATGAACCATTGTTTTTCGTTTTCGCCGTTTTCATATTCTTCATATCCTTATACATATCCAAATATGTCTCGCTTTCTTCCATGATTGCTTGTTTACTTGCTCTCATCTACAGTTTAGTGTTTCATACTGGTGATATAGCGCTCATTATTGTAATCGGTATAATAACGATTTTCATTTTTTACCGGCATCGCGCAAACATCAAGCGGATTATCGATAAAACTGAACCTAAAGTAAAATGGTTGTAAAACACACCATATCCAAGTGAAAACAGGCCCGTATATATGGGCCTATTTTACTTTCTACATGACTCCGATTATTTCATTGAAGGAATTTTCCGTTAACTCCGATTCCTTCTCGCCTGCTTGAACCACTTCCTTGAACCTTAGGACAGAATCAACAACATCTTTCATATATTCATTTGATGATTGCACGATTGCATCTATTTCAGCTATCGACTTTTTAGACTGTTCTGCAAGTTTCCTGACCTCATTCGAAACAACCGCAAATCCATTACCATGTTCACCTGCCCGTGCTGCCTCGATGGCTGAGTTCAATGATGGTAAATTTGTCTGTTCGGCCATTCCCTGTACAAGCTTAATACACTCGGTGATGTTTAAGAAAGGTTTGTTTAATAAAACGATTTTTTCATCAACATTTTTCATGAAATTAACAAGGTTTTGTACCTTTTCCGTTAAGATCTGCATACGATTCTGCCCCTCTTCGTTGCGATCTGTATTTTGACAAATTGCCCGTTTTCTATCAATTGCTTAACGGAAGCATCCGTTCTTCACTTAAATACAAGACTTCTTCACTATTTTCCTTTTCACTTCCTCTTTTATTTCTTTATATTGATTTGCCTAGCTTTTAAATTTTCCACTTCATACTTCCTCAAGGGACTAATTGCTGTTCTATATTGAGCATTTTTCCTATCGTAGATATTAATGCCCGCTGCTCATCTTCATTCTTGGTTTGTTCAAAGGAATTCTTTACAAGTGATTCTGTACATTTTGAAAAGCGGATGAATACCGCCGCGACTGTAAGCCAATACGATAATGAGTCTTCGCCACCTTTGTCCGCAATTCAACAAAATCATCGTAAATCACACCATTGAATAAAGATAACATATGAGTAATTAACGTTTTCCTCCATTTTCCCACTGTGCTGTCACGCCGTGATAATCCCTTTCAATTCAGGAACCTGGAGAACCGTTGGATAAAAGGCATCAACAACTCTCTCGATTTGGGGTTAGATTGCCTCTCTAAAAGCATGGATCAGCTCTAAATCGAATTCGGTTTTATCGATGATATTAACCTGAAGTTTCACCTGTTCACTGCTTATATCCAATATGCAATCTGTTTCTTTTGCTTTTTGAAACCAGTTTGCTTTTTTCGCCTTCACTTTTATGAAAATCCCCATATCCACTCCCCCCTGATTTGTAAATCACGACAATGTTAATCCAAGATATACCAACAAGGAAACATGATCATTTTTATCCATTTAATTGAAAGTAAATCAGATTAACTTCAAAATAAATGATTCATTTAGACTATAATTTTTTTTATTCCGGCCTCAATACAATTCCTTTGTCAAGGTGAAAGGACCTAAATTATTTCTATTAACTTTCAATTGAGAGAATAGTTTGAATTTTGTTTAACAAGTAAGGATTGAATTATTGTAGAACAGAGGCTACACTGGAACTAGCTATTACGTATCGATAGGAGAAAGTGCCATGAAGCCATTGCAAATATCACCGGAAACCGCTTTAAAGTTATCCAAGTCACTAAACTTGCCTTTAGAGCAAATCATGCATATGCCTACACCAGTTTTGCTGAGAAAGCTTGCCGAGGCTGAAGCAAAAGAAAAAGACAATACAAAATAGCTGCAGGAATCTGCAGCTATTTTTTGTGTGTCATATGTGTACGAACGACCTTACGGATTACATCTTGAAAGGTATTCCATTACATTTCTGGATATAACATGCCTTTATAAAGTAAATCAGCATCACACTGTTGCGCTGATTGCATCTCATACCCATACATATGCTTTTGAGCCAATAATGAAAGCAACAGCTTTGCCGTACTCCCTTTTACCTGCTCCGATTTCCGCTAATCAGCAGCTCCCGCTTTATAAGGAAATTAATCAGATGGCATTCCATTCACAATATATAATTTCGACTTTGTGATATAGCTTAGCTTAGGAATCAAAAAAAGCAAAAAAACCGCACATGGGCGGTTTTCAATTGAAAGTCAATTCTTTTGCCATATCAGGCAAAGGCTTCTTTTTGACTGATATTAATTGTTCATTTTCATAGGTACAGGCATATTCCAGTGGTGGTTCATCCTCTAATATATCTTTTAGATAATACTTTATGTTGGACACAACTTCATTTGCCTCCATAACCCATTGATATGGCTTCCAGGCAAGTTCCCCTTCATCACAGGCAGATAGCCCGCCCCCTGCATCTTCAGCTCTGTAAACATACATTCCACCCGTTTCATTCCATGTCACGATCCCTCGAAAGGTCATCCCCCTCACTTTCAATCCAGTTTCTTCAAGAATTTCCCGTTCCATCGATTCATCGATGGTTTCACCTTTTTCTATTTTCCCGCCTATACCATTCCATTTATGCCTATTGGGATCCTTTTGGCGAAATAGCATCAACACTTCGACTTCGTTGGATCTTTTTCGAGTTATGAAACAAATATTATATATAATATCCATGGTTGTTTCCTTTCTTAAACGCACATTATTCGCATCTACTTCATAATTACTTTATACTTAAATAACGAACCTCTAGGAAGGAGAATTAGTATGAAACTGACCATTTCCGATCAAGCAGCTAAGTGGTATATTGATGAGCTAGGGCTTCAAGAAGGCTCTTATTTACGCTTTTATGTAAGATATGGCGGGCATAGTACCGTCCAAAGCGGCTTTTCATTAGGTATCATGCAAGAAGAACCTGAAACTGCAGCGGCCGCAACAACTATGAATGAGATTAATTTTTATGTAGAAGAAAAAGATTTATGGTACTTTGATGGTCACGATTTAATTATTACCTTTAATGAAAAACTGACTGAACCAGAATTTCACTATGAAAAGAGTGCTTAACAACTAAGCAGCGGTGTAAACTGCTGTTTTTTTCTTGTTCAATCGAGCAGGCGCTCTTTAATATCTTCGGCCCTAAGAATTTCCGCTTGCTTATCCCCTAAAAGATCAAAATGAGAATAGCCATCCTTCCTGTGATGAATCCACTCTTTTTTAAGCCCATATTTCTTACCCCATTCCGATAAACGCCTTAAATCTTTGCATCCGACTTTTGTAACCGTCTTGCAACCGGGAAATCGGTCATCCAGCCAATAATGAGTTAAAAAAGCTATTTGGCCTTGATCGATTTTCTGCTTCCAGGCTACTACATCTACCCGTTTAATCCCAAAAGCCATTTTTGATCACCTCAATATTTGTAATTAAACCAATTCATCCTGCTTTTTATTTTTCTCATAGGCCTCATGCCATTCAGGATACATGCGTTTAATGGATATCGGGCGGAAGCTCTCCTTTTTAACGCAAACGTGGGAAGAATGACCTGTAGCAGCCACTTCATTTTTCCCATTAACGATTTCATACCCATAAACGACCCGTAAGCCGTCATATTTTTCAATCCAGGTTTTAACTTTTACCTTATCACCATATCTAACAGGGGTTTTATACGAAGCCTGAATATCCATAACAGGTGAGAGGATGCCATCCGCTTCCATATCAGCATAATAAAATCCTAAATCATTTATCAATTTTGTCCTGCCTAGTTCCATCCATATAAAATAATTCGCATGGTAAACAACACCCATTTGATCTGTCTCTGCATACCGCACTTCAATTTCGTTTTCAGCTATGAACATTTTGTTTCCCCACTTTCATTTCTGTTGCAATAAACATTTTACCATAACAATTGTGGAAATTTCATTTAAGCTGTTTCCCTCCGATGGACCTTAAATAAAAGAGGAGAAAGATTTTTCACCTCTTTCTCCCCTTTTTGTTTAAATATTATCGTTACTATAACCGTTTTCCCGGGCTTCTTGCTCATCTTGCATTTCTTCCTTCATTCCATCAATGCTCTTTCTTCTTCGTTCATTTTTAGCCTGAATTGCCTGTTTTTCCTCCCCTGAAGAGAATGATAACGTTTCATTTGCAGCGATTATGTTTTCTTCTGTATTTTGAATTGCATCCTGAATTTTTTCAACATTATCCAAACGGTTATCTTGATTGTGTTTATATGAGCCCATTTATTTCACCTCATGTTATTTTATTTACATAATATTATTACGATTAATTTATTAGCTTATCCCTTGATTACTCGCCTTTAGTTTGAATGACCTGAGCATGTTTGCCGGATTTGTCCTGCATTTTCTTACCGTTATTCCCACCCGCTGCTATTGGTTGTGTTCCTTGATGACTCGGTCTAAAGTGTTTGGAATCTTTTTTTGGATTACCCATTCTATCGCCTCCTTCTCTTATCATGGATAAAAAAGAGGAAATTCATGAATGCCAGTTTTTGAAAAAGCCATGAAAAAAGAGCCAGCACCTTGAAAGGACCTTCATGGCACTGGCTCTTTTTAAGCAAAAGCTATTCAGCCTTTTGCATATGTTTTTTTTCAAGACGTTCCTCAAGTCTTTCCATTTGTTTAACGTCCATCAATAATTCCCTTTTATTTTCTTTAATTAATTCTTCAAATGTCCTTTTTCTTTTTTTCATGCTTTTCACCTACTTATTTTTAATATACAATTCAGTATTGCCAAATTAACGTAAAATTATGACTATATGGTTTCCATCCGTTGAATTGTCATAATTATCAGATTTTTAACCTGATAAAAATTCCATTTCTCCGCTCTCTATACTTTAACCCTTTTTTCATGAACTTTAACCATAAATTTTTAAATTTTTTGATTTTTCCATTAAACTTTGACAACTTTGTTAACATTACAATAAAAACGGAACCTCATAAAGGTTCCGTCAGACCTTATAATCAAGCATCTAGCCGGGTTTCAGCAGGAGTGTTGAAAAATTACTTCAATACTGATGATACTTCATAAGATTACCCTACTGCATACTATTTATATTTCGTTCCATATCTTTTAATTGCATGGCTGAAATCACCTTATTCCTGATAATGCCTTTTTTGTCGATGAAGTAAGTTGTTGGTATGCTAAGAATTTTGTACCGCTCATTCACTGGATTTTTTGCACTTTGACTGTCCAGCGGTATGGTAAAAGTAATTCCATTATCCTCTACAAATGCTTGTACATCATTTTCAGGGTCAATATTGACGGCAAGTACGACGACATCATCACCCGCTTGCTGTGTGTATTTCTCCATATCCGGCATTTCCTTCTTGCAAGGCGGGCACCACGTTGCCCAAAAATTCAGCATTACCTTTTTGCCCTTATAATCCGATAATTCAACTTGTTTCCCATCCAGAGTTTTCAGGGAGAAATTCGGAGCTTTAGCTCCAATTTTCAATCCACCCAAAGCATCTTTTTCATCATTTCCCTTCGATTCATTATCCATCGCCTGCACGATCGCTACAGTAATAAGTGATAGTAAGGCCACCGAAGCAATAATTTTTTTAAGCATACTCGTCCCCCTAGTCCCATTACAATAAAAATATTAGTCCATTTCCAGAAATAGAACAACTTCCCTATTCCATCTTATCAATAAAAGGGTATGCAGAAAAGTGCAATTCCTTTAAATCATATCATGATATCACTTTGTTTCATAAACTTGACACAAAAAAAGCGGTAAACCTATATAATTAGGTTTACCGCTTCCTAAAAGCTGAAATTAGCCTTTTAATTTATTACGTAATACCATTTGAAGGATACCACCGTGACGGTAGTAATCGATTTCGATTTCGGAATCGAAACGAACAAGTACATCAAATTCTTTTACGTTTCCAGCTTCATCAGTAGCTGTAACTTTTACGATATCACGCGGTTTAACTGTTTCGTCGATTTGAACTGCGATCGCTTCTTTACCAGTTAATCCAAGCGTTTCAGCGTTTTCGCCTTCTTTGAATTGAAGTGGAAGAACACCCATTAATGCAAGGTTAGAACGGTGAATACGTTCAAAGCTTTCAGCGATGACTGTTTTGATGCCAAGAAGGTTAGTACCTTTCGCAGCCCAGTCACGAGAGCTTCCCATACCATAGTCTTTACCAGCGATTACTGCAAGACCTGTTCCATCAGCTTTGTATTTCATACAAGCATCATAGATAGCCATTACATCGCCTGTTGGCCAGTAAGTAGTGTAACCACCTTCTGTACCTGGAGCAACTTGGTTACGGATACGGATGTTTGCGAATGTTCCGCGCATCATTGCTTCATGGTTACCACGACGAGAACCATAAGAGTTAAAGTCACGCGGTTTCACACCGTTTTCACGAAGGTAGATACCAGCTGGTGTATCTTTACCGATTGCACCTGCAGGAGAAATGTGGTCAGTTGTTACTGAGTCACCGAATTTACCAACTACACGCAAGCCTGAAAGTGGGTTAACTGAACCCGGTTCTGGTGATAATCCTTCAAAGAATGGAGGATTTTGAATGTATGTTGATTTAGAATCGAAAGCATAAATAGCTTCGTTGCTAGTTTGGATTTCGTTCCAACGTTTGTTATCGTTGAAGACTGTTTCGTATTCTTTACGGAATAACTCAGGTGTAACTGTTGCTTTAACAGCAGCGTTAACTTCTTCTTGTGATGGCCAGATATCAGCAAGATATACATCGTTACCATCTTTGTCTTTACCAAGTGAATCATTGTTAAGGTCAAAGTCCACAGTTCCAGCAAGAGCATAAGCTACAACCAAAGTAGGTGAAGCAAGATAGTTTGCTTTCACAAGTGGGTGAATACGTCCTTCAAAGTTACGGTTACCTGAAAGTACTGATGTTACCAAAAGATCTGCTTCTGCAACAGCTGCTTCGATTTCGTCAGCCAATGGACCTGAGTTACCGATACATGTAGTACAGCCGTATCCAACTACATTGAATCCTAATTGGTCAAGGTATGGTTGAAGACCGGCATCACGAAGGTAACCAGTAACAACTTTAGAACCTGGTGCCAATGATGTTTTTACATAATCTGGAACAGTTAAACCTTTTTCAACTGCTTTTTTAGCAATAAGACCTGCTCCTAGCATTACATACGGGTTAGAAGTGTTCGTACAGCTCGTGATTGCAGCAATTGCAATCGCACCTGTTTTCATTACCGTTTCTTTACCGTCGGCAAATTTAACAGTTACTTCTTTATCCAATTCAGAATTGTCCATGCCAAAACCTTGGTTGCCCATAGGTGCATTGATAGCGTCATGGAAAGATTTTTTCATTTGAGAAAGTGGAATCAAATCTTGCGGGCGTTTAGGGCCTGAAAGGTTTGGTTCGATTGCTGAAAGGTCGATTTCCACAACATCATTGTATGCTGGATCTTCGTTTTCAGGAGAGTAGAACAAACCATTTTCTTTGCAGTATGATTCAACCACTTTAATTTGTTTTTCATCACGGCCTGTTAAGCGCATGTAATCGATCGCTTCTGCATCAACAGGGAAGAAACCAACTGTAGCACCGTATTCAGGAGCCATGTTAGCGATTGTTGCACGGTCAGCAAGTGGAAGGTATCCTACTCCTGGGCCGTAGAACTCAACAAATTTACCAACTACGCCGTGTGCACGAAGAACTTGTGTTACTTTCAATGCAAGGTCAGTAGCTGTTGTACCTTTAGGAAGTTGGCCAGTCAGTTTAACACCAACGACTTTTGGAACTGGGAAGTAAGATGGCTGTCCAAGCATGCCTGCTTCTGCTTCGATACCGCCGACACCCCAACCAAGAACACCAATACCGTTGATCATTGTAGTATGTGAATCTGTACCGAAAACAGAATCAGGGAATACTTCGAAGTCGCCGTTTGGAGTTTCAACAGCATGAACCACGTTCGCAAGGTACTCTAGGTTAACTTGGTGAACGATACCAGTTGCCGGTGGAACTGCACGATAGTTGTTGAATGATTTTTGAGCCCAGCTTAGGAACTGGTAACGCTCTGCATTACGTTCGAATTCAAGATCCATATTGGCATCAAGGGAATCCATTGTACCTGCTTTATCAACTTGTACAGAGTGGTCAATTACAAGGTCAACCGGGATTTCGGGGTTGATTTTGTCAGGATCTCCACCAAGTGCTGCGAAAGCATTACGCAAAGAAGCTAAATCAACAACAACTGGAACACCAGTGAAATCTTGTAGGATTACACGTGAA
Organism: Peribacillus sp. NPDC096622; assembly: GCF_044762665.1. NCBI lineage: Bacteria > Bacillati > Bacillota > Bacilli > Caryophanales > Bacillaceae > Peribacillus > Peribacillus sp. NPDC096622. Next base: position 56,795 of record NZ_JBIWES010000012.1, on the reverse strand, counting down.
GGCTTGAACGGAACATCTATATCTTGTTGCTCGCTTGTTCCCCATTTAGCAAGGTTCGCAACGTGTTCTTTTGTGATTACTCTTCCGTCTACTTGGCGAAGTACCGCTTCAAGTAATACTTTAATGGAATATGGAAGGCGTGATACTTTGCCATCCCCTGCTTTTTCAATAGCGTCTAGGCTGTAGTAGTTGTAGCGTTGCCCGTCAATTTCAAAGGACTTACGCGCTTGGTATACGTCATTTTTCGTCATGAATATTACCCCCTATTAAACTGTCAGAACGTATTCTGCACATAAAAGTAAAACCTGGTTCACTGAAACCATGTTTACAATAAATATAAGTAAAAAAGTTAGTTTGTCGAATTTTTCTCTCTCTTCTCCCACCCTAACTCTTCCTTCAACTTAATACTAATATAGAAATGAGTATAAGTAAATAACAAGAAAGTTATTGTTTTTGATAAGTTTCTCTTATAGAAAAATATCCCCCACATATTAAAGTGCATCTAGGAAACCTTGCTGATATGCATTTTCTTGAAAAAACACCTATTTTCGGCCTGATAAATTATTCCAGCAAAACATATTGTTACTTCATACATAATCATTCGACATTATCGCATTCTATGGGTGGGAGGTGTCGAAATGACAAAACAAAAGGCAAATCATGTTATACCAGGTATGAATGCTGCAAAAGCGCAAGGTAATGGAGCTGGATACAATGATGAACTGGGAAATGAACCGCCATTATCGGAAATGCAAAGGCAAAATAATAAAAAAAGAAAGAAAAACCAATGATTCCCTTCATTTCTAGGCTTTAAATAGGATAGGCTTTTTGAAATGGCAGATGTCTGCATTTTTCAAAAAGCCTATTCCATTCTAAAATCAGGAAACGCATAAGTAATACGCGCAAAACCCACGAATAAAGCGCATGAACTCACGACGATAGAATCTGTCACTCAATAATCCTCTGAATTGACCTCATTGACGATTGCCTGAATATCCTGTTCGAATTTTCTCAATTGTTCTTTCTGATGTTCGGAAGCAGTGACTAAAGCAGATTGTATTTGCTGATAGGCCTCGTTCACTTCCTGCTTCACATGTTTCAATTCCGTTCCATAATTCGGTGCGTTCTTCTCAATGGATGAGTATACATCAAATACTTGTTGATAACTTTGCTGGGCTTCCTGGAAAGTCCTTCGCTTATCTTGTTTATCCTGCATTTTGGTTCAGCTCCTTAATTAGTGTCCATCCATAGCATGTACGAGGTTTGCAAATATATGTATGTGAATAAAATTTCACGGACTGATTATCTTAAGAGATAGGAGGGATCGAACATGAACAAAAACGATGGTAAAGATATTCGGAAAAATGCTCCTAAAGGAAATAACCCAGGTCAACCAGCACCGTTAAGCGGTTCTCATAAGGTGAAAAACAGGCAACACTCCCGTCAGAAGCATAATAGCAGTCATGATATGTAAGCTGTCTAAATAATCGTTCCATAACAAAGCGGTGCCGCCCCAAAAAAAAGGCAGACACCGCTTTCGTTTTATTTTTGTGAAGCAAATAAGTCACATTGGAAAATGTTCAATACCTTCCTATTATAAGGGCATCTTTTTTTGGCACTCTTTCGCGGGTTTAAACGTGAATTGCAAGTCCGTGCCATCCATTTCAGCCAAAATAACGATGATACAACGTTTTTGCTTCTGCAATATCTTTTGTTCCATGAATCAACGCCCGCCCGTCTTTAAAAACGACCAACCGATGGGTTCCGATGGTAAATGAAAGTAAATAAGGATTCCTGACGATCTTACCACCTTGTGCGAGAAGATTATTTTCGAGTTCCGCTAAGTCTCTTTCAAGCTTCATTGCCGGCCGAATTTGGACAGAATCCCTTCCGCATAAAACGGCAGTCTTTGTTCGATTTGAATAAGAGAGGTGGGGATACGTTCGATTTGACCCACATGACAAACAAGTATCTTTTTTTAATTGCGCTACATTTATGGATGAATGTTCATTTTTCCAAAGATCAAATGAAACGATTTTGTTTCTTAGCGACTCATGATCTTCGACAAGGATTTTTAAAGCTTCCGCCATTTGATGGGCAACGACCGTTTGAACGGCAGGGCTGATGATTCCCGCCGTATCACATGTCAGCCCTCCAATCGGGACCGTTTCCAGCAAACAATTCAAACATGGGGTCACCTCTGGGATCACCGTGTAACTTATCCCATAACTCCCTACACAGGCTCCGTAAATCCAGGGTATTTTATATTTTTGCGCAGTATCGTTAATAAGCATCCTGGTATCGAAATTATCAGTGGCATCCAATATCAAATCCACGCCTTCAACAAGCTTCGCCAATTCATCAACCGAAACATCCGCCACATGCGGTTTTACGATTACATCCGAATTTAGCGCATTCAAGCGATTCTTCGCTGCCACTGCTTTCGGTATTCTTTTTTGTGCATCTTCTTCACAATATAGCTGTTGTCTTTGAAGGTTGCTCCACTCTACATAATCTCTGTCAACAATGGTGAGTTTCCCAATTCCGGCCCGTACAAGGCCTTCCGAAGTTCCCGTACCTAGAGCACCCGCTCCAATCACCAAAACGTGTTTTTTGCGAATTTTCAATTGCCCTTCTTCCCCTATAGGGCCAAAAAGTTCTTGACGTGAATAACGCTCATTCATCCAATGCTCAATCCTTCAACTGGGCTGCTTGCAATCGCGTAATCATTTTTTTCGATTCTCCCTGCTTCGTACCCCAATCGTCCTGCCTCAATGGCAAGTTTCATTGCTTTCGCCATCTTGACTGGATCTTTTGCTCCGGAAACAGCAGTGTTAAGTAATACGCCATCCGCCCCTAATTCCATGGCGATTGCTGCATCAGAAGGTGTTCCGATCCCTGCATCAACAATTACCGGAACCTCTGATTGTTCCATGATAAATCGTAAGTTCAGTGGGTTTATAATGCCTTGACCAGAGCCAATTGGTGAAGCTCCGGGCATGATTGCATGGCACCCCACTTCTTCCAGGCGTTTAGCGAGCAACACATCATCCGAAGTATAAGGTAATACGGTGAATCCCAGTTTCACTAATTCTTCAGCAGCTTTCAATGTTTCAATAGGATCAGGCAGCAGTGTTTTTTGACAGCCAATGACTTCAACCTTGATCATGTCACATAAGCCAGATGCTTTTGCAAGATGGGCTATGCGCACTGCTTCTTTGGCTGTTTTAGCTCCTGCTGTATTTGGAAGGAGTGTGTATTTCTTCAAATCTAGCTTTTCTAAAAAATTGGGCTGACTGGCTTCAAAAATGTTCATTCTCCGGACCGCGAATGTTAATATTTCCGTCTCCGAAACCTCCACTGATTGCTTTTGAACATCGAAATTTGGATATTTTCCAGTACCTAATAATAATCTTGAAGAAAATTCATAAGAACCAATCTTTAACATATCATCCGCCTCCTACAAAATGTACAATCTCTACCTTGTCTCCATTTGATAAAAGTGTTTCACTTAGACTTTCCTTTGCTAATATTTCATCATTCAATTCAACAATCACTACTTTTTTATGTAGATTAAAGTGTTGCAAAAGCCCTGTAACTGTTGATTCTTCAGCAGGAATCCGTATTTTTTCCCCGTTAATAATCAATTCCAATTCATCCACCTCCATTAAGTTAAAAGGGGCTGTATCGAACGGTCCAATCGAAAAGCGGACCATTCTGGATTTGCCTTACTTTCTAAAATATCCGCTATAAGTACACCTGTAATTGGAGAAAGCAGGATGCCATTCCTATAGTGCCCAGTTGCAATGAAAAGTCCTTTGCATGCCGGATGTTCACCAAAGTACGGCAAGCCGTCCCCAGTTTGGGGCCGTATACCTGCCCATGCCTTTTCCAATTCGCTTCCTTTAATCGCCGGAAGCAATTGCTTTGCTCTTTCTATTAACGTAGAAATCCCGTCAAGACTTACCTTTTCATCGAAAGTGTTCGCTTTTACCGTTGCCCCGACAATGATTCTCCCGCCAACTTTGGGCACAAGATAGCAGCCATGTGAGAAGATTGTCTTTTCAAGCAATGGACGATCGGTCAGGACGGAAAAGCACTCTCCCTTTACTGGATAACTGTCGAGTCTCATCCCTGTTCTTTCAAGGAGGAGCGCACTCCAAGCGCCACCTGCCACGATGACATTTTCACTTGAAAATCCACCTATGTTCGTGACCACTCCCTTTACGCATCCGTTTTCCGTAACCAAATCGGAGACATGAACAAATTCCTTTATATCTACACCAAGGGCAGCTGCAGATTCAGTAAAAGCGAGCGACAGCCTAGTGGCTGAAACTTGTCCATCTTTCGGAATGAACATAGCTCCTTTAATTTCATCCGATAAAAGCGGTTCCATTTTCCTTATTTCGGCAGTCGATAGCCAATCTGCCTCAAGTCCCGCCTCTTGCTGGACTCTGATCATGTTCTTCAACTCGGCTACTTGATCATTCGTTAGCGCCACCTTAAACATGCCCTTGTTCACTAATTCGATGTCTATCCCACTTATGTCTTTTAATTCTTCCGCCAGTGCAGGAAACATCCCCCTGCTTCGGCTTGCCAATGTAAAAAGCGGGTTATCAGCATCTAACTCGGCTTGTGCCCCTAACATCCCGGCTGCAGCACTGGATGCTTTACTGGCAAGTCTGTCTTTTTCCAATAAAAGGACCTTTTTACCTCGCTTGGCTAATTGGAAAGCAATGGATCCACCTATTACTCCTCCCCCAACAATGATTGCATCATATATGGAATTCATCTTATGTCTCCTTTCCCAAAGACTTCGAATATTCTTTAACGGCTTCAAGCGGATTTTCAGCTTCAAGCACACCTGACATGACGGCAATTCCGCGTGCCCCCGCATCCAGCACCACTTGGCAATTGAAAGGAGTGAGTCCGCCTATCGCAATTATCGGAAGATTGACATTTCTTGTGATTGCATGAAGCTCCTCAACTCCCTTAGGAGGAAGGCCGATTTTTGAATCCGTTTCAAAAACATGTCCATAAATCGCGTAATTGGCCCCTTTGCTGAATGCGGCTTTCGCTTCATCCATGGAATGAATCGAACAGCCAACATTCAATCCTGGAAAAGCTCCTTTTACGACTTCTGCATCTAAACTATGAAAAGCCAATTGCACACCAAATACTTTGTGTACCCAGGCTACATCCACGCGGTCATTAATGATGATCTTAGAAAGCGGAATCTTTTTATCATGTAATAGACTCACTGCTTGATAGAGTTCCGTGGCACTCATATGTTTTTCCCTTAGATAAAAGAAATCAACATGTTCCTGAATGTTTGAAGCGATTTCCACAAACTTTTCAATTGGCTGTTTCCCAGTAGAAATAATATGCAATTCATGTGCATTCATACTAGAACCCCTAACTAGTAAAGTTACAATTTCATAAAATCAAATCAAATAGATACTAACGGGAATTGAATCGATAGATAAAAGCCGGCCAACAGCAGGATGATAAAATACAGAATGAAACTATAGTCCTTTTTTGAAAACCCAAATTCATAATAGTATGTTCGTTCCCGACTGTCTGTAAATCGCTTCGCCTCCATCGCAACCGCGATTCGGTGAGCACGTCTGATGCTTCCGGATAGCAACGGGATGGAATAGGCTTTCATTTTAAAATATACCGATCTTATTCCTTTTCCCCTTTCGAAACCGCGTACCTTCATCGCGTTTCGTATCGTTTGGAACTCCTCCATCATGATGGGAATCAGCCTTAATGCCGCCATGAAACTATAGGCATATTTCGGTTTAAGCCTAACTTGCTGCATTAACGAATAAAACAAGTTCACTGGTCTCGTCGTTAAGGAAAAAGTTAAACCAAGGGCCGCAAAGAACAAAGCTCGAAAGCCTACCAGTAATCCCTTCATGAAACTTTCTTCCGTAATCGATATTAGGCCCCACTCAAACCAAAGCGTCTCACCTTGCCCGAAAAATATCATTGCAGAAGAGGTGGATATAAAAATGAAACAAAAGGGAATCGACAAAAGTAAGATGCGCATTATCGAATGCCCGGTAAAAAACAAAAATAAAAGTAATACGCCAATGGTGATGTTCATCATATAATTCAGGTCATGAATGAATAACGCCACGATGCATAACACAATCAGCACACCAAGTTTAAGGCTTGGATTAATTCTATGGAGCCATGTTTCTGCATTTGAAACATTCATCTACATGACACTCCTTTTAACTTTGGTCTCCACAAATCCTGAATGAGCAATTTTTTCATCACTTATTACGTTTCCGTCCTTAACCATCCAGATCCTGGTTGCAAAGTTTTCTGAAATATGATCGTCATGAGTTACCATGATCACCGTTATTCCGCGCCTTCGATATTCCTCAAACCATTCCAGTAATGCAAAGGTATTTTTCGAATCTTGTCCAAAGGTCGGCTCATCCAGGAGAATGATTTTTTTGTCTATTACGATTGAGGCGGCTACGCTTAAGCGACGCTTTTGACCCATTGATAATTGAAACGGATGTTTATCCCGGTGTGCCTTCAGGCGGAATACTTTAAGCAATGAGCGGACTCTCTCATCTATTTCTTGTTGCGGCCTTTTATCAATACGCAATGAATAAGCAATCTCTTCATATACAGTATTTGCAACGAACTGAAACTCAGGATTTTGAAAGACAAACGTCATATGATCCGTTGGATTTTTCACTCTTTTAATAGGGGTCCCCAATAATTCATACTTACCTTTCGTTTTTATGAACTGCATTAAGGCATGCAAAAGAGTACTCTTCCCCGCGCCATTTTCACCCCTGATTACAATCCATTCACCTGAATGTACCTTCAGCTCTTCAACCTTGATTTTTTCCTCTTTATTCCGAAAACCTCTAAAGCCTTGCACATCCATAAGGGGTGAATCATCTGTAAATGGGTGTTCCCGAATGGGTGCATATTTCTGTATATACTCATCCCAAACACCTGGGAACCAAATTCCATGTTCTTTCATTTCATTTTTATATAGTGAAAGAATGGTGTCTCTTGGACCATCAGCTATGATTTGACCGTCATCGTTAAAAAGCACGATTCTTTCGATGAATTCTAAAACATGGTCAATTTTATGCTCGACGATAATAACCGTTTTGTCTCGTCCGACTTCCTTCAACAATTCCCAGATTTCTTTCGTTCCTTCCGGATCAAGCATGGCGGTTGGTTCATCTAAAAATATAACTTCCGGTTCAAGGGCCAATACTGAAGCGATTGCCAGACGCTGTTTCATCCCGCCTGATAATGTTTCAATACTTGTATGGCCCAGGTTCAATCCTACTTTACGGAAATGATATTGAATCTTCTCTTTCATTTCTTCTTTAGGGACGGAAAGATTCTCAAGGACGAAGGCAATTTCCTCATCGGCAAATGGCATGCAAAACTGACTATCGGGATCTTGAAAAACATACCCCCACGAAGAAGGGCATTTCAATTTCTCCGTTTTCATCGGTACTTCGATGGAATTCGGAATCAATCCGCTTAACACTTGTAAAAGAGTCGACTTACCACATCCTGATGGTCCCAAAAGTAGCACTTTTTCTCCTTGATCAAACGATAGTGATAGGTCCTTGAATATCAAAGATTCATCACCGGGAAATTTCATTCTTAACTTTTCAACAGAAACGATTGGTTCCATGGCCCTCAACCTCTACTTTTAATCAAGTTCTGCATAATCTTTATTTGAAACCGGACGCACAAGATTAGTTACCCCTGTTGCTTCCAGGACTTTAACTAGATAATAGGCGGTCACACCAGCAAAGAATATGGAACCTACAAACCTCGCTATCATGAATAACGATAGATTCCAAGTAGAAAGCGCACCTATTTCCCCGTATGCAAAATCCATGATAACCGATGCCAAGCAGGAAGCTATCGCTGCTAAAATGGTCACCGGCATATTGAATTTTTTATATTTGAACCCCATGAACACCAGTTCCGCAAACAAACCTTGGACCACCCCATATAACAGTACGGTCAGCCCCCATGGTGAACCAAGAAAGAATTCCCCGGAAGCTGCAGCTATCTCCGCCAAAAGTGCCACACCCGGTTTCCGTAAAATTAAAAAGGCGACTGGCCCAGCTATAAACCACATACCATAAATAAGTTGATCCAGATGTAACCCTAATGGTTTAACGGAATAATAAACCGAACCCCAAAGAATATAAACGATTCCAAATGCAACCGCAATCACGATCGTGACTAATATATCCGTTAATTTCAATCCTTTTTTCATTGTTTCATTCTCCTTTTATACTTCTAGTGTTTCCTTATGAACAGGCCATGTCTCTAAACGATAAGCCATTTCCCAAAATGAGTATTCATATTGGCTACTAAGGATAAAATGCTCTTTCATTCTCTCCTTATCTTCATCAGTTACTTTTTCAGCAATCTCATCAAGCCTCGAAATTTGTTCTTCCACCAAAGTACGGAACCACTCTCCTCCGTAAGCCGCTATCCATTCTTGATAAATCGGCTCTTCGGGCATGCACCCTTGCAGCTTTTCACCTATCTCATAATACAGCCAGTAACACGGCAAGATAGCTGCAATAACATCTCCTAAATGTCCCGAATAAGCCGCACGATACATATGGGAAGTATAAGCATAAGCAGTCGGGGCTGGTTTGAAATTTTCCCGTTCTTCTTTTGTGATGCCTAATCTCTCGGAAAAATTCTCATGAAGCTTCAACTCCGCTTCATATGTTCCTTGTGCATGTCCGGCAAGCCTGCTTGTTGTATGTAAATCTGTAGCTTTGACTGCCCCTAAGGCTTGAACTCTAGCAAAATGAGATAAATAATAGGCATCTTGCATGACATAAAAACGAAAACTCTCCATTGGCAGAGTGCCATCTCCTATTCCTGCAACAAACGGGTGATTAAAACTAGCTTCCCAAATGTGATCCACTTCCTGACGAATTTCCTCTGAAAACTTCATGTCCATGACCTCCAAATTGTATTTTTTGAATGAATGTTACGAAAAAAACTTTTATCACCCCTTTTTTTGCAAACAAAAAACCACTTTCTTAAACGTAAAGAAAGTGGTTGTACAAGAAATAATACAGAAACGTATTGTTCCAGACCCCCACTTCCCTACGCTGGTATAAACCAGATCAGGTTCTAAGGGTCTTAAAGTCATACTTTAATCTCAGCTTCTGCGGTAAAAACACCTTTTACCTATAAAGCACCCCTAGTGGTACAAATTGTATATTTAATTTTCATTTGCCTTTATATTAACACGATAAATCCAATTGTCAAACGTATTAGAAAAGTTTTCATGATTTAGGGTTACTAAACAGTCAATCTTGCAACCATCATTTCCCGTCAGTTTAATAGCCTACAAAGAATTTGATCAAAGGGAGTTCATTTAGTAGTTTTCTCGTGAATTCAACTGCTTTACTCGTCGTGAATGTGATGTTTACTCGTGATTCAGCCCTTTTACTCGTGAATTCAGCTGTTTTACTCGTGAGTTTAGCGGTTTTACTCGTGAATTCAACCGCTTTACTCGTGAATTCTGTTATTCTCTAAAAAATGGCCTATATGTCAGGTATTAGTCTGCATGACTGTCCGCTGACATATAGGCCATCTACTAAAAAACAATATTATACATTCGACGTTGCTTTTAGTTTTATATTCCCCTCAATCTGTAGTTTATCATAGCTGCCATACCTCTCCTTCACAGCGAGTAACGCCAAGGCAGCCATTATGCTCGGAACCGTGAAGGCCATGAATGCATTTTGTGGCGAATAGTTTGCAGCCAGCAATAAACCTATTAATGTTGGGGCAACAATGGCTCCAATTCTACCAAAAGCCAAGGCCCAGCCTTTCCCGGTGGTCCTTATCTCCCGCGGATAATACTCGGATATATACGTATTGGCTAAATTCATCGTTCCGACTGTACAGGCTCCTCCAAAAGCGATGAGAATATATAATGCTACTGCATTTGAGGTTAATCCTAATATGACAAAACAGACCGTACCTATGGCACAGAGGGATACAAGTACTTTTCTATGGCCTATTTTCCCAACTAAGTATCCGCCAATTATAGATCCGCCAATTTGTCCTATTCCCGATATAAGATTGAAAGATAAACTGGATGAAAGGCCGTATCCGGACTGCTGCATGATTTTGGGTAACCATGTATTGAGTCCGTATACCATTAGTAAACAATTAAAGGCAGCTACCCAAAACGCAAATGTGCTGAGAGTACGCTTATTTTCGAAGAGTTTCTTGACAGGGAAGCCCTTTGCCCTTTCTTGGACTTTGGCAAACTCATAATCGTCAGACTCTTTATAGTCGCCATCTGGATCAATGCGATTCAGGATTCCAGCAAGCTTTGCTCCTTGTTTTCGAATAACATAATAGGAAAGCGATTCAGGGAATTGCTTCATGAAGAATGGCAGTGCCAGTAAGGGAAGCGCCCCTATCCAATACAAAACCCTCCAACTCATTTGTTCCATTACATATATTCCAATTAAAGAAGCAAGTATGCTTCCGATGGAATAACCGCAGTACATAGCGGTTACAATGAGCACCTTATTCTTTTTGGGTGAGTATTCCGCCATTAAGGAGATGACGTTTGGCATTAATCCTCCCATTCCCAAGGCTGCTATAAATCGCATAACCGAGAAAAAGGCAGGATTGGGGGCAAAACTTGAAAGTAATGTAAAAACACTGAATAAACATATACAAATGGCCAGCACTTTTTTTCTCCCTATTTTATCCGCCAAAGGTGCAAAAATGAGTGCTCCCACCATCATTCCGAACAATGAATAACTTGCTATTCCGCCAGCTTCGACTGGCGTCAAGCTCCATTCCTCCATCATCAATGGCAAACCTACTCCGTACATGGCTATATCAAATCCATCGAAGGTAATTGCGAACAAACACCACATAAAGACCATTATATGGAAACGGCCAAATTTACTATTACCCACCACTTCAGAAGCATTGACTTCACGCAATTAATTCCCTCCTCTTTGCCATATTTTCACGATATAACATGCAAAGTCAGTTTCCCTAGTTCACCATAATCTGCCATTATTTTATCGTTAGCCTGTATGGAAACGGCATCTGTAATTCCGCCTACCAAAACAATCATTCCAGCCTGTATGGTAAGTCCTTCACGGCTAATCATTTTTACAAGTTCCACAATCGAATGAATCGGATGATCGAGTACAGCTTCACCGCGACCTCTCTTTTGCATTTCACCATTTTGATATAGCGTAACTTCTGTTTGGGCCCAGTCCATGTGATATGGGGAATAAGCTTGATTGCTAAGCAAGATTTTGGCTGAGGATGCGTTATCCGCCACTACATCGGTAAGTGTAAAAGAAAAATTTTTATAACGGCTGTCAATAACCTCCAGTGCGAGGAATACACATTCAACAGCCGGCCAGACATCTTTCGCCGTTATATTTGCACCTTTCAATTCGTCTTTGAACAAAAAGGCAAGTTCGGGTTCCACTCGCGGATGAATGAGTTCCCCAACCTTTAATACAGGTCTTGTCAGTTCCATGGCAGATGTCAACCTGCCGTATATCGCTTCCTCTACCCCTACTTGCTTTTGTTTGGCTTTGCTCGTCAAGCCCATCTTCCATCCGATGAATCTGTTATCATCAGTAAGCGTATCATTTATGCTCAACTTCTGAATTTCATATGCTTGATTTACTGTTAGTTCAGGATTGGATAATGTAAGCTTATCCATTTCACGACCGTTTTTTTGCGAATCGGCTACCCGTTTTGCCAGTTGATCTAGTTTCATCTTAAAGTCCCTTCTTTCTGAAACGCCATTTGTTCAGCCACTTCAATTATGGTATCTTCCTGACCGCCAACCACTTTTTGTCGACCAAGCTCCATCAAAATATCCCGGGCGTCGACTCCATACTTTTTCGCCGCTTTATTTGCATGCAATAAAAAGCTGGAGTACACGCCACTATAACCCATGATTAAACTCGAGTCTGTTATTTCCTGGGGCTTAGGCATGATTGTATTTCCAACTTCCTCCGAAAGATCAAGCATTTTATATAAGTCAATTCCGGTACGGATACCCATCCTATCCAAAACGGCAACAAGCACTTCAGACTGTGTATTACCAGCACCTGCACCGAGACAGCGGATACTGCCGTCGATTCTATTCGCTCCTTCTTCAATTGCCACAAGTGAATTTGCCACAGCGAGCGATAAGTTATTGTGAGCATGAAAACCAATATCGATATTCAGCTTTGATCTTAATAACCGGATCCGAGCCTTCACGTCTTGGGGCAAAAAAGATCCTGCGGAATCAACAACATATACAGCATCCGCGCCATAGGATTCCATTAAAACGGCTTGTTCAAGAAGTTTTTCCGGTGATGCCATGTGAGACATCATTAAAAACCCGATCGCTTCCATACCGAGATGTTTCGCAGCTTCCAGATGTTGCTTTGAGACGTCCGCTTCCGTTACATGGGTTGCAATCCGCGCCATTTTTGCCCCCACTTGAGCGGCTTCTCTTAATTGGTCGATCGTCCCTATACCAGGGATTAATAGTACTGAAATAACGGATTCGCCTGCAGCTTGAACAGCGGCTTCCACCAATTCAATATCATTCACTTTTGAAAAACCATATTGTAAGGATGAACCGCCCAGTCCATCTCCATGTGACACTTCAATATAAGGAACACCTGCAGCACTAAGTTTCCCGGTCATGTTCTTTACTTGATCGATGGTGAATTGATGTGCCACTACATGGCTGCCATCCCGCAATGCAACTTCAGTCACCAATACATCTTTACGCAAATCAACCCCACCTTTACAGTTCTGATTATCTTTTTCAAACATATTGTTCGAATTGGCTTTTAGCGATTTCTTCCCCTACTTTTACAGCTGAAGCCGTCATTATATCCAAATTACCAGCATATACGGGAAGAAAATCTCCTAACCCTTTCACTTCCAGAAGGACTGTTATTTGTTTCCCATCAAATATTGGTTCTGTCTTCAAGCGGTATCCTGGAACATATTCAGAAACTTTTTTCGCCATCTTATTTATGGACGCTGTTATCGCTTTCACATCAAAGGAATCTGATTGAAGCAGACAATGAATCGTATCCCTCATGATGAGTGGCGGTTCGGCTGGATTCAGCAGAATAATAGCCTTTCCCTTTGTCGCTCCACCCACCTTTTCCAGGGCCCTTGCCGTCGTTAGGGTGAACTCATCAATATTAGCCCGAGTTCCAGGACCGGCACTCCTGCTGGAAATTGTCGCTATTATTTCAGCATATTCGACCTGTGCAACTTGACTGATCGCATGAACGATGGGGATTGTCGCCTGCCCGCCGCATGTAATCATGTTAACAACCGCCTCATTCAAATTCTCTTTTAAATTCACGGAAGGAACGATAAATGGTCCAATTGCGGCAGGAGTCAAGTCTATCAACTTCTTGTTCATCTTTTTCAAGGCTTTGCAGTGAAAAACATGCGCCTTCGCAGATGTGGCATCGAATAAAATGTCTGCAAGCTCCGGCCTTTCCAAAAAACCATCCATGCCATTGTCAATGACATGATGTCCGTGCATCCTAGCCTTCTTCAAACCCTCTGATTCCTTGTCGATACCAATCATTACCGACATCTCCAGAACATCCGATCGATGAATTTTCATCATTAAATCCGTTCCGATATTACCTGATCCAATAATCCCTACCTTTAGTTTTTTCAAGGCCGCTGTGCTCCTTTCACTCAAAATTAACCGATACCGTTCCAAGTTTTTCTCCAAAGTCAGCAGTAAAACGGTCACCCGGTTTCGCTTCGATCGCTGCTGATAATGCACCGGATAAAATGACTTCGCCCGCTTTCAAGGAACCTTTAAAGCGATGCAGTTTATTTGCTAGCCACGCTACACACGTTGCTGGATTTCCAAGTACTGCTTCACCTGTTCCTTGGTTAATGAATTCGCCATTTTTATATAGGCTCATTTGAATGGAAGGGAGGTCGATTTCACTCAAATGAATTTTGCGATTCCCCAGTATATATAAGCCTGATGATGCATTATCCGCCACAGTGTCCGGAAGTTTAATCTCCCACTCTTTCACCCGGCTATCAACCACTTCGATCGAAGCAACTACATAATCAGTTGCCTCGATTACATCATCAACCGTAATATTGGGGCCATGTAAATCTTTCTTTAATATAAAAGCTACTTCTGCCTCCACTTTTGGTTGGATTAACCGCAAACTCGATATACATCCATCATTTTCCATTTCCATCACATCAAGTAAATGTCCGTAATCCGGTTCATTCACTCCCAGAACCTCCTGCATAGCCTTTGAAGTCAAGCCTATTTTCTTTCCTGTTACTTCCATACCGGACTGGATTTTCCTTCGAATCGTTTCAAGTTGAATTTGGTAGGCATCCTCCACATCAAAACCCTGGATTTCACTAGTAGGGGCCGATATTCCTATTCCTGTTTTTTCCGCTTTCAAAAACCTGTCAGACCATTCCGTTAAACTGCCGATCATGAGTGCTTCCCTCCCTCTTTATAATTTAATCGTGACATTAGACAATTCACTGTAAAATTCGAAACTATGCGATCCGCCTTCGCGGCCGATGCCGCTGTGTTTCATGCCTCCAAAAGGTGTGCGCAAATCACGTAAATACCAGGTATTCACCCAGATAATGCCCGCTTCTATTTTAGAAGCGACACGATGCGCCCTCCTTAAATCATTGGTCCAGATTGTTGCCCCAAGTCCGTAATGAGTGTCATTAGCATGCTCCAGTACTTCTTCTTCCGTTTCGAAAGGCATGACCGTTACCACAGGACCAAAAATTTCTTCCCGTACACAACGGGATTCACGCGTAACTCCCGCAATGATTGTCGGTTCAATGAAAAAACCTTTTTCAAACTGTCCTGCTCTTTTCCCTCCAGTTAATATTCTCGCTCCTTCTTCTTTCGCCAAATCAATGTAACTCATCACTTTGTTAAAATGTTCTTTTCCTATTACAGCTCCTACTTCCGTTTCAGTATCAAAAGGATCACCGATTTTTAATTTTTTTGTTCGCGTGACCATCTTTTCAAGGAATTCGTCATATAAACCTTGCTGAACATAGATTCGTGAACCACATAAACAAACTTCACCCTGATT
Organism: Peribacillus sp. NPDC096622; assembly: GCF_044762665.1. Lineage (NCBI taxonomy): Bacteria > Bacillati > Bacillota > Bacilli > Caryophanales > Bacillaceae > Peribacillus > Peribacillus sp. NPDC096622. The sequence goes on along the minus strand of NZ_JBIWES010000012.1, from coordinate 41,628 downwards.
CATGAAGCTTGATTTCAATGTCGTTTCGATTACTTCATCAAGATTCGAGTCAGCAAACACAATATTGGGATTTTTCCCGCCCAGTTCAAAAGAGATTTTTTTCAACGTGGGTGCGGCAGCTTTCATAATTGCCGTTCCCGTTTTTGTTTCCCCAGTGAATGTTATCGCATCGACATCCGGATGTTCACTTAGAGCAGCTCCTGCTGAGTTTACACCAAATCCATGCACAAGGTTGACAACGCCATCGGGAACTCCCGCTTCCTTACAAATCTCCATTAACTTTGTCGCTGTCATCGGTGTCAGTTCAGCTGGTTTCATAACCGCTGTATTGCCGGCTGCCAGGCAGGGTGCCAATTTCCATGTCAACAATAACAAAGGTAAATTCCAAGGATTAATCATTCCTACCACCCCTACGGGCCGCCTAATAGAATAATGAAGTGCAATGTTGTTCTGGTTGAAGGATTCATTACCAAGTGTAGTGATATAGTCCGCAAAAAAGTGGAAATTGTGAGCTGAACGCTTGATGTCCATTTCCAGTGCAAGGCTATATGGTTTCCCTGTATCAAGGGTTTCCAACATTGTCAGTTCTTCTTTCTTTTCCAAAATGAGATCGCCGATTCTCCTTAGAACCGCCGAGCGTTCATTATCGGTAAAAGATTTCCAAGGACCTTTAAGCGCATGTCTTGCTGCAGAAACAGCCTGATTCACCTCCTCTTTTCCTCCTTCTGCAACCCATCCAAGTATTTCTTCCGTTGCGGGATTGATATTATCAAATGTCTTGGATTGATTGGGATTCAGGAATTCCCCGTTAATAAAATGGCGGCAATCTATTGATTTAGCTGTATTTATACTATCTTTTGCTGCTTGCATGAAACATCCCTCTCCCTTCATTGAGACACTCTTAGAAATCAAGTGCCTCAATCTTCTATTTCCACAATCATTTCAATTTCAATTGCAGTGTTATTTGGAAGCTGGGCCATTCCCACTGCTGACCGAGCATGTCTGCCCCTCTCTCCAAAAACGGCCACAAGCAGGTCTGATGCGCCATTCAATACTTTGGGCTGTCCTGTGAAATTTTCGGCTGAATTAACCATTCCGAGAATTTTGATGACCTTCTTCACTCTGGATAGTTCTCCAAGCTCATCCTTCAGCACCCGCAGAAGATTAATCATTGACTGCCTAGCTGCCTGATACCCTTCCTCTTCCGTCAGCTCTTTGCCAACCTTGCCGTGATAATCATCAACACCTTGTCCGGATGTGAAAATCAGATCTCCCACCCGGACGTGGCTGACATAGTTGCCGACCGCTTCCCTTGGCGGCTCAAGCATGATACCAAGTTCCTCAAGTACATGTTCTGGCGCTTTAATCTGTTTTTCCATGCTTCTCCCCTCGCGAGTCCAAGTTTAAAAACCTTAATGCATTTCTTCCAAGAAGATTCGCTTTCACCTCATCTGAGAGATTTAGTGTGTCATCAATCACTTGACCAGGAGGCTTTTCTCTCAATAAAAATGGATAATCGGAACCCATCAGCACTTTTTTATATCCAAAACGGTCAATCAAATACTGAATATTCCGGGGATCATAGTTGAGGGAATCGAAATAAAACTTTTGTGCATAATGGCTTGGTGGCATTGATGTTTTCCTTAACTCCGGCCATACTTCCCATCCCTGATCGATCCGCGGTAAAATATATGGAAAAGAGCCCCCTCCATGTGCAAAACAGAGTTTCAGATCCGGGTACTTTTCCATGACGCCACTCCATGCAATGCTTGCTGCCGCCAATGCCGTTTCACTCGGCATCGCGATTGTATACATGAGATTATGCCGTTCCGTTCGGTCTTTGGCCATTGTCTCCCATGGATGTATAAACAGCGGGACATTCCATTTTTCAGCCATTTGAAAGAATTCCAATAATACAGGTGAATCCAGATTCTCTCCATTTACGTTAGTACCTATCTCGATCCCCGCCAGGCCAAGTTCAAATTTACATCGTTCCATTTCACCAATTGCCGCTTTCATATCCTGAAGCGGTACAGTACCTAGACCGATGAACCTGTCAGGATGCCTGTTCACAGTTTCAGCAATGAAATCATTCTGGAACTGGGACAAGTATAGCGCCTGATCTATTGGCGCCCAGTATGAAAATGTCACTGGCACCGGTGAGAGCACCTGCATATCGACTCCTTCGGCATCCATATCCTGAATGCGCTTTTCAGGGTCCCATACCTGGTCAGTCACTTTCCTGAATAAATTTCCGCTTACCATGATATCCGCTCCGCATGAACATTTCCGCTCTAGAACTGGCCAGCGTCCCTGACCAAATTTACCGGTTAAGTCGGGCAGGTCCAATGGAAGAATATGTGTATGAAAATCTATTCGCATTTCCAAGCCTCAACGTTTTCTGACATGACATGACCGCATTCACCACAGGTGCGAAGTTCTTTACTACCGTTGAAGGCCTCGATGGCTTCTTTCACCTGGACCTCAATATTCGTCAATTGGATCGTAACTTTGTGCATCTCATGGTTACAATTCCCGCAGAACCAAACAAAATCTTCCATCTCATCTTTAGCACGCTTGCGTTCCATGACAATGCCGTAAGTATCAGGTACACGATGAGGGGAATGAGGTACATCAGCAGGCAGCATGAACATTTCCCCTTCTTTAACCTCCACTACTTCGCGTTCGCCGTGTTGGTTGATGTATTCTACATAGCAGGAGCCCTTTATCTGATAAAATAGCTCGTCAGAAGGGTCAACATGAAAATCACGCCGATAATTCGGACCACCCAAAAGCATGACAATGAATTCGGAATCCTCCCAGAGCACTTTGTTATTAACCGGCGGTTTCAATAAATTTTTATTGTCTTCAATAACTTTCATTAGATTTAATGATCTAGCCTGTAATTTTGAAGATTGAGCATATCCTTTCATAAATAAACTACCCCCTGTTTTAATTTCCGAAATAGTCCAAAAATTCACACTAACGACATATAACCCACTTGTTTTGAAATCATTTGTGCTGAACGAATCACAGACTGAATAATTCTCGTTTTTTCCTTCCCAATCATATAATTCCGCTCCCCGACAAGGTTAAGTGCCGCAATGACTTGGCCATTATACGATTTAATGGGTGCTGCAACACCATATAACCCAAAATCATTTTCATCATCACTAATCGCAAATCCTTGTTTACGGATGTCCTTTAACTCTTCATTCAGTTGATTAATGCAAGTAATCGTGTTCGTTGAGTGCTTCAATAGCCCTTTTGCAAGGGTAGGCTGAATGAAAGATGGGTTAAAGGCAAGTAATACTTTCCCGGTGCTGGTACAATGAGCTGGTTTTCTTGCTCCTATATATGTGGACATATGCCCGGCATGAGGGGACGACATTTTCATCACAAACCTGACTTCGCCTTCGTGAAACATCCCGATGTGAGAATTACCTCTGAATTGCAGAACAAGATTACTGATAATTGGACCTGCCTCATAATGAATATCCTGCTGATACATGACTTTACTGCTCCACTCAAGCAACTTCCATCCAAGCCGGTACTTTCGATCTTTGCCTTGGATCAGCATCCCATCCTTGCACATCGTTTTCACTAGATGATGAGAAGAGCTTGGACTCATATTCAATTTTTCAGCTATTTCCTTATTTCCAAGTGAGGGTTCTTCATTTGTGAATAAATCAAGTATCTTTATTAGCTTCTCAACGGACGAAATCATGACGTTCCCCCCTCCCTATTCAACTATAAAAATTACTGTTTAACCGCATCGATGGCTACTTGCACCGGTTTGTTAAGTACTTCATCGACCATGGCAAAGTTCTTGTTTTTCTTATATTTATTATAAAAAATCGCTCTTTTCCGAACTGGATCACCCGTGTAATAGCGTTCATATTGTAGGAGGCGCTGTCCAAATGCTTCCCCGCATAAATCCCAAGCCAGTTTAAACACCCGAACGCGCTCTTCCGCCGAAACCCCGCTTCGTCCTCCATAATATTTATCGATATCTACTCGCAATTCCGGATTATCAAAGTCGGCTCCTGTCGGAGACATCAACAGCCCGCCAGCTCCAATGGTCTGGATAACCTCGATGGCACGGGGATACATCTCAGGAAGGAAGCCGCGAATCGTTTCCAATGCTTCCGGATTTGGCCGGGCCTCACCGTAGTCATTAATCGTATATTCATATTCCGCTACCCGAAGCAGTGATCGGATGACTTCAACGGATTGAACAAGTTCACCCAAATCACGCTGTACATGCAGGAATCCATCAACTCCGATAGAGTCTGCCACTTTACAAGCAACCTCAACGGCAAATGCCAGTTTAATATATCCACGCACTCCTGATTGGTGAGCAGGCTGTTCAGCGATCCCCGTCATTGGATACAAGCGGTTTGCCGCCTCCACATTGTTGTATAGGAAGACGCGATTCCAAGGAACCAGTACATCATTGAATACTAGCAGTGCATCCATCTCCTCATAGCGGGAGGCCAGCGGATGGTCGAACATCGAGCGTGTTCCGTCCTGCATTGGTTCCCGGCAGATAATGCGCAGTCCGGGCGTATCGATCGGCAATGCAAATGCAACCGCGTGACGTTCATCGCCTGGTGTGAATCCTGGGAAAGAATAGATAATCACTTCATCTGTAATCGGTGCCAGGGTTGCTAACATTTTTGCACCGCGTACAAGTATTCCTTCTTCTCTTTCCTCAACGGTCCCTAAGTGGGTATATGTTTCTTTTTGTTCATGGGATTGCTTGCTTCGATCATTTTGAGGATTAATGATTGCATGCGTTAAGAATAAATCATTGTCACGAATATAGGTATAATAATCCTTGATGTTCTTTGACCATTCTTTGTTGTATTTATCAAGAAACCAGGAGTTATGTGCCATGGAAGTGACCACGACATTTAAAAAGTCCGGCGTTCTCCCCATGAGTCCATATGTCATCCTTGCATACACTTCAAATAATTTACTTCTGTTTTGCAAATCCTCCGATGTCTTTGGGAATAAGAAAGCATTGTTAACACGTTCTCCGGTTTCTTTGCATATGTGAGTGATTTCATCTTGATATTCCGGGTCATGTTGAATGTCATACAACTTCGCAATTTCTTGAATTGGCTGTTTAAAAATTGGCTCATTATAAATATCCTCAACAACTCTTCCACCAAGCCAGACTTCCGGTTTCCTTGATTTAATTCTATTAATATATTCTTCGCCGGTTTTAATGCCCATAAGAATCCCCCTTATTTTACAAGTTGTTTAGCAGACCCCATTTTCCCTCTATAAAAAGTAAGCGCTTCCAAATCCTCGAAATGTAACTCCTGGATTTCACCGATGAACAATACATGGTCACCAGCATCATACTCTCTCCATGGTTTGCATTCCATCCAGGCAACACTTCCATTTATTTTTGGTGAAATCCCCTTGTTATCCCAGTCAATTTCAAGTGTTTCCTGATTGCTGCCCGCAAATTGCCATGCAATGGATTCTTGTTCATCCGACAAAATATTAATGGTAAAAGATTTATCTTTCATGCTAGTGCAGGCTTTTGCTTCTTTATGAATTGATACTAAAGCAAGCGGGGGATCCAAGGAAACCGAGGTAAATGAATTCACAGTGATGCCCTTTTGAACTTTTTCATCAAACCAGCTCACTATCGTAACTCCGGTTGGGAATTTACCAAAGCAATTTCTCAACTCGCGCCCATCCATCTAATCACCTCCTACTCTTTTATTATGAATTCATTATAGTAAACTTAATAATTTTAAAAATTATATAATTTCATATTATGAAATTTAAGGAAAAACTTTTTAATAGCTCTTTTTAATTATAAAAGAACTCTCCGAATAAAAGACTTTCATTACCGCATCACCAAAAATCAGTGTTAAACTAACCATGAACATACATATTTCCAGCATAGTTATAATGGTCTTTTTTGGTCTTGACTAGAATATTTGAAAGTGGTGAGGGAAGTTTCAATTTTGCGTTCCTTTAGAAAGTTCTACCAATTCATTGTGGATATTCCTTTAAAAAAGAGTGTTGTTTTGAATTACCGCTACGAGGTAAAAGCTGTAATCGGAACAGGAAGCTACGGTATTGTTTATCGTTGCAATGATTTGAAAATGAATGAAAATATCGTGATCAAGCAGCTCCGAAAAAGTAAACGCCGCAGCAAAAAAGAGCTGAAACAGTTTGAAAATGAAATTTCCATATTACGAATGCTAAACCACAAAAACATCCCCAAATTTCACGAGAAATTTTCACAAGACGGAAATGTTTATTTTGTGATGGATTTCATAGAAGGGGATAATTTAGAAGACCATATTTTCTTGAATCAATTAACGTTCAATGAGAAAGAGTCTCTATTATTTCTGGATGAGCTGGTCGGTTTAGTATCTTATCTACATGACCATGACATTTTCCATCAAGATTTACGAATACCAAATATTTTACTTAAGAACCATCAGCCCATATTGATAGACTTTGGTTTGTCTAAGATGATCAATTCGGCCAACCTCGCAAAAGACTCCATTTTGCAGCTGAAAAGGCAGGATTTTTACGACTTGGGGGAAATACTTCTATATGTACTTTATACGACGTACGCTTCCAAAAGTAAAAAGGCTCTTCCTTGGACAGAAGAGCTTTCGTTAGAAAAAGAAACCGTGCATATACTGAAAAGGTTATTAAGCATCCAAGAACCTTATTCAGATATTAAAGAAATCTCAATGGACCTGCAGGCTGCATTGAAGTCAAAGAAATGGAATTAGCTGCTGCTGCCCCGCCCTTTTCTCTTGTAGCGGTCACTTCCACTCATGGGATACCTTTTGTATCCCCGGCTGCTGCTGCTGCTGCTGCCTCGGCGATAATGCCCATGTCTTCGCTCACTGCTGCCTTGGGAAAGCTGTTTGATTTTTTTCATTATTTTCTTCAGCATATCTTTCACCTCTTTTATTTTGGTTTTAAAGCTTGTTATTCATTTAGCCTAACATAGTCACAGTATAAACCTTATTAATAAGTACTATTTTTTTTTTCATTTGTGTTACATTCCATTACTGCTTCATGGAGTGGGCTTCTTTCATTGTTGAGCATGGAACGCCCTAAATCCCTTCGATTGAAAACGGCACCAAATATACAAAAATATCCAATCATTAAAACTCCTAATGGCCTTTTCAAAATCGAATGGGTAACAAAATCGATTGTTTACCCTTTTCCAATTCAGTTAGCTTTTGGTAACTTAAGATTGATATTAGCCAGGTTAAACCGAATCAGTAAACAAAAAACCCTGGCGAATATTGCATCGCCAGGGTTTTTCTTCGTTCACCTTTTATTTTACAGCTTCTTTTAATTCCTTACCTGCTTTAAAAGCAGGTACTTTACTAGCTGCAATTTGTATTTCTTCGCCAGTTTGCGGGTTTCTACCTGTACGGGCAGCACGGTCACGCACTTCAAATGTACCAAAACCAACTAATTGGATTTTTTCTTCTTTAGCAAGTGTAGCCGTGATTGTTTCAAACAATGCATCCACTACTTTTTTTGCTTCGTCTTTTGTCAGTTCAGCCTGTGCTGCAACACTGCTCACTAATTCTGTTTTATTCATATGAACACCTCATCCTTTTATTTTGTATAAAATATGTAGAGAAGACAACATAACATATCTTGTATGCCTCTGTCACTTAATATGGCTAAATAAAAGGAATTGTAGCTCAAAATTGATCTTTTTTGAAGATAAAAGGGTTTTGATTAACATTAATTTTCTGCAGTTTCCAGCTGCAGCCATTGATAGATGGTATCCATATCAATGTTTTCTTCCAGATGGGATGCCAAGAGATTGTACGCTTCCTCTCTACGTTCCGAGTCGCTTTGAACGTTCTCCTTCACTTCATCCAACCCCTTGTCCCGTCGAATTTGGTTAACCAGTAATCTAGTGAACAGGCGATTATGGAATATCCCATGGAGATATGTTCCCATTACTTTGTTGTCATCGGAAATGGCTCCATCATCTCTTCCATCCTTCAATAAAAGAAAGGGCCTTACTTGTGTCTTCGTTCTGCCTAAATGTATTTCGAAACCTTTAAGATTCATTTGACTTTCCATTATCCCAGCAGAAAGGACACCTTCCATTTGTACCGTTTTCTTTTCTGCTTGAAATACGGTTTCCACCGGGAGAAGCGAGAGCCCATCTGCGTTCTCACCGTCACCTTCGATAGCGTCAGGATCGAAAAGTTTAGTCCCTAGCATTTGAAAACCGCCGCATATGCCAAAGATCATCGTTCCTTGTTTCCGCAGTTCATTGATGGCCCGATCCATCCCTATACGTTTCAACCACGCTAAATCTTCCATCGTGTTTTTTGTACCCGGCAAAATTAGCAGATCGGGATTACCTAACTCATGGACACTGCTTACCAGTCGGACACCTACTCCGGGTTCATCGAAAAAAGGGTCCACATCTGTAAAATTGGAGATCCGCGGAAACCTCAGGACGGCTACATCGATCGGAAACTCAGCCTTTTTAGGTTTTTTAAAACGTAAGGAAGAGAGGGCGAGTGAATCTTCCGCTTCAATATTCACGTCTAGATAGGGCAGCACCCCGAGAACCGGAATCCCGGTTTCCTTTTCCACCCATTCAATGCCATCGTCCAACAATTCACGCATGCCACGAAATTTATTGATGATGATCCCCTTTACACTATCTCGTTCATCTTGATCCAATAAGGCAAGTGTTCCAATGATGGACGCAAATACTCCACCACGATCAATATCGGCAACTAAAATGACAGCCGCATCCGTGAGTTTAGCCATTCGCATATTCGCGATATCCCGGTCCTTAAGGTTAATTTCAGCCGGACTTCCTGCCCCTTCGAGTACGATGATGTCATAGTCTTCCTGAAGTTTTTCGACCGATTTTTGGATGATGGGCATGGCTTCCTGGACAAATTGGGACCGATAGCTTTTTGCATTCATATCAAGAAAATGCTTTCCGTGCACGATGACTTCCGAAACCATATCCTGCTTCGGTTTCAGTAATATCGGATTCATATCGGTCGTTGCCGTGATCCGTGCTGCTTCCGCTTGTACTCCCTGAGCCCGTCCGATTTCACCGCCATCCAAGGTTACATAAGAATTCAAAGCCATGTTTTGTGATTTGAATGGTACGACACGTAATCCTTTATTGGAAAATACCCGGCAAAATGCCGTACAAATCAAACTTTTCCCGACATCAGATGACGTCCCTTGTATCATGATGGATCTTGCCTTCATTACGCTCACCCCCTTAAAACTCCAATCCTTTGACAGCGCCGATGCCCTCGTCATAATAATGCTTGGTCGCCTCAATCGATGAAACCAAATCGGCCATATCCATAAGCTCTGACTTGGCATCCCTGCCGGTAATGACTATATGCATATGAGCGGGACGATTTCGAATCGCATCGATGACTTCAGTCAATGGCAAGACATCTTCAATCGGGAATTTGGAAATCGCTAATGCATTGTTCAACTCATCCAAAACAAGTAAATCAATGCCGGGATCACTAAGGGCCAGTTTCGCCTTTTCCCAAGCCAACGATAATGCATTGCGATGCTCTTCTGGTGTTTTGGTCCATGTAAAACCAATACCTAGCTGTTCCATTTCAACTCCTAATTTTCTCAAAGCCAATGCTTCCCCATATGTTCGCTCTGGAGATTTTATGAACTGAAGGTATTTGACATTCATTCCTCTGCCGATTGCCCTTAAAGTCACCCCTAATGAGGCAGTCGTCTTCCCTTTCCCGTTTCCCGTATAAATAAGCATTAATCCTCTGCGTGCCACTCACTCACCTACCTTCATAGCCAAACTGTTTTTTCTATGTATGAAGTCCTTTTAGTAGCAGGAACCGGTTGATCTCCTTTAGGGTATCCGACAAAAATGGTGCCGATCACTTTTTTATTTTCCGGTGAACCGATAAACCCGTGCAGGCGTTCATCCCTGACAAGACCCACTCCTCTAGTGCGCCAAACGAATCCAAGACCAAGTTCTTTTGCCGCAAGCCACATCGAATGGACGGCACAACAAGAAGCGAATACATTGTCTTCGGATGAATCTGGATCATCAGGCAAAATATCAGAAGTCACGACAATGATAAGCGGTGTCGTCTTTACAACTTCCAATGAACTGTAAATCAATTTTGGTTTGGTCGGGAAGCGTTCATGTAAATACCTTTCTGCCAACCTTTCATAAAGTTGCTTCGCTTCTCCCTTGATTACATAAAAACTCCAAGGTTCACGCAATCGGTCGTTAGGGGCATAGGTAGCGGCATCCAATAGCTGCCTGATCTTTTCGTCTTCCACTTCTTTTTCTTCGTAATTCCTTATTGCCCTGCGTTCCTTCAATTCTTGAATGATGGACATTCCGACTCATTCCCTTCAATAATGGACTCTGATTCAATCACTCTTTCAAACCATTGGATTTTTTCTCTTAATTGGACGACATCCCCTACTAGAAAGATTGACGGATTTTGAATTTCTTCTTTTATAGCCTTCAAAGAAATCGAATTCAAAGTACCGGTAATCGTCCTTTGTTTATCTGTCGTGCCCCATTCAATGACAGCCACTGGCGTTTTGCCGTCCCTGCCATGCTCCATCAATTTTTCACAGATAAACGGCATATTACCTATTCCCATATAAAAGGCGATGGTATCGATGCCTTGAGCCAATGCCTGCCAATTCAGGTTATCCTGCCCCTTGTAATCACGGCCATGGCCTGTCACAATGGCATAACTTGAGGCATGATCACGGTGTGTTACCGGGATGCCCGCATAGGCCGGTGCTGCGATTCCCGCTGTGATTCCTGGGACGATATCATATTCAATCCCGTTAGCAGCCAGTATCTCCGCTTCCTCACCGCCCCGCCCAAAGACAAATGGATCCCCACCCTTCAGACGGGTGACGTTTTTCCCCTGTAAGGCTTTCTCCACTAAAAGTTCATGTATTTCATTTTGAATGAGATGATGTTTTCCTGGTGATTTCCCGCAATACACCAGTTCTGCATCTTCTTTTGCATAGTTTAATAGTTCTGGATTGACAAGCCTGTCATATGCAATGACATCCGCCTTTTGGATACATTCCAGTCCATATACCGTAATCAGTTTCGGATCTCCGGGACCCGCACCGACCAGATGAACTTTTCCCGGTTTCATGCTCGCGCCTCCTCTTAATCTTCAAAAATACCTTTTCCTAGTTGATAGTTTCATGGGTAGATCTGTTTTTTTGTTTTAAGCAAGCATCGATCCAGTTCTTTGCAAGCGTTGGATTGGAAGCAAAATGAAAGTGAGTATACCCAGCAACAAGGTTACCTAATACACATCCCTCTTGTTTCGAACCGAATCTGCCTTTGGCTTCATAGGCATGTGTAAGATCATCATCCGCTTCGAATGTCGAATAGTGGAATTCATGACCTTTTGCCTGCTCGATTTCATTGATCAAAAAATTGCCTGGTGTTCCTGTAATTTCACGATATCCAAGTGCTGCAAGTTTTTTCTGCATTTTAATCCTGCCCGGTATAATACCTGCCATCTGATGCGTTTCTCCGGAAGTCGTTTCAATCGATTTGCTCAAAAACATGAAACCGCCACATTCCGCTACAGTCGGCATCCCTTTTTCAATGGAGCTTCTGATGGATCTGATAGCACCCACGTTACTGGAAAGTTCAGCTGCAAATTCCTCAGGAAAACCGCCTCCAAGGTATAAACCATCAGCATCCGATGGAACTTCCTCTCCTTTTAATGGAGAAAAATACTTAATGTTCGCACCAAATGCTTCAAGCAATTCAAGGTTTTCCTGATAATAAAAATTGAAGGCTGCATCTTTTGCGACGGCAATGCACACGTCACTTTCATTTTGGTGTTGAAATATATTTGAGTTCCCACTGGAAACGGAGCTTGTCTTGGACAATCGGTACAACTGATCGATATCGATCGTTTCCATGACTAATTGTGCAAGCTTATCGAAAAACGGATTTAGTTCCCCGCGTTCAATGGCAGGAATTAAACCCAAATGACGGCTAGGAATATCAATATCCATTTCCCGCTTCATATAACCGAGCACCGGAACATCGCATTCTTGCTCAATGGCCGATTTGACAATTTTGTAATGCCCTGCACTTCCCACCTGATTGGCAATGACCCCAATGATGTTCGGACCGGTCGAAAACTCTTGAAATCCTTTTACAATGGCAGCTGCACTCCTTGCCATTCTGGCACAGTTGACTACCAACAGGACAGGGCTTTGCGTGATGATGCTGATTTCAGCCGTCGATCCTGTATTGGCTAAAGGACTTTTGCCATCGAAAAAGCCCATGACTCCTTCGATGATCGATATATCAGCTCCGGTGCCTGCTTTGTTAAGTATTTCCCGGACAGTGTCATGTTCGAACATCCAACTGTCAAGATTGCGTGAAATCCGACCTGTAACTGCGGTATGATAAGTAGGATCAATATAGTCTGGACCACATTTGAATCCTTGGACAGTATAGCCTTTCTTCTGGAGGGCTGCCATGATCCCGATGGTCAATGTCGTTTTACCGACCCCGCTTCCGGTACCCGCAATTACCAATCTTCTATCATTCATATTTGTTCCTCCCTCCTTAAAAAGGAATGATCCCCACTGATATGGTTACGTTCCCCGATTTTTTCTTAACAAGCTCCAATTGTTCAGCTTTAGTATAAATCCTCACTGCCGGTTCACTCACGCCATAAGCACCCGTGTATTTAAACACTGTATCGGACGGCGCTTCGATTTTGGCTTGATTAAGCTCTTCCGGTTCATAATGTACGAATTCCCAGCCGTATTTTTCAACTACTTCAATTAAGCCGATTTCGTCTTTCTTTATGGAAATTGTACAGATTGCTTTAACGCTTTTTAATGAAAACGATAATTCGGCTAGTGTTTCTGCAATCACCAGCTCAATTTCAGCAGCCGTCGTTCCCCTATTGCACCCGATACCGAGAGCAATGACTTTTGGACGATATACGATCCCATTTTCAAGGATCCTCGTTTCCGACTGGTTAAGCATGCGGTGAGTCACGACCAGAGCTGCTTGCGGCTTTGCTTGAAGCGCTTCTTCAATGGATGGGTATACGATTATTCGTTCAGGTAATGCCGTTTCATAAGGCCACCAGTTCCGTTCACCTGATTCCTGTACAACGGCAACATGCTCTTCATTTACAACGGATGCACTTACTGGCGTCAATTTTTCTGCGGAATCCCAAATCCAGCCGAAGCGCTGGCCGAATAAGTCAACAGGAATCGTTTTTTGTACATCCGAAGCCGTCGTGATTATTGCTCTTGCGTCAATGGCTGCAGCCACTTCCTTAGTCAGTTCATTTGCCCCTCCCAGATGCCCTGAAAGTACACTGATAACATTTTCCCCTTTATCATCAATGACTACGACACCTGGATCCGTTTTCTTATCCTTTAAAATTGGTGCAATCATCCTGACTACTGCCCCGAGTGAAATAATTAATATGATTCCTTTATATTCCTTGAATAAAGCTGGCAATAGCATACGGACACTGCCCGAAAAAAGCTGGATCTGTTTATGCTCTTCGTCCCCTTTTTCAAACTTGCTCATGTAATATAGATCGGAATTCGAAAAGACGGTATGTAATTTTCGTGCCAGCTCGACACCATGCTTTGTAATCGCCACGATCGCATAAGTATGGTACCGTTTAATGGGAGCAAGTTCCGCTTCTTTCAATTCAATGATCATGGTTTAACACCTTTTCTGAAACCGTGGGTAAAACTAGCATCATATAGTTTGGAACGGTATTCATCTTTATCATGGATGTTAGGGTCCAAAGCCCATCCAGCCAAAATCATCGCGTGCTTACGGATACCATTTTGACGCATGGCATCATCTAAGTTCACTAACGTGGTTCGAACGATTTTTTGGTCCGGCCATGTTGCCCGTTGAATGACCGCGACCGGTGTATCATCCTTCCAACCGGCTTCCTGGAGTTCTTTAACGATTTTTTTGGTCAAGGTCGCACTCAAGAAAAGGGCAATCGTACAATGATGACTTGCCAAATCACGTAACTTCTCAAATTCCGGAACAGGCGTACGTCCTTCCGCTCTCGTTAATATGAGTGTCTGGGTTAAATCAGGGATAGTCAGCTCTGCTCCTATCGCCGCTGCTGAGGCGAATACTGAACTCACGCCAGGAATCACCTCATAACCAATGCCCTCTTTCTTCAATAGGACAATTTGTTCCATGATTGCACCGTACATAGCAGGATCACCTGTATGGATTCTGGCAACCATCTTTCCTTCTTTAACACGATCAACCATGATGCCAACAATTTCTTCCAAATGCATTCCAGCCGTTTTCAGCACCTCGGCATCGGGTTTTGCCTTAGCAATCAATTCTTCATTCACTAATGAATCCGTATATAAAATTACATCGGCCGTTTGGAGAATGTTCAATCCTTTTACAGTAATCAAATCCGGGTCACCCGGGCCGGCACCTACAATATATATCTTCATTTTCTCACCACCATCAATGTTAAGTATTCTAGTTCAAGTCCTTCCAATTCACTCACTTTCCAAATCACTTCTTCATCGGAAGTGACTTTGGTTACGACCGAAGCCTTATCAAGCAAGTCCAAATCTTTTAAAACGGTGATCATTAAATCGATGACCTTTGCCACCTTGATGAAAACCACGGCATCATGATCTTCGATCGCCTTCTTCATCGCTTCATAATCATCCCTTGCAGGAACTATTGCAACATGATCATCACCATCAGCCAAAGCGATGCCCAGCCTTGACGCTGATCCATTAAAGGAAGAAATGCCCGGGACCGTCTTGATTTCGACTTCGGGATGCAACTCCTGCATCAATTTCATCATATGTATGAACGTACTATATAAAAGCGGATCGCCTTCCGTAACGAAAGCAACATCTTTACCTTCATTTAATTTTTGCCAAACTTTTTCAACCGTTCCGTTCCATTCCCGATCCAAAATGGCTTGATCTTTCGTCATCGGAAAAACAAGGCCCAGCATATCCTTCTCTTCAGGACGAATGTAAACTTCAACTATGCGATGGGCGTAGCTTTTACTCCCTTTCCTTTTTTTGGGATACGCAATGACCGGAGATTCCTGGATCACGCGAAATGCCTTTACTGTAATAAGCTCTGGATCGCCCGGGCCCACGCCTAGGCCATATAATGTACCAAGATTACTCATTCATGTCTTCCTTTCGTTGTGCAGTAATGATAAAAACCGGATTAAGCGGTACAAATCTGTTCATTCCCAATATTGGCTTACTTCTGGAGATTTGCGCATGCATGATGGCTGTGTGAAAACCAGCTTCCGCAAATGCCTCATTAGCCCGGTAAAGATTCTCGATCGTTGCGGCATTCAGAACGATCCTGCCGCCTTCTTTAAGCCGATTGCAGCAAATATTGATCAGCTCTCCCATTTCGCCGCCAGTCCCGCCAATGAAGATCGCATCAGGATCAGGAAAAGTTTCCAATCCCTGCGGGGCTTTACCATGAATCGCCGTAATATCGGTACGGAATTTACGTTGGTTTTGATAACAGTTTTCTAAATCAGGTTCATTTTTTTCAATTGCGAAAATTTGACCTTCGGATGCGAGCTTGGCGGCTTCAATTGCCATTGAGCCCGTACAGGTCCCAACATCCCAAACTATGCTGTTTTTCCTGAGATTCAACGCATGCAGGCTCAATACCCGAATTTCCTTTTTGGTTATGAGTCCTTTATCCGGCTTCCGCTGCGAAAATTCTTCATCTTCTATCCCCAAGGACCAGCTTGGACCTTCTGATTTCCTTTTCAAAATGACGACATTCAACGGGGAAAATTCCCGCTCCATCATTTCATCAAGTTCATACCAGCCAGAGTCTTCGCTTTCCCCTTGAAGGTTTTCAGCCACAAATGCCCGGTATTCCGTCATTCCGAATGAAAGGAGATATTTAGCCAGTTGATTGGGACTATTTTCACCGTCTGTAAGCAAGGCAACTTTCGCTTTTCCATCAATCCTTTGTGCCAGCCCTTTCATACTGCGGCCATGAATGCTAACCAGGAAGGCATCTTGCCAGCTTTCCCCCATTTTTGCAAAAGCAAGCTGAATTGAACTGAAGTATGGGTAAACCTCCATCTTGATTTTGCTGGAAAGATAGCCTCCCATTCCATAAAACAATGGGTCTCCGGAAGCTAAGACAACGGTTGGACGAATTTCATCCTGCAGTTGTTCCACCACCTTTTTCAAACCGCCCTTTATGACAATCTTTTTGCCAGAATAGTTCGGAAAGAAGGATAAAACCCGTTCACCTCCGACCAGCACTTCACTTTCTTCTATCCATTGGGCATATTGAGGCAGTAAGCTTTCCTGACCGTTATCCCCTATCCCGATTAATTTAATCGATTGACTCAATTCCAACAGCCCTTCCCAATAATTGTCCTTTTAACGAATAAATCGCCGTTTCCATTTCAATGCCGCCCTTCACTTGGTTTATCGCAGAGTGACAGCAGGATTCACATAATTTATTAAAAAAGTCAAAATTATTAATGGCTGACATCATATCCCCGACTTGTGACGCTGTATTTGCATTCTTGATTTCAAGTACGAGATCATCGTCAGCTCCGACGCTTTGGGCTATTTCCGATAGAAAACCAAAGTCGACCGGGGCACTTTTTGAATGCACCATCATCACACCTTGAGCCACTTTTGAGAATTTACCCATCATACCGACCAGTGATACCTTTTTAATTCCCTGCCTCTTACATTGCTTAAGTGAAAAGCCAACAAAGTCACCCATTTCAATAAAGGCTTCCTCAGGTAAGTCTTGAAGCAGGCCCATTGCATACTTTTCACTGCGCCCGCCAGTCGTTAAGACAAGATGATCACACCCGCTCGCTTTGGCGACACTGATAGCCTGGACGATACTTGCCATATAGGCGGAACTGGAAAAAGGGACGACAGTGCCCCTTGTTCCCAAAATGGAAATGCCTCCCACAATCCCCAAGCGGCCATTTAATGTTTTTTTCGCTATTTCTTCACCTGCAGGTACGGAGATGACGACCTTCACGCCTCTATTGACCTTAAATTCTTCCAGTGTTTGCTGCACAGTGGTTAAAATCATTTTGCGCGGTACAGGATTAATGGCCGCTTCCCCTACAGGAACGGGAAGCCCGGGTTTGGTCACACGACCAACTCCGGTCCCTCCATCCAGGAAAATCCCAGGTACATCCGACCAGCTGACAGTAGAGATAATATGTGCCAGATGGGTAGCATCGGGATCATCTCCGGCATCTTTAATCGTTTCTGCACTAACCGCATTTTCCGATATTTCATATTTCTCAATAGTGAAAGTGGCATCTCGGCCGATTGGCAAGGAAATGGTTGCCTCCTCAAGTGCATCCCCCGTGATCAAAGCGGTCAATGCCGCTTTGGTCACGGCTGTCGAACACGCCCCCGTCGTATAACCATGACGCATTTGTGAGGGGTCTTTTTTCACTTTCTTTTCCATGTTTTTTTACCTATCTGCTAAAAGGGAAATCGCGTTCAATGCTGCAACCGTGACAGTACTTCCACCTTTTCGGCCAATATTCGTAATGAATGGAACTTCTGTGATTTTAGCCAGTTCCTCTTTCGATTCTGCTGCAGAAACAAACCCAACAGGCATTCCAATGATTAAGTCCGGTTTTGCAATCCCTTCTTTAATAAGGCGAATGAGCTCAAGTAAAGCTGTAGGTGCATTGCCAATGGCATAAATGCCCCCTTCATTTTCCTTTACGGCTTTTTGCATCGAAATGATTGCCCTTGTCGTATTCAAACGTTTTGCCTCGACCATCACATCCGGATCTGAAATATAGCAATGAACGTCCCCGCCATGCTTTTGAAATCGTTTTTTGCCTGTACCGCTCTCGATCATTTGCACATCCGCAATGACATGTCTGCCTTTGCGAATGGCTTCCACACCAGCTTGAATGGCATTTGGATGGATGATGACACTTCTTCCCAATTCAAAATCCGCTGAAGCATGAATGACCCGGCGGACGATCTTCCATTCATCTTCAGAAAAATCATGATTGCCCATTTCTTCAGCTATGATCGAGAAGCTATAATCATATATTTTGTCTGGGTCCACCGTTAGTGGTTTAAAATCCGTTTTAAAGTCCATCTTGCATTCCTCCTAATTTTGATTTAGCTGTTTATTCAATTCGGCGATGACATGATCAAAACTTGAATGAACATTTTGATAGTCAACATCCGGTCGCGATATCATGATTGTCTCTATTCCACATTCCAAAGCGGCTTCCAATTTCTCATCAACCGCACCGACCTTGCCACTTTCTTTCGTTATCATCAATGTGACCCCATATTGTTCATATAGAGCTTTATTTAATTCTTTGGAAAATGGCCCTTGAATCGCAACGATATTTTTTTGTTCAATGCCCAGCTGCGCACATTTTTCCATATTGTCCATGCGAGGCAGCATTCTCGCTATGACTCTGGTATTCTCGAGCCCTACCAATTCTTTTGCGAACACGGCCAGGGTTTTACTTCCGGTCGTAAGCATGATGACCCCCCGTTTTGCTGCGGCAAGCTTGGCAGCTTCCTCATAATCACGGACGACTATCAATTTATCATTCTGAAACCGTTGACTTTCACGCTCATAACGAATATAAGGAACATTGGCTGCCTTTGCTCCGTTAAGGGCGTTTTTGGATGCTTCTTCGGCAAATGGATGACTTGCATCGACTACAGCCTGAAAACCTTTTGCAGTTATTAAAGATGTCATATCCTCTGCTGTTAATCGGCCAATCCGGGTGGATATGCCTGCATCTTGCAAACTTTTAGCTGCCGACCCGGTTACAACAGTTGCCAAAACCTTAAATCCCACCTGCTGCATCTCAACCGCTAATTCCCTTGCATCACTTGTACCCGCCAAGAACAAAATCATTTTGACGACCCCACCACTTGCCCATCATGATCATGATCGTGGTCATGGTCGTGGTCGTGATGATGGTCGTGATGATGGTCGTGACCGTGGTCGTGGTCATGATGGTGATGATGGTGAGCATGTCCATGTTCCTCGACATGTTTACGATAGTTTTCCAAATCACGTGCCCCGCTTGACCTGCCTTCACTGGCTTCAATAACTCGTTCTTGCAGAATGTTCTGTAATGTTGGATGATATCCAAAATACTTCGCTAAAATGAATTCTCGATCATGATATTGCTCTTGATAGCCTTTCAGCATATCCTCCATTCTTTCCATCAACACCCCAGTGAAGAGGAAATATGGCAGCATCACTATTTTTTTTGCCCCTAATCGGATGCATCGTTCAATACCTTCATCAACGTGCGGGTCCGTTACACCCATGAAGGCCGTTTCGACCCATTTAACGTTTAATTTTTCCCATAATAATCGTGAAATTTTATATATATCACTATTTGCATCAGCATCACTGCCACCTCGGCCAATTAGCAATATCGCTGTCTCAGAATGTTCAGAGGTCGTATCGAATCCCGCTTCCTCAAGACGGTCTGTCAGGATCGTCAATACATCATGGTGGACCCCGATCGTTTGGCCGTATGTGAATTTCACTTCTGGATACTTGGTTTTCCCATCCTCTATTTCAGCTGGGATATGTAATTTCGAATGTCCTGCATGCAACAAAATGATCGGAATGACGATAACTTCAGTAGCCCCTCGTTTTACACAATTATCAATGCCTTTGGATATATTCGGTGCCGCAAATTCCAAGAAGCACGTTTCTACAAGGAAGCGCTCATCCAATGCCGGAATCATATTTTCAATAAAATGAATGACTTCTTCGTTTCCCGAAGCCAAGCGGCTTCCGTGTCCTACAAACAAAACTGCTTTCATTTACTTTCCCCCTCTTGATTAGTCTTCACAAGGCGCAGGCTCTATGTTTATTTTGGGAGCGATGTCCTGATAAGAAAAATTCTGTATCTTTTTCGAACGTTTGAAGTATTTAAAAAGCCGCTCATTTGGATGGGCATTTTGCTTATACTCCCCGACAATGTCCATAATCAGTTCAACAAGCTGTTCCGGTTCAATGCCTTCCGCAACCGGCTGACCTGGATGGGCTGTTCTTCCAACCGGTTTAGCTCCAAGGAATAAGTCGAACTTCCCTTTTCGGAAGACAATCCCGATATCATCCATAACAGCACTGTAACACGCCATCCCACACCCATTAAAACCGATGTTCAGTTCCTTGGGCATTTTCATTCCGCCAAGCACCCGGTGTATTTCATCCGCATAAGGAATGGATTCCGCTTTTTCACCATCACAGAAATCACAGGCTTTTAATGTCAGTACATCTCCAATCGGCGATAATAAAAAGTTTGCTGATTGCAATTTCCCCGTAATGACTTCCGGATCCGTTGTCGGAATCTTTAATACGATTTTATGATTTGGCGTGTATTCCATCGTTCCCTTTTCCCCGACTACTTCCGCAAGAGTCATCATTTGTTTGGGAGTGAATTGTTTATTCGCCACACCTGGACTAACGGCAAGTTCGAATACCGACTCCATTTTTTGCTGAACAATTGGCTCAATGGATTGCTGAACGGTTTGACCCTTGACTCTTGACAGTGCTTCCATTGCCATTTCAAAGGAAGCTGGCTTCTTTTCTGGTGCTTTTGTAAGTAATCCAACTCCTCCAGCGGATTCGGTGAAGGCTTCTTGCACGGAATCGGCATCTTGATCTAATGCCCACGGTTCCGCTTCTTTTTGCAGACGCTGATGCGGCTTCAATGGTTGCTTTTCCGAATTCAACGTATATTTCCTCTGATAGCCTCTTGGTGTGATGATTTTGTCATCATATAAAAAGGTGGATGAATTACCGATGATGACGGTGGTCAACATTCCAATATCGTGATTCAACATATCTTTCAAATTGGTAATGACAATATCCTGCCTATCCCGATAAGCACTTTTCACCAACCCGACAGGTGTATCCGGCGAGCGGTAGCGAAGGAGAATTTTCTGTGTTTCAACAATTTGCCGGGTCCGCCTGCCGCTGCGCGGATTATACAGCGCAATGACAAAGTCTGCCATGGCAGCTGCTTCAACCCTTTTAGCGATCAGTTCCCAAGGAGTTAAATGATCACTGAGGCTGATCGTACACGAATCGTGCATGACTGGAGCCCCTAGTAAAGACGCACATGAGTTGATTGCAGAAATGCCAGGAATGACTTCAATGCCCACTCCAGTTTCTTCTTTCCAGCCTTTTTCAATCAATACTTCATAAACCAACCCTGCCATTCCGTAAACTCCGGCATCCCCACTGGAAATCACCGCCACTTTCTTTCCCAACTCCGCTTGTTTCACTGCTTCCTGTGCACGTGAGACCTCTTCGGTCATCCCCGTACTAATGATCGTTTGATCTGTAAGCAGTCCCTGAATGAGTTCAACATAAGTTTTATAACCAATGATGTAGTCACTTTCCTGAAGGGCTTCGACGGCACGTTTGGTAATGTGTTCAAAATTCCCTGGTCCAAAGCCCACGACGAATAATTTACCGTTTGTACTCATTAAGACATCTCCTTTTACGCTTTGTTCTTTGAAATACCCGTATGAGCTGGAAAATCTGGATTAGGGGTCATATCCCCGTCATTGAATTGGTAGATCATCTGTGGAACAAACCCACCATCATCGATATTATTGACGATCTGCCGGCCGAAATCGGGCGTTTCTACTCGATACCAGTTTCCTTGGGGATAGGCAATCACTACGCAGGCATCCTTACATCTTCCGTTACAGCGTGTCCTGGTTGTATGGATTTTCAGATCCAGTCCTTTTGAAGTAATTTCATCGCGAATCGCTTGGGTTACTTCTTCCCCGCCCTTTTTCATGCAGCTGCTCCCATTACAAATCAGCAGATGCGTATTTGTACCCGTCAAGTTCCAAGTAGTCATCTTCTTCCTCCTGAGTTCAGGGAAAAGGCAAAATAAAAAACCTTAACATTAAGAGTCAAGGTTTAAAAAACTATATGAATGAGGAGCTAAAGGCAAGTATGCCAAATCCTCCCAAAATCGTCATAGTCCTTCTACCTTTCCCTCCGAAAAGTATCATGCAATTTTAAAAGCAGGTTTCCTGGCTTACGCTTCATTTTACTTTGTCCCTTCCCGGCATCATGCCAGTGGCTATCGACAATTTCATCAGCGTTTACAGTAGCGGGGGCTGCATCGGATTTTCACCGATTTCCCTATTATCCCTTGCTTATTCACACAAGGGCACTTTTAAAATGAAATATTTGGTTTTATTACACATTTCTAACTAACATAATCTATCATATAACAACTTTATCAAAATTCAATAGTTTATTCCGACTGTTTAGAAAAGTTTAATAGTGTAAAACCAGTTACAATCCTTACCTCGCAACAAACTTCGGCCCGAAAAAAAAAGATAGTGTAGCTGGAATTATTTCTTTATGGTACACTATACGAGAATTTTCAAATAATTACATAAGTTTCATGGTGTTGAATTTTTCGGAATTCAGCTTAAAAGGGAAGCCGGTGAAAATCCGGAGCGGTCCCGCCACTGTAAAGGGAAGTTCCATTACTTTAACTTAAATCCACTGTCAAATGAGATGGGAAGGATGTAATGGGATGATGAACCAAAGCCAGGAGACCTGCCATGAAGCATGAAACTGTTTCAGCCTACGAGGATGGGCGTGCGGATCAGGCAGAATGGACCATGGTTGGTTCATGCTGCAAAATTCCTGTTCATTACGCACTTCTTTCCTTTGGGAGAAGTGCTTTTTATTTTGGGCGCCGCTTTTCTTCTCAAGATTGATCAGAAAAATTATAAGTGTTGAAAGGAGAAAGAATGAAAAGAACCAATTGGAAAACTATTTATTTTGTCATTTTACTGCTTTTTGTTCCAAAACGGGCATCGGCCATGCATATAATGGAGGGCTTTTTACCCATAGAATGGGCTATATTCTGGTGGGGTTTGACGCTTCCATTTTTAATCTTGGGTTACCGGTCCATTAGGTCCAAAGTAAGGGAAAACCCAGAAACAAAAATGATACTTGGCCTATCGGGCGCATTTGTATTTATATTATCGGCGCTAAAGATTCCTTCCGTTACGGGAAGTTCTTCGCACCCTACCGGAGTTGGTTTGGGTTCCATATTATTCGGACCATTGGCCATGAGTGTCGTTGGCTCCATCGTTCTGTTATTTCAAGCTGTTTTACTGGCTCACGGAGGATTGACGACATTAGGCGCCAATGCATTTTCCATGGCCGTTTGCGGACCGTTCATTGCATACTTTGTCTTCAAGGGCGCAACTAAATTGGGGTGGTCTTTTTCACTTGCCGTATTTTTGGCAGCTGCTTTTGGGGATTTGGGAACCTATGTGGTAACTTCCGTTCAACTTGCTCTTGCTTTTCCTTCCGAGGTAGGAGGATTCATGGCCTCTTTCAGTAAATTTGCAGGGATTTTTGCCCTGACCCAAATTCCCTTGGCAATCAGTGAGGGGTTATTGACAGTCGTCGTGATGAATTTCTTGAAAAAATACAATCTAGGCGAATTGAAATTGCTGCGAGTTTTATCTAAGGAGGCCCGTTAACATGAAAAAAAGTTTACTGCTGCTTTTCCTGGTCGTCATTCTTGCCACCATACCGTTAATCACCCAACAAGGAACGGAATTTGGCGGTGCAGACGGCGAAGCTGAAGAGGCCATCACTAAAATCCAGCCGGAATACAAGCCATGGTTCAACAGTATTTGGGAGCCGCCGGGTTCAGAAACCGAGAGCTTATTATTTGCGCTGCAAGCTGCAATCGGTGCTGGTTTCATTGGGTATTTCATAGGTGTAACGAGACAAAGGAATAAGCAAACCAAACAAGAAATCCCCGAAAAATCGAAGCATGTTACTCATTGATAAATATGCCTATTTCAATGGGCTAAAGGATGTACATCCGTTGGAAAAGATGGTTTTTGCACTCTCCCTTTTGCTATTTTCATTAACGGTAAGGGATATGGCCGTTTCGCTCATCACTTTTACGGTGATGAGCGCTTTAATCATTTTTGCGGCAAAAATCCCGCTTTCTTATTATTTTAAATTACTTCTATTACCGGGATTTTTTATACTATCAGGAACAATTACCATCCTTTTTTCTTTTACAAGTAAATTTACTTCGATTTCGGATTTATGGTGGTCCTGGAAGTTCGGGAACTGGCAAATATTCATCAGCGATGACAGCGTCAGTACGGTGGCCAATTTGATCACTGTCGTATTCGGCAGTATCAGCTGTTTATATTTCCTTACCTTAACTACACCCATTACAGTCATCCTATCCGTGCTGCGAAAACTTAAAGTGCCTTCCTTATTGGTCGATTTAATAGAATTGACCTATCGCTTCATCTTTATTTTTTTAGATACAGCTTTGGCCATTCACCAATCACAAGCTTCACGGCTGGGATATGGTTCGTTAAGGAAAGGCATTCGATCTCTCGGATTACTAATCTCATCATTATTTTTAGGAGTATTGCAGCGCTCTAGACAGTTGACGATGGCCATGAACGCGAGAGGCTATCAGGAGAACCTTTCTTATATCGAGGATACTTACGCCTATTCCTCACGCAATTGGCTGATCACGATTGTAATACTAGGAAGCTTAATCTTTATTAATGGATATTTGTAAATTGGAGGCAACCCAACAATGGACGAGCATATTTTTCATATAGAAGGCCTCACCCATCAGTTCACAGATGGAACCTTCGCTTTAAAAGAACTTTCGCTATCGGTACAACACGGTAAAAAAATTGCATTATTAGGTAATAATGGTGCTGGCAAATCAACTTTATTCCTCCATTTAAATGGTCTATTACAACCTACTGCGGGAAAGATCAAGTTTAAGGGCAAGAAAATGAAATATGACCGTAACGCATTATTATCATTAAGAAAGCAAGTCGGTATCGTTTTTCAAGATCCCGACTCTCAGCTTTTTTCCGCTAATGTACAACAGGATATATCGTTTGGACCAATGAATTTAGGATGGGATAAAAGTGCAGTCCAGGAGAAAGTAAATTGGGCAATGGCTGAAACGGAAGTAACGGAACTGAAAGACAGACCTACCCATTTTTTGAGCCTTGGGCAAAAAAAACGTGTTGCCATTGCAGGGGTACTTGCCATGGAACCCGATGTCTGGCTCCTGGACGAGCCTACCGCTGGATTGGATCCTTATTTCTCCAGACAAATCATGAATCTGCTGGACAGTATCCACCACCCTGACAAAACGATAATCCTATCAACTCATGATGTTAATTTAGCTTACCAATGGGCTGATGAAGTTGTGGTCATGAACGATGGTAAGGTCATATACCAAGGGGACCCTGTTTCCGTTTTCCATGATGAAGACGTTTTGCTGCAGGCACATCTGGAGAAACCGTGGGTTTTTGAAATGTTTCAAGCCCTTCTTCAATCAAGGAATCTTGCAGAAAGGGACCTTTTCCCAAGAACGAAGGAAGAATTGCTTCAAAAATTGGAGACAGAAAGGATTTATTAATAAAGTATCCCCTAGCTTTTGTTTCATCTTTCCAAAAGCTAGGGGATCACCGATATATCTTTAAAATAGCTGGCGAAAATCCTTGTTCCTAAAAAACAAAAATCCCAGTATTACTTTTCTTCCCCTGATCTTTCTTTTGCAATCTCTATATCTCTTCCGTT
This sequence comes from Peribacillus sp. NPDC096622, assembly GCF_044762665.1. Classification (NCBI taxonomy): domain Bacteria; kingdom Bacillati; phylum Bacillota; class Bacilli; order Caryophanales; family Bacillaceae; genus Peribacillus; species Peribacillus sp. NPDC096622. Next base: position 15,914 of record NZ_JBIWES010000012.1, on the reverse strand, counting down.
TACATCATCAATGACTGCCTTTATCTCGCCCTCCGCATAAGTATCCGAGACTTGTTCGTGGGTTCTAGCCAGTCCAGAAGATAAAGGATCTTCCCGTTTATAATCGCTGACATCATATATTCTCCCGGCAACTTCTGAAGATTCATTTTTTGATTGCTTGCTATCCATTGTTTTCACTCCTAGTTTTTATTTTATCATTGCAGTATTAAAGACAAAGGTATTTTGTGTAAAAAACGAAGCAATATTCAGTAATGATAAAAAAAGGAGGAAAAAGCAAAAAAGCTTACAAGTAAAATCCCCTTTCAAGGACTTTACATGTAAGCTTAAAGAGAGCTTAGCCCTCCTTCTTCACATCCACATTATCGGATGGGTCTCCCCAACATTCCACATTCTTCAAACCTTTAATATTGTTCACATGGAAAACAGGATTTTTCCCACTTTTCTTTTGCTTTTGATAATCCGCCAGTGCAGCAAATGCAATTTTCCCTAGTAATGCAATGGCGATCAGGTTGATAATGGCCATAAGGGCCATAAGCAAGTCAGCCAGTCCCCAAACAAAATCCAGTGAGGCAAGAGAACCGAATATCACCATTCCTACGACTGCGACGCGATAGATGTTTAACCAAACCTTATTTTCATTAATGAAGCCAATGTTCGACTCTCCATAATAATAGTTGCCCACAATGGAGCTAAAGGCGAATAACAGTACAATAATGGCAAGAAAAATACCTGCCCAAGATCCCAATGCCGTCCCAAGGGCATTTTGGGTAAGGACGATACCATCCGTTTCCTTCGATGTATAAAGACCAGAAAACAAAATGATGAAGGCAGTCGAACTGCAAATGATGAGTGTATCGACAAAAACACCTAGAGACTGAATGAGCCCTTGCTTGACGGGATGACTGACATCAGCTGTAGCACCAGCATTTGGTGCACTACCCATCCCGGCTTCATTAGAAAATAGGCCGCGCTTGATCCCCTGCATCATGGCGGCTCCCAATACTCCGCCAGCCACTTCTTTTATTCCATCGAATGCACTTTCAAAAATCAATGCAAAAACACCAGGTAACTCGGTAATGTTCATGATGATGATAATCAACGCCACTATCACATAGGCTCCTGCCATGATCGGAACGATGACTTCAGAGACCTTTGCAACCATTTTGATCCCGCCAAAAATGATGACAGCCGTGACCATAGCCAAGATGATTGCCGTAACCCACTTTTCAATCCCAAACGATTCGTTGAATGCGCTTGTAATCGTATTGGCTTGTACCGAGTTGAAAGCTAGTCCAAATGTAAGCGAAATCAACACAGCGAATGTGATGCCCATCCAACGGGCATTCAATGCCTTTTCCATATAATACGCAGGACCGCCGCGGAATGCATCCCCATCCTTGACCTTATAGATTTGGGCAAGTGTACTTTCAATGAATGCGGAAGCAGACCCAATCAGTGCTATTAACCACATCCAGAAAACGGCTCCAGGTCCGCCCGTCGTGATCGCGATGGCAACACCTGCAAGGTTACCCGTCCCTACCCGCGATGCCGTACTTATGCAAAATGCCTGAAAGGATGTTACACCTTTTTTATCCGCAGTGGCCCCTTCTCCCAAAAGCCTGAACATTTCCCCTACCATTCTAAATTGGACAAACTTCGTGCGGATGGTAAAATAAAGACCCAATCCGACCAACATGATGATCAATATGGAAGACCATAACACATCATTTGTCTCACTAATAAAATTTTCTAAAATCTCCATTAAGACAAACACCTCTACTTAACTCTAATTATTATTATAAAAACATATACAACTATAATTTATTTCCCGATTGATTAGGGAGATAAACAAATGAAGCCCATAAAAAAAAAGGAAATTCCAGAATGAATCTCCAATACAATAATATTATATCCTAACATTCAATTTTTTTCATTCATGAATTGGTGGAATCGATAGAAAAAAAATAATATTTCAATATCATTAAATATTCTTCTACACTTCAATTAACATTCACTACAACGTTTCTTTATTCCATTATTTTCAATAATACTCAAAAACACCTTGGATATTAAAAGCCTCACACGTCCTGATTCCCAGATTAACGTGTGAGGCTTTTTTCCATTCCTCTGCTCTATCTTATATTCCGGTTTGCTGTAGGTATAAATGTTAAATTAGGCCTGTTATGATACCCTTGTTCTGCCTCTCCTAAATGGTTAGAATACCTTGTGCATACAGCTTTCTTAATTCTTTCTTATCTATTTTTCCGATAGGCGTTAATGGAAACTTATCAAGAAAGTAGGCTACTTTAGGAACCATATACTTTGAGGTTCTTTGTTTGCAGAAATCAATTAATTCCTCACTAGTACAGCTCAATCCTTCACGTAGTGTTACCACGACACACACTGCTTCTCCCCAATCTGGATGGGGAACGCCGATGCAAGCACTTAATGCAACAGAAGGGTGCTGGTTCACCACTCGCTCCACTTCTGAAGAATATACGTTCATCCCGCCCGTAATGATCATATCTTTCTTCCTATCTACAATATAAAGGTAACAGCTTTCATCCCATTTGCCAATATCCCCGGTGTAGAACCAGCCATCACGAATGTATTCTTGGGTAAGATCCGGTCTTTGATAATAGCCAACCATCATCGCTGGTGATTTTACGATGATTTCTCCAAGCTCGGTTGGTTTTACATCATTTCCATTCTCATCTATCAGTCGAACTTCAGTAAGAATGCATGGTTTTCCACAGCTTTTCAAAATCTCCGAATTATTATGATAAGCCCATACATGAGCGCTCTTCGATAATCTGCTAATGACAATATTACATTCTGTCATGCCGTATTGCTGACGCATGATAGGGCCAAATACTTCAAAAGCTTCTTTAAGGCGCTTTTGAGAAATCGGTGACGCGCCGTAGAAGATATTGCGCATCGAGCTCATATCATATTCCATCTTCTTTGTCTGATCAAGGAGCCTGTATAACATGGTCGGTACCATGAATGTCGTCGTAATTTTATATTCCTTTATCGCCTGTATGAATACTGCAGCGTCGAATGAGCGCATCACATAGATATGGACGCCCGAAACAAGGGATCTCCAAAGTAATGAACCAGCTGAATGCACAATGGGCGTACTTAGCAATACCCGGTCACGGTCGTCCAGCGGGTCTTCGATGGCTGCAGAAAGTATGGCTGCCCCGAGTCCTTTCTGGGAATGCATGACGCCTTTGGGTGTACCCGTTGTCCCTCCTGTATAGGACAGAAGGGCAATGTCATCTTCTCCAGCTAATGGCAAGTCTAAATTATCTATTTCACCAGGCCATTGAAACCGTTCAAACTCCTCCGGATAATGAATATTAAAGCCTGGGAGCCCAATGACATGAACATCTTCCTTCTTCATTTCTGCTAAATACTCAAAGAAGGTGTCAAAGTTTGTCTGTGTAGCAATTATGACCACTTCCGGTTTGGCTTCCTTTAAAATGAATTGTATTTCTCGTTTCCCCAGTTTTTCACTTAATGGCACTAAGGTAGCCCCGCATTGCTGGACGGCCAAACCAAACATCACACTTTCCAAACTGTTTGGAATGATGGTCGCTATGCGGACGCCTCTTCCTGCACCTAAACGTAGTAAATAAGAAGTTATAAGTTCTGTTTTCTTCCATAACTCCTCGTAGGTTATCGTTTCTCCGTTTGGCAATAAGGTAATAGCTGGCAGTTCGCCGAATCGTTTCATTCCTTTATTCATCAGTGACTGAAATGTCAACTTATGCAGCATATATTTTTTCCTCCTTCGAAAAAGTTTTTACCCTTTTAATAGTGCTTTGGCAATTGTATTTTTTTGAATCTCTGACGTTCCGCTCAGAATCCGATACATCCGTGCACTCCTGTACATTTTTTCTACTGGATGCCCTTTTGCCAAGCCTTTGGAGCCAAAGATTTGGACAGCCTTGTCAGCCACACGGCTATTTACCTCTGAAGCAAACAGCTTGGCCATCGACGTGCCGGCCCGATCCTCTTTTCCTTGATCAATTTTTTCAACCACATCATAGACCATGCACTTTGCTGCATAGATTTCCGTCGCCATTTCTGCGAGCATATGCTGAATTGCCTGGAAGTCACCGATGGGCCGGCCATGTTGGACTCTCGTTTTAGCATGTTCAATAGATAAATCGAGTAGGTGTTGAGCCATTCCGATGAAGCCGGCGGCATGGGATGCGCGATTTGTGTTTATTCTTTTTAATCCTAGCAGCAATCCTTTTCCTGGCTCACCGATTATATTGGCGGCAGGCACCCGACATTGTTTGAAATTCAATTCAGCATGTATGCGTTCTCCTGATAGGGGAACTTGAATGTCTCCTAGTTCAAACCCAGGATGTTGAGGTGTTTTTTTATCAACTAGGAAAGCAGTGATCCTTTCTTTTTCTCCTTGTTGGGTTTCTTTCGCTATGACAATGGCGAAATCAGCATAGGGTGCAGCACTGATAAAATGTTTTTTTCCGTTTAATATATAATCATTTCCGTCTTTAACGGCAGTTGTTTCGATAGCAAAGGCATCCGAACCGGCATTGGGTTCTGTAAGGGCAAAGCAGCAGCTTGCTTCTCCCGTCACAACGGGCATCACATATTTTTCTATTTGCTCCGGTGTAAAACTTTCCAACATCTGACCAATTCTTAGCGGCCCGCCAATCTCCCCTATAACCTGCCCCCATAAAACCGCCCCGGAACGTGCCAATTCTTCCTTGAACATGCATAATCCTTTTAAGCTTACATCTTGTCCACCATATTTTTCAGGGAGGTTAATTCCGTAAAAGCCCAATTCCCTGGAACGTGTCCTTGCCCATTTTATGGCTTCCATCGGAATATCCTCTTCAGCGTTCAATCCATGCTCCTGTTCATATAGAAGCAATTCATTTTGAATGAAATCCTGCAACTTTGTTTGAAGTACCTCTAATTTTTCTTCCTGGGTCGTTACCATGATTTTCCCCTTTCACTTTTATCGTTGTTTACTTTTCAAATATTTTAAATATTATAAAATTAATTTTAAACGTAAATAATATTTAAGTAAAATAAGGATATATGATGTAAATATAAAAAAAATTGATGTAAACAAAAAAATATTAGTTCCCTATCATCATAGGAAACTAATATTTAAGATTGGTGTAGAATTCGAGACATTTAATAAACTCCCTGGCAGCTTTTGAAAAATACTGCTTCTTAGAGCGAACGTAACCGAATTCCATGGTGTTATTTTCCAGTTCCACCAAAGGAATGGCCACAAGTTCCCCGCTTAGGAAATAGGGGTCGCTGTTAACTCCAATATCATAGGAAAAGGCAATCGCTAATCCCTCAGCGACGGTTTTTTTGATGATCTCTGTATTATTTGTGTAAAACAAAATATTCATCTCACCGTAATGATCAAAAAAACCTTTAATGAACGACTTCATTCTTGGTCCATTGTAAACGACCAAATTTTCGTCCATTAGCTCTTGTGGGGTTATGCTTTTACGTTTCACTAAAGGGGAGTTCTTACTGACCGACACAATCACTTTTGCTTCCATTAATGGTTGGAATTCCAACTCATTTTCTTTTGGTTTGACCTTTGGAATATTCAATAGCCCGAAGTCAATCTTACCATTCAGCACTTCGTCGGTTATCTCTTGTCCCCCTTTTTCTTCAATGACAATTTTCACTTCGGGATACTTTTTCTTAAATAAGGCCAAGGATTTAGGCAAAACCGTAAGAAATAAACCTTGAGTAGATGATAGGCGCAACTCTTTTTCCATCGTATCTGAATGTATTTGGGCACTGTCTTTAATTTCTTCCAATTTGCTTAATACTTCATGAGCTTTCTGGATGATTTCCTTTCCGTCTTCTGTAGGTATGGTTCCTAACCTTGACCGCTTGAAGATTTTTATACCTAATTCCTTCTCCAGACTCGTAATGGCCATGCTGATTCCAGATTGAGAGATATGGAGGCTTTCTGATGCCGTGGAAATCGAGTTTACCTCGGCTACCTTGATGATATATTCCAATTGTTCAATATTCATGGTTCATTCTCCTTCTAGCCTATTACTAACATCATACCTCGAACAGAAAGCCCTTTCAATTTTAGAGAAGTGAAATCAGAACAGCTCCAGCTGTCTCCTCAAACGCAGAATCCGTTTTATACAATGGTAGTTGTTTTTTCATATTCTTTAGCGGGTTGTGCCCGATTATTTTTAATAGATACGGCAACAACCGTTCCCAATAACGCTATTATCACCAAAAACAGGAAGGCTGCATTATAGGAGTCATTAAACAAACTGATAATCAAACCGAGGGCTAAAGGAGAAACCGCACCTGCAATTTGACCGGCAAAAGTTACGAGTCCGGAGGCAGAGCCGGTAAGTTCCTTTGGTGAGTATTTTATGATTATCGTATAAAGAACGGTTCCAAAGAAAGACAGCGCTACGGAGTTGAGAGTGAGATAAGTGATGATAAGTACTATAGACGTGGCGTTAGACATTAAAAAGAGAAAAATTGCCGATAATAAAGCGCCTGCAGCGGCAAGATACTTCTCCCGGTTGGCCATATGCTTATCCAGAAGCCATCCGCTTACATTAAACATCAAGAAACCAAAAATATAAGGGATTGCCAATAACCCCCCGGCGGATATTAAATCGACCCCTTTTTCTTTAACCAAATATATAGGCATCCAAGTGATCAGACCATAGTTGATAATATTTGATATAAACTTGAAAGTTATGAGTTTCCAAATATTTTCGATTTTAAATAACAGTTTCAGAGCAACCTTTTTTTGTTTCGGTTTGTCTTTTTTAACCACTTGATTTCCGTGAGGCTTTAGAATGAACCAAATTCCGAAAGAAACCAATATCCCTAGAATTCCGGCAATGGTAAACATGCCCCGCCAACCGAATGCTACCACCATGGAGGCGGCAAGTGCAGTACCTAATATCCCGCCAATATTTTGGGCAGACAAGAAAAATGAATTTGCCCGGCCCCGTTCTTCTTCCGGGAAGTTATCCCTTATGGTGGACATACTGGCAGGATAGAAAGGCCCCTCACCTAACCCGAACAGAAAACGGATGAATAATAAAGACATAAATGACCAAGCAAACCCAGACATTACAGTGAACAAAGACCAACTAAACAAAGACACAGTAACCATGACTCTGGCGCCATACTTATCGGTCATCCATCCACCAAGCGGTTGCATGAGTGAGTAGCTAACAAAAAATATACTAATTAAAAAACCTGTCTGGGACGTATTAAGTTGAAACTCATCTGCAATAGGAATAATCCCGACATTTATGGCAACGCGATCAAAAAAGCTTAAAATCATTCCAACAAATAAAAGGCCGCTAATCATTAATTTTCGTTTCTTACTTGCATACAGCTGCATTCCCCATCACTCCATTTTTTATATTTTCACAAAACTCCAGCCTTGTAGGAAGCGCTTACAATTCCTTTCAGTTTACGAAACTTGAAAGTTTCTTTACGGTTATTGATTTTTGTTCTGTGACTGTTTGGAGCGTTTCATTAAAAAACAATGAATGAATTTATTGAAACGAAACTGGATGCCTATAATTTATTCGATACAAACCCACGTGTCTAAAAATAGACTCGTGGGTATATATTGGTCACCGGCCCATCCTGCTTACCGAATATAAAGTAGTCGATTATCACGGAGTAACAATATTAACCTTTGGTTGAAATTGATCCAACAAAGTCAGGAAATCTTCAAACTGCTCTTTATCACCGGAAATGGAAACTTTACCGGCAGATTCCATTTTGGATAAATCTTCACGTCCTAGAGCAATCTGATAGAAGGTTATTCTATCTAATGTCAATGTTGCATCAGGGTTGGACGCCATTTTTCCTATTTTGAAATTCAATACAGAATTATCCAGATCGATCATATAATTGGTTTTCGAATCTGTAAATGTCAAATTGAATGCCATATTTTTATTTTCAGCTTTTGTTCCGTTTAATTTAATGGACAAGAATTTCAGGAAATCATCCATTGGCATATTGAGCAGCGTATCGAGATTCATCATTCCGCCACTTCCCTTCGAGTCCGCCACGCCGTTCCTTAACTCATCTGCGCCGGTAAGATAGAAATTACGCCATACAGAAGATTCAGCTGTGTATCCTAATTGCTCATAAGCTTTAGCCAGTAAATTTTTCGCTTCTGTATTTTTGGGGTTAGTCATGACTACATGTTTTAATACTTGAGCCACCCAGCGATATTCCCCTTTTTTATAATCAAGTTTTGCTCGTTTAATGACCTTCTTTTCCCCACCCATATATTCTATATATTTAGCACCGGATTCCTCTTGTGGTAATGGATCCAGGTCCGATGGATTACCGTTGAAATATCCTAAATAAAAGTTGTACACCGCCTTTACGTTGTGTTTCAATGTTCCGTAATACCCCCGATTGGCCCAAACTTTATCCAACTTTTCAGGAAGCTTTAACTTTTCCGCGATTTCATCAGGTGTGAGACCTAAGTTAGCTAATCGTATTGTTTGATCATGAATATATTTGTACAAATCACGCTGACTTTCCAACTGCTCCAGAACATTGTCCCTTCCCCAAACGGGCCATGTATGAGCTGTAACCATAGCATCTATATCTTCATTTCCAAACAAATCGACTGTTTCATCAAGTGCTTTCACCCATTTTAAGGTATCTCTGGTTTTAGCTCCCCTTAGTGTATAAATATTATGTAACGTGTGTCCGGTGTTTTCCGCAACCACTAAAGTTTTGTAATCATTGATATAATAATGCATCTCAGATGGAGCTTCTGAATCTGGCGTCAATAAAAATTTAAATGTGATTCCGTCTATTTCCACTGTTTGAATATCATCTTTTACTTCCATTGTTGGAGTTAAATAGCTAAAAGTTCCGTTACTTAATCCCGGGCCAATACCAGAAGTAACAAACCCTCTTTCATTTGCGGGTAAAAGATTTCCAAACATATAACCTGCACGGCGAGACATTATATTACCTAAAAGAATGTTTTCACTTAGCGCTTCATCGTTAAAACCTGCTGGGACAATAATCGGCACTTTAGCTGGATTTTCAGCATATTGAGCAATGCCTTTCATACCACCGAAGTGATCCGCATGACTATGACTAATGACTATTGCACTTACTGGGTTTTTGGGTCGATGTTCAAAATACAGCTCCATAGCTGCTTTGGCCGTTTCAATTGTAGAAAGTGTATCCAAAACTATTAATCCTGTTTTTCCTTCCACAATGGTAAGCACTGATAAATCCTGGCCCCGAACTTGATAAACGCCATCTACCACTTTAAATAAGCCTGATATATTTTGTAATTGAGCCTGTCTCCACAAGCTTGGGTTTACAGTAAAACTTGCCGGCTGATCTTCTTTGATGAATGAATATCGATCACTATCCCATACTACGACACCTTTTGAATTTTTTATTGGATTCATATTCAAAGGCGCAATAAATCCTTTATGTGCATTCTTGAAATCTTCCTTATCTGTAAAATCCAACTGTTCATAAAAAGCCTTATTGGCTGAAATCGTTGCATTTGTCGCAGGCATTGGCTTCTCTGACGCAGCATTTGTAACAGAAGAACCTGCAAGTAAAACAAAAACAATGGGAACGGAAACCATTCCTTTAATTAAAGATACTTTGGACATTTCATACCCCTTTCTAAGTAGATATCATTTCTATATTACGAATGTTGAAGCTGCCTTTTTAGAAATTTTTAGAATAATATGAATTAATCTTATAATTAATTTGCCATTAAGTATATTTCCTATTTCTAATAGTAACTTCAATTTTATTTATATAAAAAATGTTTCCATAATAAAGTTTGATTGGCATACCTTAGGCTGTAAAACCAAATACAAAAAGCCCCTCCCGATAGAGTAGGGCTTTTATGAATAATCAATGCGTTATATTCAATTTAATATGACTTTTGCATGGTAAGGGGGCCGGAGCCACACCGATAACCACGAAACTGAAAACGCTGCCAAATAATAATAGTGATCCAAGGCAGCTTTCAATCCTTATTGAAGAAAATCAACAAATTTAGACACCCCTATTTTATTAAAACGCTTATTTTTCCTGACTAACCATAAATTTCTTGTCATATCTATTCTGGAAATATCCACTTCCCGCAAAAACCCTTGCTCCAATTCCCTGGCCACTGTTAGCCTTGGCAAAATGCTGATACCAAGTCCAGCTTCAACCGCACTTTTTATCGCTTGTGTGCTGCCAATCTCCATGTAGCTTTCAATTTTTTCTAATACCTCATGCTCCCTTAGCATGTTTTCTACGATAAGCCGTGTTCCGGAAATGGATTCACGCCAAATCATCCTTTCATTTCCCAATTCCTCTAGCTGAATTTCTTTTCTGTCTTTCCACGGGTGGTCGGATGGACATACCAATATCAATTCGTCTTCGGCGAACTTGTCTACAATAAAATCAGTGTTTTCCACAAGTCCTTCCACCAAGGCCAAATCAATGACATCGTTTGAAAGATCCTCCAGAACCCGGGGCGTATTTTTTATCGTCAATGTCACTTTTATTTCAGGCTGTTGTTTTTTAAATCTCCCAAGCAAGCTCGGCAACAAATACTCACCGATAGTCAAGGAAGCCCCTACTATGAGATTTGCATTGTACTTCCCCGTCGATTGCTGAATCACTTCTTTTGAATGGTTGAAGTCATTTACAATAGCTTTTGCAAAAGGGTATAACAGCTTTCCTGCTTCTGTAACTCTCAGCCTTCCTTCCTCACGGTCGAATAACAAAGTGTTATAATAGTTTTCCAGTTGATGGATCTGCCGTGTTACAGCGGGTTGAGATAGGAAACTTAACCTCGCTGCCTGGCTTATACTTCCTTCATCCACCACTAAACAAAACATTTTCAGATTTTCCAATTTCAAGAAAACGCCCCCATGTTTTTAGATAGTTTATTAAAATGATAGCATCATTAGGTAAATGGTGAAATGAAAATAGTGTGTTACATTCTGAGGCTATTCAATTATTGGCGGCATTCTTTATAAAACGGATAAATCTTCTGGGTATAACGTTTTGTTATACCCGATGATTTTGTTGCAATTTACCCAGCCCTTATTCTTTGATATGTTAATAATAAGAATTAAACAAAGCATGCAAAGGAAGTGACGGATGTCAATGAAAGGACAATGGAAAACTCTATTCCAATTATTTTGGACCTTTTTTAAAATAGCGCCTGTCACATTCGGAGGCGGGTTTGCGATGATCCCTTTAATCGAAAAAGAAGTGGTCGAAAAAAGAAAATGGATGAAAAGCGAAGAAGTGACGGATGTTTTCGCTTTATCTCAGTCCGTACCGGGAGCTATCGCCATTAACTCCGCCACCTTTATCGGCCATCGGATTGCCGGAATGAAGGGAGCAATGGCAGCAATGATCGGTGTTTCATTACCTACCTTTTTAATTGTACTGCTCCTGGGCATTTTGTATTTTTTCATTCAGGATAATCCGAAGATAGAATCCGCATTCATATCGATCAGAGCTTCCATAGTAGCCATCATCGCCTATGCGGCTATCAAGATAGGAAAAACGGCTATTGTAGACAAAACAACTTTCTTTATTTTGATAGCAGGAATTCCCGTCCTTTTCTTACTGCACCCTGTGATGGTTATATTAGCAGGAGCTGTAGCTGGTATTGTGACCATCTCCATTAAGAGAAAATTAGGTTACGATGTCAAGATGGGCAGAAAAAATATAGGAAATGGAGAAAATGATTTCGAACCTTTCATGGGTGCTGGCATATAGTTAAATCAAAAAAGGGTCCTAACTAATTTTAAAGAGAGCGTGTGATGGAATGATGGAATTGTGGGAGTTGTTTAGCACCTTCTTTATTATCGGCTTTGTATCGTTCGGAGGCGGATACGCCATGATTCCCGTAATAGAATCGGAAGTCTCACAGCATGGATGGATGACGACGCAGCAATTTACTGATATCATCGCCATTTCCGGAATGTCCCCAGGACCTGTCACCGCCAATAGTGCCATTCTCGTAGGCTATTCGACTGCTGGATTAGCAGGAGCCATATCATCTGCTCTCGGAATCTTGCTTCCTGCTATTATTTTCGTAACCGTTATAGCCTCCTTCTTCAGCAAATTGAATCATTACCCGGTTATTCAATCCATGTTTTATGGCTTAAGACCCATTGTCACTAGTTTAATCCTCTTTGCAGCGATCAGCTTTGCACTCTCAAATCATATGATAGCCGTGAACTTTTCATGGCATACGATAAGCTCATTACTCGTTTTTGGTTTATCGTTATTTGCCCTAATGAAATTACGCTGGCATCCAGCCTATGTAATCATTCTTTCTGGTTTAGTTGGTGTTGTCCTCTATTCATGACAGGTGTCGTACACAACCATCATTAATTTGGACCGGAATCAATCAGATGAATTGAAGAATGCTTGATTAAGACATAAGAGTTGATGACTTCGGAAAATTCATGTTTTATTAATTCACCCATACAGAAAACACCCTGTATCCAATGATTCAGGGTGTTCAGACTGTAGACAAACTCAATGAAATTTTAGGGGTTTGTACAATTTGAATGTTGTTGATTCCCCCTCCAGGCACTCGCTTTCCGCGGGCGGTCCGGGAGCCTCCCTCGGCGCCTTTGCGCCTGCGGGGCCTCCCCTGGACTCGCTTTTCCCGCAGGAGTCTCGCACACCCGCTCCAATCAACTTTGTTTTAACTTTTAGTTCTTCGATCCATCATTTCCCGGCTGAAACCGTGGAAAACCAATCAGGATGGCAATGACGCCACAAAGTCCAATCAGGATTGGGTAATATGAATACGGCAAGATGCTTAACGGAGAAATCTTTGCTACCCCTGCTGCAACAAGCAGTTGTGCTCCATATGGGATCAACCCTTGGATACAACATGCAAAAATGTCAAGCACGCTCGCCGATTTACGCGGATCAATCCCGTACTTTTCAGCAATATTTTTGGCAAGTGGACCGGCAATGATAATCGAAATCGTGTTATTTGCCGTTGAAAGGTTCGTTAAACCAACAAGCCCCGCAATGCTGAATTCCGCCCCTCTTTTTGATTTGCTATTTCGGGTCACAAGGTGAAGTAGATAATCGATGCCACCATTATGTTTGATTACAGCTACCATACCTGCAATTAAAATGGCAAGGAAGGAAATTTCATACATTCCCGCCATTCCTTCCCCAACTTTTTGAATGACACCCAACGGTTGATAACTTCCATCGGCCAACCCGATAATTCCGGCAAATACGATTCCGATGGAAAGGACCAGGAACACATTGACTCCTGCCAATGCAGTGATCAATACGCAAAGATACGGAAGAATCTTCACCCAATCATAAGACTGTTGGGAGATGTCAGCTTGTTCACCCATCGTTAAAATTCCTAGGATGGCACATGTGATGATGGCTGCAGGTAAAACGATGAAAAAATTCACTTTAAACTTATCCTTCATTTTCGTTCCCTGCGTTCGAACTGCGGCGATAGTCGTATCTGAAATGAATGAAAGATTATCACCAAACATCGCACCACCAATAACGGCCGCCATGGAAAGGGCTAGCGAAATATCTGTTTGCTCACTAATTCCAACCCCGATAGGCGCAAGTGCTACAATCGTTCCCATGCTCGTCCCCATGGATAAGGAAATAAAACAAGCGATGATGAAAATCCCTACCATTAAAAGATTTTGGGGAAAAACGGCTAAGGCAAGATTCACGGTTGATTCAACTGCCCCCATGCCATTGGCAACTTCGGCAAAAGCGCCGGCTAAAAGGAAAATGATAACCATTAACATAATATTGGCGTCCCCGGCACCTTTACAGAAGATTTCAACCTTTTGATTGAAAGTCTCTTTCCGATTCATCGCCAATGCAGCTGCAGATGCAATTGAAATCGCTACAATCACCGGAAATGAATAGAAATCTTTAGTGATGATTCCGGTACCTATAAATAAAATTAAAAAAACGACAAATGGGATCAATGCCCATGGATTCCCTTTATTGTTTGCACTCATGATGTACACCTCTTTTTATTTTTCCCGCGACATGTGTCACAGCTCTTATTCTATTAACAGTTTTCGCAAATAACTCCAATTTGAACCTACCTGATTATCCAGTCATGGAGCTGTAGCAAAAAACTGGCATAAAAAAGACCCCTTCTATTTAACAGCAAGAAGAGGTCTTTTAATTTATAAAAAACACCCTCCTTATCGTTCAGGCGAAAATCAGCCTGCTGGATTTGGCACAGCACTCCATTTAAGTCCGCTGCCGAGACATCTTCGGGCCAGTCCCTCCGTCTCTCTTGATAAGAAGATTACATTATATAATTTATCAAAAATTATGATGCCTGCCAGAAAAGTACCGGGCTGAAAACTTGCCGAAACCATCTGAGTTTGTGAAAGTGACATCGAAAGTCGTTTTGAAAAGCAAATATAACAGTACAGCATTTTGTCTATTTTCGCAAGGGTTAATTTTAAAGTATTTCACATGCACTCCTACTGTTCATAAAGAGAACAAAGTTGGTTGGAGCGGGTGTGCGAGACTCCTGCGGGAAAAGCGAGTCCTGGGGAGCCCCCGCAGGCGCAAAGACGCCGAGGGAGGACCGCCCGCGGAAAGCGAGTTTCTTGAGAGGAGATCAACGTTCAAATTGTACAAACAAAAAAAATGTAGACAAACTCGATTTTCATCAAGTTGTCTACAGTCCTAGAGGTCTAATGACCTCTCAGCAAATTTGTTGGATTAGGTTAGGTGAATTATTTTTAGTCGAGTTCACATCAGTCGATACTTCAAATGCTTCCATCTGTTCCGAATCGAATGACTTTAAATACTGTTGCAGATAAGCAGGATCATTAATGGAAGGATTCAACCAATCTTTTTCATCTTCCGGTTTAAGGATGACAGGCATGCGATCATGAATGCTGGTCATTAGCTCATTAGGCACGGTTGTTATAACGGAGCACGAATAAATGCTGATGCCTTCAGGAGATTTCCAGGACTCCCAGAGACCGGCCATTCCAAATGGAGCATGATTCTTCAGTTTTATTCGCATCGGTATTTTTCTTTCTGGCGTCTTCTTCCATTCATAAAAAGAGTCAGCGATTATCAAGCATCTCTTCTTCTCATACGCATTCCTGAAGCTTGCTTTCTCAGCAATGGTTTCCGCTCTGGCATTGATCATTTTGTAGCCCACTTTTACGTCTTTTGCCCAGAAAGGAATGAGTCCCCACCGAAGATATCCAAGTCGATTCCTTTCCCCATCATTAATGACGGAGAGCACGGATTGGGAAGGAGCAATATTGTAGCTGAATTGGTATTCGTCATCAAATGATCCTTGAATATCAAACCGTTCTTTTATTTCTTCTATGTCAGTGAAAAGAGTGAAACGTCCACACATAGTATCGCCTACCGTATTAAGATTTCTTACAGTGTATCAAATGGAACGGGCAGGCACAAATCAGCGTTCTAAAATCCTGATGTCGGTAAATGGTTGATTAAATAATTCACTGGAAATCAAAAGAGTGCCAAGGACTTCTCTTTCGTCTTCAGCTTTAATGATTTCCGACAAAATTAAGGTATTGCCATTCCTGACCGTTACTTTATACTCATTCATGGAATCCCTCCTCAAAAGGCTAGATGGGTGTTATTATAAACCAAAAACCTACAAGTATCAGTATTGAACTTAGCAGAGTCTTGGAGAATCTACATGCCTTTATACTTTAAAGGGTTAGTCGAACGAAGCAATGCCGGGACCCTAAATCCTTGTAAAGAGAATGCAATCGAGTAGGAGGAGGTGCCTAGCCTCCGACCTCTCACACCACCGTACATACCGTTCGGTATACGGCGGTTCAGTTTAAGTCTGACGTAGTTTT
>NZ_JBIWES010000011.1:0-199036 GCF_044762665.1 Peribacillus sp. NPDC096622 | reverse complement strand
CGTCACCGTAGACACCCTTGCATTAAGCTAACCACTACTACTGCCTTCATGGTTCGGGACTTTCACCCTATAGATTGCACCCATGCCGGGCGCACAAAAAGACTGTCCATGAATGATTCATGGACAGTCTTGGCGCTGTCAAAGGTGTTTCGCTTTGAGGAAAGCCCCAACAGTCGGTACGAAAAGGAACTCCCTTTCTGGAAGGACCGAATTGGAGTTGCCCCTATTCCATGTCCATTATTTAAAATGCAGCAAAACCTCATTTATTAAATGCCCTGCCAATGTAACGGTCTTATTATTTTCGTCCAACGAAGGGTTCACTTCCGAGATATCAAAGGAAAGGATCTTTTCATTCGATACGATATGCCTAATAATGGCACGGACCAATTTCGGATCCAGTCCAAACGGCGATGGTGCACTTACCCCAGGTGCGTAGGCTGAATCAATAACATCCGTACATAATGTAAGGATGATATAGTCATTTTCCTTAGCGAATTCATTTATCCTCCGCTTCGTTTCATCCATTTCGTTCAATGACAAATCTTCTTCCAATATGTAGTCGACATTACTGCTCTCGGCAGTTTGAAACAGCGCCTTCGTATTCCCCTGCTTCTGAATTCCGACACATAAATAGCCACAACTTTGATCTTCGTCCAAAATCTGCTTAAACATCGTTCCTGATGAAGTTTCTTTTTCATAAGGCCTCATATCAAAGTGAGCGTCAATATTAATAATCCCTAATCTAGCTTTTGGTCCAATGGATTGCCTAATCCCAAGATAATGGCCATACAGGGTTTCGTGCCCTCCCCCAAGTATGATGGGAATCGCTTTACTCTCCAATATCCGGGCAACAGCTGATCCCAGTTGAGATTGGGCGGCCTCCATCTCTGTACTTTCACATATTACATCGCCAGCATCAACCAGCTCGGTTTGGGAAGGTAAATGACAGGGTAATTTTGCCAACGACTGCCTAATATGATCAGGACCCTCGGCAGCACCAATCCTGCCTTTATTCCTTTTGACGCCTTCATCACATTTAAAGCCAATCAGTCCAAAAGTTCTGGATGCATTGGAAGAGATGGCTAATTCCGAAATCGGTGCCAAGCGCACTCTTTGGTGGTATCTGAAGCTGTCCAGGTCAGTTTGGGAATCAATTCTTCCATTCCAATATTTTAAAGTCGGATGAGTATACATAATTTCTCCTTTATTTAAAAAATTCCGAAATATCTTTCTTAAAAATTATAATGGAGATAATGTATAATTACCAATACAAAAATTTAATATTTCTATAGAATATATAGCTAAAAAAAGCAAATGTACCTCCTTATGCATGGACAAATATTTCTGCGGGGAATATCGTCGCCGTTTGGCATTGGTTGCTCAAGAATCGTTCAGTACAAGTAACAAGACCCAGGTAAATCTGAAAGGAGTAGAACCAATGAAATATGAAATTATTGAAAGAGAGGCTTTTCAAGTGGTTGGGATTAAAGAAAAACTCTCATGCGCTACTAAGGAAACGGATGCATTTATTCCAAAGCTCTGGAGTAAAGCCAATAATGATGGAACCATTGATTCATTAGCTCAATTAATTAATGGACAAAATCAAGGTTTATTGGGTATCACAGATAATTATCAAGAAGCGGAAAACGTCATGGGTTATTGGATTGCAACAGAATAAAATGGTTATGTACCTGATGGATTTTCCAGCTTAGAAATACCAGAGGCTATCGTGAGTAAGTGGAAACATAATTTTTCGGAATGGTTCCCATCAAATCGATGCGAACATGCTGAAAATAGCATCACTTGAAGTATATCAAGGAGCTTATCCGAATCCATCTTGTGAAATATGGGTTCCAATAAAATAAAATGATTAAAAGCGCTTTAGGGACCGATTTACGATAGGAGTCTATTACATTTACTAATTGAATAAATTTCACATGTTTCAGTTATCAAGCTACCTAAAATAAAAACGTATTCTTATTCCAAGAGGGGCGCCCTTATATTCAACACTGTGCTCTACTTTAAGGCGTTTTAGTGGCCTATAAGAAAAACAAGCCGTTATAAAATTCTAAATCTATCCAAGACGAATACGTAGTTTACATGTCTTCAATGTAAAACCCTCATTAAATCAAGATTTTTCACTTCTAAGAATAGATAATTGCGAATTTACAGCGATAATAAAACCCAAATATAAAAAGCCCAATTTCCCGGTGTTGTAAGCGAGAAATTGGGCTTTGGTTATTGTATAAAAGCGGCCCTTTAATAAAGGCTCGATTTCATGATTTCAATGATTCTCCTAATTCGAATGCTCTTCTTTTATGATTGAAATGTAATGAATTATAGTATTTCTATATACCCTTCTGTTCCATTCACCCTGATCTTTTGTCCATCCTTGATCATTTTCGTAGCATTTTCCACACCGACAACGGCAGGTAAGCCATATTCACGTGCGATGACTGCCCCATGGGTCATCAGTCCGCCAACTTCGGTGACAAGTCCTTTTATGGATACAAACAATGGTGTCCAGCTAGGATCGGTAAAGGTTGTAACCAGTATATCTCCATCTTCTAGATCTGCATCTTCCATGTTTAAGATGACGCGTGCTCTGCCCTCTATAACTCCGGAAGAAACCGGTTGACCTACAATAGCTTCGGCTGGGAGATTTTCTCGTTTGTACTCACCTATAATGATTTCACCATCAGACGTGATAACACGTGGTGGAGTAAGTTTTTCATATAATTTGTACTCGTCTTTTCGTTTGCTGATGATCTGGTAATCTAGTTTATTAGTGCGTACGACTTCGTGAAGTTCTTCAAAAGTGAGATAGTATATATCTTCTTTTTCACGAATAACGTTGGCTTGTACGAGTTGTTCAGCTTCTTTCAGTAAAGCCTGCTTATAAACGAAGTAGCGATTAACCATGCCGTATTTTGGATATTCCCGATAACCGATGAAGTTCCGGATCAGGCCGATCATTCGTTTTGTTTCTTTGGCTTTTTGTTCACCATCCGGTAATTGCTTCAATCGACCTAATAACTCTTGTTCTTTTTTCAAAGCTTCCTGTCGCCCTTGCTCAAATTTCCGGTTGCTAGCATTAGGCTCAAAGTTTTTGATATTACTAAGAATCACGGGGACAAGTGTAGTTGGTTTTTCGCTCCAACGAGTTTTAGTAATATCGATTTCTCCGGTACATCGCATTCCGTATTTGCTGAGATAATCGAAGATAGCGTCTTGGGTTTCCTGTCCGCCATCAAACTTAACCAGTTTATCCAAAAAGTTATCATCTTTAACATGCTGTAAATAATCAATTACTTCTGGATAAGGACGAATCACATCTGCGACATCCAATAGAGCGAGACCCATTTCTGAAGTAATATTGTTTGGTACAGATTGAGAAAGCGTGTCGGCTGCGTTTTTTTCACCTAACCACTTATTCATTTTTTCATTGATCCATGATGAAGCATCTATAGCAGCCATAAACACAGCTGAACTTTGTGGGTCAAATAAAATCTTCTTTAATATCTGGATATCTTCCAGAATAAAATCAAATAAATCGGATCCTAATTTCGTTTGGATGTTTTGTTTTAACTCTTCTATCGATGTTTGACTACCCTTAATCAAATCAGAAACGATTGTCGGGTCGATTTCAATTTGTGCTTTAAAACCCGAAGGCGATATACCTTTATTGCTTTTACTGGTACTCGGTACTTTATTATCATCTGGTGACGATTTTATAAAATCTTCTCGCTCCATTATGGTCATGAGTGCGTCTTTCATAAGCGGATCGTGTTGTCCCATGGCATCTAATAACATTTTTCTGCTGTCAGGTGAAGCCAGCATATGTGTGACATCCACAAATAACCTTCCGCCAGCTTTACGCATGGGTGCAGGAGTCGTTAACAGCCAAAAAGACAATCCCAGTGGTTTCATGGAATCGGTCATCATTTGTTGATGACCGACAGATACATAAACGTGATTCTCTTGATCATTCGCTTCAGGGATGGGGTATAAAGTAGTGATTGGACGACTCTGGACAATATAAAATGTATCATCAACCAAACACCATTCGATATCTTGCGGACAGCCAAAATATGCTTCAAGCTTTCTGCCGATCCTTTCAAGCTCCAACACTTGCTCATCTGACAGGGTCGATAAAATCTGCTGACCCGGCTCAATTTCCTTTTCCACCGTTCCGCCTTCTTTTCGTGCATATATAGCCAACTTTTTGGTAGAAATCTGCTTCTCCACAATCTTACCTTCCCGCACTTTATAATTGTCCGCAGACACTAAGCCAGAGACAAGTGCTTCACCCAGTCCAAAGCTAGCATCGATCGACAGCACCTTGCGGTTTGAAGTAACTGGATCAGCTGTAAATAGTATTCCGGAAGCTTGTGGAAACATCATCCTTTGAATAACAACAGACAGATAAACCTTACGATGGTCAAATCCGTTTTGCATTCGATAAATCACAGCACGATCAGTAAATAGTGAAGCCCAGCACTTACTAATATGTTGTAAAATCCCCACTTTTCCTTTGATATTTAGATAGGTATCCTGTTGACCTGCAAAGGATGCAAATGGAAGATCTTCGGC
This sequence comes from Peribacillus sp. NPDC096622, assembly GCF_044762665.1. Lineage (NCBI taxonomy): Bacteria > Bacillati > Bacillota > Bacilli > Caryophanales > Bacillaceae > Peribacillus > Peribacillus sp. NPDC096622. The sequence goes on along the minus strand of NZ_JBIWES010000011.1, from coordinate 194,443 downwards.
TGTAGCGCTAGATCGAACAGCATATGCATGCTCGAAGCCAAAAGTTAAGAGACATCGGTCGATATCTTCTTCGATCCCCTTGTCGATCTCGATTCCCTCAATCAGCTCACGAATCTTCCTGCTAATTTCACTAATTCTTTTTCGGTCGTCCACTTTTTGTACTGCTAGTTGATCCAGTAATTGATGAAGCTCATCATTTTCCCCTATGACTCTTTTAAATGCCTCAGTGGTAACACAAAACCCTTCTGGTACTAGAATTCCATCAATCCTCGAGCATTCACCCAAATTCATCCCTTTGCCACCGACCACCATTTGTTTCGTTTTATCGATCTCCCGAAACTCCAGTACATATGGTTTCATTTCTTTCCTCCCCATTCATCGCTCAATTCCAAGACGAATCATATGACAAAAATTATTCATGTAATCAAATAATCATGCTGTCCACTAGTTCTTCCTCCTCGCCAAGTTCCATGTTCATATCAAACACTCCTTTAAAAAAATAAAAATAGGGATTGACTGAAAAGGATTTTATGATGTATAATTAAAATAGGGTATAATATACACCAAAATACAAAATCGGTGTATCTATATAAATTTATCATATTTTCTCATTTTTTTCAAGGTATTTCCACGACCACAATTGTAGTAAATTCAAAGGCAGAAAAACCCCATTTTACAAGAAAACTCACTCACATAAATGATATCCAATCATTTATTGCAGCCTCAGGAAAATACGGATGTACTGCCTTAAGAAATTCCAATATTAAAAAGCCCGATTTCTTAGTATTAATATTAAGAAATCGGGCTTTTTTTGGTTACTCCATTAAAGCATCCGAGTACTAATGAGGATTTTAAAAATTTTCACCTTCCCGATAATTGATTATCCCCCTACTTATATATTCTCCAATTTCTGTCCCTAACGAATTTACAAAGAAAGATGTCTTCTGAACTTAGATTCAAGAATAGTTTTAATTGACAGTAAACATCCATGAAACACCAAATTTATCCTTCAATGAACCGTGAAGTTTCGCAAAAAATGTTTCATGAAGATCCATATTTATAGATCCATCTTCTTTTAATATGTTCCATGCCTTTCTAGCTTTTTCCTCCGAGTTAAGCTCCACACTTACAACCATTTTGTCACTATCATTCAATTCCCTGTTTGAATCAGAACCCATTATAATCCCATCTTCTGTTAATCTTATTTGTGAGTAAAGAACAAGGTCTTTATCACTCTCTTCAACAGGAAAGTCTGGATTTGATGGGATCTCACTATATTTTTGCATAGCAATAAGTTCCCCACCAAATGCCTCAATATAAAGTTTGAAAGCCTCTTCACATTCTCTGTTAAACATTAAATATGGTTTAATCATTTTCATTCTCCTTTGAATCAAGATTGGATTCCTTAGTAATAACCGCTACCGAGATTGTCTTCGTTACAAGTGTACACGAACCTTAGTTCTTTTTTCGAATAAAAACTGCTGAATCATTCTTTTTTATAAAAAACCTAAACCTGTATCATTATGTACAAAAATATCATTGTTTTATTCTCAACGTACAGCTTGGTAAAATAGTTTCCTAATTTGAAAATGATGTTATCTACAAAACTTATACTATTCTTCCACAATCGGGTGCTATCCTGGAACAAGGGTTAGCGCTCATTTTCATTTAAGGGGAAGTATATTATTGGTACCTCCTCGTTTAGTACAACAAAACCTACCTCCCCTTGCTATATGAAGTTAATTCGGGATAAATATTTTATCCAATATTACTTGACTGGAATATTCCTGTTTGTTTATATTTCTCCCAAAGGAATATAATTCTAATAAATCGTGGTGTAAAGATGAATACTACATTATTAAGTGCTCTTGCAGAGCCAAATCGATTAAGGATTGTTGAAATCCTAAGAGACGGACCTCTCACCGTGAATGGTAAGAAAAACTCGACAGCTTGGAACTTTATCTGAAGGAGCTACAAACATAATAAAAAACAATGGGAGGAGGAACAAAATGTTTCCAAAAACCGAAATTACCCGTAGTTTCAATACTCCTCGCGAGCTTTTATTTAAGGCATTTACCGAATCAGAACACTTGCAGAACTGGTGGGGACCTAAAGGGTGGACTTTTGATATTTCTAAGTTTGAGCCTCGCCATGATGGTGTCTTCCATTACAGCCAGACATCTCCTGACGGAAATGTAATGTGGGTCAAATTTGTTTATCATGAAGTAAATGCTCCGGAGAAACTCGTTTACACCTCTTTCTTTTCTGATGAAAAGGGTAACATCGTACGTGCTCCTTTTAATGACAACTGGCCATTGGAAACTCTCAATACTTTTACATTCACCGAGCATGAAGGTAAAACATTACTTTCGATGATCGGGACACCTGTATCCCCAACTGAGGAGGAAATGAAAACTTACGAGGAGTCGCAAGAAATGGTTCAGGAGGGCTTTTCAGGAACCTTCGTTCAACTGGCTGACTACCTATCTAATATTTCATATAACTAAAAAACAACCCCAGACCTCTCTTTCCAAAGAGAATTCTGGGGTTTTCAAATTTAGTATCATTTAGGATTCAATTTCCCGAGCAGACTTAGAAAAGCAATCAATTCGTGACACTGCCATCTTCGTCCGGATCTTCAATATCCGCCGGATCTTTTTCCAATAGTGCCTCTTTGTCTTTTTCGTTCCATTTTGTTTTATACCCTAATGATTTCGCTACTCCTAACACAGGTAGATACGATTTTTTATCTGGTTTAAATGTTTCTAAATCCCCTGTTTGGATTACACCCAAACCTAGTAGCAATTTATCTGATTGGATATAGGGTTTTTCATCTATCAGTTTCATTTGATCAGCTGTATAAGGATAAACGGCTCCATTCACTTTTAAGGTAAACGGTCCCTTTTTTTCTTCTTTTATTTCTTTTGGCTTTTTCGATTTATGGGAAACATCATACACACCTTGAACAGTTCCTTCTCTCGTATTATCGGCTCCTCCATACATTTTTCCCTTTTCATAATCATAAATAACAGCTTGCACATTTCCGATATGTTGCGGTTTTTCTTCATAAACATGGCCTTTAGCCATTAACTCCAGCCTTGTATTTTGTTCAATTCCCGGTTCCCATCTAACTGTCGGATATCCAGCAGAATAAATACGTGGCGCATATATGGCATCTTGAATTAGCATTTTATGATCAAGAACATTCATTATCGTTTCAGATACCGATGCAATTATTGTCGCTCCACCTGGTGAACCAATGGCCATGAAGGGGTTTCCATCTTTTAATACGAAGGTCGGGGACATACTGCTTCTTGGTCTTTTTCCTGGTTCCACCTGGTTAACTCCACCCGGTGTGGCATCAAAATCCGTCATTTCATTATTTAGCATGAATCCATAATCTGGTACCATGATACCTGATCCGAATACTTGCTCGATTGTAGTCGTATAAGCAACCATATTTCCCCACTTATCCATTACAGAAAAGTGCGTCGTCTGTCCGATTGGGGTTTTCTCTTCTTTTACTTTCTTCATTGCAGTGGGTTCTTTGCCCTCATACTTCCATGGATCGCCTGCTTTTACATCAGCTGTTGATCTATTTGGATTAATGAGTTTTCTTCTTTCTTTTATATAATCTTCATCTAATAGTCCTTCTGTTGGTACATCATAAAAATCTTCATCCGCCATATAGGCAGCACGATCGGCAAAAGCAAGATGCATGGCTTCGGTTAGATGATGAAGATACTCAGGCGAGTTGGCCCCCATCTTTTGCACATCGTATCCTTCCATAAGCTCCAGGATTTGTAGAACAGTCAAACTGCCTGAGCTTGGTGAAGCTGCCCCTACCACTTCAAATCCCCTATATTCCGATTTAATTGGCTCTCTTTCTTTCACTTCATAGTTTTCCAAATCCTCAGTTGTCATCGTTCCTTCACGTTTTTGAACTTCTTTGGTAAGTGCTTCCCCGATTTCACCTTTATAAAAAACGTTAGAACCTTGATTTTTTATTAACTTAAGAGTCTTTGCCAGATCTGGCTGAACGAGGGTGTCTCCCTCTTCCAAAGGCTTTCCGTCTGGTACAAAAACTTTTGCAGCCGCTTGGTTATTTTTAAGCTTTGTTACATTTTCATCGATATATTGTGCTGTTGCCCAATTGACTTTTACCCCTTCTTCAGCTTGTTTAATGGCCGGGCCTATGACTTGTGATAATTTCAATGTTCCATATTTCTCAAGAGAAGTCTCCACCCCCATCAGAGTCCCAGGAACTGCCACCGCTTTCCCGGATGTGTGCCGCTTACTAAAAGGTATGGGTTTTCCCTTTCCATCTAAAAAAAGTTCAGGCGTAACATTTTGCGGTGCCATTTCGCGATTTTCGATCATCGTTATTTTATTTTCCTTTTTATTATAAATCATGATAAAACCACCGCCGCCGATTCCAGACATCATTGGTTCAACTACATTTAACGATAATTGAATGGCAGCTGCTGCATCGACTGCATTTCCACCTTGTTTTAGTATCTCTATACCCGCTTCAGCTGCTAACGGATGAGAAACTGATACGATTCCATTTGTAAAACCCTTTCCCATTGACCCATCCACGCCAGGGACACTTGCAAAAGCTGGTGTGATCATACAAAAGAAACTGAAAGTAACTAAAATAAAACTTTTTAAAAATTTCATGAATTAGTCTCCTTTCAAATATAAAACAAATTAGGGTTTTATCATAAGGCAAGTGGATATACGAGCAGGTGTCTCTAGTAGGATTATGCTGGTTGTCTTTATAAAACAGCAACTGCACATTCCCTTTGGGCGTTGCGTTCTCAATGATGTTTCACTTCAAAAAATCACCCCCCCCGAATGGTTCAGCTCTACCCTTTACTTCCGGATCGATATTCGCAGGTCAATTTTTCTCAATGCTTTGGCCATTTTCCAAGATTTTGGAGCTGCCGTGATTGTCACTCTTCCAAAGATATTGTAAAGCCAGTAACACGATAAAAGCGGATATCCCAATGATGTCCGATACCGTTTCAGGATAGATTAATAGTAAACCTACGATTATGGCGAGGACTCTTTCTAACCAGTGCATCCCCCTCATCCAGTAACCTATGACACCCGCACCAATTGCAATCATGCCGGACATTGCTGTAAGAACAACCCATGCAACCTCCATCCAAGTCGTATCGATCATTAGCATTTGCGGGGAGAGAACAAAAATATATGGAATGATGAATGCTGCGATGGCAAGTTTCGATGACTCAATCCCCGTTTTTATCGGCTCGCCTCCCGCTACCCCTGCCGCAGCAAATGCCGCTAATGCAACTGGAGGAGTTATATCTGCTATAATGCCAAAGTAGAAAACGAATAAATGTGCAGATAAATCAGGAACACCTAGCAAAATTATCGCAGGCGCTGCAATCGTCGATGTGATTACATAATTGGCGGTCGTAGGTGAACCCATTCCTAATATAAGTGCCGCTACCATAGTTAGCATCAGCGTTGGAATCAAATATCCACCAGATAAATCGATCAAACCATTAGCCAGCTTAAGCCCTAGCCCAGTTTTCGTGACGATACCGACAATAATGCCTGCTGCTGCGGTTGCAGCGGCAACTGCAAGAGCTGTTCGGGCTCCATCCACCAATGCATAAATGATATCGATGAATTTCATGCGGACATCCTTGTTTATGAAACCTACAAGAACCGAGATGGCGATGGAATACAGTGCTGCATGTGTTACCGTGATATTCGCCATGAGCAATAAAATAATGGCAAGGATCGGTATTAGTAAATAAAATTTGCCGAACACTTCCTTTTTACTTGGCATCTCTTCTTGCGTTAACCCACGCAGCCCAAGTCGTTTCGCTTCAAAATGGGTCATGATCCAAATTCCTGAAAAATAAAGGATAGCTGGAATCGCAGCCGCCTTTGCTATATCCCAATACGTTATTCCATTCCCAATGAACTCAACCATTAAGAATGCCGCTGCCCCCATTACCGGAGGCATCAATTGACCGCCTGTCGAAGCAGCCGCCTCCACTGCCCCCGCAAATTCCTTCTTATATCCAAGATTTTTCATCATCGGTATCGTAAATGCTCCTGATGTGACAACATTAGCCACAGAGCTCCCGCTAATCGTTCCTTGAAGAGCACTTGAAAAAATCGCAACCTTTGCAGGTCCCCCTATCCTTCTGCCGGCAATGGCGGTAGAGAGATCATTAAAGTATTGACCGACGCCGGTTCGGACTAGAAAAGATCCAAACAGTAAAAATAGGAAGATGAATGTCGATGACACCGCTAACGGAGTGCCTAAAATTCCCTCTGTCGAGAAGAACATTGTTTGCACCAGACGCTCCAGAGTCAAACCTCGATGAGCAAGGAATCCTGGCATATACTGTCCAAAAATCCCATAGAAAATGAATAATAAAGCAATGACCATGATAGGGAGACCAACTGCACGCCTGGTTGCTTCCAAAACCAGCAGAATGGCCATTAAACCGACTGCAAAATCCAATACGCCCAAACGTCCTACATTCATGACGATATCTTCGAAAAATAAGGGCCAATATGCACCTACCCCGATACTAAGGATCGCTAATATGATATCGTACCAGGCAATTTGAAATTTTCCTTTTTGACGCTTCTTTCGGTTCGAAGGAAATAGTAAAAAGACCAAGGAGAGTGCAAAACCTAAGTGTATCGTCCGTTGGATTTGTGCTGTAAAAACGCCAAAAATAGCTGTATATAATTGGAATAACGAAAAAGCTAAAAGTCCAAAAAATGCAATGTGGCCCAAGACACCAGTTAATTTTCTAGTTCCGGCTTCTGGATCATATTTTTCCAATAACTCCTGTTGTTCTGCTTCGGTTAAATATTTCACTTTTTCATTATCAGCCACTAATCTTCACTCCCTTCAACTGTTCCCATAATGAAATTCTTTCCGATGAAATCCTGACCCATGTTCCAGGTTTAATAAAGCCTGCCAATGTGTATGTTTTTTCATCATATATTAAACGATGGTTAGCTTTAACTTGTCCTACCCGTAAATCTATATAGGTGAAATTGCGCTGCATATTTTTTATGAAGTAGGTACCGTCTTTTTCTTCAAATACTTCCTCACCCTCTGCATTGGAAGGCATACCGACTGCAAAATCATCATAGGCAAGTTCGGTTTGTTCGATTTGCTTATCCGATAACCGATAGGATTCCAAAACATCTGTGAGGTGGATGGAGTGTGTATACTTAATCTTGAATTCTTTTTCTTTTTTCAAAGGAAAGTATGCGACTAATTCCCCTTGGTCCTCGAAGGAAAAGGCTATTACATGCTTATAAGGAAAAAAGAATAAAAAAGCGATGAGCAAAGGTATACCAAAAGCCATGAATCTCTTGAATTTCATAGGTACCCCTTCTTTCAAAACCAGTATCCCATTCAGAAAAAAACGAAGCCGATAGGCCACATAAAGCGAGCTACCGACCCAATTGCATTACTTGGAAACACCTTTTTCTTTAAAGTATTTTGCTGCTCCAGGATGAACTTCCATATCCCCCAATCCTTCAAGTGCAGTTTCTGCTGTAAGGAACTTGCCTTTTGCATGTGTGATTTGATCTGTGTTGTCATAAACAGCTTTAGTCATTTCATAAACTAAATCTTCATCAAGATCCTTGGTAACCACTAACATCGCTTTAACGGCAACTGTTTTCACCTCGGATTTGATTTTGTACGTACCACTTGGAATTGTATCTTCAGCATAGTATGGATACTTTTTAACCAATGCCTGGATTTTGTCCTCTGCAATAGGCAGGACCATGATATCATTTTGGACGGACAGCGCCTCGACTGCACCAGTTGGCGTTCCGGCAGTAATGAAAGCTGCGTCAATATTTCCTGCTTGAATTCCTTCGGCCGACTCATCGAAAGACAAATTTTGTCCTTTAATATCTTTTTCAGACAAACCATGAATCTCCAGGATTTGCATGGCATTGATGTAAGCACCAGAACCCGGTGCGCCTACTGATACCTTTTTACCCTTTAAATCCTCGATTGATTTAATTCCGCTTTTTGCAGTCGTTACAATTTGAACAGTTTCAGGATATAAAGAGCTGATCGCCATTATATTGTCAATGGGTTTCCCGTCGAACATTTCTGTTCCTTCAAGTGCATACGCGGCGATATCCGTTTGCGAAAAAGCGATTTCAGCTTCTCCAGCCCTTAAAGTTTCCATATTTTCGGCAGAGGCGCCAGATGTCTGAGGTGTTATGTTCGCTTTTGTTTTATCGGAAATGATTTTTCCGATTTGTCCCCCAAGCGGATAGTATGTACCTCCGGTTCCACCAGTCAACAGACTCAAGTTTTGGTTACCGCTGCCTGAGACACCTTCATTACTGTCTTTACAAGCCGTGATAATACCGGTGACCGTCAAAATCATGACCAATAAAAAGTACTTATGAAATTTTTTCATAAAACTCCCCCCTCATGTGTATTCATCATCCGCAAAAGATGATAATGTTATTATTCTACCGACCGCCTCACTTTCCCTTTTTTTACAAAATTAGACACACCGTCCATAAGCACTAGTAATACATTAATAAGTTTTATAGAAATTAAATCACCAAGCTTAAATGTGTACAAACACCTATTAAAAACAAGGGAAATCCGTTATCCAATAGTAATATTCTACCGTTTATTACCTATTTTTCCTTTCTTTAAGGATAATATTGACTCTTCCATTTTAGAAATATATTATTGTTATAAACTTATAAGTAGATGTTATAAAATGAACATCCTAGTACCGCTAACCTTAAAACGTTATTTCCAGCTTAGTTTGAGAGGGAATTAAAAGTCAGCCCTTTCTTAGCCTTATATTTTCAAATCCGACTGAAGTGGGTGATTGTTTGAATTACCTATCCCTCCGCTATTTCATAGAGGTTTCTAACCATCTTAGTTTCAGTGAGGCTTCCAAAACCCTGCATATATCCCAGCCAGGACTTAGCCAACAGATTTCATCCCTTGAAAAACAATTAGGCTTTAAACTATTGAATCGAACGACAAGAAAAATTACATTGACGGAAGAAGGAGAGTACATCTATAAAAAACTTGCTCCTTCCTTTGAAGATATCGAGAAAACAGTGAATTACATAGTTGAAAATAAAGCTATCCCAAAACCTAAATTGAAGATTGCTACCGTTCCTTCTGCGGCTAGCATATATATCCCGAAGTTATTGAAAAAGATCGTGGGGCAATACCCTGAAACAGAATTTTACGTGCATGAAACAACATCTTCAAGGGCAGTAAAACTCGTAAACCAACAAAATTATCACATCGGTTTCATCCGAACGCCCATTCACGGTGACATCATCGCGAATGAAGGATTAAGCATGATTGAATTCATGAGGTTCCCTTTACAATTAGTCGTCTCCATTGATCATCCACTAGCCCAAAAAGAGGCTATACAATTAAACGAAGCAAAAGACGAACCTTTTATCCATTATGATGCCGTTCAAGCGCACTCCCTTCAATTCCTTTTGGAAAAGGCTTGTCTGACTGCTGGATTTTCACCTAAAGAATTATGTAAAGGCTCTGAATTACTTACGATTGCCAATCTAATATCCAATAACTTAGGCGTAGCCCTCATGCCGGAAGATATGGTGAGTTTGTTGGGAAAAAGCCAAGTTAAAGCCTTGAACATCGATAACTCGGAATTATCCAGTTCGATATCGGCAGTTTGGAAAAACACGGATGCCTCAATTCTGACTAAGCATATTTTGAAAACGTTAAAGAATGATCATGATTTTAACGATATTTGAGATTCTTGGTTGGAAAAATACTGCGAAACGACTTGGAGTGTAAAGGGGAGGGTCAATTAATCGGTGTTAAAAAAGCCCCCTTTCTCTTTTATGACACTGAGAAATGGGACTTTTAATATTGGATAATCTCACCTTTTAAGCTTCTTATTGGCGATGGGGCGGTCCCCGTTATATAACATATAAAAACTTGAAATCTTAAAACCTTACCATCCTTATTTGATCCGTATCTACCGGAAGTTTTACAATGATAAATATTATGAAGAATCGCTATAGGGGCGTTACTTAAAACAATCTAAAAAATCGAATTCCTAATCGTGCAGGAATTCGACTTTTATTTTCAACAATCATATTAGCCTGTTCCCTTGTTAGGCAACAAAACATGTAAAGCCTCGAAATATATCCGCTTTACTTTTTTTCGATTTTAACCTGGACAATCGAGCCTCCTATCCATAACTTATTACTTCAAGGGGCCTGCCTATGTACCTTTAATACTTTTCTTCAGAAAAGTCTTGTTGTTTGATAGAGTTCACCCAAATAAGGAAGTACTGTGCAACGGCTGAACTTTCGCCAGAGGATCAATATAGGCTTTGGCATTATTAACTGCCGTAGGACCTTCACCAAATCCTGAAGCAATTAATTTAACCTTTCCATCGTACGTACAAATATCCCCGGCTGCGTATATGCCTGAAATATTTGTTTCTTGTTTGGAATTAACGATAATTGCATTTTTATTGATGTTTAGACCCCATTCTTTAATCGCTCCAAGAGAAGAGACAAAGCCGTAATTAATAATTAAATCATCTACGTCAACTACTTCTTTTTGTTGAGTCTTAGTCTGTTCTAAAACAATTTGCGTAATTTGATCTGCTCCAACCAATTCGGAAGGAATATAAGGTGTTTTGATCTCAACAGAGGAATTCACTAATTTTTCCACACTATGTTCATGGGCACGGAATTTATCTCTTCTGTGTATCAAGGTTACCTTTTCAGCAATCGGCTCTAGCATAAGGGCCCAATCAACAGCAGAATCTCCACCGCCTAGAATCGCCACTTTTCTTCCTTTAAATTGGTTCATATCATTCACGAAATAATGCAAATTCTTATTTTCGAACTGTGTTGAATCTTCCAATTCCAGTTTACGAGGCTGAAAGGCTCCATTTCCAGCCGTAATGATCACTGATTTAGAGAAATGAGTATCGAGGTTTGTGGTGATCTTAAATGTTCCGTCTGCTTGCTTTTCCATTTGTTCAACTGCTTCTTCAAGACAAATTGTTGGTTCGAAAACTTTCATTTGTTCTTTTAAATTCTCTATCAATTCCTGCGCCCTTACTTTTGGAAAACCAGCAATATCATAAATGAATTTTTCGGGATAAAGAGCCGAAAGCTGTCCACCCAATTGAGGAAGACTTTCGAGGATTTTCACCTTCGCTTGCCTCATTCCGCCATAGAACGCAGTAAACAAGCCAACTGGGCCGCCGCCAATAATGGTTATGTCATAGATCTTCTTTTCTTCCGTCAATGTAATCACTCCTTGTTCTTCTAGGTTGGTTGTTCATACTGAACATGATTTACTGTTGGTTGTAAGGGATAAACTTGTAATGTTTCTACAAGTTATTCTTAATTTTTCCGGTTACCAAAATGAGGGATAAGATTTAGGGGTACCCCCCTTTTTTCAAAAAACTAGTGACGCCAATTTCCGTAGTTTTAAAGTCCATAAATCTATAATCATTTACAAACATCTTCATTGATTATACCTATAAATATTATTCAAATTTATTAGGGTTACCATCAAAGGATGTTTGAGCCACTTTTATAGAATCGGTTGGACATCCTTCTGAAGCATCTATCATATCTTCCTCGAGTTCTTCAGGTATTATCGCTGCCCCCACATTATTATCCAATATAACAAACGCAATACCTTCTTCATCGTAATCATAAATATCTGGAGCTGAAGCACCACAGGCTCCGCAAGCAATACAAGTTTCTTTATCCACGATTGTATAATTAGCCATTTTCCCTATCCATTCCTCTCTTAAATCTAAGCCCTGGTTTTTTACTAAGGCATTTATAGAAGCCTTAAGCAATCGAATTCGTTTTTTCCTTACTCGATACCGTTCAAAAATTCCAAAATGCTCGAATTAAACTTCCTGGGATTTTCCTGGTAACACAAATGGCCGCCATCTGGAATTATCACTAGCCGGGAGTTTATTAACTTTTCATGAATTGCTTCTGATTCCTTTATAGGAGTTACAATATCCAACTCACCACAAATCACAAGAACAGGAACCTCTATATGAGATAACAAACTCATTTGATTTAGATGATATAGCGAATATGCTACCGAGCGATACCCTGCCGGCCTTATCTGTGTCATAATCTCTTTGACCCGTATATGGACATTTTCTGAAGCATGGGGAGATAACAGTGCTTTTATCCTCTTTTCCGCTATCTCCTTAGTAGATAGGTTTTCGATTGAGAATAATCGATTTTTCAATTTCGTCTCGTTCTCTTCTGGGGTTAGAGCAGCAGCCCCCCTTGTCGAGTCTGCTAATATAAGTTTATTAATCTTATTAGGGTACAGGCAACAGTACTCTATCGCAATTGCCGCTCCCATTGAATGGCCTAGCAGATGGATTTTTTCCAACTTTAGCTGATCTAGCATGCCGTTCAGAATACGTGCAAACTCTTTAAAATTTCTATATTCTTCGGCTGGATCTGAACTTTTCCCATAACCCGGAGCATCCCATGCAATTACTGTATAATGCTCCTTTAATCCCTGGATTTGTTCCTTCCATGACTGTGAATTATTGCTCATACCATGTAATAATACTAAAGGCTCTCCACTACCTTCTATTTCATAATGAATACTTAAATCTTCTACTTTTACGTATGGCATAATATCAGTCCCCTTCTTAAGGTAAGTCTCTAACTCTTGAAAAACCCATTCTCGATATATCTTTCTTAAATTAGAGAAGATTTACTATTTTTATATTTTGCTTGGAAAATGGCAAGCTTTCGTTCTTATAAAGAAAGTGCTTCCTTTCAGATAAGCAGCAAAATCGCCTTCCGTTCCCGTTTTACAAATTAGCTAACCGTATTCAAAAACCTTGCCAGTTTAGCCGAGTCCCCGCACTGACAATCCCCCGTCGCTGGAAATGATTTCACCGGTGATTGCGCGTGATTCGTCAGAAGCTAACAGTACATACGCCGCAACGTGATCTTCCGGCATCTGGGCAAGTTGAAGAATATTCCGTTTTTTAATGCTGCTTGCTTTCGTATCATTATCGACGATTTTCACAAATGGACGAAGCGGTGGAATCACCGTGAGTGCTGTCAATGTACCCCCTGGGGCTACCGCATTTACCCGGATGGAAGGAGATAGTTCGAACGCAAGCTGTCGCATCAATCCAATTTGGGCGTGTTTGCTCGCTGTGTACCAAACACCGCCGCCATCCGGATAAAAACTTGCACCGGACACGGTAAAAATAATATTGCCATCTGTTTTTTTCAGTTCTTCAAGTGCAGCTTTAGCTCCGAAAAAAGAGCCTTTTACGTTAATATTGAATAGGAAATCATATGCTTCGGAAAGCGCCTCGGGAGTCACATCGGCAAATTTTGCAAATCCATCGAACACGCCTGCATTCGCAACGAAAACATCTAACTTTCCGAATTGCTCAACAGTAGCTTGGACCGCTTGCTCATTGTGTTCGTATTTGCTTACATCTCCCTGGTAAGTAATGATATTTTCACCAAATTCCTCTTTCATTTTCGCTAATTTGTCTTTAGAGCGGCCGATAATGCTTACTTTTGCTCCTTCTTGTATAAAACGGCGTGTGACAGCTTCTCCTATTCCGGAAGCTCCCCCTGTAATCAAAACGACTTTATCTTTTAAGGCCATACCCATTGTCTCCACCCCTTCTGTTAACTTTCAAACGTGATGAACGGTTATACAAAGATCGGTTCCCTTCATGTATACGGTCTGGTAAGCGAGTACATATTTTTTTATAACGACTCTAAATTGTTTTATATACAAAACAATGTTTCTTAACATAAACAATTCTAAAATGTAATCGCTTTATTGTCAATGTTAGCTGTAAAAAAAACTGATACTATCGTTTAAGAATACGTTCCCTTGTTGTATCAGTTGTGGTCATCCTTACTCCTGTGTACACGTCATTGAAAATTCAAGATTTTATTGTGGTTCTCAGCAAGAATCTAGCATTCCTTCTTACTGAGAAACCCTTCTAAAAAACGTATATTAACTTTTTTGCTCTCTATAAAGTTACTTTGTTTCCTGTCGTATTACTTAGGTGATTTTCGGCAACTTCTTGTTTAATCATAAACAAGTACGCCATGAACCCAAGAGTGGCTGCTACAATCAGCATGGCAATGGAGGGACCAAAATCACCGCCAGACAAATCGCGGCTCCATCCCATAATATAACTTGAAAATCCACCCATAATATTTGTGAATCCCATTAAACCGGCCGCGCGGCCCGCTGTTTCAGGTGTTGAAAATTTGATGATGAAGAAATTGGTTAGATGAAACATTCCTCCCTGAGTTCCCATGGCGAGCCCCATGGAAACTCCGGCCAAAATAGGATTTGGAGCAATGACAGCGATTGTCAAAAATACAGCTGTAAGTATGAAAAGAATCGTCGCAAGCAAACTCGGGCGTTTCGTTTTGTCCGCCAGAAATCCGCCAGCCAGGACAAATCCAAGCGCGAATAGCCATGATAATGAGGTAATCCCTGTCATTGCATCTCTTTCAAAGCCTTTGGCCTCAACGAGATATGTAGGAAGCCAAATACTGATTCCAAAGAAAAGAAAGGACGACATCAAATTGCCAAACCAGACAATCCAATAACGATAATCCTTTGCGAAGAATTGCTTCGACCGCACATCATGCGCTTCATCTTTTTGGCGAATATAGGAGACTTCTTCTTTACTCATGCGTGGATGTTCTTCTGGCGTATTACGAGCCAAAAACAGGAACATTGGAATATTTATAAACAAGTTAAAGGCGGCGAGAGCAAAGAACGCGACCTGCCAATGAAATGTTGAAATAATTAGGATGAGCATAACGGTACCCACGGCCGGGCCAAGGTAGTTTCCAGTAATCCAGAATGACTGTGCCCTGCCAAGCTCTCGTTTATTAAACCAATTCGAAATGAACTTACCCGATATCGGAATCATCATGCCTTCCCCAATTCCGAGGATGATTCTACTAATTAAAAACATTTCGTATGAAGTGGACAGCCCCCCCATGACCATTGTCGCTGTCCATACTAGTAAACCTAAAACTGCTGTTTTCCGTGCCCCTAACTTGTCGATAATAACTCCCCAAAAAATGTTGGAACAGGAGTATGAAATCATGAATATAAAGGAGATCAAGCCAATTTTTGCATTTTTATCCGGGCCAGTCAGACCAAGATCACTTAAAAATCCCGGATCGGTTTGGATAACAGAGATACCTACTTTATCAATCTGACCGAAAAACCAGAAGAAAAAAATAGGAATCGCAATGTACAACCATCTTTTTTGACCTTGTAACATGTTATTTCCCCCTTATAATAGGCTCACTTGAATGCGCTTTCATGATTTTCGATAGGAAATGACTATCATGCTATCAAACTTCACCAATTCCCCCTTTCAAAAGATAGCGGCAATTATTGTTTCATATAAAAAACAATGTTACCGATATTTAATGTTATATTGAATTTTCGTAATAGTCAATAATATTCAGAATAATAATTTTCCAACAGAAAAAGTGGTTTTATATACAAAACTAAATAAGGTATTGTTTCGATCAAAACAACCCGAAACAATACCTTAACCATGTAACACATAAAACCGGATAACGTTTCTGCCAATTCTAGTGCCTAAGGCAATGCTACATAATAATTTTTATTTGAAACTTCATTAACCGCAGCAAAAAATGTCCAACATGCTCAAAATCGCAGATGCTTCGGACTGAAGCGCTAATAAGTCTAGAGTCCGTTCAAGGTTTTAACCGGGAAAAGTATGGCGGTTTCTCCATAAGAGAAAACCATGGATTCTTGTCCAACACCCCAACTTTTGCTGATAAATTGAGGTGAACAATTACCGCCAACCAACTATCCCTTAGAGAGGTAAACCCAAAATTGAAGAATGATTCTTCTTCCGCTCATTCGTTGCGGCCTTTTCTTTTATAACGATTCTTTATAAATATATAAAAATTAACTATTTTTCTTATTTATCACTCAATGTTAGCATTTTGTTATAAGTTCATTTGAAAGGATGAGAGATGTATGACTATCCAATATTCTGAATTCGCAGTATTCGGGCTCGGTCCCATCGGAATTGAAATTCTACGCAGTGCATATCAAACGAATCCTCAATCGATTATCGGTGTTGTCGATATTGATCCCGATAAGGTAGGGAAGGATATTGGCTTACTGATCAATGAAAAGGAAACGAACAAGTGTGTAGTCCCCCATATACAGGAAGTAAATACTGAAGCTGTCCAACCTATCGCCCTACATGCAACAGGTTCCAACGCACAACAGGTATGGCCCCAAATTAAAGAGCTGCTAGATCACGGCTTTTCAGTGGTTTCCACCTGTGAACAGCTTTCCTTCCCTTGGCATCGCTACCCTTTACTTTCAAAGGAAATAGATGATTATGCTAAAGCAAAAGGACTTAGTGTCATCGGGACCGGAATCAATCCAGGGTACATCATGGATACTATGGCCATTTCTTTTACAACAGTATTGACCACTGTTAACCAAATTAAGGTCATTCGTAAAGTTGATGTTTCGAAAAGGCGCCTCCCTTTACAGAAAAAGGTTGGAATCGGGATGACCAGAGAAGAGTTTGAATTTTTAGCCCAACAGGATAAAATTGGGCATGTAGGGCTTGAAGAGTCTGTGAGGTTAATTGCTTATGGGCTGAATTGGAAACTTTCAAGTGTTACCAATACCATTGAACCAATGATTGCAAGCGAAAATATGACCGTTCCGCTAACTGCCTTAAAACGAGGGGATGTTATGGGGCTTCATCAAATTTCCACAGGCAAGACTGTGGACGGAAAGGAAATTTCCTTGGATTTAACGATGGCTGCAGGTATTAAACAGGAAGATGAAATCGTTATTGAGGGGAACGAAACCCAAAGGTTGATTGTTCCAAACGGCATTTTTGGAGATACCGCAACCGCAGCAATGATCATCAATACCGCTAAGCAAATTGATGCCCTCCGTAAACCAGGTTTACTAACAATGGCTGACATCGGGGTGCCGAGAAATATAAATCAATCACACTTTGTCCGTATTTAATGGTTAACCAACAATCCGTTTAAGTCTTACGATATTAGTAAAGGTGAACCCCGAATGGTTCACCTTTTCGTCATGATTCTGTTAATGTTTGCTCCTCAAGTTCAACCATGATGACATTCATGAAATGGTTGCTGATAAGTACTTTAAATAAAGCGGCAAACATTACACCAGTTACGGCTGAGCATGCCCACATGACAAAAATCCACCATAAGCGGTGGCTTTACTATGAATCGACCAACTTATGTAAGTTATCTTATTTCAGGAAAATATATTCCGAAAATGACATGATTTCTATCTTCATTAATGTATTTGAGAACCAAGTTTCATGGAAATCGACTTGGCGGCTTTCGTTACTTTTTCAATCAATTCAGGCAAGCGATCTTCCTGAAATCTCGCTTCAATCCCAGCCACACTAATACCAGCTACTATTTGACCTTTGCCATTGAGTATCGGTGCACTCACCGCTTTTGTATAATCCTCAAGTTCTGATGAAGTTATCGTATAACCATTCGATCTCGCTTCATCCAATGCATGACGAAGTTTAGTTTTATCCGTAATCGTTCCCATGGCGATCGGTTTTAATTGGATGTTCCCTAAATAATTTTCACGCTCTTCTTCTGGCAAAAATGCTAGGATGATTCGAGAATCGCCAGCGTACAATGGTGAACGTCTTCCAATGGATGTATAAAGACGAACAGGATGCAGGGTGTCCACCTTTTCAATATACATCGCTTCATCTTTATCCCTCACAATTAAATTCACTGCTTCTTCAACATCATCCCGAAGTTCTTTCATGATGGGATAGGAGATTGACCTGATATCCAAACGCTCCCCTACCAGTTGACCAAACTGCAGGAATATCAATCCAAGTGAATAATGGCCATTCTTGTCCTTTGTTAAAAACCCCATTTCTTCCAATGAACCCACCATACGGTGTAACGACGTTTTCGGCAAGTTGGAAAGTTCCATCATTTCATTAAAGGTGAGTTTCGGATGATTTATGAAAAGGGTTAAGATTTGCATGGATTTCACGACCGTTTTGTTATGTGCCTGCATACGATGTCTCCTTTCATGATACATGTTTCTCTTAACTATCATTCTAATATAAAACATGGAAGAAAGGATGTAATTTTATTTTCTTTAACAGTGGTTAATGGCTAATCAAGCTCATAGTTAGTTCGCTTATCGTTAAATGTCGGATTAATTTGCTTGAGCACATTCACCACAAAGGCATTTTCAAAATTACTTTTGTCCCTTTCCCTTCGCCAGAATGAAGGAGAAGGTTTCCACCGGAAGCTTTGGCTCTTTCCTCCATACTGAATATGCCAACTCCCCGGGTGACTTTTTCTATATCAAAGCCCATTCCTTTATCTTCTATTTCCACTTGAACTTCTTCCTCTATTTCCCGGATCGTCACTGAAGCTTCTTCGGTTTGAGCATATTTCCGAATATTTGTTAATGCTTCTTGGATAATACGGTAAATGGTAATTTCTTTGTTTGTATTAAGACGGCAATTCAAATAGCAGTCAAAACGGACCTTGATATGATGATGCTCTGAAAATTGCACCAATAAAGAGCGAATGGCAGGGAACAGCCCAAGATCATCAAGTACAGATGGCCTTAATTCCCAGGATAGTTGCCGGAGCGCTTCGATAATTTCGGTCGTTTCATCCTGCATCTGATCTAACAGGGGATGATCCATCTCCGTCTGCAGCCTGTTAATCGTTATGAGGTGGCTGTATAAGTTTTGTCCGATATCATCATGAAGCTCTCGGGAAATGCGTTTTCTTTCTTCTTCCTGCACATCAATGATTTTCCCGGTCATTTTCTGAATTTCTTCTTCCGCATGCTTACGCTGGGTCACTTCATGACGAATCGCTAAATATTGGTAAGGTTTATTGTATTCATCAAGAAAGGGAACTATTGTAGTATCCACCCAATAATAACTATTATCCTTGGTCTTATTTTTAATCTCGCCTTTCCATACTTCACCTGCAGAAATTGTTTTCCAAAGATTCTTGAAAAACTCTTTCGAATGAAAACCCGAGTTAATAATTCGATGATCCTGTCCGATCAACTCTTCTTTTGAGTACTTTGAAATCCGGCAAAATTGATCATTGACATATTTGATCGTCCCTCTTTGATCGGTTATTGCTACAATTGAGGAAGCATCCAAAGCAAATTGAAAATCGGTCATTTTATTTACGGATTTTCCTAATTCCTCTAAAACTCGTTTATATTCAGTAATTTCCTTCCGGATTGCCAAATATTTATAAGGGTTTCCTTTTTCATTTAAGAAAGGGACAATTGTGGTATCCACCCAGTAATAGGTTCCATCCTTCGCTTTGTTCTTAATTTCACCCCGCCATACACTTCCTGATGAAATTGTTCGCCAAAGTCCTTGCATAAATCCCTTTGAATGATAACCTGAATTGATAATTCGGTGATCCTTCCCAATAAGCTCAGCTGCTGAATATTTGGATACCTCACAAAATTTCGTATTAAAGTTTATTATCTTTCCCTTTTCATCCGTAAATGCAACAATCGTTGATTCATCAAGTGCGTAACTTAAATCAACCAGCTCATTTAACGGATAGGATTGCTGCTGATTAATCCGTGATTGGTCTTTTACTTTATGGACTACGATTAAGTAATAGAGCTCTTTGGCAAGCTGAAAGGCGTTCACCCTGAAAAAAAGTGAAAAAGCATGACCATCCCGGTGAATACCAATCTGGTGGATGAATTCCCCTTCCCTACTGGACAGAAGGTTTGCCCCTGGTATAAGCTTCAAAAGCTTTTCCCCGTTCAATTCATGATGTTCATAACCAAAGTTTTCATATACCTGTTGATTTGCAAAAGAGATGACTCCAGATTCATTGACAAGGATCGTCGCATCGCTAGATCCAGGCGAAACCTCTTTTTCCATATGTTTATTCAAGCCCATACATAATCCTCCTTGTTGCCATGTTATATTGAGCTGTTCAATTCTTTTTCCAATTTTTTCGCTGCATCAAGGATCGTATGTTGGTCACTTTCAGATATAGGCTGATCTATTCGTTTCCCCACTAATAGTACCCCTTTTGGAACACCTTTAAATTCAATTGGAACCGCGAAGGCGTAACTGAGATTTTCCGCGAGCATGATGGGATACTCTAATGCTTTGCCGTGAATATTATTGGGAAAACCCTCAATTTTCATCGGCCTCCCCGTTGATATTACCCTGCCTGCTATTCCTTTTCCATATCGAACTGTTATCCTTTTGTATTTATCATTTCTGTTCCCGGCGGCATAATGCCAGCTTATGTCAGGACCTTTACTGTTTTGTAAAGCAAGGCCAACAAAATCACAGTTTATTTCTTCTAATACACGTTCACACGCTTTTTTTAATGATTGATCCGCGTTCGATTGACTGCCCCCTTTATATTCCATACCCTAATAACCCCTTTTTTAAAGCGAATGCAACAAGTTCATGCCTTGTTTTCATCTTGAGCTTTTCCATTAAGTTTCCTTTATGACTTTCAACCGTTTTCACGCTTATGACAAGCTGTCCGGCAATCTCTTTATTGGAAAACCCTTTCGCAATCAACGTCAGTACCTCTTTTTCACGGTCAGACAACAGATTGAAAGAATCAGCGGTCCCCTGCTTCACACTCCCTATGTATTCTTCCATAACCCTTTTTGTTGCAGATGGATGAAGGTAAGCATTTCCGTTCGATAAAGATCGGATGGCTAACAATAATTCTTCATGTGGTGCACTTTTTAAAATACAGCCTGAAGCCCCTGCTTGAATAGTTCTGAACAAATATTCATCATCATCATGCATAGTAAGTATTAATATGGCCACTTCAGGCATTAGTTTCTTCAGTTCGGAAGTTGCCGATAAGCCATCTTTTCCATGAGGCATGCTTAAATCCATGACTACTACATTAGGCTGGAGCTCCAGTGCTCGTTGTATTCCTTCATTCCCATCAGAAGCTTCCCCTATGACGTCCATATCAGCATGATTATTTAATAGCATTTTTAAGCCCATTCTTACAACGGCGTGATCATCGCAAAGCAAAATTTTTATCAAAGCTGCTCCCCCTTAGCTTTGTTCGTATTTTTATCGTTTATAATGAATATGAAACAACAAGGGGGATTGCTTAATTCGCAAACCCCTTGTTTAGCATTCTAATATAATGATAGTGAAATCTCTATAGAAGTACCATCATCTATTTTTGAAAAAACGGTACAATTCCCGCCAATCAAATGCATTCTTTCACTCATGGCAGCAAGCCCGCTCAACTTATTCATGGCAGATTCAACCTCAAACCCTTTCCCTGAATCTTTAATCTTTATCATTAACCTGCTTTTTTCCCATATGAATATCATACTTGCCTTCGTTGTATCTGCATACCTTGCTATATTCATCAATGCTTCTTGGCAAACCCTGAAAAGTGTAATGTTATCTCTATCGGAGATTTGCGATTCAATACCCAAATTCTCTATCTCAACCTCAATGCCATAGGTTGAAGTGTATAATTTAATATAGCTTTTCATAGCAGACATCAGCCCTAGAGTTGTTAGGGTGGGAGGATGCAATTCTACAGCCAAGAGCCTGATTTCTCGAATTGTCTTTTCCAATAACTGGTTCATATCACCTGCATAGCTTTTCATGGCAGGCTGTTCGATTGTCTTTTCAATGAGCTTCATACCTGTAAAAAGACTGTAGAGGGACTGTCCCACACCTTCATGAAGCTCCATTGCAATTCGTTTTATCTCTTCTTCATGTGTTTGTATGATATAAGAACTTATTTTGTTTTTGAGTGGCTGAGTATTCATTCATTCCCATCCTCCTTCTTATTGTCGCTGGTTATTTGCCATCCGAAATCGCCATTCTCCCAATTAAAGCTTTTCGGTCAAGCGGTGAAAACACTGACGTAACTTTCTTTCCCATCGGAAAATTTGCATTCTCCAATTCAGACTTCAAATTCAAAGATTTTATCCGCATATTTCATTTTATGCTTTTTTCACTATGACTTGAAATGTCACTAAACATTCCGGCATATTGAACAACATCCTCAGCATCATCTTTAATTGCACTAATCGTCAGCCATTGTAGGTATTGTTGCCCATCTTTTCGGCTATTCCAAATTTCACCTTGCCAGAAACCATTTTTTTCAATAGATTTCCACATATCCTCATAAAAAGTTTGAGGCTGCCTGCCTGACTTAAGTAAACTGGGGTCCTTTCCAATTACTTCATTTTCTTGATAGCCAGTAATCCTTGTAAACGAAGGGTTTACTGAAATGATCTTACCGGTGGTATCGGTGATCAGAATCCCTTCTATTGTATGATCAATCACTTCTTTGGCAAGCCCCATTTTACCTTGGAAATACATCCAGACTACTAAAATCAAACTTGCAAGGGCAACTTCTGATAATGCCATGAACCCGATTGCATAATGGCCTGTGATATTGAATAGCAAGGAAAGAATTAACGGTGGGAAAAATCCTCCCAAACCGCCCATTGCGGACACGATACCATTCACAATACCAGCCTGCTTTTGGAAATACATGGGCACGAGCTTAAAAATAACACCATTTCCTATTCCAGCGCAGAGAGCAATACTTAAACAGCCAAATGTGTACCAGCCAATTGATGGAGCAAAGGATAGGATCATTGCTGAAATCGTATAAACTCCAAAAACAAACATGAGGAGAATAAGAGAATGGAAGCGGTCGGCAAGCCACCCGCCAATAGGCCTCATCATGGTAGCAAGAACAATAAAGCCTGCTGTCCTTACACCCGCATCAACTTTGTCTAATCCAAAGTTCGCTACAAGAAAGTTTGGCAGATAAATAGTAAATGCAACAAAAGAACCGAATGTTATAAAGTAAAATAAGCTTAGCAGCCATAGTTTTTCATTTTTGTAGACACCCTTAATTTGTTCTAAAAGCGGTGTTTTAACTCTCAGTTCCTTTTTATCCCCTAATAGGAAGTTACCTACGATAAAGACTGCCAAAATAACGAGATAAAGCTGAACGGTTGTTGACCAGCCAAACTTCGTAGCTACAACAGGTGCAGCAAACGCTGATATAGCCGTACCGAGGTTTCCTGCACCATAAATTCCGTTTACAAAGCCGTGGCTTTCCTTAGGATAATACTTCGGTAAAGAGGTTACTCCAACAGAGAATACGGCTCCTCCAATACCAAGAAAAAGCCCCCCAATCAACAAATCAGCAAGAGAATCCGCAATGCTGATATAATAAACAGGGAATACCAGTGATATAAAGCTAATCAGGAAAATTTTCCTTGCCCCGAACTGATTGGCGTAAAAGCCAAGGGGAATGCGAAGAATAGATCCTAAAATAACCGGAACAGCTGTTACCAGTGCAAGCTGACCATCCGGTATTGCGATATCTTCTTTAATAAACGGCAGCAGGGACGATATTAATACCCACACCATAAATCCGACAACGAGGTTTAAGGTTTGTAATGGAAGCTGAATTCTTTTAAACATCCTGACCACTCTCTCTTCTAATTACATATTGTAAACTCGCTTTTTCGTCAAAAGCTGACCACTCATTTGTATTTTTAGTTACATTGGAAATCAACGGGACAGCGAAAAAATTAATGTCGTCAAAGTAAATACGCAGATGTGTTATATCAGGACAAAGTTCCACCTTAACAATCGTTTTAGAAACGAAAGGAGCTTTATCCTGGCCATCATCATCCAAGATGGCTACACTTGCTTTTTCCGATATCAATGATTGTATATCTTCTATTTTAATGTGATCCACAGGTATTGCATCCTCTCTTCGCTGTGTATACATTCATTTGATAACCCTGCAAATATTTCCAGAATGTATCTTCTGCATGATTCTCGATAAATTCAATTGTTTCTTCTTCAGACTCCCATTTGCCCATTCCCTTGACTTCGGCAACTACAATGTCGACCCCATCTATTGACTTTTCATCCAAATACCAGTTAAGAAGAACACCTTTAAAAAGTTCTGAAAGGAGCTTATCGATTTCAGCAGCAAAATTTCCAGATGCTTCTTTTACAAAACAAAAATCAAGGTATGTTTCATTGTTCATGTGATTCACGCCTTTTCGTTTTTCGTTTTTTTATAAATAAATAACGCTAATGGAAATACCCCAAGGTTTAATCCCCCAAATATTAAAACATTTACATAATTTTCATAATAATATTGATGAACCATAAATTGCGTAAATACAATATTAATCATCAAGAAGGCACAAAGCAACGCGACACCAAAAAATTTATGATCCATAACGCTTCACCCTCACTGCGTATACCCCGCCATTTTCAACTTTCACCTGAATTTCAGGCAGCGGCCTTCTTGGCGGACCCGCAGTTGGAGCACCTGTTTCAACATCAAATTTCCCATGATGACAAGGACAAACCATCTCTCCTTCATCCTTCACCCAGAAAACCGGGCAACGAAGATGTGTGCATGCATTTTGATAAGCTACGTATTTCTTTTCAGACAATCTGATCAAAATGGC
The DNA here is from genome assembly GCF_044762665.1 of Peribacillus sp. NPDC096622. Taxonomy (NCBI): domain Bacteria; kingdom Bacillati; phylum Bacillota; class Bacilli; order Caryophanales; family Bacillaceae; genus Peribacillus; species Peribacillus sp. NPDC096622. Next base: position 169,818 of record NZ_JBIWES010000011.1, on the reverse strand, counting down.
ATCATCATGATCACCAGGAAATTTAAAATCTACTGCGTCACCAATTGCAATTTTGCTTACATCTGTGATTTTTTTGTGAGGATACTCCTTTTCACCAAGTCCCATCAATTCTTTAGCCGCTACCGCTCCCCAAGGAAGGGACGAAATTGCGAATACACCAGCCGCACCCACTAATGTTTTCATGAACCCACGTCTGTCGAGCTTTCTTTCATTATTCCGGTCAATATTATGGGTGTAATTATCTTCATTAAAGGGAAATTTATTATTTTTATCTGACGGCATCTTAATCCCTCCTAAAATAGCTTCGTAATCCCCTGTAAAATTCCAGGCAAATTTACTTTAACGTTTGTTTCACCTTCAAGATACGGCATGCTAGTCACCCATTTTCCATTATCTAGATGAAATTGTTTTTTCTTATTTTCAATTTCTTCATCAGTTAGCCATTGAAGTGTATTAGACGGGCAAACACTTGAACACATTGGCGGGATACTGTCTTTTGTTCGGTCGATACATAAATCGCATTTGTACATTAAGTTTTGTTCTGTGTCAAACTTCGGTATTCCATATGGACAAGCAATCGTACAGTTTTGGCAGCCAATACATTTTTCAACGAGAGCGGATAATACGGCCCCTGTTTCATGGATTTGGATTGCCTGGGCCGGACAGCTTCTTGCACAGGCCGGATTCACACAATGAAGGCACATTAGAGGCATGGTTTGCCGATTAACCATAGGGTTTACATCGTAAACATAGTTCCTGTTCCGTTCTTCATGCCCTCCGCATTGTGTACATGCTGCAAGGCATGAACGGCATCCTATACAGTTTTCAAGTTCTAAGTACAGCCTCTTTTTCATTTATTGCACCTTCTTCTCCATTTCCACTTTTTCCAATTGAACCGCACAAACCTTAAACTCCGGCATACGGGACATTGGATCAAGCGCTGCAATGGTTAATAGATTGATAGATTGCTCGTGACCAAAATGGTATGGAACAAATACGGTATCATTACGAATTGCTTCTGTAATTTTCACTTTATAGGTTGCTTCGCCTCTTCGGGTAATTAGGCGGACACTTTCTTCATGTTCCATATTGTATTTTTTTGCTGTTTCCGGATGCACTTCGACGTATGGCTCCGGACACATATCACGCAAGAACTGGATTCTTCTCGTCTGGTTCCCGGATAAGTAATGGTAAACGACACGTCCAGTTGTTAAACGAAGCGGATATTTTTCATCTGGTTCTTCAGCAGGGGGACGGTAAGGAAGCGCACAAATTTTCGCTTTGCCGTCTGCGTGATAGAATTTTTTATCCAGGAACATATGCGGCGTTCCCTTATCATTTTCATCCTTACAAGGCCAAAATACCCCGTCCTGTTTATCGATTTTCTCCCATGTTGCACCGTAATAATCGGCATATCCACCTTTACTAGCCAGTCTGAATTCATCAGCAATGTCCTTTGCTGTTTTCAGGTAGGAAAAGTATTTTCCTCTTCCAAGACGTTCTGCAAGTTCTATTTGTATTTGCCAATCGGGCTTAGATTCACCGATTGGTTCTTGTGCTTTGTTTATCTTAATAATTCTTCCTTCAAGGTTTGTAACTGTTCCTTCATCTTCTGACCACGTTACAGACGGCAGGATCACATCCGCAAACTCTGCAGATTCAGAAAGATAGAAATCCGAACACAACATAAAATCCAGGTTTTTCATCGCACTTCTGACGAAATTCAGGTTCGGCGCAGATACTGCAGGATTAGAACATAGCAGATACAATCCGCGGATCGTTTTTTGTTCCATCAGTTCAAACATTTCATAAGCAGAAACACCCGGCTGAGGCATTTCCTCCGGAGTAATTTTCCAAACTTTACAAACTTCTTCAACATGTTTAGGGTTTGTAATTTTACGGTATCCTGGCAATAAATCCGCCTTCTGGCCATGTTCCCGTCCACCCTGTCCGTTTCCTTGACCAGTGAATGTGGCTACACCAGACTTCGGACGGCCTATCTTACCTGTTACAAGCGCCATGTTTGTATATCCAGATACATTGTCAACACCCTTATGCTGCTGTTCAATTCCACGGGCAAACATTACAACTGCATTCGGTGCTTTTCCATAAATATCTGCTGCCCGAACAATTTTTTCCGGTGCCACCCCTGTAAGCTCACTCGTATATTCCGGTGTAAATTCTCGTACAAGCTCTTTAGTTTCTTTAAATCCGTTTGTATGATTATTAATAAACTCTTCGTCAGCATAACCATTTTGAATTAATAAATGTAAGATTCCATTAGCAAGGGCAAGATCTGTTCCCGGTTTCAGGTCAAGGTGCACATCTGCTCTTCTCGCAACAGGCGTTTCGCGGGGATCCACAACAATAATGTAACCTCCTCTTTCTTGAACGCTCCAGACTCGGAACATGGAAGTTGGATGACATTCCGCTGTGTTGCTTCCTGCAATAAATAAGCAATCTGTTTCATGAATATCAGTCCAGGGTAATGTTGAACCTCTATCTACCCCAAAAGAACGAAGGAATCCCCCCGCCGCACTTGACATACAAAATCGCCCATTATAGTCAATGTAACGAGTCCCAAGGGCCACACGTGCAAATTTTCCTGTTAAATAGCATTTTTCATTTGTCATTGATACCCCGCTGAAAACGGATAATGAATCTTTTCCATATTTATCTTGAAGTTCCCTGAACTTTTTTGCGATTAAATCATACGCCTCATTCCAGCTTGCTTCCCGGAAGCCTTCCTTTGTTCCCTTTAATGAAGCATCGTCGCGAATGAGCGGTTTTAAAATACGATCAACATGATTTGTCTGCTGGTAAGCTGTAACCCCTTTTGGACACATTTTCCCAACGGTTACTGGCCAGTCATAACGGGGTTCAACCCCTATGATTTTATTCGTCACTGCATTTACCCTTAAATTCATTCCGCACTGCATTCCGCAATATGCACAATGGGTTTTGACCAATGTTTCATTAGGGTGCATCACGTTCTTTTCTTCTTTAAAAAACTTATCCCTTTGCATTCTGGTTTGCCTCCTTAACTTTTACCTCATGGATAGGAAACCCGGAAAATTGGGCAATCCGGTATTTTCTCCGACAAGGAAGACACATTTCAGCGAGATGGTACCCATCCTTCGTTTGAAATTCTATATCATTCTTACTGAGCACCTCTATGACATCTTTTGATTGTTCTGTTGAAACAAACTCATGGCCGCAAACTTTACAGCCTTTCATGGATTCTTCCGCATAATGTTCTCTGTAGTTTCTTGCAAAAACACTCAATGGGCGAAAAGGTATGTGTGCAAGCTTTCCAAACGGAAGATAAATCAATGTAATAATGACTGACCATTGGTGAATCAGTGACATAGCTGGCTGCCCTGCACCGTTCATGAAAATATTCATAAACGTTAGTGCCAATCCGGTACCGCTTACCAATAACAGCATGAATAATGGAAGGAAGTCATACATGAATTGTTGTTCTGCTCTTGCCTGCATATTTTTCAAGCGGCGGTAAAGAGCCATGCATACACCGGCAATCACCATCACTGCTGTAATGTTCAGTGCGTTATATGATAACTTCGCAATAAGCCCATTAGCTGGTACTGTCATTACTTGGATCCCCATTGCAATGATGTTGTAGTAACCGTTATCGTCCATTGTGAAGTACATCCATCCAAACACTAGAGGAAATGTAACGAAGCAGGAAAGAATGCATCCCCAGCCCATTAGAACGTGCTGAGTCCATCGGTAAATTCCCCTGTTCCAGATGAAATTATATGTTGCTAAATGGTCAACTGTAGTTTTAGGTGTTGATTTTCTAAATAGAATTCTGATTCCTTTCTTTATAAAAACCTTTGTTGGCGGCCTTTCTCCCCATGCGATAAACCTGTAAAAGAAACCCCCAATAAAAATAAAAGTTCCCACCATATAGCCATAAAGGTTTAAATCTACGTGTGTAAACATTCTCGTTCCAATAAACGATAAGAATACAAGTCCGCAAACTGCTAGAAACATAGACTTGGCAAAATGTGATGCAAAAGCATCATCAATCGATTTTCTTGTTTTTTGATTCGCTGCGACTTTTGCCTGCATTACTATTCCTCCTCATTACAAACAATTACCATACCCTAATTGTAAGATCTTTCCCGATTGTTCCATATCGGGGAACTTCCCTATCCTTTTGGAAAAATCCCCTTAACTTTTTCAAATAAACAGCAAATCAGATGTCAGAATGGTGATTACTCCCGAATTTCCATCATTCCGATTCATAACTTCTTAATTAGGAATGGGGTAATAATGTAAATAAGTACGTATGAGGTTGGTTAGGTTTCAAGGTTTCAAGATTTTTCTGGAGAAAAAAATGCATTTCAACTTCTCCTCTCTTCGAAATTGCAAACCGGGTCTAGCAAAAAAAGCATCTTTGAAAGACAGCATTGCATATAAGAGAAGAAAGGAAGCGTCTTTATTGTTTATTGAAACAAAAAAAGAAAGCACTCTATAAGAGTACTTTCTCATCGTTTGCTTTCTTTGCAGAAGCAATTATTTATCCAGCCATTTGTTCAAGGCCAATGAAATCGAAACTTGCAATTCCTTCAATTGCCGTTCTTTTTGAAGGAACAGCCGTTCAGCCTCCTTTAAATTCACCCGTGAGAACTGAATGGATTCTCCCGGTTTAACCTGAGCGATAATTGGTAAATCCGCCGTAATCACCTGAGCTATCTTAGGATATCCGCCCGTTGTTTGGCTATCTGAAAGGAGGATGATCGGATTTCCATCTGGAGGAACCTGAACGGACCCATTTGTGACCGCTTCGGATAATAACTCGCCATTATCCTTTAATTTCAGTGTAGGGCCCGATATTCTATATCCCATGCGGTCGGATTGATTGGAAACTTTAAATAATCCCGCTACAAAACTATCTTTACTTGAATCTGTGAAATATTCATATTGGCTTCCATCGATGAAACGGATGAGAGGTTTTCCCCCTGGCATGAACTCCTTCTCATTGACAAACCACTTTGGGAATGAAAATGAAATTTTGAACTTCCGATCACCAAGATTTTTCGAAGGTTCCTTAAACTCCAAGACATCATCAGCCTTTAATGCCCTCCCCATATAGCCGCCAATCCCAGCTCTTAGATATGTGCTTTTACTCTCCATAACTTCAGGAATAGCAAAGCCTCCCGCTACAGTTAAGTACGCCCTGCAACCTGATTTACACCCTTCAAATCGAAGAATCGATCCACTTTTCACAAGAATGGGCTTCCACATCGGTACAAACTTATTATCAAGTGTAGGTGATAAATTTCCACCTGTTATCGAAATCAGGCAATTTTTCTCTACTTTAACGGTCGGACCCATTAATGTAATTTCCAAGGCCGCTTCTCCTTCTTCATTGCCAACCAACATATTGGCAATTCGTAATGAATGTGCATCCATCGCCCCGCTTACAATAACCCCATGTTGCCGGAATCCTTTTCTTCCAAGATCCTGTATACTGGTCAATAATCCCGGTTTGATTACGCGCAGGCTCACTGTACCACCTCCTTAAGAATCATTTCTTTATATTCTTGATCCGTAATCGGATGGAACTTCACAATGTCCCCTGCTTGTAATAAACTTGGAGGATTACTATTTGGTAAAAATAGTTTGGTTGGCGTTTGTCCGATCAATTGCCATCCACCAGGCGTTGATATGGGATATACACCCGTTTGCATTCCGGCAATACCTACTGCCCCTGCCGGAATGGTCACTCGGGGAGAGGAACGCCTAGGTGTCGCGATGTTTTTTGACAGTCCGCCAAGAAACGGGAAACCCGGTGCGAACCCAATCATATAAGCCAAATACTCACCGGTTGAATGAATATGAATGACTTCATCCGTAGTCAAATCGTTATAGCGGGCAACATATTCCAAATCGGGTCCATATTCATTCCCATAGCACACGGGAATGGTAACCGTTCGATGTACTAGTTTCTTATCTTCTTTTATATCCTGTAATTTCATTTCCAAGATGGATTGGACCACTTCAAAGGGAGAAATGGTTTCACTACCATAGCTTTTATTTTGATCCTTATAAATAACGAGTGGATCATAAAAAACCGTCAAATTAGTATAAGCCGGTACACATTCTATAAACCCTGCAAAAGGTTCATCTTCGAGCAAATCCTTTAACAACTTTATTTTTTTGTGAACGCTGTATTCCATTCCATTCCCGAATGTTATCACGATTGCGGAATCGCCCAATGGAGAAAGTGTACATGCAGTTTTTTTCAAAAGCTTTTCCGGCATAGGAATCATCTCTTTCTGTCAGTTATAAAACTCCTAATTTTTCATCACGAATGTCCGTTATGAACATATGTCCAGGTGCATGCGTGATCATGATCTCCGGTTTAGTCTCCATGGCAATGGATTGGGGTGTTACACCACATGCCCAAAATACTGGGACTTCCCCTTCACGAATCGTTACTGGATCACCAAAATCCGGATGCTGAATGCTGGAAACACCGATCGCTTCAGGGTCTCCAATATGAATCGGAGCGCCATGAACGGCCGGAAACCGCGATGTCACTTGAGCTGCCCTCACCACATCCTTTTGTGGAATCGGCCTCATGCTAGCCACCATTTTCCCATGAAAAATCCCTGCTTCAATACAAGGGATATTGGTTTTATACATAGGTACATTGCATCCCTCTTCAATATGACGAATCGAAATATCATTACTCAAGAGGGCGTGTTCGAATGTAAAGCTGCACCCAATTAAAAATCCAACCATATCGTCTTCCCAGTAGTTTGAAATATCCGTTACTTCTTCCACTAATTCTCCATTTTTATATACCCTATATTTCGGAATATCGGTGCGTATATCCCCCGAATTTGCTGCAAATGCGGGAATGGGTGAACCAATTTCCGTAACATCTAGCAATGGACAGGATTTAGGGTTACGCTGACAGAATAATAAGAAATCAAAAGCATGCTCTTTTTTTAAGATGGCTAAGTTCGCTTGTGCATAACCGTTAGCCATGCCAGCGGTCGGTTTTATCAATTCATTTTTTCGAATCATTGAACGCAACTCAGCCGGGGTAGCTTGAGAAAGGTCGATCATTAGTATTCATCTCCTATTGCGAATTGGCAGCCAGTGACAAACTGATGCCACGCCCACTTTTATTTATTGGATTTTCATTCATTAATCATTAAAAAAGTGCGGGCAGTTGTTTCATTAATGTATATACGCCCATCAACGCCATGATGACTACCACGAATACACCGGAAATCGTTAACCATAAAGGATGCTTATAATCACCCACGATGTTTTTCTTATATGCGGCAATAAGCAATGTTCCAAGGGCAATTGGTAATATCAGTCCATTAATGGCCCCAACTACAAGCAGTACTTTAACCGGTTGACCGATCAATAGAAAGCAGATGGTCGATACGACTATAAAGCCAATGATTATCCAGTTAGCCTTATTATTTATCTTTTCGCTGAAAGTTCTGATAAATGAAACCGAAGTATATGCAGCTCCAACAACAGACGTGATAGCTGCTGCCCACATGACAATACCGAAGATTTTATATCCTATATTACCCGCAGCGAGTTGAAAAACGGATGCTGCAGGGTTATCCGGATCAATTTGCAAACCTTTCGATACAACACCCAGTACTGCTAGAAATAACGCAACACGCATGACCGTCGTTATCAGTATCCCCATTACCGAGCTCTTCGTGACTTGTGGCAATGAGTCAACGCCCTTCACTCCTGCATCCAATAGTCGATGGCCACCCGCAAAAGTAATGTAGCCGCCTACAGATCCACCCACTAATGTAACGATGGCGATAATATCGATTTTATCAGGCACAAAGGTCTTCACTGCCGCTTCCCCTACAGGAGGAGAGGTTGTCCAAGCAACGTAAATCATCAAACAAATCATGAAAAATCCGGCGATTTGCGTAAAACGGTCCATCGCTTTTCCTGCTTCTTTCACTACAAAAATCAGTACGGCGATGACTGCGCTTATTGCGGCTCCAGTAGTTGGGGATATTCCCGTCATCGCATTTAAACCTAATCCGGCTCCTGCGATATTTCCAATATTAAATGCCAGCCCGCCCATGACGATTAGTGCTGCCAGTACATAACCCAGTCCAGGAAGGACCATGTTTGCAATCTCTTGACCCCTTTTTTCGGATACAGCAATAATGCGCCATACATTTGTTTGGGCAAATATATCAAGAATGACCGAAATAAGTATAACGAAACCGAAACTTGCCGCAAGACTTTGGGTATAAACGGTCGTTTGCATTAAAAAACCTGGTCCTATTGCCGATGTTGCCATTAGGAATGCTGCACCTAACAATAAAGTGCGGTTCGTTTTTGGCTTAGTCAAATTCTTTTTCTGTACTGTTGTATTTTTGATTGGCTCCAATGGAATCTGCCTCCTGAGTTTAGTTTTTTCAAGAAAAGGACTTGACTGTTATTTCAGATAATTGCAAAGATTCCTTGACATGCCGTGCAAAGGATAAAGCATGTGCCCCGTCTCCGTGAATACAAATGGTATCCGCTTTTAAAGCCACATCTGAGCCTTGTTGGGACAGTACCTTCCCTTCCTTCACCATGCGAATGACTTGGGCAACGGCATCATCATCGTTTTCGATCAATGCATCCTTTTCCAATCGGGAAGTCAATGAACCATCATGTTGGTAGGTACGATCGGCAAATACTTCACTCCCGGTTTGCAATCCGATAGCCTGTCCGGCACGTATTAATTCACTGCCCGACAAACCAAATAAGATAAGCTCGGGATTCACTTTATATACCGCTTCGGCAATGGCCATGGATAACTCTTTGTTCTTTGCGGCCATATTGTACAATGCCCCATGCGGTTTCACATGCTGCATACTTCCGCCTTCGGCTTGCAGAAAGCCATTTAATGCACCAATTTGATAGACGACAATATCATAAGCTTCTTGTGGTGAAATATTCATATTGCGTCTGCCAAATCCTATTAAATCCTGTAAACCTGGGTGGGCTCCGATTTTTACATCTTTCCCCAAAGCAAGCTGAACCGTTTTTCTCATGACTGTCGGATCACCAGCGTGGAATCCACAAGCTACATTGACAGATGTTACATAATTTAAAATCTCTTGATCATTACCAATCCGGTAAGCACCAAAACTTTCCCCTAAATCACAATTCAAATCAACCGTGTTCATACTACCCTCTCCTTTAATAACGGAAATTTCAGTAAATAATATGTAAGTGATCTTTCAATCACTCAAATGTATAAGTTCCGAAATTCGGTATTATAGTTTCATATTTCGGAATATTCTAATTCTAGCATATTTTAATTATTTCGACAATATCTTGTTAGAAAACCTAACATTGCAGTTTGATACAAAAAAGCCGTTGTTTCCTTTGAAAGGAAGCAACGGCCATGATTACAGCTTAAAGTTTGGAGTATATTAATTCAAAATCGGTTAATTGAAAACAATGAAATATCTTCCTTGCTCGTACCGGAGATAATCAAGTCACTCAAAATTTCTCCCATGACACTGCTGAATTTAAACCCGTGTCCAGAGAAACCTGCTGCTATAGCAATATGTGGATAATAAGGATGTTTATCCACTATAAAATGCTCATCAGGGGTCATGGTGTAGATGCAAGTTTTCCCATATTTCATTTTTTGATCAGCAGGCATATATTGCCCTAAAAACCTCATTAAATCTCCCTCATCTTCATCCAATTCACCAAAACCTTCAATACAGCCATCAGGATTTATCCGTTTTCCTCCATCATGTCTCCCTATTTTCAGTCCAGAACCATTTATACTAGGAAAGCCATAGTAAGTACCATCTGAAGTATCAAAAGTAAAAGCCGGAAAATCATTATGATTATATAATTTCTCATTTGCATGAAACCAGGCAAATGTTTTTCTGATGGGTTCCAGCGGCAGATTTAAATCTAACATCGCCAATATTTTCGGTGCCCACGCCCCAACTGCAACCACTAAAGATTCTGAGTGGAATATCTCTTCATCCGTTTTAATCGTGACCCCATTGCTATGAGCAACTATCTTCCTTACTTCACTGTTTACAATGATGTCGGCACCATGGGATTTCGTAAGTTGTTGATACGCCCTTAAGCACTCTTCACTTTTCAACACGCCCGAAGTCGATTCATAGCACCCAATGTAGTCTTCTGGCAGTGTCATCCCTGGCCACCTATCATGAATTTCATGGTAATCCAATATTTTCATAGGTAAACCATATTCCTTTGAACCTGCTATCACTTGTTTAATGAAAGTGGAATTTTGGCTTCCAGCATTCAGGACCCCCGTTGGGAGAAATAATTGTTGTCCCGAATTTCTTTCCAATTCACCCCAAAGCTTTTGGGATTTAAGTGCCAAAGAAATATACTCCCTGCCTTCACCATAAGCATGCCTAATAATTCTTGTTTCCCCGTGATGGCTGCCCTTATTATGAGGAGGAGCAAAGGAATCCAATAATAATACTTTTTGTCCATTCTTTGATAGATAGTAACCTGAAGACATTCCCATAGATCCAGCTCCAATAACAATTACATCATAGTGCATCTTACATCCTCCTCTTTTAAATATGATCCTTCATTTTAAAAAAAGGAAGCCATTTTACCTTATAAAATAAAGTAAAACAGCTTCCACCTGGTTTTAGAACTCTATTTTCCCGATCGCCATTTCAACGTGCTTCACTATTTCCCCTTCATGAATTTGCCTATAAATCGCTTCAATGTCAGGATGAAAAAAGCGATCTTCTCCAACCATCGGGACTTCACTCCGAACTAAATGATACACCCCCTCCGTAACCGGTGACGGTTTCAAAGGTAGATGAAAATCCATTGCTTGCGTTGCCGTCATCAGTTCGATGGCTAAAATATATTCAAGTTTCTTCGAAATCCGATATGCTTTCCTCGAAGCAAAATAGGCAAAGCTTATCACATCTTCTTGATTTGCACATGTAGGGATATTGTCTATTGTGGCTGGATGCGAGAGCACCCTGATTTCATTTAATAGCCCGGCAGCTGTATATTGTGGAATCATGTAGCCACTATTTAAACCTGGATTGACCACTAAGAAATTAGGTAATTCACTAAGGTAATGGTTTACAAGGCGATCTATTCTGCGTTCTGTTATTTTTGCTAAGTTTGCTAACGCTATGGATATCGCATCTGCATAAATCCCAACAAATGAACCATCAAAATTCCCAGCCATCAGGCCTATTCCATCTTCCTCTTCCGGAAAAATCAGAGGATTGTCACTCACTGAGTTCATTTCATTCTCGATTGATACAGCAGCGTCTTTCAATACTCTTTTTATGGCTCCATGTACTTGTGGAATGCATCGTAAGCTAAGTGCATCTTGTAGTCTATATTCCTTGTATGTATCAATGATTTGGCTGCCTTCAAGAACCCTTGATACATTTCTGGCTGTCTTAGCCTGTTCCTCATGTTTTTTCAATGCGTGGGGACGGGGATCAAATGCTTTTATTGTACCTTTTAGCACTTCTAAGGACATAGCTCCCGTAATGTCCGCGGTTTTAGCCGCCTGCATGCTATTGTATAAAGCCAGGACAGCCATCGCAGTGACGGAAGTAGTCCCGCTTGTAAGTGCCAATCCTTCTTTGGCACCCAACGTAACAGGTGCTAATCCCGCTTTCTCTAAAGCTTCCATGCCAGGTATGAGGTCATCTTTATACCATGCCTTCCCCTCACCAATCACCACTAGGGCCATGTGAGCTTCAGGAGAAAGATACCCCACTGACCCATCACCTGGAACAAACGGAATGATATCGTGATTTAATAGTGAAGCAATTAGATTTAATACTTGTAAACGAACTCCTGAATATCCTTGGCCTAAATTCACTAGTATCATCAATTGAATGGCCCTTACGACTTCTTTTTCAAGAGTTTCCCCAACAGAAACGGCATGTGAACGAACAATATTACGTTGAAGGGTTTCTGCGTCCTGTGGAGAAATCACCTCCGTCATATTACTGCCAAAACCCGTAGTTACACCGTAAATCAATCGATTTTCATCTAAAAACTTGTCTATTAAGCTACGTGATTTATCCACCCTATCACAATATGTTTGTGTAAAGGAAACCATCGCCCCATATCTTGCAACCGCAATTACCTCTTCGATCGAGATTGCACCATCACCTAGTACAACCTCTTTAATATCCTTCGGTTGTAAACAATCGGTAGTTGTCACCCTTATACATCTCCTCTCATATGACTTATCAGGAAGGAGAAAAAAGTTTTGGTCCTTCTCATTTATTTGCTGGAAGTTAATCTTATGTTATTTTTTCATTTTCTGTAAAGGGAATAGCAGTTCCCTTCAGAGAATTCTCCGCTTCTAGCAAAGGGTCACTTGCTTCATGTAATGAAAGATTCTTCGTTTCTGGTGCCCAAGCGATCGATACGATCAAGCCGACCAGCAGAATGGCTGCCATTCCTGCCATTGAGGCACTTAATCCAAATGAGCTTAAAGAAACAGGCAGCAGAAATGTTCCAATTGCCGAACCGATCCGACTAATTGCCGTAACCATACCTATTCCCGAGCCACGTATCTCAGTTGGAAAAAGCTCTGCTGGGTATACTAATGTTAGGTTCGATGCTGCTGACATGAAAAAAGTAAAGATCAAGAATGCCAACAACATTAAGAATTGAGAACCATTGTGTAAGAAGCTGAGTGAGAACAATGAAATAGTAAGGATCGTGAAAGCCCCGATGGTAAATCCTCTACGAGAAAATTTTGCAAGCAGCCAAAGACCAATAATTGCCCCAACAAGCAAAAATAGATTTAACATTGTATCGGCAAAAAAGTTTTGTTCAAAACCCATTGTACTAAGTATGGAAGGCAGGAAAGTGTAAATTGCAAAGTACGGAATAACAAGAGTTAATTTGAATATTCCACCAAAAGCCAAACGCTTACGAAGCCTTTTACTGAAAAGCCCACGGAATCCCAGAGTCTTTTGATTTTCTGCGCCAGCCGCCATTTCTCCCATTTCAACGTTCGATCCAAGGTGTTTTTTTACAATTTGGCGAGCTTCTTCGACACGCCCCATGCTGACAAGCCACCTTGGTGATTCAGGCGTTCCTATTCTCAAGATTAAAACCACTATAGCCGGAATGGCAGCGCTGACAAGCATCCAACGCCATGAGTCTGAACCAACCTGACCCAGGTAATGACCAACAAAGTTTGATGCAACATATCCAAGCGTCCATACTACGTTTATAGACGCTAGGAGCGAGGAGCGATACTTTTTTGGTGAAAACTCGGCAAGCAAAGTCGTACCGACAGCGTAATCTCCTCCAAGTCCAAATCCAATCAGCAACCGTAAAATAAAAAGCTCTTCTGGGCTGCTAACAAAAAATTGTAAAATAGTAGCTACCGTGATAAGTAAAAAGTTTACAAGAAAGATTTTCTGTCTACCTACACGGTCAGAAAGTCTGCCAAGTATTAAAGATCCCGCAAACAGACCGATTAAAGCAGAGCTCCCGATCAGCCCTGTCCACAATGAATTCATATTCATTTGAGGCCCGAATACTGTCAGGGCCATCGCAATGATCCCTAGAGAATAACCATCACAAAAGCTGGAGCCGAATGTAAGTCCTGCAATCCGAAAATGAAACCTATTAAATGGGGCATCGTCAATAGTGAATTTTTGTTCGTTCAAGGAATCCCCTCCATATTTTGATTCATCAGATATATTGATTCAAAAAAACACTAAAACTATAACTCTCTGTTAGTCAGGCAGAAATTAAATAAAACAGATTTCAGTATTCACAAAATAATATTTTACTGACCTTACCAAACATGCACGTTTGTAATTTTGAACTTAAGTTATTTTTCATTAGGACTAATACGATAATGAAAAACAGCTATGAATATTATAAAATAATAACCTTTTTATAATTTATATCAATTCAATCTACATTTTAATCTCTATTTAAATTATAATCCATCCGCTTAATTTTAAGATTCAACTAACCATAAATCATTGAAATAAATGACTTCACTAAGGATTTTACACCCTTCCATTACCTCGAATTTATCCCGTGCTTCTTTTTCAGTGCTAAACTCAAACATTTTTATGCCATTTTTCGAATGGATAGTGATTATCCACATAAAATTCCCTCCACATGGAAGATTTATTCCTTAAAACACTTTCATTTAATTTCACTGTAAAGCAGTAAAGTGTTTAACGCTGAAAAGTGGTAGGATGATAAACCACCATCCTACGATTGGGCACCATTACATTTGCTAATACTTCCAAAAGCCCATTACATCCCCTGAATTTTTCAGCGGATGGAATGGGTGGACATTGATTGAGATTACTGATTTTTAAAGGCCAGTCAGGCTTTTGGAATCAGACTTCACTTTATCATTCACAACTTGCACACCATTTTTCCATACAGTCTTAACATGGTTAACCCCAAATAAATACTGCAATTCCTGATAGTTTTCTACATTCCATAAAACGACATCCGCTTGTTTTCCCACTTCAAGCGAGCCTACCTTTTCTTGTCTGTTGATTGCACAAGCAGCATTGTATGTTGCCGCGGTAAGCGCTTCAGCAGGGGTCAGCCGCATCGAGATGCATGCCAGGTTCATGACAAGCGGCATGGAAGTCGTCGGTGAGGATCCGGGATTGCAATCGGTCGAAATGGCAACAGCTACACCTTCATCAACCATTCGGCGTCCTGGGGCGGCATCTTCTCTTAAATACAAAGCTGTGGCTGGAAGCAAGCAGGCAATGGTTCCTGACTTAGCCATGGCTTGAATTCCCTCTTCGGAAGCCTTTAATAAATGCTCAGCTGATATAGCCCCTATTTTGGAGGCAAGTTCCGCTCCCCCGTAAGGCTCAATTTCATCAGCATGTATTTTAGGGATCAAGCCGTACTTTTTCCCCGCCTTTAAAATCCGCTCTGATTGTTCAGGGGTAAAAACCCCTTTTTCACAAAAAACATCATTGAATTCAGCAAGCTTTTCTTCAGCGACGATTGGAAGCATATCATTAATCAGATGATCGACAAATTCATCCTCACGGCCTTTATAATCCTTTGGAACCGCATGTGCTCCCATAAAAGTAGGAACTAGATCAATCGGATGTTCTTCCTGTAACTTCTTCATCACCCGCAACTGCTTCAATTCGGTTTCCAAATTCATTCCGTAACCGCTTTTACCTTCTACTGTAGTCACGCCATGAGCGAGAAACGAATCAAGGCGTCGGATGGTTTGTTCCATCAACTCTTCTTCACTTGCTTCCCTTGTCATGCGGGTGGTTGCATGAATGCCCCCACCTGCGTTCATGATGTCCATATATGTTGCACCTTCTAGACGCATTTCGAATTCACGCTCACGGCTTCCACCATATACAACATGCGTATGGGGATCAACAAGCCCTGGTGTCACCAAATGGCCAGAAGCATCGAAAACTTCAGCTTCATGCATTCTATCAGCATAGAGTTTTTCCAATTCCTTGGTTGTCCCGACAGCTTGGATCAACCCAGATTCCATCCATATACTTCCATCCTCTATCAAACCAAGCTCTGACATTCCCTCTTTGGAACGCGGGCCTTTCCTTTCAGAGGTAAGGGTAGCAAGTTGAGTGGCATGTTTTATCCAAATCGGCTTTGTCATTGTTTATCAATTCCTTTATCAAGCATTGGGATATTAATACCTCTTTCACGGGCTGTTTCCTCTGCAAGTTCATATCCTGCATCAACATGGCGCACAACGCCCATCCCAGGGTCCGTTGTCAGCACTCGCTCAATCCTGGCTGCTGCTTCTTCGGTGCCGTCTGCCACAATTACAACGCCAGCATGCATTGAGTATCCCATTCCTACGCCACCGCCATGATGTACGGATACCCAGGTTGCGCCGCCCACTGCATTCACCATTGCATTTAAGATCGGCCAGTCAGCCACTACATCCGAACCATCCTTCATGGCTTCCGTTTCACGATTTGGCGAAGCGACAGATCCAGAATCCAAATGGTCACGTCCAATCACTATCGGGGCCTTCAATTCACCGCTTGCAACCATATCATTAAGGATTTTACCAAAACGGGCGCGCTCCCCATAACCCAGCCAGCAAATGCGGGAAGGAAGACCTTGGAACTGGATTTTATCTTGAGCCATTCTTATCCAGTTACATAAATGCTCATTATCAGCGAATTCACGTAAAATGGCTTGGTCTGTTTTATAAATGTCTTCAGGATCACCAGATAAAGCTACCCAGCGGAATGGACCTTTTCCTTCACAAAATTGCGGGCGGATATATGCTGGAACGAAGCCAGGGAAGTCAAAAGCATTTTCTACACCTTCATCTTTCGCAACTTGACGGATATTATTGCCATAATCAAACGTCACGGCTCCTTTTTCCATCATTTCAAGCATTGCTCTTACATGTTTGGCCATTGAAGCTTTAGAGAGTTTAATATACTCTTCCGGATTCGAATTCCTTAATTCTGCCGCCTCCACCATTGACATACCTGAAGGTGTATATCCGTTAAGCGGATCATGGGCGGAAGTCTGATCCGTCAAGACATCCGGAATGAAGTTCCTTGCAATCATTTCTGGAAGAATATCTGAAGCATTCCCAATCAAACCAATCGATAATGCTTTTCCTGCAAGTTTAGCTTCTTTGGCTAAACGAATGGCTTCATCCAAAGAATCCGTTTTCACATCGGTATAACGAGTCTCGATTCTCCGGTCAATTCTTGTTTCATCAACATCGATTCCGATACAGACCCCACCGTTCATTGTAACTGCCAGTGGCTGTGCCCCACCCATGCCTCCTAGACCTGCAGTAAGAGTGATTGTGCCTTTCAACGAGTTATTGAAATGTTGTTTAGCAAGCTCGGCAAATGTCTCGTAAGTACCCTGTACAATTCCTTGAGAACCAATATATATCCAGCTGCCGGCTGTCATTTGCCCATACATCATCAATCCCTTTTTATCAAGTTCATGGAATGTTTCCCAGTTCGCATATGCCGGGACGATATTTGAATTGGCAATCAGGACACGGGGTGCATCCGTATGCGTTTTAAAAATTGCCACCGGTTTCCCTGATTGGACAAGTAATGTTTCATCTTCTTCAAGCTCTTTTAGTGATTTGACGATTGCATCAAAGCATTCCCAGTTACGTGCTGCTTTCCCAATCCCTCCGTATACCACCAAATCTTCTGGACGTTCGGCGACTTCAGGATCCAAATTATTCATCAGCATTCTAAGCACTGCCTCTTGTTGCCAACCCTTCGTATTCAAATCGGTGCCTCTATAGCGTGTAACCTTGTTTGTAATCGTGTTCATTTCTCATTTCCCCCTTGTTTTTGTTATATTTTCATTCTATAAGAAAAATTCAGAATAAATAGTTATAATTTAATGATAATTTTATAATTTGTTTCAACCTTTTGTAGTTAACTTTATTTTTTTATAAACTATTTCATCAATTACATTGTTTTGAAATAAATAAAAAAGGACGATTCACTTTTACTGAATCGTCCTTTCAATTGTTCGAGGAAGTGTATAGGGTAAAAGGGCTGGTGATTTGTAAGCTGCATCTGAGGCAACGGCTTAAGAAGGCTTTCCACTTTCTCAATTACTTGTTCAACCAGAGGCTACACTGGCTTTCACATTTTGAGGAATGTACCAATATATGCTCTGCACTTATCAGTACTATTTCAGAACCTTTCATAAAAAGGCTATAAAAAATCTGTTCAAACAGGTCAGAATCTTTATAGCGTCGCTCATAAATTTTCCCGAACGTAGAGGATTGAGGCACTTTATCATGGAAATCTTAACCTGAAGGCATTGGTAGGCCATGTTGATTTTTACTTCTTAAATCGTTTTACGCATGGTACGATTACCGAAGGTATATTGAATGAATGTCCGTTTGATTAAAATAATACGCCTTATACTTGCGAGTCCTACCACTGAAAACAAATCTTTCATAAGTCATGAATGAATGAGAAATCCATTGCTGCCTCCCCCTTTCCAAATGATGCTTTGACACCAGTTAATCTAAAGTAATCATTTCAAGTTGATCCCGCTGAATAGAATCATGTTTTTAAAGGATCATTATCACCTCAAGTTATTTTCCTATAAAAAACAAAAAGACTGTAAGCAAAAGGAGTTCTATCTTAAACAAAGTTGATGGGAACGGAAGGTACGAGACTCCTTCGGGAAAAGCGTGTCCAAGGGAGACCCCGCGGGCGCGATGCCGAGGAGGCTCCCGGACCGCCCGCGTAAAGCGAGTGCCTGGAGTGGAAATCAACGGTCAAATTCAATATCCGAGTTTGTCTGCAGTCTAAAGGACGATTCAATAAATGAATCGTCCTTTTTTATAAGCCAGACCGATATGCTGATGGTGTACAGGCTTCAAGCAATTTGAATTTGGCATTGAAATAGGTTTGATGTGAATAGCCGGCCAATTGTGAGATTTCCTCCAATGATAAATCCGTTTCCTTTAATAAACGTTTAGCTTCCCTAATTCGAACTTGATGCAGCGTATTTCGAAAAGACTCGCCGGATTCAGCGGCAAAACGACGGCTGAGTGTACTTTTATTGATTCGCAGAGTATCCGCACAACTCGCTAGATTCCACTGGGCGTCCCAATAGTTGGACTCGATCAGCTCCCTTGCCTTTTCGCTAATTGTGCGTGCCCCTTCCTGTAATTGTCCATGATCCTGCAGAAGCATATGGGTGGTGAACGCATGCAGCTCTTTCACTATTTGATGAATGACAGGTTTATGTACAATTTGCTGAAATACATCATAGTAAATGGCTTCCAGGGAAGCATTTTGCAAGTTGTATGATTTCATATGCCTTCGAATCTGTGCAAGTACGCTTGTAAGGCGGATACGAACGATTTCCGGGTCGGGGTATGGCCGTTCGAAGGTGAGGAATTCACGTTCAATCCAGTTCCTGATGGCCTTCGCATCACGTCGTTCGAGCATTTCTATCCATAGTCTTTGTTCAAGAGGAGTGAGGAATGGATCCATCTCTCGAGGCGAAGTCTGTTGACTTTCGGCTAAAATGATATCATATCCATCGAAAAAGATTTGTCTCGTAAATTCACGTGTTTGCTGATACATCCTTTTTAAAGACTCATCTGAAGTTGCCGCCTTTATTATGATGGCAAGGGGCTCATCCATTCTTTCTTTCCAATGGGCAAGAAACGCTTGATATTCTTCCTTATATATCTCAATTTCCTTTGTTTCCTGGACACATAAAATAAAATCCGATAAAGCGAAGATTTGATTCTTCCCAGTAAAAGAATATCGTTGCAGTTCATCATAAACCAATGGAAGGGTCTTGTTATCAGGTGTCAAAAAAGCGACCATGGTTATTCGGCTTTCATGCTTCCGGTCCGTCAAGAAGAAATCTGGATACCCAATATCCAAAGCATTCTCATCATCCATGGTGTTAGACGAAAGAAGACCTGGACCATTTCTTAATTGAAAACGTAATTGTTGAATATGTTTTACCAAATCCGCGGAAGAAAAAGGACGGAATAAAACATCTTCAGCACGAAAACGTAAGGCTCGATAAGCCGTTTGAAAGATTCGCTCAGATGAAATCCCTAACCATCGAATTCCCCTCCGCTTTAACGAAACACCCATCGCCTCACTTTCATCCGTCCAAATATCCATATCCAAAATAACGAATTCAGGTTGCTGATTGCGCATGCCCTTTTCGAATTCTTCAATCGTTTTCCATAAAACCAGTCTAACTCCCGTTAGGTGGGACTCCACTATCCAACGAATTCCTTGAGCCTCAATCTCATCTTTTGCCACCAAATGAATTTCCACATCATCACCTCATTCCTGCTTTTATTCCTCTAATGAATAAATATGAAGTCAGCACTTTAAAAGAAAAGGAATCGATGATCTTTTCGAAAGCACTTTCATCTCATCTCCATTCTAATCCCGCCGAAAACTACAAACAAGTCTTATTGGGCAGAACCTGCGATTTTAGATTAAATTTTGACATGCTCAATTGATTGTGCTTCCTTTATGAAAATATAAAAAGAAACATCATGGAAACTCTGTGGCTTCCAATGATGTTTCTTTTTTATCACTTTTAATCTTCAACACATGTAGAACCGTTATAATCGATTAATATTGACTTCAACTTCTTTTACGATGTTTTCATCTGAAGCATCTGCCAATTTTAATGATAATAAGGTGATTACACCTATTACAAGTAATCCAGATAAAATAAACATACCTTGGGTAAATGCAACAGTTCCAAGAATCATCGGTCCTACAAAACCGCCTAAAGCCGCAAGTGAATTGACTATGGCTATCCCAACTGGTGCAGTGGTCTCAGTGAAGAAAAATGTCATATAGGCAAAGAAACATCCACTGAACCCGTATAAACCGAAAGAGGTAATCGTTAACATAAGCACCATCATAAAGACACTATCTGAAAAGCCGCAGCCGATAAATCCGACAACTGCTATCATGAGGCAGACGAGCAAGTGTGTTTTATGTGCATTGGTCCGATCTGAATTCCAGCCTGCAAACATAATGGCAGGTATACCGATTAATGATGGAATCATCGCTAACCAGCCTATTTCTAGATTGGTTGTTGCATTTTCCGATAAAGATTTAATGATGGTTGGCATCCAGAATGACAATCCATAGATAGATGTGTACCCTGCGAAATAAAAAAGGGCCAACTTCCAGATTTTCGCATCTTTCAGCATAGCAAGCTTTGTGACTTTATTCATTTTCGCGCTAACTTTCCTTTCCGCACTCAACTCCCCTTCCAACCAATCACTTTCTACCTTAGATAACCATTTAGCTTTAGTCGGTCTATTAGTTAAATAGAAAACAACAACAATTCCAATAATAATGGCCGGGATGCCTTCAAGGATGAACATCCATCTCCAGCCGGCCATACCGAACCAGGAAATATTGTCAAGAATCCACGTCGACACAGGCGCACCGATCAATCCGCCAATCGGCAGGGCTAAAAGCAAAACCGCTGTTGCCCGTCCTCTTTCGCGCGCCCTGAACCAATAAGTTAAATACAAAATTATACCAGGGAAAAAACCAGCTTCGGCGACACCTAATAAAAAACGGAGTATATATAAATGCATCGTTGTTTGCGCAAAACCTGTTAATATTACCACAAGACCCCATGAAATCATTATTCGGGCAATCCATATCCGAGCTCCCACTTTATGCATGATCATGTTGCTAGGAACTTCAAAGAAAAAATAACCTATAAAAAAAATGCCTGATAGCAATCCAAAAACTTCAGCGGATAAGGCTAATTCTGCATTCATTTGTAAAGCAGCATAGCCTAAATTGACCCTGTCCAAGTAAGCAATGATATAAAGGAGCAAGATAAATGGAAGAATGCGTTTCATCGTCTTACTGATCGTTCTTTTCTCTATTTCGCCACTGGCATGATTCATGATTATTTCCTCCCTTTTCATGCTGCTATTTCCCATAAAATAATCCGTTTACCGCACAATTCTTCTCCTGCTTCCCGACACTCTGGTTCATTCCTAGGACCATCAAGTTTATCCTGATACCACCTCCCTCCATTTACATATATTGAATCGAATCCAACAACATTATAAATGCAATCCATATACTCAGGGCTAAAGGGGAATAAAACTTTCTACAAGACAGTAACCGATTGTATAGGAATCCTTGAAAAACCTCCTATTTAAAATGAATTAACCTACCCCATACTTGATCCCAAAATATTGTAAGCGCTTTCTAAATGTGGGAAATGCAATTAAGAAAGCGTTGTGATTATTCATGATCTACGTTAGATTAAATAGACCACCAATCATTTAACTAGACTGTAGTCTGATATTAAACCATACAGGAATATTCTGTCAATTATCATTTGGAGGTTTTTTATGATTGAACCCAGAAAGAAACAGCTTAGGGGAGAAAAGACTCGTGAAAAAATTTTAAAAATATCATTAAAGCTATTTAGCGAAAAAGGTTATGATAAAGTTACCGTTGACGAGATCGTGAAAAAAAGCGGCACATCAAAAGGGTCATTTTACCAACACTTTTCAGCAAAATCGGACATTTTTTCAGTGAGATTCATAGAAGTCGATAATTACTATCGCGAAGTCTTCCGTTCGTTCCCAGTCGATATGGACGCCACAGAGAAATTGTTTATTTTCATACGGAAATTGATGCGTTTTCTGGAAGAAGAAATGGGCAAAGATTTAATGAAAGTGATTTACAGTTCCGCTTTAGATTCAAAAGAACATACTTACTTTTTAAATTCAAATCGCTCACTCTTCCAAATCATTCGTTCATTAATTGAAGAGGCGAAAGAACAAAACGACATTGACACTGACCAATCAGTTAACGAAATTTCACAACTTATCACCCAAAGCCTGATGGGAATCATCTATCATTGGGGATTAAACAACTCAGAACAAAGCTTGGAATCACTATCCATACCGCTAACCAAAACAATCATTAATGGGCTGAAAACCAAGAACTAGTACATAAATCAAAAGATTCATTTTCAAAAAATATGACATTTCATTCAAATTTAACCCCAATCTCACTGAATGGTCAGGGTAACTCCATTAATCTATAAAGTTCAGACTTTTTCTTTATTTCAATTAAGTTTCAGACAAATTAAACGAGGAGTCGAATGCCAGATATCATGAAACGATTTTTATTTATCACCCTATATGCACTATTATTTGGATTATCACTGCTTTCCTTTAATTTCAAGCTTGACCACCCTATTGCAGAAGATATCAGCCGGCTGATGCCAGTTAAAATGAAAGCGATAATGGCAGAAGATAGTGAAGAAGCAATCAAAAAGGTCGTTTTGGATGCCAAAAAAAACGATGATCCCATTTCCATTGCCGGAATGCAGCATAGCCAAGGAGGTCAGACATTATATCCAAACGGCATCCTGCTCGATATGAAGCACTATGATAAAATACTTGATTTGGATGTAAAAGAAAAACGCATAACGGTCCAAAGCGGAGCAACCTGGGCTGCTCTCCAGGAATATATCAACCCATATGGACTTGCGCTGAAGGTCAGTCAATCTCAAAACATTTTTACCATTGGCGGGTCTTTGAGCGTTAATGTCCATGGCCGCGATATCCGTCACCATGCCTTAATAGAAACCGTTGAATCTTTTAGGTTGCTTGACGCAAAAGGACAAATCCTTACAGTTAGCCGCGAAGAAAATTCGGAGCTCTTCCATACAGTTATCGGCGGGTATGGATTGTTTGGAGTCATACTTGATGTAACACTCAACCTTACCGATGACGAACTTTATACCATTAAAACTAAATCACTTCATTATGATGAATATACGTCGTACTTTAAAAGAGAAGTCCTTCAAAACGATGATGTTAAAATGCATCTTGCAAGAATATCCGTTGCTCCTGGCTCCTATTTGGATGAAATGTATGTAACGGATTATTATAGGGCAAATGAACAAACAAGGCTATCTGACTACAATACTCTCAAACGGGAAACGATCATTGCCGTGCCTAAATTCTTTCTTGGCCTCTCACGTTATAATGACTGGGGTAAAAAAAGGTTTTGGGAAACTCAAAAAACCTACACGGCCAATATTGATGGCAACTTGGTTTCGAGGAATAATGTGATGCGGTCGGATTCGGCATTCATGGATTACAGCAACCCCAACAAAACTGAAGTACTGCAAGAATACTTCGTTCCGATAGATCAATTTACTGATTATATCGATGACTTAAGAAGAACCTTATCTGATGAGGAAGATTTTAATTTATTAAATATCACAATTCGTTATGTGGAACATAATGATGAATCACTCATGTCATATGCCAAGGATGATATGTTCGCTTTAGTGATGCTCATCAATCAAGGGACAGGTGACGAAAGCAAGGAAAATACCGGAAGGGTCATCCGTAACATGATCGATATTACGCTTGACCATAACGGCAGCTACTATCTGCCCTATTATGGGTATCCAACCAAGACACAATTATTTGAAGCGTATCCGCGTTCGGAGGAATTCTTTCGATTAAAGAAGAAATATGATCCTGATAATCGCTTCATGAATCTTTTCTATGAGGAGTATCATCCATGAATTATAAACGTTTTGTTTTTTACCAAGGCACTGTTGGAATGGCTGCCAGCATGATTTTCCCCTTTTATATTTTGCTAATCAAAAATGTAGGCACCAGTTATACGCAATTCGGGTGGGCATATGGAATATTCTCATTGACTGCAGCACTTAGCTATCCTCTAATCGGAAAATTCACTGACAAAACAGGTGACAAAGCATTTCTCCTTATCTATTCATGGGGGATGGCACTTATCCTACTTGCCTTTCCTCTCGCATATGAAATTTGGCATGTCTATCTCCTGCAAATCATTATGGGGGTACTTGGGGCAGTACAAAAAAACACTGAAAAAACGGTACTGGCAAGATATGTTACGAAGAAAACAGCGGGTGAGGAAATCGGGAACTACCATGTTTGGACATCCGTCGGTGCGGCAGCTGCGGTGATTGCAACCGGATATTTAGTCGACTTTTTAACGATCGGCAGCATCTTTTACATTGCCTCCTTAATGTTTGCCTGGAGTGGATTTATTATAATGAAGATGGAGAAAAACACTTCACTATCTAATGCAGAAAAAATAAAAATATAAGTATTTATTACTGGTTAGCGCCAATAAATCAGTTACCCCTTTTAGTAGAAGAAGCATCTGCATTAACATCAGCAGATGCTTCTTCTACTATATAATCATTTGCGGATCAAAAAACAAAAAATGATCTTACAAAAAAAATATTAAACCTGCTGCCCTTTTCTCAATTTGGTTCCGTTAAATATACGAATACTAAAATTACTGGTTTATTAGTACAATTAAAGATGACTGAAAAAGCACATATAATAAAATACTACTTTCTTGTCAATTTGGTTATTATTTTTCCGTCTGAAAAAAATAATGATATCATAATTATACCCATGCCAACCAACTGATGAATAGACAACGCTTCATGTAAAAAGAAAAAGCCTAAAATCATTCCGATGACAGGCACTATATAATTACTATATGAAGTAAATAATGCGCCTTCTTGCCGAATCAGCCTATTAAATAATGCATAAACAACACCTGCATGGAAAATGCCTAAAATCGCTAAGTAGATAGATTGAGATCGTGCTAAATCCAATTTGAAAGATTGCTCAAACGATAGGGACATGGGAATGAGCAATGCACTGGCAATCAGTAATACATTTCTCATATGAATAACGGAAGATCCCTCGTTTAATTTCTCCATGAAAATCAATGATAATCCAAAACTCATGGCAGCCAATATCAATAGGATGTTACCCTGAACACTGTTAGAAAGGTCTTGGAATCCTTGTGTTGGCCAGGAAAGAAGGACAATACCTACAAATCCGAATAGGATACTTGTAATCTCCTGCTTTGTGCTTTTTCTTTTGAAAAATGCTAGTAAAAAGAGGATGGTAAAGACGGGAACCATTCCAATCAGCACCGCTGCGATACTGCTAGGCACCGATTTCTGGCCTTGTGCAATAAAGACGAATGGTAGCACAACCTCGAAAAAAGCAATGATTATATACCATTTATAATAACTCCTAGGTACTTTTCGCTCTTCTTTTGATAAAAAAAAACCAAAGAAGAGTAAACAGATACCGCCGATACATGCTTTGAGGGCTGACAATGTAATAACCCCAACATTTTCTATGACTAATGCAATAAAGAAGAATTGAGATCCCCATATACCACTAATCAAGAGTAACAACACATATTTATTCATTCACTTTACCTCCCTTTTCAGCAATGGATCGGCAAAAGTCTTACTATTATGCTTTGATTGAATTCCACCAAAATAATTCGTGCCGATTACCCCAGCAAGAATAATCATTGCACCTATTACATGATAATAATGAATCGATTCATGTAAGAAAATCACCCCTGCTATGATCGTAATCAATGTCGCTAAATTACTAAAAACGCTCATTTTAGATGCTGGTAAAATGGATAATGCATAGTTTGATAAAAAAGCAGTAAGCAGTGACGATAATACCCCAAGATATACGATTGAAATGAGGAATGCACTACTTGTGAAGGGTAATAAAAAGCTACTAATAGATTGGTTAATTATATGGTTGATGACGGCCATACTATTAAAAGCCACAAAACCAAAGAACGTCATCAGATAAGTTAACGTAAATAGTGAATATTGCTTTGTTACCTTCCTCGCTACCACATTATAGAGAGCGGCAGCAATCGAGGATAATAAGATCAGTATCGTTCCTTTCAAACTGTGAGCCGCAAGTTGCAAGTCATTCATGACAAAGATAAAGATAACTCCCATCACAGATAAATAAAGAAAAAATTTCTGACCTCTACCAGCGTGTTCTTTCAAAAATAATGAAGCTGATAATAACGTAAAAATTGGTATGGTCGCTTGGATAATACCCGCTTCTGAAGAAGAGGTATAAACGAGACCAAACACTTGTAATGTAAAGAATAAAATTGGATAAAGGAACACCAACGGAAGAATTTTCAAAGTATCCTTTGCACTCATTTTCACTGATGTCCTCCTATACAGCTTAAAAACTATCGCGATCAACAAAGCCATCGTAAATCGATGTGCCAATGTATCTAGCGGACTAGCTTCCATTAATGATATTTTTGTAAAGATAAATGAAAATCCAATAATAATGGCATATAGTATCGCCGCAAAATAGGCTTTTTTATTTTCTGGCATATTGAGTAATCCCCCTTTTCAACACCCGGCCGGTTGTAAGTATCGTATTAAAAGTTCCACTACGATACAATACAAATAAGTAGCATCTGTAACGGTACAGTTTTAGGAGGTATTCATGCTAAAATACGTAGCTTTGTTTAATGAATTTGAATCTCTAATCCAGAATGGACGGCTCAAACCGGGCTTTAAACTTCCATCGATTCGTCAATTAATCGATCAACATCAATGTAGTAAAAGTACAGTCTTGAAAGCCCTGCAAGAATTGGAAAAGAGGCATTTAATCTACGCGGTTCCTAAAAGTGGATATTTTGTCGTTCAAAAAGAATTTGATGGTAAAAACGAACCAACAACGGATATCGACTTTGTTACCTCAGCTCCCGACTGGCACCAATTTCCATATCATGACTTTCAACATTGCATCAACAAAGCAATCGATACCTATCAGCAAGAATTGTTTATCTATGGCACTCCAAAAGGACTACCCTCTTTAATTAAAGTGATACAAAAACAATTAGAGCAGTATCAGGTTTTCGCAAAAGAAGAACAGATTTTCATTACTTCTGGCGTGCAGCAAGCACTTTCCTTATTAACGTTAATCCCCTTTCCAAATGAACGTACTCATATACTTGTTGAGCAGCCTAGTTATCATCTATTTGTGGAGCAATTGAAAGCGTACAAAATTTCCGTGCTAGGAATTCAACGAACTGCAGAAGGTATTGATTTAGAGGAATTAGAGCGGATTTTTAGCAGTCAGGAAATTAAATTCTTTTATACGATGCCTCGTTTCCATAATCCGTTAGGGACTTCTTACTCTAAAAAGGACAGAGAGGAGATACTAAAACTTGCTGTAAAGTATGGTGTCTATATTGTAGAAGATGATTATTTAGCAGATTTCGAAGAAAATATGAAGGTAGACCCCATTTTTTCCGAGGATACCCATAACATGGTCATTTATTTAAAAAGCTTCTCTAAAATAATGTTTCCAGGATTACGCATAGGTGTTGCCGTATTGCCTAAACCATTAACGGACAGCTTCCAACTATATAAAAGGACTGCTGATATTGATAGTTCCATGATTTCACAAGCAGCCTTGGAAATCTACATAAAAAGCGGTATGTTTGAACGCCATAGAAACAAAGTGCGTCTCTCCTATTTAGTCCGTGCAAACTTGCTATATGATGCTCTAGAAAAGCACTCCGCCCCAGGCTTTTATCGCCCAGCATCCATATGTATGAACGCTCATATCGTACTGCCTCATCGTTTAAATAGTACTCACCTCATCAATAACCTACGGAATCAACAAGTACTGGTAGAGACGATGGGTCAAAATTATTTAGATGGCTTTCACCAGGAAAAATCATTAAAATTGAACGTGTCCAATACAAATATACAAAAACTGGACCAAGGAATAGCTCTCATTTTTAAAGAATTGAAGAACAAACAGAACTATTACTTATAAAGCTTTTACATAAGGTTATTAAACAAAAAAAGCAGTAAAAATATTTTTTCTGATAACGACGTAAAGCCATTAGTTACATACATTAACACTAGTAATCCTGAAATAGCATATGCAAAATGAGCTCAACCAAAAAAAGAGCTAAATAGAATTCGCTCTAATTTTATAGACAAAAGGGGTTCGGAATGGTCTCTTCCCGAATCCCTTTCACGATTTTATCTAGGGAATTATTATCCTAATTTCAAAACAAGACTTGATTATATTCCATGAATTTTTACTGTTTTAAATGGGATGGAACTATCACTAGGTTGAAGGAAATTTCGACACTCCTGCAGAATAACTGGCTAGCCCAGATACCAAAGACGCTTGCTTTTATGAGGCTTGGCAGACAGTCGGCGGAAAAGGAGCGGATTCCTGAAAACAATTTAAAGAAAAAAACTGCAGGCAAACTCACTTTTCTTCGAGTGTTTGTCTACAGTCTGAGTGCCAATTAGAATTGGCACTAAAAAAAGTTTAACGTAATAGTCCACTTTTATTTATAAAATTTTATACGATCCTCAAGTGGTTTGAATTCTTTATCACCTGGTTGAGCTGTTGGATTTCCAAATGGCATTTGCGCAATCAATTTCCAATTGCTTGGAACATTCCATTCTTTTTTCACTTCATCATCAATTAAAGGATTATAATGCTGTAAAGTTGCTCCCAATCCTTCTGCTTCAAGTGCAGTCCAAACAACTAATTGATGCATGCCTGATGTTTGTTGTGACCAGATTGGGAAGTTATCGGCATAAGTTGCAAATTGCTCTTGAAGTGATTTCACAACAGATTCATCTTCAAAGAATAATATTGACCCATATCCCGCTTTAAACGAATCCATTTTTTGTTGAGTGCCAGAGAAATCTCCCTCACCAACCGCTTTCTTTAAAGCCTGCGTCGTAATATCCCATAATTTATCATGTGCCGAGCCTGTCAAAACAACTAGGCGTGAAGATTGGGAATTAAAAGCCGATGGCGTGTGTTTTACCGCAAATTCAACAACTTCTTTAATTTTCTCATCCGATACTCCAACCTCTTTATTAATTCCATAATATGAACGTCTCTCTTTAATGGCCGTGTAAAAATCTTTTGTCATGATTCATTCCTCCAGAGCATTTTTTCAATTTCAATGATTATTCCATTTTTATTTCTACCTGTATTAGTATGGGCATATACCAATAAATCATTCGCTAAAGATCGTCGATTATTCTTTAATGAATTCCTTGGTGCTTCTTACTGTATCAATGGGACGGACCAACTTTTCGATTTGATCCCGTTTCGGTTCCAGGAACGGTGGTAAAGATAACTTTTCACCGAGCGTTTCATATGGCTCATCCCCCATAAATCCAGGACCATCCGTAGCAAACTCGAATAAAATTTGCGGTGCCACTCGTACGTAAAGCGACTCAAAAAAGTGACGATCGACATAACCAGACGTATGAAATTGGAAGCTTTCCATTCGTTTGATCCATTCTTCCAGAGCGGAACGGTCTTCAACGCGGAAGGCTGTATGGTGAACAGTACCAAAACCCTGCCGTGCCTGAGGAAGGATCGAATTATGCTCGACGATCACTTGTGCACCATTCCCACCTTCCCCTACCTCAAATAGGTGAAATGATCCTTCCTTGTCTATTTCTTTGAATAATAGAACTTTTTCCATCATTTCTTTAAAGTAATCGAAGTTGGCGATACGAATGAAAATTGGTCCTAATCCTGTAATAGCGTATTCCAGAGGAATCGGTCCTTTTTGCCAAGGAATTCCAGCTGCAACCCCTTCATTATTTTCATCTGAGATCAATTGATATTGCTGATCATCAAAATCCACAAATGAAAGGTTCTTTTTACCAAATTGTTCTTGGATTCCCGTATTCCTTACTTCTAAACGGTCGAAGCGCTTTACCCAATACTCCAATGCCGCATCATTCGGTACACGGAAGGATGTTTTAGAGATCTCATTAGTCCCATGCACCCCTTTAGGGATTCCTGGAAAATCGAAGAATGTCATGTCAGTACCCGCACCGCCAACATCGTCGGCAAAAAACAGGTGATAGGTTTGGATATCATCTTGGTTAACAGTTTTCTTGACTAAACGCATGCCTAATATATTTGTGAAAAATTCATAATTTTTTTCAGCACTGCTTGTTATGGCCGTTACGTGGTGTATACCTTTTAATCCATTCATAAATTATTCCTCCCATTAAAACGATTCAATTTTTTGATGTTCAGCTTTTTCATTAATCCCCTATATTTTTCCTTCAAAAAGAATGGCTAATCATTAAAGGGGTTTGATAAGGTGTTTACTTACTCATTATCTTGAATTAATATATCTTTATTTAAAGATAATTTATCATGAATACCATTCACTGTCAACAACATTATCTCAAATTAACATATCTCAAAATCAAAATAATTTCAGACAAAATAACACACTGTCAATTTTCCTTAAATGTCTATAGCTATGAATAGCGGCAAAGTAAATCAATCACTTCTTTGGCAAAAATGGATAAGAATTAAGTATAACGATTAATGTGTTTCAATACGAAAGCCCCCGGCATAAAAAAAATCTTTACGTGAGGGCTATTTCGTTTTGGTTAATTATTTTACGTGATGCAATTCCGCTTGTTTTCCGGATGAAGAGTTTGTGCCATCAGTTTCTTTTGACTTCTTAGAGGAAAGATAAACTCCTGCGAAAATAATCAGCAGGCCAATAATTACATTAGGATTAATTGCTTCTCCAAGCAGGACATAACCCCAAACCATAGCGGTTGCAGGAATAAGGTATGTAACAGATGCGGCTAACTCAGGGCTGCCATTTTTATTGATGTAGAAATAGATCAGCTGGCCGATCCCAGAGCCAAAGCACCCAAGACCGACTATGGCGAAAATCGTCAGCGGTTCCATCAACATCACTGGCTTAATCGGCTCTGTTACTAGCATCCCGATCAAACCGATAATGGCACCCGTGAGCAGCGTAAACGTCGTAATGACCAATATGCTGGTACTGGAAAGAAATCTTTTCGTAAAATGACCGGCAAAACCATAACAGATGGACGCTAGCAGCATTGTCCCAATCCCGATGAATTCCTTTCCGAAAAGCTGGCCGATTTGAAAATCCATCAATACTAGAATTCCGAAGAAACCAATTAGAATGCCCATCCATTGTCGGGCGGTTAGAACGTATGAAAAAATGATAAATCCGATGATCCCCGTCCAGATCGGAGTGGTTGCATTTAGAATCGATGCCGTGCTGCTGTTAATCTCTGTTTCACTTAAAGGTATTAATCCCCATGCTAATCCGCAATTGAAGATTCCGACAACGACCAGTGCTTTCCACGGCAATTTCCAATTGATTTCCCTGCACTTCCACCATAAAATGGGAAGCAGAACAACAGCACCCGCCAAACAGCGGAGAAATACAATCCCCCAAATGCCCGCAGGCGGTAGCAGCCACTTCATAAAAACAAACGATAAACCCCATATCAAACTAAGACCGATTAAAGCCCCGTATAATCGAAGCATGGTGTTCCCCCCTTTGCTACTTTCAATGTTCGCCAATCACTATACTGCGTTCAACATTTAAAAATTCACAATATTTATTGCTAATAATTTGCGTGACTATCGACAATTACAATTCCATAATATGTACTTTCAAACGCCATACCTGATAGTTTCCATTATTCATCATAAGTCTCCTTTGCCTCGTATCCTTTACCATATAATACCACGCACTTTGTTCAATACATATTTACGATATGAAAATTTTTCAAAAAATCACGGCGAAATAAAGTGCTCATTAAAGTGGAGATATTACATCCCCTCTCTATCGTAATCCAAAGGATTATTTTTCATAATAGATGATTTATTTAGTGCAAAAAAAAGCCTGGCAACCTTTTTTATCGTTGCTAGGCTTAAGTTCATTTTTAAGATTCAACCTCAATATAAACTATATAAACGGTTGAGTTTGATAATTATATTCTGATGATGTGAACTATAAATGTAAGGTATTACCCTTCTGCATATCTTCAGGTTTCACCTTAAATGTTCGTGCTTTTGGGCAAGTTCACGGACACCATTGGCGATTTCCTTAATAGATTTTTCATCAACATGATTAATCACGGGAACAAACAAAGCTTTCCCCCAGCTGGGGTATTTTCATTTTTCTATATTCAAGGTTCGTTATGCCGATCATTTAATAGGCAACCAGGTCCCTCAATGCCTTTTCCACTTTTTCAGGATTCACCATGAATGATTTCTCTAACGATGGTGAATATGGCATTGCTGGAACATCCGGGCCAGCGAGTCTCATGATTGGGGCATCAAGATCAAAGAGGCAGTTTTCTGCAATGATCGCCGATACTTCACTAATGATGCTTCCTTCTTTATTATCTTCAGTAATCAATAGGACTTTTCCTGTTTTAGATGCAGCTTCCATAATGGCTTCTTGATCTAATGGATATACGGTTCGTAAATCAAGTATATGAACGGATATGCCATCACTGGCCAGCCTTTCAGCTGCCTGAAGCGCAAAATGAACACAAAGGCCATAAGTAATCACTGTAACGTCCTCGCCTTCACGTTTTACATCCGCTTTACCAATCGGTAAAACATAATCATCATTCGGCACTTCTTCTTTAATTAGGCGATAGGCTCTTTTATGTTCAAAGAAAAGGACCGGGTCGTCATCCCGAATGGCTGCTTTCAATAAACCTTTAACGTCATAGGGTGTAGAGGGCATGACAATTTTTAGTCCCGGCTGATTCGCAAAAATGGCTTCAACGGATTGTGAATGGTATAACGCCCCATGTACTCCTCCGCCGTATGGAGCTCTGATGACGATAGGACAATGCCAGTCATTATTGGAGCGATAACGGATTTTTGCAGCTTCCGAAATGATTTGGTTGATTGCCGGCATGATAAAATCAGCGAATTGCATTTCCGCAATCGGCCTCATTCCATACATGGCCGCTCCGATGCCAACTCCTGCTATTGCGGATTCAGCAAGCGGTGTATCAATGACACGCTGTTCCCCGAATTGTTCGTATAATCCTGAAGTCGCTTTAAAAACCCCGCCTTTTACCCCTACGTCCTCACCTAATACAAATACACGGGGATCCCGTTCCATTTCTTCCCGCATCGCCATTATCACGGCATCTATATAAGATATCACTGCCATCTTCTTTCCTCCTTACCTTTCTGCGTATACGTATTTTGAGAGCGTGTCTTCATTTGCAAATGGAGCATTTTCCGCATAATCCGTCGCTTCGTTCACAACTTCCATTATTTCCTCGTTCAATTGTTTCTCCATTTGATCATCCATGATTCCTACTGCTTTTAAATAGGCACCGAAAGTAATGATCGAATCCAATTTTTTTGCCTCCGATACTTCATCAGGCGATCTGTATTGACTATCATCATCATCGCTTGAGTGTGGTGTAAGCCTGTAGGAAACCGTTTCGATTAAGCTTGGTCCTTCACCACGCCTTCCTCTCTCGGCCGCTTCTTTCACCACCCGGTATACTTCGATCGGGTCATTTCCATCAACCGTCACCCCTGGCATGCCATAACCAATGGCCCGGTCCGACACTTTCCCGCATGCCAATTGCTTTTCAATCGGGATGGAAATGGCATATTGATTATTTTCGCACATCAAGATGACCGGAAGTTTATGTACACCTGCGAAATTCGCACCTTCATGGAAATCACCTTGGTTTGATGAACCCTCTCCGAATGTAACGAACGAAACAATATCTTTACCTTCCATTTTTGCAGCGAGGGCAATCCCCACTGCATGTGGCACTTGAGTGGTAACTGGCGAAGATCCCGTCACGATGCGATTCTTTTTTTGCCCAAAATGCCCAGGCATTTGACGCCCGCCTGAATTTGGATCTTCTGCTTTTGCAAAACTGGATAACATTAAATCCCTGGCGGTCATCCCAAACGCAAGCACTACCCCGAGATCCCGATAATAGGGAAGGACATAATCCTTTTCACGATTCAATGCAAATGCAGCACCCACTTGCGCGGCTTCTTGCCCTTGACATGAAACGACAAAAGGAATTTTTCCTGATCTATTCAACAGCCACATCCGTTCATCTATTCGTCTTGCCAACAACATTATTCTATACATCTCAAGCACCTGCTCATCACTCAGACCTGCCTGTAGATGGCGGTTTTCAACCATATGTCATCATCCCTCCTAATAATTAAAACTTTTCCCTGTTAAAACCAGAATGTTTTCCTCATGCTGGCACCCAATTTAAAAATAGATCTCTGTATCACGAAATTACTAACCTTTCTTATTAGCTGTTTGTTTGTCTCGCAAACTGAAATTCTGTTATGTATCCAAGGAAGAAAAAGCTCTTTTATGTATGCATGCTTGCCATTCAACACCCTAAAATGCGTTATCATCTAGTATTATTACCTGGTACTAACTCAATGCAATATTATCCTACCACTTTTCATCTCACATTTTCAAGTTAATTTCACTTTGTTAAAGAGATAGTTCTGTTGAATTAAGAAGACACAATTGAGGAGCGGAGTTCTACGAAGATCTTAACAATGGTCAGTTTACTTAAAATGCAGCTGGATAATAAGAAAGAGGCTCAATTTCCAATCGGAATCGAGCCTCTTTTTATAAAAGTCTTATCCACAATCATTCCATTGATGCTTACTCCAATAAGTCATCCTTAAATCAGGGATAACATATAAGCTGAATCAATACCCCCTTTTATTTCCCTTTTTCACAAATTCCCAATCTACCTCAATATTTTTTCTCACCCTTTGAAGAAGTTGATGCATCGTTTCCGTTTCTTCCAAAGAAAATCCGGATAACGCAACCTTGTCGGTATACTCTCCTTCTTTTTTCAAAAAGGGATAGACCTTTTCACCTTTATCGGTTGCATATAACTTTTTAATTTTTTTGTTTTCCTCATCATTTTTCTTTTCAATAAAACCTTGTATTTCAAGTTTTTTAATGGCACGAGCTGCTGTCGTTCGGTCAACCTTTATCATTTCTGCTAACTTTTCCTGAATGATTCCTGGGTTTTCACATATTCGAACAAGATACAAATACTGCCCTTTAGTAAGGTCAAATTCTTTAAATTCGATATTACTTATAGAATCCAATGCCCTTGCTATCATGCCAATTTCACGGAGTATTTCCTTCATTCAAAAAGCCCCTGACTTTTTTGTTGTATTTACAACAAAAATGATTTCATTTATACTAAGAAAGATATACATGTATTATGACTTGTCTTTTTAAATAAATCTAGAAAAGGGATGAAGAACATTGGATTCAAAGAGAATAACGACTGAAAATGATTTAAAAATAGCCTTTCATATCAGAAAAGAAGTATTTGTGGAGGAACAAGGTTTCCCATTAGAAATTGAATTTGATGAATTTGATACACTTGATGCTTTATCTGAGCACATATTAGTCAATTATAATGAAAAACCAGTCGGAACTGGAAGGTTAAGAGTTGTTGATGGTTTAGGTAAATTGGAGAGAATTTGCATCTTGGAGCCATACCGTAAATTTGGTCTTGGTAAAATAATAATTAAAATGTTGGAAGAAATTGCAAAAGAAAAGGGTATTACTCAGGTTAAATTACATGGGCAAACACAGGCAGAGGGTTTTTATAAAAAACTCGGCTATCGGACTTCATCCGATGTCTTTATGGAAGATGGCGGTCCACACCTTTTAATGATAAAGGAATTAGTTTACGAATAAGTGTGTTAAATGTGAGTAAAAATTAACCTTTGATGGGGCTCCTACGATTAACCCAGGTCGTTCTTTAACTACCCAATCAGAGCTATCATGATATTTTCAACTGCAAAGAACAGAATTATTGGGTCCACTAACTGCTTTAATGATCGCTTTTCATAAGGCTTAAAATAAAAGGCAGCATTAGGAAAGGCACGAACAAGCCCTTTATAACTTGAATTGTTATAAAGGGCTTCGTCTTTATATTACATAACGGGTGCTACTTCATGCACAAGCGGGCGAAGGGCCTTAGTTTCATCAATGAAAATAAAAGCATCATATCTTTCTGACATTACAGAAGGTACATAGTTTCCGTATTGTTCATATTCCGGCCGGTATACAACCCCGATAGCTCGATGTCCGATTCTGTCTTGGAATAGCTGACGATTTTCATCGGTGAAAATGAGCAACTTATCATATGCGCCTGAAAGGTGCATAGCCTCCTCCCAACTTCCATTCATTGCCGGGGGTACTGTTTTTATTTCAAAATCCCTGCCCCATTCATCTGCTGCAATAACAGTTCCCCTGTAGGTTCCGAAACCTGTGATAAATACATCTTCCATTGGGTTTTGTTCACGAATGATTTGGCCGACGTTAATCATCCCGGAATCTCTCATATCTGTAGCGCTGGCATCTCCAACATGGGTATTATGTTCCCATACAATCGCCTTGCCTTCAGAACCGTAAAAATCCATAATTTCATTAAGTGCATCCACCATATGCATATCTCGAATATTCCATGATTTATCATCATGAACGACCATTGTCCTGTAATAATTTTCTGCATTATACGCTACCAATGCATTCACTTGAAGGTTCAAATTCAATTCTTCATGATGAGGGTATTTTTCTTTTTTTCGTTGAATTGTTGTCAGTAATTTGGCTACCTCCTCTATACAGTCTTCTGAAAAGATGCCTGCGGAAACTGCGTACTCCTCATTATTCCGATTGAATGGCTCAAAACAGGTGAATGCCTGTCTGGCAGCCTCGAGGTCAGGTGAATCAATTTGTTTTAAGTAATGGATGACTTCATCCATGGATTCCCAAAGACTATAGATATCTATCCCATAAAATCCAACTTTCGTTTGATTTTGTCCAGACTGATTGTATTCCTTCATCCATTCAATCAGGTCGATCATTTCCTCGTTTGCCCACATCCAGGTCGGCCAGCGGTCAAAACTTTTTAGCACATCCTTTGCGGATTTAGTCACTAGGTCATAGCCTTTAACATACCTATTTATTGCCTGGCATGCGGGCCAATCGCCTTCAACGGCTACAAAGGTGAACCTTTTTTCTTGAATCAGCTTTTTTGTTATTTCAACTCGGGCCGTGTAAAACTCGGATGTCCCATGTGATGCCTCACCAAGCAAAACAAATTTTGAATTATTAACTTGTTGAACGAGCTTATCCCAATCTGCTTCATTTGTAAGCATGACTGATTGTTCGATTATTGACTGAACAAGATTATGTTGCACGTGTTTTTCCTCCTTGTTACTTAGGAACATTATCGTTTGTACTCAGCATTATAAGAATTTGAACCTGCGTGTACTGACAGTAAAGTATCGGCGTAACCCACTAGACGATTTATAAGTTCATCACAAATAGAGTAAACCAGCTGAAAATTTTCTTCCTCAAATAGAACAGGATCATCCAGTATGACCGTTGTGTTAATGAACATATCTTTGTTTCCATATAGGTTGTAGTGAACGATAGCCTTTCCAGCAGCTCCCCCGGTAACTGGATCATTAAAGCCGGGAATGAAAACGAACCATTCTTCAGCAGTAGCGGACCTGAAGTTTTTTGTGAAAGACATTCTCTCGGTTACCGTCATGATCTTTTTTAACTCTTTTGGATTCATATCCTTGATCTTGTTCATTCCATTGCCACCTTAACACCATGTTAATAATCTTCCGTTATATATTTTCCTTAAATGATCCATCCTATAAATATTATTATTAAGTGGTGACCTTTCCGTAAAAAACAAGCCAGAACCGCTAGGAAATTTAGCTTCAATTGAACACGGACACAGAAAAAAGTGTTGTTTTGATCCATTAAGCAGGCTGCTATTAAATGCCGATAATCATGGAACCTGCTGCATATAAAAATTATTATTGGGGTATCAAAAGAGGGAAGAAAAAATCCTGGATTGGGTTGGACTGGTCTGGAGCGGAGGAGTTGCTCATGGAAAAGATGAATCGGGGAATTTTAACGGCGCTGTCGGCGATCGGCATTGCGCAAGGGCTGAAAATTTTAACGCATTATAAGCTGACCGGAAAGTGGGACTTGAAGCAGGCTTTCACCACTGGTGGCATGCCTAGTTCGCACTCGGCCGGTGTGTCCGCTCTGGCATCCTATGTGGCAGCGAATAAAGGCTGGCTGCATACGGAAACAGCGCTTGCGACAGTGTTTGGCGTGATTGTGATGTATGATGCTCAGGGGA
This sequence comes from Peribacillus sp. NPDC096622, assembly GCF_044762665.1. Taxonomy (NCBI): domain Bacteria; kingdom Bacillati; phylum Bacillota; class Bacilli; order Caryophanales; family Bacillaceae; genus Peribacillus; species Peribacillus sp. NPDC096622. Next base: position 131,337 of record NZ_JBIWES010000011.1, on the reverse strand, counting down.
TTCGGCGCCATACAGGCGAAATTGCCAAGCTAGTGAATGATCTTGAAGATAATATGGCGAAATTTTCCGGAGAGTTTCCGAGCTTTGAGTTTGTGGAGCGTGAGAAGGAATTGAATGAACTGCTCGGGCATCAGCCTGTGGAAGTGGGAGCAGGTGCGTTGCTTGGAGTGGTACTTGGGCTTATTTCGGCTAAATTGGAGGATGGCAAGCCCTCCAAAACCAAACACCTGAAAACATTGGGCAAGCTTAGGTATACTAGATCTTGAAAAAGGGTATATCAGTTAATTAAAACAATAGATTATATTAAAACATGCCTATTTTTTCATTTTAAATATAATTTCTTAGATAAACCGAACTAACTCAATGATTTTTGAACCTAAAAGACCTAAGCCTCTCTGCTTCTTAGAAAGGCTTAGGTCTTTTCATGTGAAATTCAATTCTTCCGAGACATTTTCATTGCGAATGAGTACATATCCGATCGGAATAACCCTTTATAATATTCTACTAAGTTACCATCAGAATCAAAAATCATTCGTTCTGTAATCAGCAAGCACATCGTTTCGGCTATACCTAAATGTTCTGCATCTTCTTTTGTTGGAAAGCCGCAGGTTATGATTTGTTCCGCTTCACAAAAGTCAATGTTTAATTCTCCTTCAAGTGCATCATACAATACGGTTGTACTTAAATCGAATTTCGTCAATTTTTTCCCTAGGTCCAAAGAATAATAATGCAATTCAATGGCTATTGGGACATCACCCTGTAACCGCAGCCTTTTAATATGGTAAGATTCATCCTCAAACCCATTTGCATCAGCTATATTTTCAGGTGTCATTACACGGCCATGATCTAGTAGTTTAATCCCCATACTTTTAGTGGTTTCCGTAAAACTTATCATCTTAAGCCATTCTTGTACAGGTTTAAGGGAAACGAACGTTCCCTTCCCATGCCTCTTTTCCAATATTCCCTCACGAACCAGGATGGATACGGCTTCCCGTACAGTGCTCCTGCTGACAGAATACATATCCATCAGTTCCCTTTCACTCGGGATTTTGTCTTTATAATAACCTTCCAAAATCTGATTTTCCAATATGGTTTTCAATTGAGCATGTAAAGGGATTGGATTTTTAAAGTCTAGCTCCATAAAATTTCCTCCAAACAGAAAAAGACATCGTAATGTTCGTATCAGTTCTTATATTGTAAACCAAATAGTTATAATATTCAAACATGCCGGTGTTCAATTTGTTCCTTAAATTAGGATTATGTTGAATTTTCAGCGTTCATATACCGGTTTTCTTCGAGTGAATAAAAAAACCTGAATAGCTCTAAGTATTCAGGGCTTATCCTATATGCAACCTTCATCACGTTTCAGGCAAATTTAATTGGACACAATGAAAGCTTATATATTAAACGATAAAGTACGATATTATGGAAAGCAGCAAAGAGGTAATGGTCATGGCTAAAAGGGGACGCATGGCTTTTGTTCGCAGTGCCTGCAGGCTTACATTCAGTCCCAGACCAATCATGGCCATAGTCAATATAAATGTAGTAGTTTTGGAAATGCCATCCATTACGAGAGGAGACACCGTAATATATCTTCCGAACACATAACTTCCTATTAAACTCATGATTATAAAACCGACGAGGAACCAAGGAAAATCAATTTTGGCATCATGGCCCATTTTCCCGGATGTGCGTTTTTTCATCCAATACATAAAAATGAAACATAAAGGGATAAGTAAAAAGACACGGCCCAATTTTGCGAGGAGTGCAATCGCTAGCGCATCTTCACCAGCCGGTGCTCCTGCCAGAGCAACATGGGCGATTTCATGTAGACTGATCCCAGACCAAATTCCATAATCCAAAGCAGATAGCGGAAGGATCGGACGTAAAAGTGTATAAGCAATGGAGAAAAGTGTTCCCATTAAAGCAATTATCCCGACGCCTATGGCTGTATCCTCTTCTTTCGCTTTCACGATTGGTGATATTGCCGCGATGGCTGCTGCACCGCATATTCCGGTTCCTACAGCAAGAAGGAGGGAAATGGAGGCGTCTGCCTTAATCCACTTTGCAATCAAAACCATCACGACTATGGCAAATGTTACTGTCCCAATGTCCCGTACCAACAATGGCAGTCCCTGATTGAAAATCACATCGATATTTAACTTCAACCCGTATAAAATAATGGCAAAACGCAAAAGTTTTTTAGCGGAAAATTCAATTCCCGTCCGGAACTTTTCTGGATATCCCGCAATTTGACGATAAATCACGGCAATGATGATAGAGCATGCAAGAGGACCGATTCGATTGAAACCTGAAATCTTGGACAGCCCCAAGCCTAAAAGGGCAATAAAAAAGGTGAAAGCGATACCGCTTAGCCACAAAAGCACCTTATTTTGAAGTGGTTTTTGCTGCACCTGAGGTGTTTCTTCCAGTGGCTCATATTTTTCTAATTCCATACATCCTTCCCCCTTTCCAGATAAAACTATACCCCAAATTACGTATCATCCCATCCTTTCAATCGTTTGAAAAAAATCGTTTTCTTCTATATTAGGAAGTGAATCCCCTTTGATAAAATACTCGGATTCCTTTAAAAAAGGCAAACTTGGATTTTGATTCCCCCACAATTCAGGAACCGCTAAAGTCTGGGAACGATGTGACCTTAAGGCACGGATCTTTTTCTGTAAAGTCCCTGCTATATTCACTTCTGTGATACTGCTCAGCCCGTTTTCCTTTAACCATTCATCATAAAAAGCATGCCAAAGGACAAAGTACAGACTATGAACCTTAAAAGCTGGAAATACTGGATCTGGATAAAAATCGGGATCACCGGATTTTAAGAAAGCGAATGCTGCAGCACGGCCAATCGCACAATGATCTGGATGCCCCCCGTATTTCTCATGGAATGTAACTAGTGCCTCCGGTTGAACTTCACGAATCACCTTTACGATTCTCGTCGCCAATAAATCGAAGCTTTCAAATTCAATCGTTTTATCCCTTATGTTTAAAAATCGCAGGTCACTGATCCCCAATTCTTCACAAGCTCTTTTTAACTCCTCTACCCTTAGTTCTGGCAATGTCTCCCTTGTTGTAAGAATGGGATTTCCCATGCGTCTGCCCATTTCGCCTTTTGTCGCACATAGTAAAGTTATCTGAACACCTTGCTCGGACATTTTAGCAATGGTTCCGCCACACAGGAATGACTCATCATCGGGATGTGCTAGAACCACCAATAACCTTTGTTGTGATTGCATATTTCCTCCTACTTCGGTTTCTCCAGTTTTCCCACACGGTTAGACCCAATATGAAAAAATGGACATGGATGTCAAATCGGCTAGACATATCATGCCCATCTTCATATTCTTCTATATAATAGATAGCACCCTAAAGCTCATCATCTTTTTGGTTAGCATAATTCACATAAAACGGATTTAACCGTTTCTATGACAAAGCGTAAATCTTCAACGGTCGAAGATAAAGGCGGTGCGATGATGAGTACATTACCATATCCAGGAACCGTATCACCATTACGGCCGATGATAAGACCCTTTTCCTTGCATGCCCCGATTATTTTACCCATGAACTCATCGGAAACAGGCGTTTTTGCCTTTTTATCTTCCACTAATTCGATACCATATAAAAAACCAACTCCTCGAACTTCCCCTACTTTATCCAGGGCTGTCAATTCAAAGAGCTCATTTAGTGTCGATTCACTAAGTTCAGATACTCGTTGAACGATGTTTTCATTTTCCAAGATTTCAATGTTCTTTAGCGCAACTGCGCAAGATGCAGGATGGCCTCCATAAGTTGACACATGTCTGAAATGATTTAAATTTCCGTTCTCTTTGAATTTCTCATAAATCCTGGAATTCACTGCCGTTGCTCCAAGTGGAAGATAACCGCTGGTCAAACCCTTTGCCATCGTAACAATATCCGGTTGAACCCCATCTGAGTGCATGAACCCAAACATTTTTCCGGTTCTTCCAAAACCTGAAACCACTTCATCCACAATCAATAGAACATCATGCTTCTTACAAATTTCCGAAACCCTCGTTAAGTATTCTTTTGAAGGAATAAGGACCCCGCCACCAGAGATGATTGGTTCAAGGATTACACCCGCTACCGTCTCAGCTCCTTCAAAGTTAATGACCTGATCGATATATTCAGCTGCAAGCAAATCGGAGTTTTCAACGTTTTCCCCAAACGGGCTTCGATAACTGTACGGTGGCGGCACATGCAGGAAACCTGGAACGGCCGGATCATATTTCACTCTCCGATTAGCCTGTGCAGTTGCGCTTAGCGCGCCAAAAGTATTGCCATGATAAGCTCTATACCTTGAGATGAACTTGTATTTACCCTGCTTGCCATTTTGGGAATGATATTGCCTGGCTATTTTAAAAGCTGTCTCATTCGCCTCAGAGCCGCTGTTCGTAAAAAAAGTTGTATAAGAGCCCTTTAAATGTTCACTTATTTTTGCAGATAATTCGATTGCCGGCTTATGACTTAACGTTAAAGGGAAGTAAGATAAGTTAATCATTTGTTCATAGGCTGCCTGGGCAATCTCTTTTCGTCCGTGACCAAGGTTCAAGCACCATAAACCGGAAACACCATCTAAATATTTATCCCCTTTAGTATCTGTGAACCATGAGCCGGATCCTTCTGTAGCCATCATGGGAGCATCCTTCTCATTATAGCGATGCATCGCATGCCATAAATGATCTTTATCCATTTGAACAAGGTCTTTCGTTTCAGTTTCCATCTTCACCATTGAAACCCCCTTATTTTTCATTGAATGCATTAAGTTAAGTTCCCATGCTGTTACAGACCTTTTAAAGCGAATTGGTGATGGTGCGATGACCCAAATAGTTCACCAAGTCACCGCAGCTGTCCTATCACCTTTTTCACACTCTTATTTATCCCAGTTTTTATAATCTAAATGAGAATATTTTTCTAATAATCTAGTAGGCATTTTTAATGCATCTTTTCTAAATGGCGGAGCCAATTGTGTTCCATCCACTTGTATATCAATGACAGTCGGTTTGTTTGATTTTATTGCTTTTTCAATGACAGAGCCTAACTCGTCAGCTTTTTCCACCCTAATACCTACAGCACCCATTGATCGGGCGACTTCTGCAAAATCAGGATTTTGGATATCCGCCCCTACAAAACGGTTATTATAAAAATCGACTTGATTCTTTTTCTCTGCGCACCATGCATTATTATTGAAGACACATGCTATGACCGGTATGTTTTCTTCAACGGCCGTACTCACTTCATGTAAGCTCATGCCCCACGCGCCATCTCCAACAATGGCTAAAACAGGCGTATTCGGCTCAGCTAATTTGGCACCCAGTGCGGATGGGTAAGCAAATCCCGTATTCCCGAATGTTAGCGCAGCGATATGCCTGCGTCCCTGATTGAATTTTAAGTAAGCGTTTGCAGTTGAAGATACATTACCGATATCTGTAGTAACGATGGCATTTTCAGGCAACACTTTAGTCAATTCCAATAGGGCTCGACGCGGATTGATCGGGGTCCCATCGATCATCGCAAGTTTCACCAATTCTTCTTCCCATTTTTGTTTTTCATTCGTAACTTCTACTATCCGCTCTTTTTCTTGTTTTAGGTTTGGTTTACTAGCCTTCAACCGTTTCAAGATTTCACGACTCGCTTCGCGGGCATCCCCGATGATCCCGACTTCCACAGGGTGCGTCCTCGCTATTTGCCTTGGGTTAATATCTATTTGGATGATTTGCGCATCTTTAGGGAAATAATCAATGTCATAGCATGGCAGCGTTCCAAATACCGATAATCTTGTGCCTACCGCCAATATGACGTCCGCTTTCTTAAGTGTATTCATGGCAGCCTTTGAACCCATGTAACCGATTGGGCCGACTGACAATGGATGATCAGCAGGAAATGCATCATTATGCATATAGGAGACAGCTACCGGAGCTGTTAAATATTCTGCAATATTCTTAATTTCCTCAATGCCATCGGAATCAACCGTTCCCCTACCAGAAATGATGACCGGATACTCAGCTTCTGCTAAAATTTCTGCCGCTCTATCCAAGGATGCAGAAGATCCGCAGCCCCTTTCATCTACGCGATATTGATGTGGCTGAAGTATTTGATCCTCCACTTCGCCATAGAAGTAATCACGCGGGATATCGAATAAAACCGGTCCCCTCTCGGCATAGGCAATCCGAAATGCTGTCCTAAGGCAATCAGCGACCCGGCCTGGGTGTGTCACTCTAACCGTTTCTTTCGTGATTGCCTTGAAGATGGAAACCTGATCGCATTCCTGGAAACCATCCCATCCAACTGTAGGTGTACCAGCTGAGGGTGATATGACCACCATTGGAGTATGAGCTTGATTGGCCGCTGCAACAGAGGTGACCATATTCGTCATTCCTGGTCCGTTTTGCCCGATGACAACTCCTGCAACACCAGAGACACGACAATAGGCATCTTCCATATGTGCTGCACTTTGTTCATGGCGGACACCAATGAAACGAATGCCGGCAGTTGGCAATAAATCAAGCATATCCATGAAAGCAGATCCCAGAATTCCCGAGATATGTTTAACTCCCTCGGCCACTAATGTCTCAACGATGGCTTCACTTGGTGTCATTTTAACTTTCGTACCTCTTAACATTTTTGTTTCGACCATAGCACATTCTCCTTAATTTATATTTATTTCTGATAATGACGTAGTGACGTCCGTACCAGTTATAAGATGTATAATACTACCATTAGGCATAACAGTCAATAAATAATTTGAATATTTTGAATTAATTTAAACCTCCGACCATCATTGTCACTAACTCATGTATTTGACTCTTTTTTAACCAATAAATATATCCTTTTTTTCTGTCAATCTGTAGTTGATCCTATCGATGATCTCCAATAAATCACCTATTTCATCAATTACGAAATCGGCACCTGCATTCAAAAAGCGGTTTTCTGCATTTTTCATCCGTTTTTGCAGATCATAAGGTTCCATTTCATTGATTTCTGCTTCTGAAAGTCCGATTTCACTGCCGCCTTTCAATACGGCAACAGTCCACATTCCCGCAGAAATGCCTTCTTTGATATCACTGATCGTATCTCCCACTTTAACGATTTTGCTGAGTGGATACACTTGGAGATTCATCGCCGTCTTAAAGCACATCCAAGGGGCGGGCCTTCCTGTTGGCACTTCGGTAGACGCAACGATGGAATCGGGTTGATAGCCCCATTTTTTCGCCTCTTCTTTAACAACATCAATCATTTCACGAGTATACCCTGTTGTCGAACCGATTTTTATTCCTTGCTGCCTTAAACGGCCGACTAATTCAATTACGCCGGGTATTGGCTTGGCGTTATCCTTTAGAACCTTAAAAAGCAAAGCCTCAAAGTCCTTATATAATGAATTTAGATCTCTTTCGTCCGGTTCTTTCCCGAATTTAGCAATCCATGAATTAGAAATTCGTTTCATTTTCAGTAGTTCCATAATATGATCCATTTTCAATAAACCCATAGGTTCCCTTGCTTCCTTAATGGTAATATCTATCCCCCTTATCCTGAATATCTCAACAAATGCTTGGACCGGCGCAAAACAACCATAATCTACCGTCGTTCCTGCCCAATCGAATATCACTGCCTGAACCTCTTTGCATTCTTTTGCCCTTTGCAATCTATGCTCCCTCCTCATCTTACCTCCTCCAAAATCACCAAACGTGCTAAATCCGGGTATGAAGAGAATTCAATTCACTTCTTCCAAAAATAACTGTAGATCTTTTTTAGTAGCTACAGAGAGTCGTTTAATCTTTTCAAGGTCCTTTTCCGGATTCCCTGACTCCCCAATTAATGGGTAAAGGTTTTTCTCGATCCTTTCATACCAATTTGGGTATTCATCTTCCACTTGCTTTTCTATCGAATCCCAAACAGAACTGATTTCCTTTCCCATTTCTTGAATTTTCTTTGTATCCGCCTCTGTACTTATTTCTGTTTCCAATCCTTTTATGGATTGAATCACATCGCCGACACCTTTTTTAATAAGCTCTTCATTTTTGGTTTCACCCGTATTTGCATCCGGATTTTCATTCATGACTGGACTTTTTTCTTGTTGAACCTCGTCTGGTTTTTCTGAATTATTGCAGCCTGACAGCAATATGACTCCAAGGACAACCCCATAAGTTATTACACGAAAACCATTCAACATAATCCCTCCTTCATGATTTAAAAGACAGATGGCACCAAGCACTTATTGGCACAACTCTCTTTTTCAATGGGAAATCATATTCTAGCTGATTAGTGATTGAAGAATTTTGTCTGAGGAATTCCATAGAAGTAACCTTAAATTAAGCCAATGGTTCAGAGCCAAAGCTATAACTTTTCAGAATTAGGGGAACCAGAAACAATATTTAATTCATTCTCCATATACTTCGCTTTTTTTCGCCGAATGAAAAAGAATGAACAAATAACGATCAAGCTAAATAGCATGGTAAAGATGAACTGTGGACGCTGCGAATCGATAAAGGCCATTAATATTAATACGGAAATCATGGAAATTATGGTTGCATAAGTCAAATACGGGAATAACCACATCTTGATCTTAAAAATTCCGGGATTTTCTTTCTCCATTCTCTTCCTTAATCGGAGATGGGAAACCGCAATGGCCAGATAAACAAGAATTCCGACTCCGCCCGAGGAATTCACTAAAAAGAAAAAGATTTTATCAGGTGAAACATAACTGAAAATGGTGCTGATAAAGGCGAATAAAGTAGAGCCGACTACAGCAAATATTGGTACGCCGTTCTTGCTCACTTTAGAAAATATCTTTGGGGCGTCACCCTTTTGTGCAAGTGAAAATAACATTCGTGAACTCGTATATAATCCCGAATTCAAACAGGAAAGCAATGCAATGAGAATCACTATATTCATGATCAGGGCAGCAGAAGGGATTCCCAGCATTTCAAGTACGGCAACAAATGGACTTTTCAGCAAAGAAGCCGAATTCCATGGTAATAGCGTCACTAGTATGGCGATGGACCCAATATAGAAAATCAGGATTCGCCAAACCACACTATTCAATGCACTTCTAACTGATTTAACCGGATCACTGGTTTCACCCGCGGCAATCGCTGGAATCTCCACTCCAACAAATGCATGAAAAACAATTGCGACGCCAACAAGGACAGAACTTAGCCCATTTGGAATAAAACCGCCAAAATTCAAAAGATTGGAAACGCCAGGTGGTTTTATCGTTGGGATAAACCCTAATATCACTGCCACACCAAGGCACAAAAATAGTATGATACTGATTATCTTAATGATTGAAAACCAGTATTCGAACTCACCAAACGATTTTACGGAAAAAATATTCGTCATTTTCAATAGGATGATCAATGATAGACTTATGACCCAGACGGGAACGGAAGGAAGCCAGCTGTGTATGATTGCTGCTCCAGCCGTTGCTTCCAAAGCAATTACGATAACCCAAAAGAACCAATATAACCAACCTGTTGTAAAACCGGCCCATTCACCTATCCCCTCTCTTGCATAAACGGCAAAAGATCCAGTATTGGGATTCACTGTGGCCATTTCCCCAAGCATCCTCATGACTAAAACAACGATCAAGCCTGCCAAAACATATGATAATATCGCCCCGGGGCCCGTTTGACCAATAATGATACCACTTCCTACGAATAAACCAGCGCCTATGACACCACTCAAAGATATCATCGTTAAATGCCTTTGTTTCAGACCTGGTTTCAGTTCTTCCTGTTGATGTTTCATACCCTCCACCAACTTTCAATATTTTGGGGAATCACTAAGATAATCGCTACTTGAATGTAAAAACAGGCTTTTAAGCTGCCTGTCCTTTACACTTTCACAAAGATAGTGGGAACTTGGAAACGTGGCATTTACAAACAACACAGGGTAAGACGCTATGAACTTAAGATTCTATATCACTAGTCCTCCTTCCTTAAGGCTATTTTGAAATCCAAAGCGGATCTAACATCACTACGTCATGATGTTAGTACCACTTTCTATGTGTATAATACACTCTGATTTTTTTAAAGTCAATTTAAAAATCAGAATATTTAGATAACAAAATGAAAGTTTTCAAGTAAAACAAACGGTCTCCTTTAAGTCTGCAATTTTATTTATTTTACTTCTGTAACCCTTGGGGTTTCATCCAATACACTTTCAGTTGCTGACTTTACTGCCTTCTGCTTCCTATCCAGCATTTTCTTTAAAAGGTATGAAAAAAACAATGTAAAAGCTATTCCCTTAACAATCGATGCATAACCGTAAACAAGAAGGCCCAATACCAGTACGATAAGATTAATAATCCTTATTGTCACTGCAATATCTATTTTTTCATTTTTGTGATGTAAAATTAAGGCGATCACGTCAAAGCCAACAGTGGAGGCATTTGCTGTTATACATAAATAATATCCTATCGCTATTAAAATCGACGAAATGAAAATCACTAAAACGATATTCATATCAAAATTTACGTTCAATGAATAAAAAAAATTAAAAAAAACCATGTAGCTAAGGGAACTTACGATCGACTTAAAAAAGTACTCTTTCCCTAGAAAAACTAAACAAATGATTAACAGTAATCCTGTAACGAAATTGGCGAGCATGGCAATGTTATAACCCCATAATGCATTCAATAATAATGCCGAGCTAGTTACCCCGCCATTAATAATTTCATTGGGAACGATTAAATAAGCATAGGCAAAGGTCATGGAAATGTTTCCTGCAATAATTTTCAATAAATCCTTCATAAACTCTCACCATCCTGTTCGATATTTTGATAATGTTTTTTCCCCCCTAAATATATATTTATACTTGAACGATAGATGCACATTCACCTTTTATTCGATCCTTTTCGCTTTCGATAGTTTGGAATGATTATACGCAGAATGCATTTAGCTGTTCAAGTGAATACAATAATTCGCTAACCAGAATCCTCTCTCCTTCTAAAAAATAAAATAAAACATCCCCATTGAAACTTGAAGATGTTCCTTTTTACTACATAATCATTAAGGCACTACAGTATTTCTGTACAACTTATGTACCTTATGAATACCTTTAAACGCTTTACAAAACCTTTGATTTACATGAATGATTTGATTTGAATTCCCCAAGGCAGGACAAGGAGAAGGCTTTTACAGAGTAAAACATAATCCCCCCTTTCATAATCACATCGTATACTCGCTTCAACAGACTTAGTTCGAAGATGTCATCCAGCATGACCCCTAATCATTTCCAAAAGTATTATTCTGCAATAAAAAAAGTTGAGGGATATGCTCCTCAACTTTTTAGTGTTCAATAACTATTTCCCAAGAAATGTTTCTTAGGTAGTGGATCAGCCATTTCATGTTACAGGCAAGGCTGCCTCATCTTTCATTAGCCTTTTTCGGTAAACCATATTGGACAGCTGTACACTCACTTCATAAAGCACAAGCAAAGGGACGATAACCAAAATGTCCGAAATTATATCAGGAGGCGTAATCAGGATCGAGATGACAACCAGGATGAAATAAGAAATCTTACGTGACTTTTTCAACACTGTTGGATTGATGATGCCTAATCTGGTCAGGAACATGACCACAAGCGGCATCTCGAATAAAATCCCGAAAGGTAAGATCAAATTAATCATGAACCGGAAATACTTTTCAGCTGTGAACATCATCTCGAACTGCCCGGCCGATAGGGAAGTGAGGAAACCCAGCACTATTGGAAACAACACAAAATATCCAAATGAGATACCGGTGATGAATAGAATGAAGAGCCCGGGTATGAACCGAAATGTAACTCTTCTCTCTTCCGGTTTCAGCGCTGGAGCCACAAAGCGCCATAACTGATAGGCTGCTAGCGGAATCGTTGCAGCTATTGCACAAACCGCAGCGATAATCATGTAAACCCACAGGATCTCACTTGGACCGAGCACGGCAAGCTTTCCTTCCAAATCCTTAATGAGCAGTTCATAAATATCCTGTACGAATATGAAACTCACTATGAAAAAAGCCAGAAAACCTATCAGTGTTTTAATGATTCTGCTTCGGAGTTCCTCCATATGTTCAATAACGTGTAAATCCTTCCCCTCCACTTTCACTCCTCCTTTTTAGACATATTATTTGCTGCAAATAGCTCTTCCCCTCGAACCCTTCTCATGAAAAGGAGCAGGCGAGTCTTTCCGCCCGCTCTAACCCATTAAATTCATCCCTCTTTTTTAACAGCCCTCAATGCGGCTTTATTCTCGTTTTCATCTTCTTTTTCTGTATCATTCACCAATCCTTTGGTTGCACTTTTGAATTCGGACAATGTCCGGCCAAATGCACGGCCTATTTCCGGCAGCTTGGACGGTCCAAAAATAATCAGTGCAATCACGAGGACGATCACCAAACCGGGTATTCCTATATTTGAAAGCATTCTTACTCACTCCTTTGATCTTCTCATTTTTCTTTGCTATTTTTTGTCATGCATCATAAGGTTCCCTATCAATTAGTCACTTTCCCCTGCTTTTTCATTCTTTGTTTTTCGTGTGCGCGATTATGGGCACGTGTCCGATCTTCCTCGACTTCGTTCGTTTTTTGTACACCTTCCTTAACCGCTGCTGATGCAACCTTTCGCAGCCCTGTTTGATCCTTATCAAAAACAAAGGATGCTCTTGTCGATATATCCGCACCTGGTTCTGTCACGAATGGGACTACACGGTAATCCGCCTTCCATTGTTCTGGTGTTACTTTGCATCGGACATATCCCCTGTAATCATTAAAGAACTTTATATGCGGATTCTGGCTTAGTATTTTATCCGTGTCCGCACGCTTATCCGCACCATTTCCACCAGATGTGATCGAAGTGCCGACAAACTCCACACCGAAAATCTTTGAATTTGGATCATCGAAATCCGCCTTTAAATTGGCGGCCCAGCTTGCATGTACATCACCGGTCAACACGACCAGATTTTCCATGTTGTTTCTTTTGATTACATCAATTAAGCGATCTCGTGCAGCCGGGTAACCATCCCAGGAATCCATGCTGAATTTTGGAGCGGTTGGTGTTCCATAATTCCGTTGTGCAAAGAAAATCTGCTGAGGCAGAACATTCCACTTCGTTTTTGATTTTGATAGATTGTCAGTTAGCCACTGTTCCTGCTCTGGACCTAGTAATGTCCGTTTCGGATCAAGTGACTCAGGCGTTTGCGGTGAACTTCCATCACCGTTTGCCTGATCATCCCGGTATTGACGTGAATCCAATACAAAGAAAGAGGCCAGGTCGCCATATGTGAAATTTCGGTATAAGCGCATATCCGCTCCCTTAGGCAAAGATGATTTACGAAGGGGCATATGCTCATAGTAAGCCTGATAAGCGGCGGCCCTTCTCTTGATGAAAGCTTCTACCGATTGTCCTTTTTCCGGGATGACATTTGCATAATTGTTTTCAACTTCATGGTCATCCCAAGTCACGACCCATGGGAAAGCTGCGTGTGCCGCTTTTAAATGGGTATCAGAGCGGTATTGTGCGTATCTATTCCGATAATCTTCAAGTGTAATGATCTCCGGACCACTATGTACACGGACATTACCTGTAGAGGAAACATATTCATTTGGTCCATATTCATATATATAATCGCCAAGGTGGAAGACAATATCCAGATCTTCTTTTGCCAAATGTTTATAGGCCGTATAATAACCATGCTCAAATTGCTGGCATGAAACAAACGCGAATGACAAGCTCGAAACACTTGAACCTATTGGCGGAAGTGTTTTCGTTTTCCCAGTCTGACTTACTTCCCCGCCGCTTTTAAAACGGTAAAAATAGACCTTATCCGGTTTTAACCCGCTTACTTCCACATGAACGGAGTGGCCAAGTTCCGGCCTGGCTATTTCCTTGCCTTGCTGGACAATCTTTCTGAAATTCTCATCCTTTGCCACTTCCCATTTAACGGAAATGGCTTCTTTTGGCATTCCTCCGCCATTCAACGGATCAGGTGCCAACCTTGTCCATAAAACTACACTATCCGAGAGCGGATCACCTGAAGCTACACCGAGAGTAAATGGATAATCACTGAATTTCGGGGCAGCATTCACTTCAATCCCGCCCATTGATTGGGCAAGGGCAAGACCTAATGATAGTCCAGCAAGCTTACTTGCTCCCTGGATAAAGTTCCGGCGGTCCATATTCTTACCTAATTCGCTCCAATTCTTAATTAATTCATCCATCGCTCTATCATTATTCATTGATCTTTCCCTCCTATTATTTGAATCTGGTTCAAGTATAGAAGGCCATTTTTAATGGTGTATGAAGATGTGTAAATCAAAAAATTCCCAATTAGGAATTTTTAGTCAGGACTTATGGTACCCATTGAATGCAAAAAGAGTTTTGATTCGCCCATGCATTTACATAGACCTACAAACTTTTACATATAACGACAGTCTTTCATCCTAGTTCTCTTAACGAATCATTTATTTAATCGTTACAAATGACTTCCATGGGCTATTTTTACAAAAAACTTTTAAAAATTTATAACTTCCAATCTGTATATATAAGCGCAAAGAAGCGGGTGAAATAGTAGAATAAAAAAAGATCGCCATTAATTGGCTGTAATTTCATCGTTGTAGAAACCCTTAGATTCGAAGGAAGTATAGGAATCCTCATTTTTTTCCAAAATCGGACTAATAAATACTTAACAATATTTCATAAGTAAATACTCACCTTTCATTTAAAAACATCCTAATTTATGTAATAATAGTTTCAAAACTAAAAAAGAAAGTACTTGAGGGATTCTGCATTGGAGAGTATGGAAGAATTACATGAAAAAATTGAAATGTTGAGGAAAGAATTAATAACCACCGGATTGATATATGGATTTACTGCCCCAAAAACATTACATAAAAGCCAGGAACTGGATAGACTGTTGAATTTACTTGCGAAATGAAAAAGAAAATGATTTAGATTATGTCTAAAAACAGGAATGAAACCTAATTTGATTTTTCTACTAATACTTCATGGGATCATTACAACTGCAGAAACCATCACTCGGAATTATTTGAGATTATTTTTAATTGTCACGGTGCAGTTTTGCAGCATATTTCTCTTACCTCTTATACTTTTCTTGGACTCGTGACTAATTTTTATGTAATATCCGCTAAATCATTAGATAATTGTTAACATCATCACTCTTCCTAATTAAAAAGCATCCAAAATGAATGGATGCCTCAGACTGTAGAAATTTGGACGTTGATTGGAACGTAGGGCACTCGCTTTCCGCGGGCGGTCCGCCCTCGGCGCACTTGCGCCTGTGGGGTCTCCCATGGACTCGTTATTCCCGCAGGAGTCTCGCACCTTCCGTTCCAGTCAACTATGTTAAAAAAATTTGGATACTCCTTTTGCCAACAGTCATTTTTGTTTTAAAATAGATCTATTAAAACTTGAGATGATGAGTTTGCTTTCTAAACATGATTCTATTCAGCGAGATCAACTTGAAATGATTACTTTAGACCCACTGGTGCAGGCAAACCATTGAGTTCGTAAAGTGGAGACTTCCATTGATTTCTCTTTCATTTATGATTTAGTGAAAGATATGTATTCAGAGAAAGGACGTCCAAGTATTGATCCAGTTAGGTTTTGAGGGGATTTTCATTGAACATTATGGGACTGCTACATAAAAAAATAGAGCCAATGAGGAAAGAATTAATAAATACGGCATTGAAACATTGGATCACTTCACCAAAAACTTTACATATAATCCAGGAACTAGAAAAAACGTTGGAAAACTAGGGAAATGAAACTGACTGTTTTTTCGTCCGGAAATTCCCCAATTTCATAAGTCTAGCGTTCCCTAAGCATTCATTTTCCTATATCTTACGGTCATATCAACGATTGTTAATAATAAAACAAACCACAACATAGGATTATTCAAAGAGATTCCTACAGTAGATTTTCCGCCCATTACCGTTAATACTCCTATTAGCACCAACATATAAAAAATAAATACTGCTTCTCCAATTAATGAATTTTCACAATCTTTTTCAGTCTTTCGATTAATGACAATATAGACAACCGCTAATGAGACCATTCCAATTGTCAATGCAGTTTTAGGAATGTCTTTGAGAACGAGATGAGGGAAATAATCAAAAATCATAAGAAAAGAAAATAATAAAAAGATACCTATTCTCAATAATATTTTCAAATTCATCTTATTCCCCATTTCCTCGATTTATTATTTCCCAAACCAGTAATTGCATTGGAAATATTGAACTGATTTAGGTGATGTGTAATTACTTTTGCCGTAATGAACCACTGTCGCATGATAATTTCTTTTCTTTTCTGCAGTGCTATATGAACTTGATACCCAAGAACCCACATAAGTTGGACTAATTTTGGACCAGCTATTTAACTTTACAAAAAGCCAATTAGCGAATACACTATCTGTCAATTTTTTAGGAATCTTTTTCATCATATATGCAAAAATTAGATTTTTGGCTTCATTTACACCGGTATTTTTGTAGGTTCTATAAATAGGAGCTATTTCAGTTTTTGTTGAGCCACCTGAAATAGGTCCATATGCAGTTATACCACCAGAGTTTAGTGAATTAATACTCATAACTTCATTATATAGATTTTCAATCTCTTGCTCCGTTAAAATTGTATTACTTATTATTTCTAGTTCATTAAAAGAATAGGCATGTTCGTTTACTGCTTGTTGTTTCGATGTCTCGTTGCTAACTTCTATACTTGCAAAGGAAGGAGCTACAAAACTAAATAAAATAATCAAAGATAATGAAAAGGCAAATATATTCTTCATAATATTCTATTCCCCTTCTAGTAGATTTTTTTCTTAACATTTTTCTTACATTTAAGAAATAAATTCTCTCTCATAGAAGATGCTGTTTATGGAATGATCTAAGTAGAGGCTGAAGGACAAGGTTTTAAGGCTGAAGGCTGAGGCGGGCACAATTCCGATTTCTATATCTGTTTATATTATAAAATCCTCTCCTTTCCACGATCAGGTATTATCTACCACTTTATATTAACATTAGCACGAAAATATAACTATATTTATTTTATTTTTATAAAAAAATATAAAAAATAAGGGTCTTAAGAATCATTATTGAATTATCGTTACCTCTTTTATAAGCTGTGGGTTTTTATGACTTCATTCAAACTTGGAATATGTCTCGGTCAAGATTCTTTTCTAAAGAAGTAGTTTTTTATGTTCGGACAATTCTTTGACTGGTTCACATAGTCGTCGTAAAAGATACTATTTATTATGACTTCTAATAATTTTTAAAAGTATCATTTCCTCATACATTTAAATGCTTTCATAATATTTGTTAAGCAATATCAAAATTAATATATTATATTTCGCAGTTACACTTATTGCTTTTAAAAAGCTCAAGACAACTATGCCTCATATTAAACTATTGATTCGTTAGTTCAATAAAAAAAGAGCCGTTGTAACAGCTCCTTGTCCCTCGCTTTCCCCCCTCAAATGATAGAGGAATGTTTCTACTCATTTTTTACTCTTTGCATGCGTTTGACCTTATATTGTTCAAAATCCCAATTTGACAAAAATTCTTTTGCAGAAGTATAACCTGATTTATAGAGAAAGTCGAATTCATCCTCATTCAGTTCAAAATCCGTTGCGTTGATGCTGCCAGTAGGAATTTGAATCGTACGTTCAATCGTTTCTTTGTTCATATGTCGTAAATCATGGGCTTGAAGCATCGTTTTAAATATATTTTTGAAAAGGTGGATTGGCGTTGGTATAACCGGATCTATATTAACTTCATCTTTCACAAAATGGAATCCGAAAGTTGGAAAACGAGGATTGTCTGTATCAAATATCCATATTGGGAAGTTACTAAGTAAACCACCATCTAAAATGTAGGATTTTTTCCGGTCTTTTGATTTCCAAATAACCGGACGGAAGAAAAATGGTAAGGAGGCACTCATCATTACGGCAGTTGAAACTTTTAAATCAGCAGGAGACATCCCATAGCGGACCAAATCATCCGGCAAAATAAGCATCTGGCCATTCGAAACATCAGAAGCAATTATCTTCAACTTTCCGTCTGGAAGATCAGCGAATGTCTTAATCCCTTTTTCTGAAAGAAGAGAATCCACCCACGTCTCCAAATAATCGTTTTTGTAAATTCCAAGATGAAACATAAGTTCCAAAAAGAAGCCCAAAATGGGAATTCGATTCAAAATTGTCCTGCCTCGCATCTTTGAGTAATTGATTTCACTAAACCGTTCTCTAATTTCATGGCTTTTATAGCCACTAGCCAAAAGAGCAGCTATTACTGCTCCTGCTGATGTCCCAGCAAGTCTTTCCCATTCGACTTTTTCCTCTTCCATTGCTTGAATCGCTCCAATAAAAGCAATTCCCCTGACCCCCCCACCTTCAAAAACGGCATCTGCTTTCATTTTTTTCCACCTCTCGATAAGAGTTATTATTATTTTTAACAATACTTGAAAATAAAGCGAATTTTCACACTCTTCCATCCCGAAAATCGGCCCCGTCAGTTATAGAATAAAACCAGATCCCAATCCCTGATTGGAATTAATGACGGTTCTATTTTTCTATCAAAAAATTCGCTAACAATATCAAGAATCTCATGAGTCTATAAGGTTGTGTATTACAACCCATAACACACCCTCTGTATTGTCATGTTCTTTGACCTTGCCAGCTTTTCAGGTTGTTCGCATGAATTAACCGTACTTCTAATCACTGGTTATGCTTTCCATCCCTGATTGACAATTGGTTGCATATCTATCAAGTTTGTTTTATCACCATCATTATTACTTCATGTCTATGGATTCCCTACTTGATAAAACTCGGCTCTTCTGAAATATTATCAAAAGTGGATAGACCCCCTTAACAGTGGTGAACCAAACACATTGATGGCATAACAGTAGTAAGATAGCACCTTTTCCATGGTATGTATAAAACGAAACATTTGCATGGACAAATTATCAGACCTCTACTAAAAACTTTATAATATCAAAATAATGTTTACGTTGTAGAACTAATGCCTGGAGAGAAGGTCATTTATGTAAACTATAGACACAAAGATTAGATTAGTATTGAGAACTATGAAATCAGCCTTTGATAAAGGTATTCTTTAAATTATGTCGAAAAGGATATGTAACAATTGAAGGAGTGAGAAAATGGAAAATAACCGTGCCAAGAAAATGTATGATTACCACGTTTGGGCTAATCAGCAAGTGTTCCACAACCTAAAACAATTACCGGACGGAGTCTATGGAGACACGATAAAAAGTGTCTTTCCATCCATCAAGGAAGTCCTAGTTCACCTTTACGCAACTGATATTACCTGGTTGGAAATAATGAAAGGAAGCACAGTTCAAGAAACTTTTAAGATAGTTGAACAGCGGCGGAAAGAAGTGGACGGAATCTCATTAAATGAACTGGAATCCTCATATGGTGAACTTGCAAAGGATTATGACAATTTTCTTACTTCGCAGCCTGATCTTGAACGGACCATTGTAACCGAACATCCCAAAATGGGGGTTTGTGAGTTTGTACTTGCCGACCTCATCCATCATGTAGTGAATCATGGGACCTATCATCGCGGTAATGTATCAGCGATGCTCCACCAACAAGGCGAGAGTGGCACACCTACAGATTATGTATTTTACTGTTTAAAATAAGCGGTTTGACAACCTATAGGATTCGCTGTAACATGCCGCTCATTCCAGATGAAAGCCGATGATCCCCTTGCCAGGGAATCATCGGCTTAATTTGGATGATTAAAATCCATACGTTCGTAGAATGGCTATATTCAGTCAGTAAAATTGCCTTCATTATATGTTACATGATCTTTAAAGCTTTATCCTTTGAAGGCGAAGTGCATTCAATACTACTGACACGGAACTGAAGGCCATGGCAGCACCCGCTAACCACGGGGCAAGCAGTCCGATTGCCGCAATTGGTATTCCGATTACATTATAGGCAAAAGCCCAGAAGAGGTTTTGTTTGATATTTCTCATCGTCTTCCTGCTCATGAGGATTGCATCAGCAATACTGTTCAAATCACCCCGGATCAAAGTGATATCGGCAGCTTCCATGGCTATGTCCGTCCCCGTTCCTATCGCCATTCCTATATCGGCTAGTGCCAGCGCGGGAGCATCATTTATCCCATCTCCGACCATTGCCACTCTTTTTCCGGCGGCCTGCAGTTTTTTCACTTCTTCCGCTTTCCCTTCAGGAAGGACTTCTGCAATCACATGGTCAATGGCAACGTGCTTGCCGATGGCATTTGCTGTCCTTTGATTATCCCCGGTTATCATGATGACCTGGATATCCATTGCTTTTAACCTTTCAATCGCCGTTAGCGAGGTATCTTTTATCGTATCCGCAACGGCAATGAGTCCTGCATATTCACCTTCTATGCTAGCGAGCATTGCCGTCTTCCCTTGCTCTTCAAATTCTTCCATCGCTGTTAGCGCTTTTGTAATATCGACGTTATTTTGCTTCATCAATTTGCGCGTTCCGACGAATAACTCTTTTTGATCCACTACAGCTCTCACCCCGTATCCAGGAATCGCTTCAAATTCCTCAACCGCAGCAAGTGATATCTGTCTTGATTGAATTCCTTGAACGATCGATTGCGCAAGAGGGTGTTCAGATTGTTTTTCAGCTGCACCGATTAGTGATAAAAACTGTTCTTCCTCCATTCCATTCTCGATGAGGACATCGGTCAGCACTGGGGTGCCATTCGTTACCGTTCCCGTTTTATCCAAGATGACCGTATCAATATGATGAGTGGTTTCCAGATGTTCCCCGCCTTTAAATAAGATGCCGAATTCGGCGGCCCGACCTGATCCTGCCATGATGGATGTGGGAGTGGCCAGACCTAGAGCACATGGGCAGGCTATGACTAGCACTGCAATCATCGCTTCAAAAGCCGGGGTGAATTCTCCAGGGTTAACCCAAATCATCCAAACCAGAAAAGTTAAAAGAGCGATGCCGACTACAATGGGAACGAAGACACCGGAAATTTGGTCCGCAAGACGTTGAATCGGCGCTTTCGAACCTTGAGCATCTTCGACGACTTTGATGATTTGGGAAAGAGCTGTATCCCTTCCGATTTTTGTCGCTTTCATTTTGAGAAACCCATTCTTATTCAATGTTGAACCGATTACAGTATCCCCGTTTGTTTTATCGACTGGAATGCTTTCACCCGTTAACATGGATTCATCGACGGCAGAGTTCCCTTCAACCACTTCTCCGTCGACAGGGATTTTTTCACCCGGCTTCACCAAAATCGTATCCCCCACGATGACTTCTTCAAGTGGTATTTCACGTTCTTCCCCATTTCTTAAAACCAATGCCGTTTTGGCCTGAAGCCCCATCAATTTTTTGATGGCCTCGGAAGAACGTCCTTTTGCTTTCGCTTCAAACAGCTTCCCTAAAAGAATGAGGGTGATAAGAATCGAACTAGTTTCGAAATAAAGCTGTGCCGTATTGTGATGGGACCCCATCGAGATGATCGCCTGATAAACACTGTAAAAATAGGCAGCGGATGTTCCCATCGCGACTAATACATCCATATTGGCACTTTTATTTTTCAAGGCTTTATAAGCTCCTACATAAAACTGCTTTCCAATCAGAAATTGCACGGGGGTAGCGAATGCCATCTGTACCCACGGATTCATGAGGAAATCAGGCATATAGATAAACGAAGTAAAACTAAAATGGCTTACCATCGCCCATAACAATGGAAAAGAAAAAATGACCGAAAAGATGAATGTATTCTTTTGTTTTTGAATTTCTTTCTGACGGAAATTCACTAATTCCATTTTATCTTCCTTGATGATCGCCCCATAACCCAGCTTCTCCACCCGTTGAATGATGTCCATTGGGGAGGCTTCGGAAGGATCATATTCGACGGTCGCACTTTCAAGTGCTAGATTCACATTAGCCATGCTCACCCCATCCATCTTATTTAACCCTTTTTCTATCCTTGTTGCACAGGCAGCACAGGTCATGCCAGTAATCGCAAATTCCTTTTTCTCTTTTACCACATCATAGCCAAGATCTTGAATTTTCCTTTCAAAGTCCTGGTTGTTTACTTTTTCCGAATCATATTTAATGACCGATTTCTCAAGAGCCAAATTAACGGTGGCTTCCTCAACGCCTTCCATTTTGTTTAACCCTTTTTCAATTCGGTTTGCACAGGCAGCGCAAGTCATTCCTGAAATCTGTATACTAGTTTCTTTTATTTGGCTGCTCACTTCATCCCCGCCTCCCTATACCGCTATGGGGTATATTCATTTGTAAAAAAGAAGTGCTTAACAGCACTCTCATAACTTACTCGACATCGTAGCCTTGATCATCGATTGTTTCTTTTATTTTCTCAAGTGATACTTTTTCCTTGTCAAACGCAACATCCACTTTTCCTGCATCCAAATGCACCTTTACGCTTTCAACACCTGCAAGTTTTCCTACATTCCCTTCAACTGCATTCACACAATGACCACAAGACATTCCACTTACATTCAATGTTACATTTACCATCTTAACCACTACTCCTTTATTTTTTCATTAATTTTTGTATCGTTACAAGTACTTCATCTATAACCTCTGTATCCCCTTCATTCAGACGTTCAACCACACAATTCCTTAGATGGCCTTCCAATAAAATCTTGGCCACACTATTCATCGCGCTTTGTGTAGCTGCTATTTGGGTGATCACATCATCACAGTACGTATCTTTTTCAATTAGACCCTTTATACCGCGAATTTGACCTTCAATTCGATTTAACCGGGTCGTTAAATTCTTTTTTACTACTTCTGAGTGATGACTCTTTCGGCCGTGGGAAGAGGTCGTACAGCATTCTTCTTCATTCATCGTTTCTTGCCCGTTCATCATTTCATCCATTAACCATCCCTCCTCAAAAATTAATATACCATACCCTCCTACCCTATGCAAAGAGAAAGATTTATGTTCCTTATTTATTACTATTCGTTTAATAACTTTTTCTATTCTTTAGAAACGCGTAGCCAGTTTATTAAACAAAAAAACACTGAAGATTCTCATGTATCCTCAGCAAGACTGTAGACAAACTTTAAGAAAAGTGATTTGTCCTGCAACGTTTCTAAAAAAAGTTCCAGCATGATTTTTCCGCCGACTGTCTGCCATAAAACAAGCATCTGCGGGGTCTCGGGTAGCCAGTTATTCGGCAAGAGTGTCGCAAATTTTTTCAATCTCGTGTTTCATCCATATAAAAAGAAAAAAACATGAAGGATAAACAATTTTTAAAAAAGGAATTGGGTTGAAATACTTCGGCCCCCTTATTTAGAGAAAAGTGTTTTTATATGAATAAGTTGATTGGAACGGAAGGTACGAGACTCCTGCGGGAATAGCGAGTCCAAGGGAGAACGCGAAGCGTCGAGGGCGGACCGCCCGCGGAAAACGAGTGCCTGGAGAGGAAATCAACTTTCCTTGTTCGGGGTGAGATCATTCCGAACCTCATTTTGTAAAAAAATGACTGAGGATACTCAATGTATCCTCAGCGTTTTTATTTTCATTTAATTTAGATTCCAAAATGGGATAATCACAGTTCTTTTGAAATATTATTATTCCTTTTCTTTTTCACTAAAAGAATGATACCAATGATAAAAGCTACTGCGCTGTATGACCATGTATACATAAAGGCAAGGCCCAATCCGATATTTGCGTCAATATAATCGTTTTTCACATGATCTATGGCTAAATATAAAAGCGGTGCAGCTCCAATGATGAACAGGATAACCCAGAGAACATTCTTTTTCGGACTCCTTGTTGATAAAATAATAATGATGAAGGATAGCAAGAGAAACGCTTCTGAAGCTATCGTCATCGTTACCAGATTGCTCATAATAATTCACTCCTAATCGTGGTTGCATAATTGGAATATATTTATGTTCCCTTATATCTATGCTACTTTTCGTTCCTTTTTCATAAATCAATATTATTATCTAAAAAAACCTGAATCCCCTCCAACTGGAATGAAGGATCCAGGTTTCATGTTAATTTTTCTTGGATAATTGCAAGGCATTCTTAATGCTTTTCAGTGACTTTGAGCTACCGTACATCAAGACTCCACCACGGTAGATTTTTGCTCCGATTATTCCAAGTAAAACAATGGTTAAAATTAACAATGCAATGCTGATGGCGATTTCCCAGAATGGAACTTCCAGCATCCCTACGCGTAAGAACATGATCATTGGCGTGAAAAATGGAATGAATGATGTAATCGTAATATAACTCGCTGACGGATTCCCCAGTCCGAACATCGCAATCATGAAGGCGATGACAACCAACATGGTCATCGGTGAAATCATTTGCTGGACATCTTCAATTTTGCTGACAACGGATCCAAGGCATGCCGCAAGAGTCGCGTACAGAAAATAGCCAAGCAAAGCAAAGATGATTGCATAAATGATCGTTGAGATATCGGTGCTGCCGAAACCGAAAAACGAGAAGAATCCCTCATCCATACCTGTCAAGTTTTGTTTAATCGAGAAATAGCCCACCCCAAAAAATAAAATCATTTGTGTAAGACTAAGCAAAGCAACACCCATTATTTTGGCAAACATCTGTGTGACTGGCGGGACACTTGAAATCAGGATTTCCATGACTCGTGATGTTTTCTCAGTAGCGACTTCCATTGCAATCATCGTTGCATACATCAACACACCGAAGTAGATGACGAATAGGAGCACATACACGAGACCTCGTGCTTGATTGAGATCCTCTTCCGTTTTTGCATTTTTCTCAAGGGCAATCGTATCAAATGCTGGCGGCGTATTCAATTGAGCGATTTCCTGCTCTTTCAAATTCAATTCCTTCGCAGTTGTTTGACTCTTCAATTGAGTAAGCGCTAAAAGCAAATCATTACTTACCGCAGAATCTGAAATTTGATTCGCTTTATACGTTCCCTTGAAGCCGACAGTTTCATCCTTTTTGATTAATAAATACCCAACGATTTCTTCTGCGCTGACCATTTCCTCCGCTTCCTTTTCATCCTGGGCGGATATTATCGATAGGTTATTGTTCACACCTTCTACTGCTTTTTTATAAGAATCAAATAAACTACCTTCAGTCTGATCGATGACGGCAACCTTTTCCTGATCATCACTGTCGAATTTATCAATAAGATTCGAAATATTCGTTAGGACGAGAATCAGTGCCATCATAATGATTGTAGAAATGATAAAAGATTTCGTTTTTAATTTTGATAGATATGTATGGGAAAGGACAATCCAAAATTTATTCATAGACCGCACCTACTTTTTCAATGAAAATATCCGTCAGCGATGGTTCTTCCAATTCGAATTTCCTGACGAAACCTCTTGGAACAAGGTCACGAATCATGTTCTCAGCCACATCTTCACCAGTGACTTGAAGAATTTTCCCTTCCATCGTGTTCTTTACTTTTGTTACCCCTGCATAAGTATCCAAGAAAGATAAATCGAAATCAGCTTTAATTGACACGTTCTTTTTACCAAAAGAACGCTTTATTTCTTTTAATTTTCCCGCCACAACGGGGGACCCTTTATGCATGATGCAAAGATGCTCACACATCTCCTCAACATGCTCCATGCGATGGCTCGAGAAAACGATCGTCGTGCCGCTGTCCCTTAAGTCGATGACCGCTTTCTTCAGTATTTCCACATTCACCGGATCCAGCCCGCTAAAGGGTTCGTCCAGGATAAGCAATTCAGGTTTATGAATCATGGAGGCGATCAGCTGGATCTTTTGCTGATTTCCCTTTGAAAGCTCTTCAACTCGCTTATCGATATACTCGGGTACCATAAAGCGGTCCAACCAATACTCCAACTCTTTCAAAGCATCCCGTTTGTTCATCCCTCTTAATCTAGCCAAATACACAATTTGATCGCGCACCTTCAGTTTTGGATATAGTCCGCGTTCCTCAGGAAGATAGCCAATCAATGAACTGGTCGTATAATCGATTTTCTTACCATCCCAGATCACTTCCCCTTCAGTTGGGTCAAGCAGGCCGAGTATCATCCGGAACGTAGTCGTTTTCCCCGCTCCATTCCCGCCTAAAAAGCCAAACATTTCTTTTTCGGGGATAGTTAAATCAAGCTTGTTGACCGCAGTGAAATCCCCGAATTTTTTCGTAACTTCTTTAATTTGTAAAACCAATGTGCAACCTCCTATTATATGATTCTTATTATATGTTAACGGAAATGTTTTCCAACTTCAACTATCACCAAGAACCACATATCACTTTTTCTCCTTCGATTATATGTAAGTTTACGCAAATGATGTCCCGTCCTGCTACGAAGATATTTACAATCCACCGGCGTCTTTCAAGGGCTAACTCTCAAATGAAATTTCACCATTACATACAACCTTAAATATCCATAGTGCCACCATCACGAATTCCTTGAATATGTGCGATATGATAACTCTTAATGATGACATTGTTTTAGAACATGTATTCTAACGAGATATTTGTAGTAATATATAAACTGCCTAAATGGATAAATAAAACCACTAAATCTTATTGGACCCCCTTAAACCCTTGTCTAAAACTAGTTACTACTTTCTTATTGAGGAACCTGTATCTTAAGGTGATGAGACCGAGATGATATGAATCCAAATGGATCCAATAAAAACAATATTATACAAGAATTGGCCAAACGCAAATATTTATAAATAACAAATTTTCATTCATTTCTTTAACCTAACACTTTAGGATTGAATCCAGCAGCGATCAAGTATTTACCGTCTTTTCATCTTGGACAAGAATATTCTGCGTTGAAAAGACGTTTTAGACTCTATAACATGATAGGTTCCAGTAAAATGAACCCTATTTAAGTAAAACCCTTCGCAATCTCTATGGCAAAAGCATTTTCCTAACGATCCTTTTAAACTAAACGACACGGAAAAACCTACTCTAAGCTCGACGATTGTCTGTGGGAAGGGCGGGAAATGGGCAAAAATAAAAGGCCGCCAGTCAGTTAGTTTTCACTGACTTTCTGGACAACCCCTTGCATACTTCCTTCATAATCAAGAAAGAAACGACAAAGCGAATGATCTCGCTTTGTCCATACCTCATATTATTATGAAGACTTGATTATTGCGCTTTCAAATCTGCACGATAATCTTCTATGATCGCTTGTATCTCCGGATCTGCCGGAACATTTGTGACGTCGTAGAGGAATCCATTGGATTCTATCAAAGTCATTTTTCCGTCGACGACTTCAAAAGTCAAATTCAGGCGGCCCAAATAATGTTCTTGTTCTCCTCCAGCTTGAGTAATTGGCACCATCACCTCTCCGTTGAATTCGTATTCGGGAGTTTCGATGACCTTGTGTGTATCTGCGCCGATTACCGCCGAGACTCCAGGAACCTGAGCCAGCTTATGGTCTTCTGGGTTTCCGGCATGCGAAAGGATAATGCTAACTTCTGACTTTTCACTCACTTCAGGAAGCAACGCATTCAACGCTTCAACCGGTTCGATGAAATCAAGGTCTGCAACATCATCCCAACCGCGAATTTCCGGCTTCATCGAAGTAAGGCCGATCATGCCGACTTTAACGCCAGTGAAAGTAAAACTCTTCCAAGGCTTGACATTCTGTATGTACTTTCCTGTTTCCCTGTCAATGACATTACCAGTAAGGATGGGGAAATTCACGTTGCGGTGGTAATCCTTTAACTGTTCATAACGGCTGTCCGGTGTGCCCTCCCCGGCAGGGTAAACGCGGAAGTCGTTGTTTCCTAGCGCCATCGCATCATAGTCCAAAGCTTTCAAAAGAGACGTCTCCAACTCTCCTTGACCCGCTTGAAACTCGCCGCGCAGGAAGACATCCCCGCCATCGACGAGAAGCACATTCTCCTCTTCATTGCGCACATTTTCAATGATGGTGGCATACTTCGCAATAGAATTGTGATGAAGGGTTCCATCGTCCAGCTTGACGATGTCATCCAGATGACCATGAAAGTCATTCGTCTGGAGAATGGTGAGTTTAAACTTCTCTCCTTCCTTAAGCTTTTCCTCCGCATCTGCCGTAACGGGCTTTGCGACAAAAGCGGCAGCCATAGCCAGCGAAAAGCAGCCCGTCAAAAATATCTTCCCCATTTTTTTCATAATATTTACCTCCAAGCAATTACTCTATAAATTGTAAAACAAGTTATTTAGTTCCAGTCTTTTCAGATTTCTCAAGAGCTACTAGTTTATTTTTCTCTTCAGAGTTAGTTTTTTCTTCTTTGTCATTACTGATCAAATCATTTGTTGCTTTTTTAAATTCTTTTAAAGTGTTTCCAAAAGCACTTCCGATTTCCGGTAATTTAGAAGGACCAAAAATGATTAACGCAATGACTAGAATGAGAATTAGGCCAGGGATGCCGATACTGGATAACAAACTTCCCACCTCCTATTCCATGATGGTTTGTTAGTACTCAAAAAATGTCATCATTACTTATAAAATTGGCATACCATGACGCTCTAAAGCTGCTGCTTCTAATATAGACATGCCTTGTTCTTCTGCGAATGCAGTAAGTTTATCCGAAACAACAGGAGCAATACTTGCTGGCGGCAGAGCCTGGTTCATAGCTCGTCTACGGGTAGAATTTCTGCGTGCAAATGGTCCCCAAATCGCGAAGGTGATACCTGGTGTTTGCATATTTACAAAGAAAGTATTTCCATCCGGGGAAAATGTAGGGCCAGCAAATTCAGAACCGTTCATCATATTTTCAGCGAAAGTATAAATATTTCCTTCAGGAGTTAATCCGACAATACGATCATTACCGCCACCATCTTCGGCGATCCAAAGATCTCCCCAAGGAGTGATTGTAATGTTATCAGGTGCTTCTAACTCATTTTTATCAGTAGACTCATAGAATAGTTCTAAGCTGTTTGTCGCTGGAGTGTAGCGATAAACACGGCCAAGGTGTGCTGAACCTGCACTTGTATCATCAAACCATAAAGTACCTTCAGAAAAATAAGCCCCTTCTAAGCGGCTAAACTGAATACAGCCTTTATCCTTAGCATCTTGCTGTGCGATTTCAGGATTTAATTTTTTCCAAACAACCCCGAATTTTTGTCTAGTACTAAATTGACTTGCAGCTGCAGCTGGCAATTCATCAATCGCTGCTGCTTCAAGGATTCCTCCCTTTTGCAGAGAACCTAGCTTTTGACTTCGGTCATGTGGTGTAAAACGGTACAAGAAGCTTGGACTTGCGTCTTCGGTTAAATACCAAATTCCTGTTGAAGGGTCAACATGCCCAGCTTCATGTGAGAAATAACCCATATCACGGATCGGTGTTCTTGACATTTCGTTTTCAGGATCAAGCGGATTTACTTCAAATACAAAGCCATGTCCCATATCACGAGTTTCTTCCATTGTTAACCAGGTCCCCCAAGTCGTAGCTCCACCCGCACAGTTACGGATCGTACCTGAACTTGATACATACTGATCAATGACTTTGTTATTTTGTCCAACGATTATTGTGGTGGTGCCGCCGGCAGCACCAGCGCTCCAAGGTTTTTTCCCGTTTACAGGGTAATCTGAATTTGTCCCATTTTCATGGTTTCTTACAAGAATGGTTGTACCCTTCTCCCCTTTATAGGCAGCCATTCCATCGTGAGCAGAAGGGACAAGGTCACCATTAGGCATGATATCACCAGTTTTCGAAAGCATTTTGTAATGAAATCCCCTTGGCAGATCAAGAACTCCATTTGGATCCTTTACTAGTGGGCCATATCCGCCAAATCCACTTGTTGGATTGCTAGAATCCGCTGCAAATCCTTTTGTAGCCCCCGCAAGAGAAAATACCCCAGTTGAACCAAGTGTTAATGCTAAAGTACTCATTCCGCCAACTTTTAAGAAATTACGTCTGTTTAAACCGCTATTGCTCGATTTCATCAACATTACCTCCAAAAAATCTTATTGAGGGGTGCTATATTCCTTATAGCAAACCCTACCCTCAAAATTAACAGACCTTTTTAAATGCTCTGTTAATCCCATGTGTTTTTTATTCCTTCGCAAGGAAAATAAACCAAAAGTCACGGTATATCGAAAAAAGGGGAATTTATAACCAAATTTATAACATGTAAAGGGTGGAAATTGATGGTATAAGTCAAAAGAGGAGAAAAACCTAAGGATTTTGTCATAAAAAGACCGATGCAAAATATTAAAGCTTATTAATCATTTGTAAATATAAGAGATACACTATTACAAACTAGTTAAACCCGATTATTAATCCAAATCTAATGAATATTTGAAAGAGGGATCGGTTATTGACATGCTATATAATTGATCTAGAATTATTCTAATGTAACCCTACTCCCAATTCCATGCCAAATAAATTTAAGGGGATGTTTTGAATTACTGCCATTTTTTCAGAGGGTGTTAAATACTAATAATTAAAAAAGATTTAACATTCTCAAGCATGATATCTTTTTTGTTCGTATAATAGAATAAAGGGGAATTAAGATGAGTCTAATTTACAAGAAGAGGAGCAATTTGTTCTGTGAATCCAATAGGCGAAGAAATAAACTGCTTAGCATTAAAAGTCAAAGAGATTATTCATTCTTCAGGATGTCAACATGAAGATGTAATCTTTCTGTGTATTGGTTCAGACCGATCTATTGGGGATTCATTGGGCCCTTTAGTCGGGACGATGCTTAAAGAACATAAGGTGCCTTATCGTGTTTATGGTACCTTGGAAAATCCCGTTCATGCATTTAATTTAAAAGAGACATTGAAAGAAATTAAAAAACAATTCAAAAAGCCTCTTATTTTTAGTGTGGATGCATGTTTAGGGGATCAAAACCAGGTCGGTTCTGTTTTCTTGAAGGATGGACCTCTTGTCCCAGGGAAAGCTTTAAAAAAAGTATTACCTGAAGTGGGAGACTATCATATTATAGGAATGGTAAATTATATAGATCCGCTGCCAACAATGCAATTTTTAAATGATACTCGTCTATACACGGTTATGAATTTGGCGAATAAAATCGTAAAAATCATTACTCAAGCGAACGGCGAGACTTCTAAACCTTATTAAAAGAATGGGCTGTCCCAAAAACCACTAATAATAATTGGTTTTGGCACAGCCCTAAACGTTATACTTAAATAATAGCCCCTGACAAGATAGCAACAATAATAAGGACTAATGAACAAATTAGAGCCCATTTAAATGCATACCGCTGTAGTTCCCCGATATCCGTCTTTACCATCCCTACTAGTAAAAGAGTCGAGGCCACGAGTGGACTTAAGAAATGTACAGGCTGCCCCAGGACGGAAGCTCTGGCAATTTCTAAAGGACTTACCCCATATGCTTCTCCTGCTTCAGCAAGAATTGGCAAAACACCAAAGTAGTAAGCATCATTTGATAATACGAACGTAAATGGCATACTTGTGAACGCAACGACCATCGGTAAAAAAGAGCCTAAAGAATCCGGAATGATGGCCACTAATGAATTTGCAATAGCGTCTACCATTTTCGTTCCGGAAAAGATCCCTGTGAAAATACCAGCCGCAAATACTAATGTGACAACGGTTATAGCGTTTCCTGCATGTGACCCGATTCGCTCTTTTTGCTGTTCTAAATTAGGGTAATTAATGATCGAAGCAAGAACAAACCCGATTAGAAACAACACCGGTACCGGTACTAAGCCCATTACAAGAACGACCATGACTGTAAGCGTCAACAAAAGATTGACCCATATTAATTTAGGGCGCTTTAAATCGTCTTGTATGGCGGAAGCTACCGCTGCTTCAGCAAGAGCCCCTTTCATTTCAGGTGCAGATTGGATATAAACAACGCCAAGCCTTTTGCGCTCTTTTTTACCAAGTACATAAGCGGTAAAAAGAATAGCTGCTATTCCTGAGAATAGTGTTGGGATAATCGGGATGAAGAATTCATTTGCATCCAGACCTAAAGATGCTATTGCTCTAGTTGCAGGCCCTCCCCAAGGAGTCATACCACTCATAATACTGACAGCCAGCAAAGAAATAGTGGCAAGAATAAGTGGATTCATACCAAGTCGTAAGTAAAGGGGCAGCATAGCGGAAATCGTAATCATATGAGTCGTGGTACCATCACCATCTAAGGCAACCGTCATTGCGATTACTGCTGTTCCTATCGCTATTTTAACCGGATCCCCTTTTACGATTTTCAACATGGTTTTAATAAGTGGATCGAATAATCCAGCGTCAATCAGAACTCCGAAAAACAAAATAGCGAACAATAGCAAAGCGGCTGAAGGTGCGACTACCTTTATTCCATCGAGCATCATATCTCCGAGCTCTGGACCAAATCCGCCAATTAATGCAAAGATTATTGGAATGACTACAAGAGAATTAACAGGTGATAACCGTTTAGACATGATTAAATAAGTAAAGACAACGACCATTGAAATTCCAAGTAACGTTAGAATATTAATCCCTCCCATTAAAGAAACCGCTTACAAATTGGATGAAAAGTTTAAATAATTTCCCTGCTGCTTTATCTATTTTTAGAATAGTTCATATCATTAAATAAGTGAAATACATTTTTTTTGTACTTTTACGAAAAAAAAACTTATAATCCATTTTATATTAAATTAAGAAAGCACAATGAAATGGTCAATCATTTCATTGTGCTTTTTCGTTAAAGATTGGAATTTTTATTCAAGAAATCAATAAAGTTTTTCACAGTAGAGAGTTTTAATGAATCCTGGTTATACATTAACCATGTATTTCTTAACACCGGCTTCCCATTTTTGTAGGATAACCCGTATGTATGCAAATTATCTGAAGGCTGCAGGCATATTTCCGGCAGAATGGAAACACCAAGATCATTTTTGACCATCTCTTTGCACGTCTCCTGCCGATCTGTTTCCATAGTTACAAATGGTGGCTCTGGGAATCTATCATGCCACCAGCCATTTATTAAGTTTTTTAAAGAACTGTCGGTCTTATAATTTATGAATGGAAGTTCTGGCAAATTATCCAAGTCTACCTCTTTCTTGGAAATTAAACAAAGTCTTTCTTTATGCAGTAACGATTTGATTCCATACCATTCATAATTTCCACGCAGAATGCCTAATTGAACACTAGAGGAATCCAGAAGATGCATGATTTCAGTACTCCACCCTGTATTCACATTAAATTGTACATGAGGATATTGTGTTGAAAACTTTTTCAATATTTCTGGTAGTTTATATTGGGCAAAGTTGCTGGAAACGCCAAGCCTTAACGTTCCTCTTACCTCATTTTTCATATTCAGCATATAATCTTTTGTTTTTTGCAACTTTTTCACCATTTCTTCCGCATAGCCCGCTAAATGTACCC
Source organism: Peribacillus sp. NPDC096622 (assembly GCF_044762665.1). Classification (NCBI taxonomy): domain Bacteria; kingdom Bacillati; phylum Bacillota; class Bacilli; order Caryophanales; family Bacillaceae; genus Peribacillus; species Peribacillus sp. NPDC096622. The sequence goes on along the minus strand of NZ_JBIWES010000011.1, from coordinate 98,006 downwards.
CTTCTGAAGTGAACTCAATGCCTCCTTTTATTTTGAAAAATAGGTTTGTGCTAAATTCTTTTTCTAAATTTTTAAGCCGGTACGTTAGCGCCGGCTGCGATATATATAAACGCTCTGCGGCACGGCTAATGTTTTTTTCTTCATATAGTACCCTTATCGCAATCCAATCTTTTTCGTCCACTTAACCATCTCCCGATTTTTGGATTATAAGTTTTTTTATCATTTTTATTAAAAAAATATGTATTTTACTTATGAATAAACATATCATACTATATTTTCAAAGGAACCGGTAGTGCTATAAATATTGATTTGAGAAAAGGTGGTTATACAATGAAAGTACCTGTAGTTGTAATGCGCGGCGGGACAAGTAAAGGTGTGTTCCTTAACTTTGAACATATGCCTTCGAATCCCTTACACTGGGAGGATTTCTTACTTGACGTGATGGGCAGTCCGGATCGGAGACAGATCGATGGACTTGGAGGAGCGAATTCGTTGACAAGTAAAGCAGCGATTATTAAAAAGTCAGATTCACCGGAATTCGATGTGGAATATACATTTGCTCAGATCAGCATCGATAATCAAATGGTTGATTTTAAAGGAAATTGTGGAAATATATCATCTGCTGTAGGACCTTACGCAATTGAGCAAGGATTAGTCCCTATACAAGAACCTGTTACAACGGTGAAAATTTTTAACGTGAATACACAAAAACTGATTATTGCAGAAGTAGAGGTTGAAAATGGACATGTGAAATCAGAAGGATGCTGCTCAATACCTGGGGTGCCTGGTAAAGGATCACCTATTTATCTTTCTTTTACTCGTGCAGAAGGAGCAGTTACAGGAAAACTTTTCCCTACAGGAAATCCGATTGACATGATTAAAACCAAGGATCGGCTAATTCAAGTTTCTATTATTGATGTTGCCAATCCACTCGTTTTTGTAAGGGCACAAGATATTGGTCTAAGCGGAGCCGAATTACCCAATGATTATTCACAGGAAAAATTAATTGAACTGGAAGAAATCCGGTCAATTGCAGCTGAAATGTGTCAATTTTCCGATAAGAAATCAGCTACTGTCAAATCTCCTGCTGTACCTAAAATGACTCTAATCGCTCCTCCTATGGATTACGTCGATCTAAACGGATCTGAAAGAAAAGCGTCAGAGATGGATTTGATGATCCGAATGATGTCGATGCAAAAGCCCCATCAAGCGCTTGCTATTACAGGAGCCATCTGTGCAACAGCAGGGGCTTACTTACAGGAAACGGTTTTATCTGAGATGGTGAACATTAAACAAGAAATTTTCCGATTAGCCCATCCTGCGGGGATAATGGAAACAAAGGTTGATTTCTTGGCAGGACACATACGAGCTATTAAAGTGGTACGCACAGCAAGAATCATATTGGAGGGATACGTGTACACGAAAAAAAATTACGAGCATTCCTATCAATTAGCTTGATAGGAATGGATCTGCATATTACAGCAAAAAATTTTCTTTCACTTGGGGGCTTTGTCAAATGTGGGTCTTTACTATCTTTTTATAGGAAAATAGTAAAATATTTGAATTAGACATAGAAACGAAAGAAATATTCAAAAATATGAAAGGCACTAAAATTCCCCAGATAGGCTAAAACCTCCATAAAAATTAGGGTATAGTTACTGAAACCAGATTTTTATGGTTACTATAATATTTTTAAAAAGCTAATTACTATCCATCATCTTGTTTAGAGAAATTCCAATACACAAAATCACTACCCTTTTTCATGCTGAATTTTAGTATCGAGTGGTAAATAGCAATATAACCAGTAAATCTTGATAAGTCAGGACTGTATTCATACGCGTTAATGCCCATCTATCCAATCAAGCTGTTGCTGAACTCGAAAAGCTAGTAATGAAGAACCTTATTGTCTGGCCATCAGGACGATTAAAGCTATACAATCACTTCATCTGAAAAAACTCAAATAGATAAGTTTGATCCTTTTAAATACCTATATGATATGAGTTTTAGTCAAAGCATAAAGACTTTTAATATGTTAAAATACCAAACAGCCAAGGACTTTTTTTAGCCTTGGCTATTTTTCCTTCATCTATTTCACATATCCCCATTATTTTTTGGACACATTCTCATCTAATAAGCCATTCAGTGAAAAGACTCAGTGATTATTGATCGTTTCAACCTTTTCTTGAGTATAGCGTGCTGCGGATGAGCCAGCTAATTTTCCAAAGACTGCTCCAGACATTAACCCGGATCCACCAGGATAGTTTTCATAAAAAATCCCCCCAATCATTTCACCAGCCGCAAAGAGACCTTTTATCGGTTGTTCTTCTTTGTCTAACACATGACCCGTTGTATCTACATGCAAACCACCGAACGAGAAGGTAATTCCGCACGTTACAGGGAAAGCATAGAATGGACCTTGCTCAATTCGAAGTGCCCAGTTGGATTTAGGAGGGGTAATTCCTTTCGTTCCTTTGCCATCTTTCTCTGCGGGTCTATACTCGCCATCTTGTACCGCACTGTTATACTCTTCGATCGTTTTAAGAAATTGTGCTTGATTGACCGGCAGTAAACTAGCCAACTCTCCAAGCGTATCTGCTTTATAAAAAGTCGCTTCTTCAAGGTCATATTCTTTACGCAGCATCGGGCGTACCTGTGAATCATAAATTTGATATGCCACATGTCCAGGCTGTTTTAATACCTCACGGCCGTATTTGGCATAAGTGTAATTTCGCAAATCTGCTCCTTCATCAACAAACCGTTTCCCTTCATTATTAAGCATGACGCTGTACGGATAAGAATGCTTTTTAAAAATATCTCCCGGCTTCGTGAAGTCCCCTACTTTTGGCGCATTATAATCTGTCCCAATAGAATGACATCCAGACCACTGCCCAAATTTTTGAGCCCCTACTGCCATAGCCATGGAAATGCCGTCTCCTGTGTTGAACTCGGTTCCACGAACAATAGCCGCTTCCCATTCTTCACCAATATTTTCACTTCTCATTTTCTTATTGGCTTCAAAGCCGCCACAAGCCAAAATCACACCGGATGTCTGAACTGTTACCATTGTATGATCCTTCTCAACAACGACACCGGTTATTGAATTATGCTCTGATACAAGCTCCACTGCACGTGAATCGTACCAAACGTCGATGCCAATTTCTTCTGTCCGCGCAAAGAGCTGTCTCATTAAGCCAACGCCTTTATCCTCCGTTTTGATAGGCAGCCCTCCCCAGAAATTGCGCTTGCCAGCTTGTACGAAAGATTGATTTTCATAATTCAATTCAAAATTTATTCCCTGATCACGCATCCAGGCAATTGTTTCATACGATCTAGAAACCAGCTGTTTTGCTAACTCTGGATTACTTTGTCCACCTGTTACTCGCATTAGATCATTGTAATAATCGGATTCCGTGTATTCAGGCATTACAATTAACTCGGATTCTTCATCTGTTAATTCAGGTATTATATTTCTGATTGCGTCCAAATTATTGTATGCAACACGAATGGCTCCATCCGTGAAGAAAGAGTTCCCTCCACGCTTTTCCACTGGTCCCCGTTCTAATACAAGAACTCTAGCACCTCCCTCTTTTGCTGAGATTGCGGCACATAAAGCTGCGTTTCCTGCCCCTACTACAACTACATCATAATTTTGTGTATTTGACATTTTTATCCCTCCTGTTAAGTAGTGATAACTCTTCATGTAAATAATAAGTGAAAATAATGAATAAAAATAATATTGTTTTTTTATTCGTTGCCATAGAAATATTTTATGAAAGAATGCTGGAAAGGCAAAACTATAGTGAGTCTATTGATTTACATAAAAAGATAGATTTCTTTTTTCATTAGTTGTATTATACTTTTTAGAAATCAAATAAATTATCATTATTTATAATTACCCATAAATATTTTTTATGGTTAAAGGAGAAAAATTTTATGGATGAAAAAGACTGGCTTATATTAATTACTCTTTACGAAGAAAGAAATATAACAAAGGCAGCACAACGACTATTTATTTCTCAGCCAGCTTTATCCTATCGAATAAAACAGCTGGAAAAAGAGTTCAAAACAAATTTAATCTCTAGAGGCAAAAGAGGTGTCGAGTTTACAGTTGAAGGGGAATACCTCGTTCAATATTCGAAAAATATGCGTAAGCAATTAGGAGCTGCAAAAGAACACATTTCAAATTTGGATAAAAAAGTAAAAGGAACTTTGCGTTTGGGTGTATCTGGCTTGTTTGCCCGATATAAACTACCAGTATTATTAAAAGAATTTCTAACCCTATATCCAGAGGTTGAAATCAGTTTGAAAACTGGATGGAGTTCTCAAATTCATCAAATGCTTCAAAAAGAAGAAGCACACCTCGGGATCGTTAGAGGTCCTTACAAATGGCAGGAAAATAAAGTGTTATTTCAAGAAGAAAAGATTTGTATTGCCTCCAGTAAGAAAATTGAATTAAAAGAACTTCCTTTTCTTCCTAGAGTTAATTATCAGACAGACCAATCGTTAAGAAATACTATTGAAAACTGGTGGCAGGAAACATTTGCGTTACCACCTAAGATTTCAATGGAGGTAGATCGGATTGAAACATGTAAGGAACTGGTTCTTAATGGTTTAGGATATGCCATTTTACCAGAAATCTGCATTAAAAATGATGAACCACTGTATACTTTCCCCATTGTATTAAGCGATAATAATTATTTGCTTAGAGAAACTTGGGTTTTTTATCGGGATGTGACTATGGATTTGGCACAAGTGAAAGCATTTATTGATTTTCTTAATGATTCTAAACAATGAAGCAAGACGAAACGAAGTAAAACTAATTCAAAGGAAGAGAATTAATATGAAAAAGTGGGATTTAAATAATGCAAGCAAGACAATCCAATTTTCGGCTGCACTTCTAACTGCTTTTATTGGAGGCGGCCTTTTCTCTCTTATCAGGTTTCCAATCCCCTGGCTTCTTGGTCCAATGGCAGCCCTATTAATTGCATCACGTTTCAAAAACGTTAAATTGATTTGGCCCGTTTCGATGAGAAATACTGGATTAATTATTGTAGGTTATTCAATAGGCATCTCCTTTACCAAGAGCTCACTGTCTGATATGATTAGTCACCTTCCCTCAATGTTGATCCTTACAATCTTAATTGTCCTTGTGTGTGCATGTTCTGCTTTTGTTATGTCAAAATATTCCGGCATTGACTTTCCTACCTCCTTAACGAGTAGTATTCCTGGAGGTTTGTCACAAATCGTTGTGTTTGCAGAAGAAATGAAAGGTATTGATATTACTACCGTAACCTTTTTCCATGTTACAAGAGTGATAATGGTGGTTTTCTTAGTTCCCCTTTTAATTATCAGTCCCATTTTTGCAGCGAATCGTACCAATGATTCCTCTAAAATAATGGATAACGTTATTCCAGAGTGGAGTGATTTATTTCCTCTTATCTTTCTGTTCACCCTTATTTGTTTTCTCGCAGCAAGAATAGGGAAAATATTCAAGTTACCAGCTCCTTACTTTTTAGGACCAGTAATCGTTACTGCTGCAATAGGTCTTTTAGGTTTGCAGGGACCACCACTTCCTCTTTCACTTCTTGATATATCTCAATTTATGGTTGGCGGTTATATCGGTTTACTATTAAAACCGGAACAACTTGATAACAAAAGAAAAACCTTATTATTGGTTTTGATGAACGGACTAATCTTGATCTGCGCAACAATGTTTTTTAGTTTTCTACTGACCCAGTATTATGACTTATCGCCTATTACGGGTTTTTTAAGTTTAGCCCCTGGTGGAATGGATCAAATGGGAATCATTGCACAAGAAGTAAATGCTGATGTATCTACTGTTACCAGCTATCAACTATTTCGGATGGCTTTTATTTATGCCGCAGTGCCTCCATTACTAAAATTGGTATTAAAATTAAGTTTAAGAAAAAAAGACAAGAACAGAAATGTAAAACTAAATGTTAAATAAAAAAGAGGAAGCTTTGCTCAAGGACAATGAAAAATTCAGATTTATAAAGCAAAGAAGGTTATCATACACAATATTTAGATGATGACCTTCTTTTTTTTACTAAAAGTAGCATTAAATATAAAAAAATTTCGTTATTGAATCACTTATCCTTTGGCTTTATTTGTTCTCCTCCCCATTCTTTTTTTAAGAATAAATTATTTTGATACCAATACAAAAAAAATATGTATTTAACTTATTGTTCTCCCTGTATTACCTTTAATAAAGAAAAGCGCATAAGCATAGTGTAAAACTTATTAATCTACCAGCTGATTTTTCCGAAAAATCACAAAATTATTTCTAGTCACCTAGAGATCATTTGAAAGCGCATTCAAAATATGGGAGGGGATTTAATAATGTTTCTTACAATTTTAGGCATCTCCATGGTTACCGTTTTTACCTATTTAATTATGTCCAAACGTTTATCACCCATTGTTGCTTTAACTTTAGTTCCGATCGTTTTTGCAGTAGTTGGTGGTTTTGGAAGTAAAATTGGCACTATGATGATGGAAGGCATTAAGCTAGTCGCTCCTTCTGCAGCTCTATTATTATTCGCCATATTGTTTTTTGGTATTATGATAGACACAGGCTTATTTGACCCACTTATCAAAAAGTTATTAAAAGTTGTCAAGGGTGATCCTGTCAAAATTTCGATAGGTACCACAATTCTTGCATTACTCGTGGCCCTAGATGGAGACGGGACAACAACGTATATCATTACTGTTTCTGCTATGTATCCACTTTATAAACGAATCGGTATGAATCCATTGGTTTTAGCTACAGTAGCCATGCTAGCTTTAAGTGTTATGAGTGGCATGACCCCCTGGGGTGGACCTGCTACCCGAGCAATAGCAGTATTGGGACTTGATGCATCCGAATTTTTTGTTCCACTTATTCCTACCATGATCGGTGGTGCTATTTGGGTTATTTTCGTGGCATTTATTTTAGGGAAAAAAGAACGTAAACGATTGGGTGTAATACACATAGAAGAGTTAAAAAATGAAATAGCTGCTACTGTAGAAAATGAAGCCACTGATGCATTACCTCATCTTGACATTAAACGCCCTCGTTTTTTATGGGTTAACTTATTAATTGTGGTAGGCATTATGGTCATTCTTATTATGGGATTGGTACCTTCCCCTATTTTATTTTTGGTCGGTTTCACTATTGCTTTAATGATTAACTACCCTAATCTGGAAATGCAAAAAAGACGTATCTTGGCACACTCTGGAAATGCCCTAATTGTTGTTCTACTAGTTTTTGCAGCTGGAGTATTTGCAGGAATCTTTTCCGGTACAAAAATGGTTGATGCTATTGCTAATGGACTGGTTGCGATAATACCAGCTTCATTAGGACAGTTTTTCCCTGTCATTGTTGGCATTACAAGTATGCCATTCACATTCGTTTTATCGAATGATGCCTATTATTTTGGAGTTCTCCCTATTCTTGCAGAGGCAGCTTCAGCCTATGGTATCAGTCCGTTAGAAATTGCTCGGGCTTCTATATTGGGACAACCCGCTCATTTAATGAGTCCACTTGTTGCATCAACCATTTTATTAGTTGGCATGGTTGATAAAGACCTTGGAGAATATCAGAAATTTGCATACAAATGGGTCATCTTGACATCGTTAATCTTAACAGTATTAGCTATAATTAGTGGCGCTATTTCTTTTTTGTAAAGTATACAAGTCCTTGTCTACTTGTTTGCTAGTAAATGACCCTTTCCAAAAACAACTACTAAGGACTTTTATCAATTTCATAGATGTGAGGAACAACAACTCTTGAAAGAATGACTCAGCGGCATATCATTAACGGATAATTACATATTCTACACATGGTAATCTAATATGGTGTTTGTCCCTAAATAGAAATATAATTTAATAGATATATGAAAAAGTAAGTATGAAAAGGTGGAGTTTCATTGGATATTTTATGGTGGGGGTTAACGATCGTCTTATTTGCTTTAAGTTTTGTAGGAATTATCTATCCTATTATCCCTTCGGTTGTTGCCATTTGGGGAGGATTCGCAGTTTATCAATTCCTCATTAATCCTGATGAGTTATCGTTATGGTTCTGGATCAGTATGGTTGTGTTGAGCGGTGTATTAATCGCGGCAGACATTATAGCAAATAGTTATTTTGTTAAAAAGTATGGGGGGTCAAAAATATCCGAGACAATAGCAGCTATTGCCACGATTGTTGGTTCATTTGTCTTTCCTCCTTTTGGAATAATTCTCGTACCATTTTTAGCAGTCCTCGTTTCGGAATTAATCATTCAAAAAGATATAATGCAGGCTACTAAAGTTGGGTTTGCAACTATCATCGGTTTTTTAGGCGGCAGCTTAGCCAAAGTATTAATTCAATTATTGATGATTGTTTGGTTTATTTTAGCAGTAATCTTTTAATTATTTATAAACGGTCACATAAGGAAAAAGCTGACTCTCAACAGTCAGCTTTTTCTATTAACAGAAGTCCCATTAACTTATCTGGTACAAGATAATAAGAAAAAAAGTGATGGAGGAAAAGGAATTATTAGTGTGGTCTATTGTGAACAATTCTTTAACGATATAACTTTTCACAACTGCTCCCTTCCGTGTCAAAACTCAAGTCATGATCCCCGCCCAAGTTTTCACAGCCGTCGCTAAAATCAATAGAGCCAGTATGACTTGCAGCACTTTTACATTCATTTTTTTACCGGCCATTGCCCCAAGCGGGGATGCTATTAAACTCGCTACCACCATGATCAAAGCCGGATAGAAGTCAACTTGCCCCGTTGAGATTTTCCCTGCTGTTGCACCAACGGATGAAATGAATGTGATTGCTAATGAAGACGCAATCGTGACCCTTGTTGGAATTCTTAAAATGATAAGCATGATGGGAACTAATAGAAAGCCGCCTCCGGCACCGACAATCCCGGCACCTAAACCAACGATTAGTGCTAGGATGGCCGCAAGCCATTTATTAAAGGTAACTTGATCCACAGGAATGTCATCTATCCCTTTCTTCGGAATGAACATCATGACCGCCGCTATCAACGCCAAAATGCCATAGACGATATTCACTCCGTTTTCCGACATCGATTGTGATCCAAAACTTCCAACCACGCTTCCAATCAACACACTGATCCCCATGTAGAGAATAAGCGTTTTATTTAAATGTCCGCTATTACGATAGCTCCATATACCTCCGATGGAAGCGAATAAGACTTGTACAGCACTTATACCTGTCACATCATGGGCACTAAATGCCGCTAAACCGAAGATTGGGGGAATAAACAGCAGCATTGGATAATTTATTATCGAACCGCCGATGCCGAGCATCCCTGAAACGTATGAACCTATAAAACCAATCAAAAAGATGGTAATGATAAAGGTTATATCCATTGTAAGTGCCTCCCTTAAAAGAAGGGAACCCAAATGGTCCCCTCCTCTTTATCAGCCTTTTCTGATCCAAAATTTCAGTATATCATTTTCTTCTGCCATTTCCACCAGTTCATGGCCACCGGATTTTGACCAAGCGGCCAAGTCTGCTTTAGCTCCTTTATCGGTTACATGTATTTCCAGCACTTGCCCGGTTTGCAAATCATTCATGGCTTTTCTCGTTTTGACGATCGGCATTGGACATGCAAGTCCCTTAGCATCTAGCACTATATCTGAATTCATATTTCATCTCTCCTATTTTCTTGGTTTCTATTTTTATCGGTATTAGCGAACCGCACAGCGATTTGGTCCAATTTCCATTTCGCGCTGTTTTTCATCATCGGGTTCGATTTTCCCCATATTGGTTTCGCGAATTTCTTGATAGGCGTTTGGCTGTGGCGGTAAATTACCTGTTACCAGCCCTCTGAATTCCGTTTCATCCGCTATGTTCAATCCGTGATTTTCAGCAAACAGCGTACCCAACTTTTTAGCGACACTTCCATCTTCATTCAATTCATCAATAATCATGAAATGTGATGGCAATACAATTAACTCGTCTGATAATTTTTTATAACGTGTATACAGTGTTTCTCTCAAGTCCCCTACCCAATCTTCAGCCAAACCAGCTAGGTCCGGCCTGCCAATGGAATCGATGAATAGTATATCCCCGCTTAGCAAGTATTTTTGATCCACCACAAATGAAGTGGATCCAATGGTATGGCCCGGGGAGTATAATGCTTGGATATCAATCGCTGTATGACCGATCGTTATCACTTTCCCGCTTTCTAATGGCTGATATTCAAAAGTTACTTCAGCCGCATCTTTTGGCGGCAGCCAGTAAGCTGCATTTGTTACTTCCACGATTCGTCTTCCACCTGAAATATGATCGGCATGTAAGTGCGTATCCAGAACATGTGTAACCTTCACCCCGATATCATCGGCGAAATCAAGATAGGCATCTATCATTCTTGTGGAATCGATAACTGCTGCTTCACCATTGGAAACGACCATGTAAGATAAACAGCCTTTACCAAGTCGAACAAATTGGTAAATTTCGGCACCATTTGTCAATTCGCCTATCCTCACCGGTTCCAAGTGTTCACTCCATGCTTTCATGCCGCCCTTTAAATAAAAAACATCCAATCCAGCTTCAGATAACATTTCAGCTACCATGACGGATGAGCCTTCCTTTGCACATACTACCAGGATTTCTTTATTGGCCGCCGGGAGTTGATCGAGAATTTCTTCCACGCCATCCAGAAGATCAAAGTAAGGGATATTAACGAATTCGAAATTCCGCCCTTCAATTTTCCAATCATTAAAGTCACTTTCATTTCGAACATCCAAAATAAATAAGTCAGTTTTATTGATTACTTTCTTTGAAACCTCAGCGGCTGTCATTTGCTTATACGTCATTCTTTATACCCCCTATAGTATTAATATTTTCAAAAATTTTTTCCTTCATTAAAAGGTTAATGTAACATCATCATCTTTAGCGAACTCAAAAAATGTGACCGCTCCACCTACTTCGATTCCGTCAACGAAAGCTTCTTTTCCCATGCCCATACCAAGGTCATTTGATACCCCTTTATTCATTCACGGATTTTTGTGAAGGACCGTTCCATTGGCTCATACCTGGTGCAACATTGAAAACCCGTTCAAATCCAGCCGCGGTCAGTTTTTGTGCAGCAAGATCACTTCGGCTGCCTGTACGGCAAATCACGAAAATCTCTGACTCTATTTCCAGTTCATCCATACGTTGTTCCAATTCACCCAATGGAAGGGATCTTGCTTCTGGAATATGATTAAAAGCATATTCTGCGGATTCTCGGACATCCAGGATGATCGTATTTCTGTTTTCTTCCATTACTTGTAGAAGTTCTTCATTTGAAATGATTTTTCCATGCTTCTTCACTTCTGTTTCTTCTCCGCTTGCTTTCCGAAGATAATGTTTTAGTGTGGTTCCTTCTTCAACCGTACCCAAGTATTGATGACCTGAACTTTCCGCCCAGGCTTTCATATCGGCGGTTGACCCTTTATCAGTTGCTTGAACTTCCAGTACTTCCCCCGCTTCCAGGCCATTCATTGCTATTTTCGTTTTTACGATTGGCATTGGACAAGCTAAACCTATAGCATCCAAAACGGAATTTGTTTTAATCATTTTATTTCCTCCTTCTATCATAGGGATGGGGGTATATTCAAATTTAATATTTTTCTGTAGGACCTTCCCATTCATTCATACCACCCATCATATTCAACACTTTATATCCATGACCCTCAAGTAACTGTGCAGCCTTTGAACTTCTGCCCCCTGACCGGCAGACCATGATATACTCTTTTGATTTATCCAGATCCTGCATTCTAAATTCCACTAGGCCCAACGGGATGTTCAAAGCATTTGGTATTTTCCCTGCCTTTACTTCATCCACCTCCCGCACATCAATAATGTGGACTGGCGAGTTACCCTTCAATAATGCGTTCACTTCATTCTGTAAAATTTCTTTCATCTTTTAAGATACTCCTTTTATTCGCGCCAAGAAATCATGCCGCCTTTTACGTTGGTGACTTCATTAAAGCCTAGTTTTTTCAATGCTTTACTCGCTTTACTGCTCCTGATCTCGCTTTGGCAGATTACAATCACTTCACTATCTTTTGAAAGTTCTTGTGTCCTTTTGCAATTCATTAGGGGTACGGACATCAATCAATTGCTTATTTCCTTTATTATTCAACACAGCTTTTAGCTCAGCAGCATTTATATTTTTTATCCCCTTTACAGGGACAAAGCGCTGATATAAAAACCAAACGATGAAACCTAATATGATGAGATTAAATATAGTTCCCATTGGACTCATCCCTCCGGTACCCAAATTTATATAAATAAGTTTACATTTCCATCCTCTGCTTCAGCTAAATAAGCCGCAACACCTGCATACTCAATTCCAGCCAATAATTCCTCTTGCTGCAAGCCTAATAAATCCATTGTCATCGTACAGGCTATCAGTTTGATTTCTTGTTCTTGGGCCAACCCAATTAAATTTGGGAGTGACATGGCGTTATGCTTTTTCATCACATGTTTGATCATTTTGGGACCCATCCCAGCAAAGTTCATATTGGATAACCCCATTTTATCAGAACCACGCGGCATCATTTTTGCAAACATTTTTTCAAGAAATCCTTTTTTTAATGAAACCGGCTCATTCTTCCTTAAAGCGTTCAATCCCCAGAATGTATGGAAGATGGTCACTTCATGATCGTAAGCCGCAGCACCATTTGCAATGATATAAGCCGCCATTGCCTTATCATAATCACCACTAAATAAAATGATCGTCGTTCTTTTCTTTTCAGTCATTATGCTTTCCCCCTGTTCGAAATTTCATTTCAAGCTTTTATACCCAACAGGGTATATGTTATGCTAAAAAAATAGTTGGTCAACCCACTTCACAAAAAAATGAATGATTTTCTTTATTTACTTGGTCCATGATTGATTGAAGTCAAACCTTCATTCACTTCGAATATTTTCCCATTAACATTCTCTATACCAAACCCTTTTAACCGAGCTGTATGCATAGTCAAGTACTTATATGCGGATTCCTTCGTTTCAAACAGATAAATGCCGCCTGCTTCCTTTGCCTCACTATCTTCCGTCCAAATCTTCCAGATCAAGCCTTCTTCACCATTAATGCTTTTTGCTAAATCTGTAAATTCTTTTACCATTTCGTTGCCGAATGGTCCCTCCATTTTAAAATCCACTTGTAAAATATAAGACATGAATAACACTCCTTTTTCTACAGGTCAGGTCAATTCTTTTACCTGCTTCTTATTAGTAAATTAACCGCTTCCTTGACTAGATTATCAGTGCCTTCTCCATTCTCGACGTTTTCCCGGACGCATTGTTCAAGATTGGCACTTACGATAACACCCATGGTCCTATCGATGGCACTTCGAGCAGCTGACAACTGAGTGACGATTTCCCTGCAATCCTTACCCTGCTCCATCATTCCAAGAACACCCTTGATTTGACCTTCAATCCGCTTCAAGCGATTAATGACACTTTTATCATACTCCATACTCCGCCCTCCCATCTATTTACAACAATCACTAATCTCCTTTTGATTAAAAAGCGCAGCACCAAGTTCACCTTCCCTATTTATCAAAAGCCATTATCGTGAATTTGTTCATTTTACTCGTGAGTTTGCGTGCTTTTCTCTTGAGTTTGCGCATTTTACTCGTGAATTTACACGTTTTACTCGTGAATTTGGGCATTTTACTCGTGAATTTACACGTTTTACTCGTGAGTTTGTGTTTTCTTAACTGGTAGGTTCATATTATACCCACCTGGGTATATTGTCAAGCCGTTTAATCTTCACTGTTAAAAAATAAACGCCACCTAGTACTAAAAACAAAAGGATTAAACTGACCTCTTGGCGGGAATTTCATTTGTTTAACAATCACCAAAAATAAAAACGTGCCTTTTTGTGGGCACGTTTTTATTTTTGGTCCTACCTGAATCTAAATTCGCATACAAGCGATATTGGTCGCAGTTTAACGTCCTACTACGCTTTTACCTTGAATGGGGAAACTTCTACTGTTCCCCCATTCCATCAAGATTGTTTGACCCAAAGTTTTCGAGCAAAGCACGCGCTTCATCTGTTGACTCTGTGTTCATTAATTGAACTCTTAATTCACTTGCCCCTCGAAACCCACGGACATATATCTTAAAAAAGCGATGAAGAGCCTTGAACGGACGTAGCTCTAATTTTGAATATTTATCATGGAGATCCAGATGCAACCTTAAGAGATCAAGCAATTCCTTACTACTATGATCTTTCGTCTCCTTTTCAAAGGCAAATGGATTATTGAAAATACCACGCCCAATCATAACTCCATCAATACCGTATTGATGAGCGAGCTTTAAGCCAGTTTGACGGTCAGGGATATCCCCATTGATCGTCAAGAGCGTATCTGGCGCCACCCGGTCACGAAGTTTCTTAATCTCCGGGATTAGTTCCCAATGAGCATCTACTTTACTCATTTCCTTTCTTGTACGTAGATGAATGGAAAGGTTAACAATGTCTTGTTCCAATATGTGTGTTAGCCAGTCGTGCCATTCGTCTACATCCGTGTAACCAAGCCTTGTCTTTACACTTACGGGCAATCCTCCTGCTTTTGCTGCTTGTATTAATTCTGCTGCAACTTCTGGACGACGGATAAGGCCACTTCCCTTCCCATTCTGTGTCACATTAGGTACAGGACAGCCCATATTGATATCCACACCCCGAAAGCCTAGTTCCGCCATACCTATGCTCATTTGCCGAAAGTATTCAGGCTTATCCCCCCAGATATGGGCTACAATTGGTTGTTCATCCTCTGTAAAAGTCAAACGCCCACGCACACTGCGGATGCCCTCTGGGTGACAATAACTCTCCGTGTTTGTAAACTCTGTAAAAAACACATCAGGTCTGGCTGCTTCACTCACTACATGGCGAAAAACTACATCCGTCACATCTTCCATTGGTGCCAGTATAAAAAAAGGTCGTGGTAAATCACGCCAAAAATTATCTATCATAGTAAAATTCAAATCCTTCCATATGGGAAACCAGGCCAACCTCTTATCCCAAAATTAAAAAGTAAAATGTACCTGCTTCTTCTTTTACATTTTTACCATGCTAAAACACTTTTTATCAAACTGATCCCGACATCCGGGTTTGTATCGGAAATGTTTATTATAACTTCACAATCTCTGTACCACAACCAAAATATCTCCTGCTGAAATCCACCCCATTAACCAGCATCCCACTGTTCGAGTTAAAATAAAGTTTTGCTAAAAAAAGACTGAAAAGCAAATTGAAAGAACAGTGGATTGACAAGCGGTTAACAGGAAAAAGCCCCCAAAATCGCAAAAGTATAAATGAGATGATAAATAAACGACTTGCGATTTCCATTTTACTTCTCCAGGTTATGACTATTGATGTAAATTTAATAAAACCTGAATTAGAGTTGAATGTTCGAAATGGTTTTAATATACCCAAGTACATAATTTCGAGTAGCCAAAGCCAACATATAGGGAAAGAAATTGAAATGGTCGAGGAGGGAATAATTTGAAGGCATCTGATTTGTTTGTAAGATGTTTAGAGAATGAAGGGGTTCAGTATATTTTTGGGATACCTGGTGAGGAAAATACGGATCTTATTGATTCTTTAATAAACTCTGATATTGAATTTATCTTGGTTCATCATGAACAAGCTGCAGCTTTTATGGCAGACATCTATGGCCGGCTAACTGGGAAGCCTGGCGTCTGCTTGGGTACATTGGGACCGGGTGCAACTAATTTATTGACAGGGATAGGAAGTGCTTATCTGGATTATTCCCCTGTTGTCGCGATTACAGGTCAGGCGGGCCTTGATCGCATTCATAAGGAGTCGCATCAATATGTGGACATTATTGGCGTTTTTGAGGAAGTAACGAAATGGAATCAACAAATTAAGGTGCCGCATACGATTCCCGAAATTATCCGTAAAGCATTTAAAACGGCTGTCATAGAAAAGCCGGGAGCTGTTCATATAGAACTTCCGGAAGATGTGGCGATGATGGATACGGAAGGGGAACCTCTTCCGGTTACACCAATGCCTAGATCCCGCCCAGCCGAGGAAGAAATCAAAAAAGCCGTCGAATTAATAAATCGCGCTAAAAAGCCTATTATGCTAGCTGGTAATGGCGTGATCCGCGATGGAGCTGCTGAGGTTTTGCGGAAATTTGCAGAAGAGAAGCAAATTCCCGTTGTGAATTCGTTCATGGCCAAAGGAGTTTTACCTTCTGACCATCCATTGTCCCTTTTTACAGTAGGGATGCAAGCAAGGGATTATGTTCTATGCGGGTTTGATTTGGCCGATCTTATTATCACCGTCGGCTATGATTTCGTCGAGTATTTGCCAAAGTATTGGAACGATGAAGCAATGAATCCGATTGTCCATATTGATGCTCGACCGGCCGAAATAGATGCTTATTACCCCGTTCAAGCAGAATTGGTCGGGAACGTTACGGAGGCACTTGAAGCCTTGACGACTGGTGTAGCAAAAAAAGAACTTTGGCCAGAAGTGAAAAGGTTAAGGTCTCAAATCATTGAAAAATTTCATGCCTCGGATGATGTATCAGGAAGCCCTATCATCCCTCAGCGAATCATTGCCGATTTGAAAAGGGCGGAAAAGGGCAATGCCATTGTCATTTCGGATGTGGGTGCCCATAAATTATGGATTGCCCGGATGTATCAGCCGGAAATCCCTAATCACACTATCATTTCTAATGGCTTTGCATCGATGGGAATCGCCATTCCCGGCGCAATTGCAGCCAAATTGGCAAAGCCTGATAAACCTGTCATTGCGGTTACAGGGGATGGTGGATTCCTGATGAATGGAGTTGAATTGGCAACAGCAAAACGTCTAGGCCTTGCCTTCGTGATAGTCATTTTCCATGATTCAAAATACGGCCTAATTGAGTGGAAGCAATTGAATAAATTTGATCGTACGAATGCGATTGAATTTACAGACCCAGACTTTTTAGGATTCGCAAAAAGTTTTGGGGTTAAAGGAGTGAAAGTAACCCACTCTGATGAATTGCTTCATTCATTAGAAGAAGCGATTTCGAGTCAGGAAATTGTCTTGATTGATGTGGATGTCGATTATTCGGAAAATGTAAAGCTCTCGAAAACACTAGGTGATTATATTTGTAAATTATAGAAGCAGATATTATTGGAGGGATTTCAAATGAAGAAAAAGTGGCAATTGTGGATCGGTGGTAAATGGCGGGAGGCTAAATCATATGAGCCATTATATAATCCCCATTCAAACGAAGAAATTGCACAAATCGGACAGGCTGAACCAGCGGATGCCATTGAAGCGATTGTTGAGGCCAATGCAGCTTTTCAGAAATACCGATCCTATCCGGCTCATGCACGAGCAGAAATTTTATTTAAAGCTGCAGCAATCATGGAAGAACGCAGTGAAGAACTTGCAAGAATCATTTCTCTAGAGGCGGCGAAAACGATTCGAAACGCTCGTGAAGAAATGAATCGTACGGTTCAGACCTATCGTTTTGCTGCAGAAGCGTCAAAGAACAATTATGGAGAACAAATCCCGATGGATGCGGCAGTTGGTGGGGTAAACCGTTTTGGCTTCACGGTTCGCACCCCGATTGGCGTCGTTACCGCGATTACCCCATTTAACTTTCCCTTTAATCTGGTCGCCCATAAAGTTGGCCCGGCTATTGCGGCTGGAAATTCGATTGTGTTAAAACCTGCCGAACAAACCCCGTTGAGTTCACTGGTTCTTGCCGATATTTTTAAAGAAGCAGGTTTGCCGGATGGAGTATTGAACATCATACCGGGCAAAGGGGATGTTTTAAGTGAAGCGTTGACGACCCATCCACATGTAAAAAAAGTGACTTTCACTGGGAGTGTAGAGGTCGGACACCTTATCCAGCAGCAGGCAGGCTTCCGTAAGCTTACACTTGAACTCGGGTCCAATTCCCCTTTCATCATTGATGAAGGAGTCGACATCGATCAAATTATTCAAAGAAGTGTAATGGGTTCATTTACGAATAATGGGCAGGTGTGCATCTCGATTCAACGAATTTATGTCCACAAATCACTATACCCACAATTTTTAGATCGATTCGTCAGTGCTACAAAACAGCTTGTCATCGGTTCTCCCCTGGAGGAAAATACAAATATTACAGCGGTTATTTCAAAAAAATCATTGGAACGGTTACAAAGTTGGATTGACGAGGCAGTACAGGAAGGAGCAAAAATTGAGTGTGGCGGTACAGTGGAAGGCAATGTACTATTGCCTACCGTTTTAACAAATGTAAATCGTGACTCAAAGGTATTTCGTTTCGAAGTATTTGGTCCAATTGTCTGCATTTTCCCTTTCGATACATTGGATGATGCCATCAATGATGCAAATGATTCGCGTTACGGATTGAACTCAGGTGTGATGACTCCGAGTATCGAACGAGCTTTTTATGCGGCGGAACGCTTGGAAACAGGTGGAGTCGTAATCAATGATATCCCAACTTACCGGATTGATAATATGCCTTATGGCGGCTGGAAGGATAGCGGAGTTGGCCGGGAAGGCGTCAAATATGCGATGCAAGAAATGATGGAGCAGAAGTTTATCAGCTTTAAAATTAGCGACCATTGAGAAATATTAACCCGTAGTATATGAGACGGCGATATCTTAAAGATTTCGTCTTCTTGTTTTGTCGTAAATTGATGTTTTTATTGTAGTCTTTGTTCTTATAATTAATGGGCACAATCATTTCTTCATTTCATCATCGCTTCTATCATAAGCGATTTTTTCATAACTAAAAACTGTTTTTTTATTTTCTCTTTCAAAAATGCCTATTAGTTACATACTGAAGTAATCTAGTCGAAAAAAAATAAAAAGCCACCATAAACGGCAGCTTTCACCAGTCACTTCAATTCTTCAATTATTTCAGCACCATAAGAGTTGTCGATTAAGCAGCGCCATGTACCCGTGGGATCCTTTTTAAAAACATATGTCGCTGTTCTTTCCATCGAGAATTCGGAATCGTCCTTTTGATTGGCACTTAGCTGGGCTTTTGCCACAACCAATGCCGTCTCACCCGTTTCGATTATTGCCATCTTTTCTTGATTGACGATTAAACTGTGATTAAAGTATTCAGCGATAGCAATGAATGCCCGGCGAATTTCCTCTTTCCCTTTTGCGAATCTTCCTGGTTTGACAACTAAAGTTGCATCCTCTGAATAGAACTCCATTAAATGATCGAAATCCTCATTATTTATTGCCCTGTCCGCATTTTTTATGACTTGTTCCAGCTCGTGATTCTGCATATTCACCCTCCTATTCAGCTTCTCTTAAATTAGACCGCTCTTTTACTAATTGATGTTCGACTGCCATGATGGAGTTTCCTGCTCTATAGTGAATAAGAAAAATAAACAAAGTAAAGAACAAAGTAAGAATGAAATACGATGGTGCCATCCCTGCTCCCTTCCTTCTCCCTATTAACAAGAAGACTTTTTATGAACAATGCCTGGCTCCATTTATCGAATTAAAGGTATATCAATTTTACAGATAAACGGGAAACATTTCTCTTCCAATATGCTTATAGCATGCCCTTTCATCCAAAATCAGGTTTAAAGGTGAACAATATACTAGTGTTTATCGGGGATGGATTAGGCTACTGCTACCTAAAGAAATCACTGAGTAATTTAGAATAAAATAGCATGTCCTTGGAACATTAACTCTTGCTGAACGTTTTAGTGTTTGCACATGGCTTAAAAAAGGGGTAAAATAATATAAATCGTAATGATTACGTTTTAATATTTCGTACAATATTTATGAGAAAGGAGAAAAATACGTAACAAAGAAATCGAAGGTGGCAAAAGTGAAGCAGCACTGATATTAGTTGAAAATCTCGTTTGACCTGAAAAAGGAATTAAAAGCGGAAAAGTAGACTTCCCCTACTTGACTGCATAATCGTTTCTAGATTACGGGATGACCTTAAGGATATTTAAGAAAGATTAAGGTGTTTAGAATCGCCCTTTTGGGAGTTAATACATAAAGGTTTACTTCCAGGCATCAAAAAATCAAGTTGGTTAACACAGCCTTTCAAGGTTTTAGCTCTACTGATAATTACTCGATATAGGGAATTTAGTTGTTTAGAAAGTTTAAAATGAGCTAATAATCGATTGTAAATCGTAATTATTACGATTTATTGGGAGGGAAATTAAATATGGCCACATGGAATTTAAGTAATACGAAGCATCATGTTCTCCTTTGTAACGGTAGCAGCTGTAATGAGGTCGGATCAGAGGAACTGACTCAAGCAATTCGTAAAGAAATCTCAGACCGACAGGTAGACGACACCATTCATACAACTCGCACACGTTGTAATGGAAGATGCCATGATAAGTGCGTTGTCATCGCCTATCCCAGAGGGACATGGTATAAGGATTTAAAACCTGAGGATGCCTCCCCCTTCGTCGATTCACTCCTTGCTAATGAGGATTATACATCGAAAGTAAGTCACTCATTTCTTGGAGATGGTTTTGAACGCGCAGAAGGGGTTGTCACCGGGCTTCAAAAGACAAGGAAAAAGTAATCAGAGTATCAAAAATAAAATAAATGGAGAGAAAAAATATGAATTTAATCGAAACAAACAAAATCCCGGTCACCATTCTGACTGGATATTTAGGTGCAGGTAAAACAACGCTTTTAAATCGGATCCTTACAGAAAAGCACAATCAAAAGATCGCGGTTATTGTTAATGAGTATGGTGAAGTTGGGATAGACAACCAGTTAGTAGTCGATGCTGATGAGGAAATATTGGAGATGAACAATGGTTGCATCTGTTGTACGGTTCGAGGGGATTTAATTCGTATCCTACGAACTCTGGTCTTTTCAAGTGAACAGGGCAAGACAAAATTCGATCGTGTTTTGATTGAGACAACAGGTTTAGCTGATCCGGCACCTGTTGCCCAGACCTTTTTTATGGATGAATTACTATCCGATAAATTCGAAGTGGACAGTATTGTCACTGTAGTGGATAGCATGCATGTTACAAAGCATTTGGATAGTCATGATGAGGCACAAGAGCAAATTGCTTTCGCTGATGTGATTATTCTAAATAAAACGGATTTAGTATCTGATGACGACCTGAATACGTTGGAGCGAAGACTTACCAACATGAATCCTGCAGCTAAGAGAATGCATGCTCAAAACTGCAATATAAATTTAAGGGACATTTTGGGAATTAATACGTTCGATGTGAATCGCAAGCTTGAAATTGACCCACATTTCTTAGAAGATCATCACCATCACCATCATGATGATAAAGTGTCATCGATCGCCTTCCGCGAAGAGAAGCCACTCGATTTCGAAAAGATAAATGAATGGATGAGTTACCTTGTTCAAGAAAAAGGGGAAGATCTATTACGATATAAAGGCATTCTTCATATACAAGGAATCCAACAACGAATAGTATTCCAGGGACTTCATATGTTATTTTCAGGAAGACCAGATCGGAAATGGAAAGACAGTGAAACAAGACGAAGTGAACTTGTTTTTATTGGAAAGGACCTAAATAAAGATGAGTTAGAACAGCAATTTAAAAATTGCATAGCGAACTAACGGAAAGAACCCGATGTAGAGATTAACTGAAAATTTTCAGTTAATCTCTACATTCACAATGAAAAGGCAACTTCCTTACCTATATTTGTTCACTTCACTTAGCTAAATAATCTTTTAACTGATCTGTTGATATGAATTAATCAATCAATGCTAAAAAGTTTTTTCCAAGTATGTATTCCTTTTGGTTATCAGGAATTTGAAGTGAATCAACCCAACTCTTCTTTGTCAAATAGTCATAATCATTAAACTTTTTCATTCCATATGGTCCGTCGCAACCATAAAGAACTTTACGATATCCTAAAGATTCCACTGCCTTCTTTACAATAGATGGATTAAGATAATCACTTGAGGTATCAACAAATACATTTGGTTGATTCTTAACGTAGTTCCATAGTTTTTTCCAAAAAGGAAGACCGGCGTGAGCATAAATTAATTTAAGCTCTGGGTAATTCTCAGGTAAGTATTTATAGGAATCTGGTTCAGAAGATAGATGAATAATCATTGGTATACCTTTTGTTTCACACATAGCTGCAACTGGATCAAGTGCCTTAATACTATATTCATGCATGAATGGATGAGCTTTCACCCCAATAAAACCAGGTTTATTAAGATATATTTCTACCTCTTCCACTGATACATGAATCATCGGGTTAACTGCTACCCAGCCTAGTAACCTGTCTGGAAATCGATCAATTGCAGTAGCAACAATATCATTGTCCGGCTTGGTGAAAATCTTGTATGAATTTCCATAAAGTTTCAAATAGCCATCCTTTACTAGACCATCATAAATTCCGAGCCCAATTTGAGGTACATTTAGTATTAGAAAACGGAATAAGTGTTGTAAACCTTGTTGAAAAATGCTATCCAATTCAAACATTGTTCCGTTCATGGGGGCAATTAGCGCTGTTTTGGTTACATCATTTTTATCCATACCCTCTATCATTTTTTCTAGAGTCAACATTGTTTCATCCACATGAAAATGGCAATCAATAATCATTTTAATCCCCCTTCGAATTAAACGTTCTTAATTATATGATCAAACCACTTAACTGTATCACCATCCATGACCCGAACTAAACTGCCTCTTTAGCACCTTAAGAAAAAGAGCTGCCCATGCAACTCCCTAATTGAAAAAAAAACCTTAGATTAAGTCATGAAGTTGGTTTTTATCTTAAATGGTTTTGTGTAAAAATACTCTACTAATGCCTTAATCTCACGGCTTTCGGCTCGTTTGAAATGGCGGCAGTAGCTGTAAATGGTACAGGAACCTGCGGAATGTAGGCGAAACATGAGTCATACAAGTAGTCGTTATCGCATCATTTAATACCGAAGCGACACGACATGTAAGGTAGCGGTTCATTTCTTTCTGTACAGTCTGTAGTGCTACCGCACGTAATGTTCAATAAGAAAAAACGTCCATACTTTATTGTAGGGCCGCCCCATTAAAAATATTTACTCCATCATCTTCCTCATATTCTGTATCTCTATATTAATCTTCCGTATTTGCTTGTCAATTTCATCAATTTGAAGGTTAGTGGCTCCTTGTTTTCTTTTTTCCAACAGTTCATCTCGTAATCTTTTTAAAAAAACCACTCTACCTAACAAGCCCATCCCATACCCACCTTTGTTTATAAATTCCTTTAACCAAAAGAGGACTAGTATAAATTTTTCACCTTTCTGGACCATTGCCTCACATTTATTTCCCCATTCATTTTTACTTTATAACTAATCACTTCAATTAAAAACTCTTTTCTGAGATTTAGACAGACTTAATAGAAGGTATTTTTATAAATATAATTGGTAATGGAAAAAAAAGCAATTAGTATGTCAGGTTAAATAACATAGTTTCATTGACCATATTAATCAACTAATATATTTTGTGGTTTAACAATGAAGCCTTTTTAGTAACCAGAAAATCATACCGACAGTGGGATAATTCTTATTTTTCAAATGCACTTTATCTCTAACTGAAAAGGAAAAAGACGATATCATTACTTTTAACACCCAAAAATAGAAATTATATACCGTCGTAGAAAGAACAAGATGATATCCCGGAATTTAAAAATGAATTTTAATTCCTGCATAATGCTTATAATATTACCTACAATACGAAACAGATTTTCACTTAATATGATGCACAGGTGAATGTAACCCTTTACACCAGAAGGCCGCCAATCGGCGGCCTTCTGGCGTTAAAATAACCTTTTAACAATTTCCGTATCCCCTCTTTTATCCAGTCCGTCATTCGTTCAAATACGCCCATGCATATTGAGCATAAAGTTCTGCACCGGTAGAAAGCGCATCTTCGTCGATGTTGAATTTCCCGTGATGATGGGCCCATTCCGTATCCTTTTCAGGGTTTCCAGATCCAACTAAAGCGAAGCTTCCGGGTACTTCATCTAAATAGAAGCTAAAATCTTCTCCACCCATTGTTGGCTTTTCATTGTATATTGCGTCTTCGCCAAACGCTTGTGTGGCCACCTTTTGCACTAGTTTGGCACTATATTCATCATTAATGACAGCTTGCGTGCCACGGTAGTAATCAACCTTTGCGGTCGCACCGTAAATGTTAGCAACATTTTCAGCATAAATCTGGAGCTGTTCTTCAATATGGTCACGTGTTTTAGGATCAAAACAACGGACAGTCCCTTCAATGACGGCATTTTCTGCAATGACATTAAATCGTGTGCCAACGACCATTTTTCCTACTGTCAAAACAGCGGGATTTTGGGGGTCGACCGTTCTTGATACGACGGACTGTACATTCATGACGAATGAAGAGGCGACAATAGTTGCATCGATACAGTCCTGCGGCATTGCACCATGTCCCCCTCTTCCTTTAAATGTTACTGTAAAGATATCTGCTGAAGCGAATGAAGGTCCTTGAGTGCAAGCGACCTTGTTTGTTGGCATTTGCGACCATATATGTATGCCAAAAATATTATCAACCCCTTCAACGGCCCCTTGTTTAACCATTTCCTTTGCACCTGTTGCTACTTCTTCGGCTGGTTGAAATATTAAGCGCACATTCCCAGGTAATTCTTCTTTTATTTCGTTTAGTGCCTTCGCTGCAATTAATAGCATGGATGTGTGTGCATCATGACCACATGCATGCATTTTTCCTTCCTCTTTTGAAGCATACGGCAAGTCTTTATTTAATTCTTCAACAGAAAGGGCGTCCATATCTGCTCTTAATGCTACGGTCTTTCCAGGTTTACCGCCTTTAATTTCTGCAATGACACCTGTAGGTTCCGCTTTTCGATAAGAGATCCCTAATTTCTCAAGGTATTCACAAATAAAGCCAGTTGTCTTTTCTTCTTCCCATGATAACTCAGGTTCGCTATGAAGTTTTCTGCGTATTTCTGTTAATTCATCACTATAATTATGAATCGCTTCTTTTATCGTTTGATTAATCATTTTTTTCTACCTCCGTTAAACTTTTAGCCACTTCGTAAAAGATTTGCACTCCATTTGCTAAATGACGTGCATCAGACCATTCCTCCGGACAATGACTTAGTCCTGCTTTACTTGGAACAAAGAGCATGCCAACATCAGTAACATCGGAAAAAACCATCGCATCATGACCTGCACCACTATTAATGGAGCAGTATGGAATTTCCAAATCAGAACTTTTATCTTTTAACAAAGCTTTAATTTCATTGCTCAATACCTTTGGCGGCATATATAACAGCTGTTCCGCAGTTGTATGGATCCCCTTTCCATGATAGGATTCGATCAATTCCTTCATCCGCTTGATGACATTGTTAATATGTTTTTCCTTGCTTGATCGAATATCTACCGAAAATACGACCTTATTTGGGATGACGTTGGCTCCATTTGGTAAAACATTCAGTCGTCCTGTCGTGATAACCGTTCCTTCTCCTTCCTCAATTGCAAAGCCCGGTAATTGAGAAATAATTTGAGCGGCAGCAACCAGTGCATCCGTACGGCGATCCATCGGGGTTGTGCCTGCATGTCCGGCCTTACCTTCAATGGTTACTTCAAATTGAGTTAAACCAACAATAGCTTCAACGACACCTATGGGGATATTCTTCTCTTCAAGGATAGGTCCTTGTTCTATATGCAATTCGAGAAATGCTTTAATTTTATTGGGATTTCTCCTTTTCGGAAGAGATGGATCCAGTCCAATTTTGACATCGCTTCAATCGTTGTGATACCTTCTTCATCCCTTAAGTTTTTAAAACTTTCCTCACTAAGCGTTCCCACTATTCCTCTCGACCCATTAGTCCTCCGCCAAAACGAGCACCCTCCTCTTCAATCATGGCAACGATTTCCAATGGATATTTAGGTGTTAATTGATTTTCTGCAAATAAGGCAGCCACTTCAAGAGCGACAATTACACCAGCTGGTCCGTCATACGCACCGCCATTTGGTACGGAATCAAAATGTGAACCGACCATAACGCTTGGTGCATCTTTTAAAGTACCCTCAAGCTTTCCAAAAATATTTCCAAACCCATCTTCCTGTACTGTTAGACCGTATTCCATCATTTTATTTTTAATATAATTGCGTGTAAGTAAGTCTTCCTTGCTATAAGTAAGCCGGGTAGTCCCTTTTCCGGGTGTTGATGTAAATTCGCTTAAATCATTTATTTGCTTTTCTATACGTTCGATAAGACTCACTTAGAATCCCTCCTATTTCACAAGAATTGTACGAATATTCCTGCCAAAATAACCGATACGATTGTAACCGATATAAATCCACCAACAAGCATTGGCGGCAGCATATGACTTAGCAATGCTTCTTTTTCATTTTCGTCTTTTGTTAATGAATTGACGACTTCATTGGTAATAATGTAATCGGCTGGAAATCCGTATAATGCTGTTAAAGATACAGCAAAGGCCATTTCTTTGCTGACTTTTAACAATTTCCCTGCAATGAATGAGAATATATACATGCCAATCACAGCTAAGAAAATGCAAACAACAAGTGGGTAAAGAATCTCCATCATCATACTTGGTGTTGCATTTTTTAATCCATCAAAGACGAAAAGCATAAGGGCCATGATGGCAAATCCAAATCCATTTGCTTTTTGCAGAGTCTGTCTTTCCAAGAAACCGATACTTTTTCCGACAACCCCGAATAGTAAGCAAAGAACAAATGCATTTATGGATATAATTGGGGCTAACCCAGTCGAAACAAGGTAAGCGAGAAAAGCAACAACAGCAAGTCTGAAAAATTTAAAATATTCCGTATTATATTTTTCAGGAAGTTTTTTAAACAGCTTAAGTTCAGTCATGCCTTCTGCAGCGCCTGCAGTATCACTCTTTTTTACCGTTAATTGCCCATTGCGATATTGCCCCAAAAGCTTCTTCCCTTCTTTCTTCAAGACAATTGAAGTTAAAGGATATCCAGCAAAGCCTTGCATTACATAAATAACAATGGCAAAAACGGACAAGCTTGTAAGTCCTGCGTCTGCCGCTCCTTCCGACATGATTATTGAGGATACCATCCCGCCCACTAAAGGCGGAATCGCTACAAGGACAGTTTGCAGATCAAATATAAGTATGCCAATTCCGAATAATAGTGCAACAATTCCAAAAATACCAGATAAGGAGATTACAATCGTTTTCCATTGATTTACCAATTCCCTTATTGAAAGCAATGTTCCCATATTCGTGATCAATAGGTACATCATCATGGTTGCCACTACCGGTGGAACACCTGCTATTGAAACGATGTCTTGCGGGAAGAATGTCCAATAACCACATAGAAACAGGATTGCTGAAATGAAAACGGAAGGTACCCATGCTTTTGTTCGAACCGCCACTATGTCTCCTACAAATAAAATCAGAATTACAATAACTAAAGCCAACATCTGTGACATATGAGTTCCCTCACCTTCCAGTTTAATAGTTTAAATATTCTTATAAGATAATAACACTGAATTATTTGAATTTAAAGATAATTTTATATTTTCAGTTAATTATGCACAGATAAAAGGAAATGTAAGTGTTTTAATTTGATTTCACATACCAAATATTCACAAATAATTAAGGGCTTGGATATATCAAAATAATTTAATCATATAATAGACACTTTATCTCCTGAAGTGACTGAATTATTTTAACACCAACTAATCTGTCCATTTATTTCAAAAAGAAAAAGCCGTCTAAGGACGGCTAAGGCTGTAGACAAACTCGATATTAATTAAGATAGCCTACATAAAATATGAACCTTAATTTCCATTTCAGGCACTCGCTTTCCGCGGGCGGTCCGCAGGAGTCTCGATTACCCGCTCCAATCAACTTTGTTTAAAACTCCAGATGGAACCCCTTTTGATACAAACTTAGTCGACTAGGCCAGCTCTGATTAATTATTAAAAAATATCATTAAGTAAACTCTTTCTACAAATATAATCTTAGATGCATTATTACTCTAAAAAAGGTACGTGATCGGCAGAACCTTTTGTCAACCATTGGGCAGTGTACGTGATGACGGCAAATCTCATCTTTGGGGTGCAATCAATTTATATATGAGAAGGATGCTTTGACAACCCAGAATTTCTCTATCAATAAAAAATACTTACCTTAATAATTGTTGCCGTGGAGTCGTCATCGTGATTTGATAACTTTATATTTAAATGGTTGCAGAAATGATCTATGTTTAAGATTACCAAGTCACCTTGCTCTAAAACAATAGTCTCTTGATCATCGATACTCATTGTACTCTTTCCTTTGAAACAATAGTAGGCGTCGGTCCTTTTCGAAGCTTCCCCATTATCCAACACTTCAGCATGGGTTCCATCATTCACATTAATCGTGCTAATGTCTCCTTCGCATCCTTCCGCTAACATCAAATTAAAGTCAGTGACCCTTCCAATACTGCGGGTTGTCCAGCCTCCATCAAACCGATCCTTTTCAAATGGCTTTAAATGTACACCGTTTTTCCCCTGATATTGCAGCGACATTTCACCATCAAGGATCATGATTATTCTCTGAATGCCTGGAAGATGAGTAAATAAGGATTCGTCCACCTCGACATCTGCTGTACTTATCCGCCATTTGAAATCACGCTTCGAGTAATCAGCTTCTTCAGGATAAATGGCTAGTTGAGTTGTTTTACCACCAGACCAAAGACTCGTTTTTTGTTCACTTTTCCTTATTATTTCTAGTGAATATGACAACGATTCCCCTCCTTAATTATTAAATTTTTTCTGTACAAATCAATTTCGTCCAGGATGGATACTATTATCAGAGAGGCATAACAGAGCTTATTCTACTTATCTCTGATCATCGCGGCATCATTCTTACTAAATCAGGCTACACACATGGTAGATGATGCCTACTTGAAATTGATAGGATTCCGGTGCATTAATTATCATACAGAGAAACCATTGTGAATTACCTGCTACATGGGCTATTTCGGAATAAAAAAATCAATACCGAATGTTTTGGTATTTCCTAAAACATTCGGTAACACTATATCCAATCCATTTTTTGACCAAGGCGGGCTTTGCAGTAAACCCACTTTTTCCATGCCTTAATAATCCCGATAAACTATTAATTAAGAACAAATTATCATTTAAATAGATTAATACTAATGATGATGATCGGCATGGCAAAAACATCTATAAGAAATGCACCGACTATCGGAACGATTAAATATGCTTTACTTGAAGGCCCATATTTCGCAGTAATTGTTGACATATTTGCCATAGCATTTGGTGTAGCCCCTATACCATGTCCGATGAACCCTCCAACCATAACTGCCGCATCGTAGTTTTTGCCAAGAAAGCGAAACATGATGAATATGCTTAAAAGTATAATGAAAATTACTTGTATCACCACAATTAAAATAATTGGTAAAGCAAGGTCGGCAACTTCCCATAATTTTATACTCATTAATGCCATCGATAAGAAAATACCTAAAGTGATATCTCCAATAAAATTAATACTAGGCATTTCGATAATTTTTCCATTTATTTTATCTAAAATATTCCTAACTATTACAGCCACTATCATTGCTCCAACATAATTCGGTAAAACATAACCTGTCTTCGCCGAAAATAACTCTCCTAGATATGAACCTAAAGCCATACAAAATGTCAGAATTAATACTTGTTTCATAAATGAAGCTACATTCAATTCTATTTTGTCTTCCATTTCTTTCTTTTCTTGAATTTCAATATCCTTTTTACTTGGTGTTAATTTATGTTTATTAATTAGATACTTTACAGTTGGACCTCCAACTAATCCACCAAATACTAATCCTAATGTAGCTGCTGCTATTCCAATAGCTTGGGCAGATTGAATTCCCAGCGATTCAATCGTACCACCAAATGCTGTAGCTGCACCTATGCCACCTTCCATGGAAATTGCTCCTGCCATCATACCAATCAATGGATCAATCCCAAAAACGGGTGCTAAAGAAATTCCGATTAAATTTTGAGCAAATGCCAGAAACCCACATAACAACCAATATATTAATAATAATTTACCGCCGACTTTTACTAATTGAAAACTGGCACCCAATCCAACAGATGTAAAAAACGTTAACATGAATAATCCCTGGAGTGCCGTATCCAATGAAATGGTTATATTTAAAAAGGTTTTAAGACTTGTAGCTACGATTGCAAAAAGTAACCCCCCGACAACAGGTGCAGGGATACAAAAGTGTCTAAATAATTTGACATTCTTAACGATAATACCGCCTAGTGCTAAAAGCAGTATCGCTAAAAAAATAGTGATCGTTTGATTAATCTCGATGTTCATATCGTCTATCTCCTCTCCACACACATGAATACTTCATTTATTAGGTTTGCAGCTAGTTTTACAGTGCGATTATCACAATCTAATGATGGATTCACTTCACAGATATCAAATGAAATAGTTTTCGGATGTGAAGTAATCTTGCGAATCAATTGTCTAACCATTTTTCCAGTAAGACCAAATGAGGAGGGGGCACTAACACCCGGTGCTTCAGAAGCGTTTATAACATCCATACAAAGTGTCAATATAATATAATCATGTTGGTTTATAAAATTCAGAATTTTAATTTCATTTTCCT
Organism: Peribacillus sp. NPDC096622; assembly: GCF_044762665.1. Classification (NCBI taxonomy): domain Bacteria; kingdom Bacillati; phylum Bacillota; class Bacilli; order Caryophanales; family Bacillaceae; genus Peribacillus; species Peribacillus sp. NPDC096622. The sequence goes on along the minus strand of NZ_JBIWES010000011.1, from coordinate 67,387 downwards.
CAGACTTCCCATCTACTAATTCTTCTTCCAATATCCAAGAGCAACCAAGAGTAGTTGCAGTGTCAAATAATTTTTTTGTATTTCCATAACGTTGAATGCCAATAGGCAAATAACTAGCTTTATGATCATTATCTAATATTTGTTTAAACATCGTTCCAGAAGAAGTTATTTCTTCATATGAGCGTAAGTCAAAATGAGCATCAATGTTAAGAATGCCTATTTTGGCATTGGGTCCAACACTCGACCTAATTCCTAGATAATGACCATAAAAGGTTTCATGTCCGCCCCCCAAAATAACGGGAAACATATTTTTAGTTAATATTTTCTCTACGTGGCTTCCCAATTCAGCTTGTGCTGCTTCTAACTGTTGATTTTCACAAATGATATTTCCGAAATCAATTAGACTATCTGCTGATTGGCCATGCCAAGATAGAGAAGATAAGGATTTACGTATTTCATTGGGAGCTTCTTTGCTTCCAAGTCTTCCTTTATTCCTGCGTACGCCTTCTTCACATGAGAACCCTATTATTCCACATGTATTATTTATTGATGTTGTCTGATTATCTTTAACTATTTGATGAATTCTAAATTCATCTTTATCTATTAGACTATCTGTTCTGCCTTTCCATAAATCCATATTTGGTAACGCATACATTTATTTTTCCTCCCCATAAATAAAAATACTCCATATTTGCAATCGCCAATAAAATTCGGGTTGTAGTATATTAAAAGATCTGGTGCAATGGCTTGTCCTTTTTGTTTTCGTTAAATTTTGATAGGCTATTGACTTATACTACCTGATGCATTTCGCACATCCCCGCTTTCGCCGCACTGTAACTTCCAGTTGAGCTCTGTAGACCATTATGGTGTATATCTATCCCCCCCCCATTCTGATTAATGGTTTACTACAATTTTATTTAAGCAAGTTTCATGCCAGCTCCATCTCCCTAAAAACAGTGGAAAATTCAGATATATTCAAAATAAAAAGCAGGCGAAAATTGCCGCTCGGCAATTTTCGCCTACTTTTCTTCCCGATATTTCTTCAACTTGTCCCGCAATGTCCTTTCCCCGATGCCAATTGTTTGCGCTGTCCTCCTTTGATGACCGTTAAAAGCGGCAAGGTTATGAAGAATCACTCTTTTTTCGATTTCTTCAAGCGGTTCGCCTACATAGACAGGGATTAAGGTATTGCCGAAAAATGCGCGCGAGTTTTTTTGGATGTCGGAAGGTAAATCGGCTTTCTGTATGTAAGACTCATTCGTAAGCGCTATTGCCCTTTCAATCACGTTCTGAAGTTCACGAATATTTCCTGGGAAGTCATATTGCTGTAAAAGCTGCAGCGCTTCATGGGAAATTCCTTCTACTGGTTTTCCCATTCGATCACCAATTTTTGCAATGAAAAATTCCAACAACAAAGGAATGTCCTCTTTTCGTTCACGTAAAGCCGGAAGGTGAATCGGAATTACATTCAATCTGTAAAATAAATCTTCACGAAATCGATTTTCTTTTACTTCTTTAACCAAGTCCCTGTTTGTCGCTGCAATGATCCGGACATCGATGCTGACTTCTTCCATCCCGCCAACGGGCATTACCTTTCTCTCTTGGAGAACGCGCAAAATCTTCCCCTGAAGCGCCAAATCCATCTCACCGATTTCATCAAGAAAGATTGTTCCTCCTTCCGCCAAAACAAACAATCCATATTTCCGCTGTATCGCTCCTGTAAATGCGCCCTTTTCGTACCCAAATAATTCTGATTCCAACAGGTGAGTCGGAATGGCGGCACAATTAATAGCCTGAAACTTTTTGTTTCTGCGCTTGCTTTGATTATGGATTGTTCTGGCGACGACTTCTTTACCGGTTCCACTTTCCCCTTCTATGAGGATGTTTGAATCGATATCCTTCACTTTTTCGATGAGGGAGAATATTTTGCGCATTGCCAAACTTTCACCGATAAGGCCATTCACACCTGCCACCTTATCCAATTCTTCACTCAGCCATTTCACTTTGGACTGAAGGGTGTATACTTCTTCTGCTTTTTGCATCAGCACTTCCAATTCATCAATATGAAGCGGCTTTGTCGCATATGAAAACGCACCCTTACGCATTGCTTCTACGGAAGATGGGATGGTACCGTAGGCCGTCATCATAATGACAACAGTCGAGGGGGAGAGGCGTTTGATTTCTTCTAACACTTCCATCCCATTGTAACCCCCGATTTTCAAATCCAGCAAAACGATGGCGATTTCTGCCCTTTCGAGAAGCGGAAGCGCTTGACGTGGGTCTGTAAACGAATAAACGTGATACTGGTCTTCCAATGCAAACGTAAGTGACTGACAAATGGTTGGCTCATCATCAATAATCATGATATCGTGCATCGTCTTCACCCTTTCTGTATTAATGCTGTAAACAAATGGTCACTACTGTTCCCTTTCCTACTTCACTTCTTGTCTCGATAGTGCCATCGTTTTCTTTGACAAGCTGATACGTAATAGAAAGCCCTAGCCCGACCCCGTTTGGTTTCCTGGTGTAAAACGGTTCAAAGATCTTATCAATGTCTTCTTCCGAAATGCCGATTCCTTCATCCTCGATTTCAACGACAGTGAACATATCCCGATAATATGCCCGAAAAATAAGGGTTCCCCCAATATTGGACGCCTGAATGGCATTAAGAATGACGTTAACCAGTACTTGTTTGATTTGCTGTGTATCTGCAGTTGCCTGAATGTCTCCAGCGAACTCTCGAACAATGCTCAGGTTTTTTTCTTTGATTTTCGGCTTAAGCAATAGCTCAATCCCTGCCATGGCCTCATTCAGCGAAAATGTGACAGGCTCTGATTTTTTAGGGCGGGCATAATCGAGCAAATCGTTAATCAATGTATTAAGTCGGGTAATTTCACTAGTGACCTGTTCGGAAAAGAACGTTCGGAAATCTGCGCTTGCAAATTTTTTCGGCAGCAATTGCGTATAGGTAAGGATGGATGTTAACGGATTTCTTATTTCATGAGCGATACCCGCCACGAGTTGACCCAGTGAACGCAATCGATCATCCTGAGCCACTTTTCTCTCCAGTTGTTTTTGTTCCGTACTATCGAAAAAATTCAACACCGCACCTACACTTTCTCCCCCAATAGTCTGAATCGGATACATGCTGTAAGTTATATGCCTTTTTTCACTCGCATAATGAGACCATACCGTTTCCTTTTGTAAGAAAACTCTCTTTTTCTCTAATGCAGCCTTAATCTCCTTTTCCGGGATGAAACGGGCAGTTGGCAGATCCTGAAAACGTTTTCCAACAACATTACCGTCCACCCCCAAATATTCCATGGCCCTAACATTAATCATCGATACAAGACCTTGCTGATTCAGAGTAATAAGCGAACTGTAGGCACTGTTTAATACTTGCTGCTGAAAGTTGATGTTTTCCTCAAGAAGCAGCATCTTCTCTTCCAAGTCTTTATTCACGTGCTCAATTTGCTCGGTTCGCTTAGCCACTTCGCGTTTAAGGCTGAGATTCCACCATAAGATGAGAGAAATCACAATGAAGGTAAGAATAAGACCAATTTCCAAATACAACAGCGTTTTGCGTAGCCGTTGAGTATTTGGCAGGATATATTCCCCGAACCACTTTTTCTCTATCTTTTCATACGTTCCATCTTTCTTCATTTGAGAAATTGCCTGATTGAATAGTGTCAGCAACTCTTTGTTTTTCGGCATCACAGCCACAGCATAATTTGTGGTGTCAAGTGGCTCACCGACAATCTTAATGAGTGATTGCTGCTCATTTTTCTGTAGAAAATATTGACCAGTAATCCGATTTCCAATGAAAGCATCCACTTTTCCGTCTATCAGGGACTGAACGGCTTCTTGTTGATTATTAGTTTCCACCAATTGCAAACGATCGACTTTGCTTAATAGACCGCTTGCAACATCTCCTTTTTGTACAGCTACTTTCCGGCCTTTAAGATCTTCGATTTTTCGGATATACATATTATCTTTCAACACAAAAATGCCTTGTGAACTTGTGAAATACGGAGCTGAAAAATCATAAAACTCTTCACGTTCTTGATTGTACTTCATGCCTTGAATCGCATCCACTCTTCCAGAGCGCATAGCTTGCACTGCCTCGTTCCACGGCATGGGATAATATTCGAACTTAATGCCAGTCTCGATAGAAATGGCGTTCATTATATCCACATTAAAACCGGTATAAACACCCGAGTCGCTCAAGTATTCAAAAGGTGGAAAGTTATTATCCCCTGCAACCCGTATCACTTTTTGGGCTTCCGAATGGACTGCTGAAGGAAAGAAACAGCAAAAAAAGAAAAGGTAGACGGTTATTACGGCACAGATAATATGTAAATTTCGCATCGTCTCACCCCTTTTTTCTATACATACAGTTTTGTATCATAAATGTGTACATATACAATGTACAAAGACTCTATTATGATAACTTTTTAAAGGATATTAGAAAAGCTAATCTGCATTTCATAACACCATACATGGCAGAAGGTCGAATTACAATATATTTTGAATGGAAAGTGGATTATAAATAAAAAAGGCATGCTCCCTTTTTCGGGAATCATGCCTTTATGCAATGTTGTAGCACCCTAGGCGTTTCTAGCAACATTCTCACTTAAATGATAGGTTTGACTGTGTATAGTATACTTTTTGATTTTTTCCATGCTTGGTTCATAGCCGATTCCAGGCAATTCTGGAACACTGATCATTCCGTTTTCCACTGTAACTTCAGGGTCAGTGATATCTTCTGCCCAATAGAGGGAGGAAGCTGCGGTATCGCCGGGAAGAGTGAAGTTCGGCAGTGAAGTGATTGCAATATTATGTGCTCTTCCAATGCCTGATTCCAGCATACCCCCACACCATAGCGGAATGCCATGTTCAAGGCATAAATCATGGATTTTCTTAGATTCAGTCAAACCTCCGACACGGCCAATCTTAATATTAATAATTTTACAGCTGCCCAATTTAATAGCTTTCCTGGCATCCTCTAATGAGTGTATGCTTTCATCCAGGCAAATAGGTGTTTTTAACCTTGACTGTAAATCTGCATGGTCAATGATATCATTATAGGCAAGCGGCTGCTCAATCATCATTAAATTAAAATCATCCAAGGCGGATAACCGGTCTATATCTTTTAAGGTATATGCTGAATTTGCATCGGCCATGAGCGGGATTTCAGGATATACTTTTCGTACCTTGTCTATTAGTTCAACATCCCAGCCCGGTTTGATTTTTAGTTTAAAACGTTTATAGCCTTCACCGAGACGAGCTTCAATTATATCCAGGGTCGAATCGATCGAATCCTTTATTCCGATGCTTACCCCCACTTCAATTTTCTTTTTTGTTCCACCTAACACATTTGAAAGAGAAGCACCTTGCTTTTTAGCATACAAATCCCAAACGGCACCCTCTAAAGCGGCTTTTGCCATATAATTTCCGCGAATATGGGTGAAATATTTTTCGGAAATTTCATCAGGATGCTTGATTTCATTTTTTAGGATTATTGGAATTAGATAGTCTTCCAGTATATGCCAGTTTGTTTTTAAGGTCTCTTCATTATACAGAGGGTCGAGCATCGCAACCGATTCAGCCCAACCGGAAATGCCATCATCGCTTATGGCTTCTACAAGGATAAAATCCCTATCGCATTCCGTCCCAAAGCTAGTTGTAAAAGGTTCAAGCAAGTCTAGCTTAAGATGCCTTAGAATAACTTGTTTAATTTTCACTTAGAAATTCTCCTTCTGTGATAAAACTGTTAATGGACACAGTCTTACAAATTTTTTATTAATAGGCTTACACAGCCTGAAATTACTAAACATTATATATATTCTTCTAGTTCATTTCCTTGATAGCACATAAAACTGAACGGGAATTTCCGTCATGGAATTCTTCATAAAATCTGTTACCTGCCATCCTTGCTGAAATAATCCGGTAAAAATGTCCCTGGTTTTCATCCGCCATTCATTGGCCGCTTGAATATTTGTGACTCTTATTGTTCGGAAGTCCTTTGGAAGGGCCACAAAAGCTGTTTCACATTTTTGTTCAGGCAGCAGGCGAGTGAAAGATGGAACAGGTAATCCCTTTTCAATGGTATCCCATTGAATAAGCGAGTTTTCCATCATAAAGTCCAGCGGCATTCCCCCTCCGCTAGAATCCGTTGTCTCTTTTTTATCAATATGCCATTCGACAAGAAAGCGGTCAGAAGGAATTCCGCTGTTTAATAGATCTTCCATTTCACCATAGCAGTTTGCTATATATGTGGAGCATACCCCGCCGAGCTTGGCTATATTTAAATACCCATTGACACTTTCTAAAGGATCGTATGTCCAGGTAATAAGGGAATAGCCGAGCTTAAGCGCTTCCTCACGTTGTGCTAACTTTAACTTCTCCCCTATACCTTTGTTGCGAAATTGCTCATCTATGCCTAGTATATGTGAACAAAGATAGGCTGATTGCCCATTGAATCCCGGAAAGCTGTATTGAAATCCAATCAGCTTTCCTTCGCAATAAGCTCCTATAACCAAACCGCCATTTTTCACGGCTGTTAAGGTTTGGTGTGTGGGGATTGAGTCGGTTTCTCCCCAAATGCTGGACTCTAGCTTTCTTACGTCCTCTAGTTCTTCAATTCCATGAATAGAACGAATTATAATTTCCTGTGATTTCGTCATGGTCAACCTCCTTGGCATAGCACAAGTGCCCTTATTGACAACATAAGATGACAAGGCAGTCCACAGCTGACGGCATGTCGTTGTGAGGCACTGGAGCTATCATGTAAATGGTCTTTCATAATAAGAAATACTTTCCTGCTTTTATACAAAAGAGGTTATTCCACTTTACTGAAATCGGCCTCTTGCAATGGAGTCATTTTTGTTCTCTTTACGATTTTATATCCTAGAAAAGCCAGGAAAAATAAAGGAAGCCCGATATAGGAAATTAAAATTCCATACCAGTCAATCTCAGGACCGAAAAATGCAGAGTAATTTTGTCCCAATATTGCCGTAACACATAAAAGTGTGGCTAATATCGGACCGAATGGATACCATTTTGATACATAAGGCAAATCTTTCAAATCTCTACCTTGTGCAATATATGCCTTCCGGAAACGATAATGTGTAATCGAAATTCCTAACCAGGATAAAAAACCGGATAATCCTGCAGCATTCAATAACCAAGTATAAATCGTGCCTTCACCGAAAAGAGAGGTTAGGAAAGCTGCCATCCCAACGATGGTAGAAAAGTACACAGCGTTCACTGGAATGCCGCCTGAATTCACTTTTTTTAGAAACGAAGGGGCCTTGCCTTCTTTCGCCAGCACCCAAAGCACGCGAGAAGCTCCGTACATGGCCGAATTGCCTGCAGAAAGAACGGAAGTAAGAATGACCATATTCATGACGGAGGCAGCGATGGCAAGCCCAGCGTTTTGAAAAACCAGAGTGAAGGGACTTACCGCAATATCTTCAATATCCGAGCTTAACAAACGCGGATCATTATAGCTTATTAAAAATCCAATCACAATTATCGCCAATACATAGAACAAGAGAAGTCTCCAGAAGATTTGCTTAATGGCCTTTGGTATATTTTTTCTCGGGTTTTCACTCTCACCGGCCGCAATTCCTACTAACTCGGTACCTTGAAAGGCAAATCCTACCACCATAAAGACACTTATAATAGATAAAAAGCCTCCTTTAAACGGTGCCTCCCCTTTGGTGATATTTTCAAAACCTACGTCATCCCCTCCCATGATTCCTACAATCATTAATAAACCTACTGCAATAAAAATGATAATCGTCAAAACCTTTATAATGGCAAACCAGAATTCTGATTCTCCATATCCTTTTACCGATAAAATATTCAATCCAAATATGAGTGCAAGAAATAATGCGCTCCAAATGATGCCCGGAACAGAAGGAAGCCAATATTTCATTATCAGGGAGGAAGCTGCTAATTCCAGTGCGACTACGATTGAATTGTTATACCAATAGTTCCATCCGATCGCAAATCCCAATGCAGGATCGACAAACCTTGATGTATAGGTACTAAATGAGCCTGTAATAGGAATAAGGGCAGCCATTTCGGCTAAACTTGTCATCAGAAAGTAAACCATGATCCCGGCAATTATATAAGCAGCCACAGCTCCTCCAGGACCCGCAGTATGAATAATGGAACCGCTTGCTAAAAATAGCCCCGTTCCAATGGTGCCGCCGATTGCAATCATCGAAAGATGCCTTGGTTTGAGTTTTCGCTCAAGTTGTTTTTCTTCAGCAGCTGTTTGGTCCCCGGTTTGTGATGTTTGTGCCGTATTTTCCATAAAACACCCCTTCATTAATTTTTTAAGTACAAAAATTTTACTCTTCTGCAGCCATCATGACTGTGTTAATTAAAATTTTCGTTCCATAAATAAGTGCTCGTAAATTAAACTTCATATCCGGATGGTGCAGACCAGGCGTTAGATCGCAGCCTAACCCTATCATGGTTGCAGTTATATCAGGATTTTCGGCTGTATAAAAATGAAAATCCTCTCCTCCTTGAGAAACACAGACCGGAACGACATTTTCCTTCCCAAGGATATCTGCAATTGCGACCTCAGCCAGCTTTATCGCCTTTTCATTCAAGGTCGCAGCTGGGACAAATTCTTCCGCAGACCAGGAGATCGATGTTTCAGTTTGTTCCATTGTCTGTTCAAAAGCTTCCTTTGTTAAGCGATTTAGTTCATTCATTACATCATTTGACTGCGCTCTGGCATCAATAGCAAAGACAGCTGTTTCCGGGATAACGTTTGATGCTTTATTGTTTGTTTCAAATTGAGTCATTTTGATGGAATAAGGGATTTCGGTTACCAGATTGATCTGTTGTAATTTTTGGACAATTAAAGCTGCTGCTTCGATTACATTTATTCCATCTTGCGGACGGGATGCATGAGCCTGAAGGCCTTTGAGTGTACCCCTTATTGTTTCGGCTGAGCCATGGACAATGACGGGGGAAGCCTTCATATAAGGAACCTCCGTACTGGGTCTTACATGTGCCCCGAATAAATATGTAACATTCTCCAACGCGCCATCATGGATCATTTGAAGAGCGCCTTCCCCTTTTTCTTCTGCAGGCTGAAATATAAACCGGAGAGTGTGTTTAGGCCGGATTCCGCTGGAGGCAATGGCCAATGCTGTATATAAAACCATTGTGCTATGTGCGTCGTGTCCACATGAATGATTGGCTTTAACAACTCCATCTACTTCCTGAACAAGCGCATCCATATCAGCCCTTAATGCCACCACCTTTTTTGAAATGCCTGGAATCTCGGCAATAATTCCATAATGGCTCTGAAATGTTTTTACGGTTATGCCCGCTTCCATAAGACATTTTAAAATATAGCAAGACGTTTTTTCCTCCTGCCAACTTGGCTCAGCCAAAGAATGCAGGTCATGGTAGGACTTTATCAATGATTCTTGATGCTGATCAATATATTGAATCGGGTCCATGATGATGCCCCTCCTCCTTTACATGAATTTTAACTTTGTTAAAACTCATTCATTAAACACCTCATAGCTTGAATATAGCCTTTCTAATTTTTGCTGATGGGTATAAATCCGTTTTGCGTCTTTTTGATGTATGCCTGCAATGACCAAGTCCAACAAGCTAATAACGGAAGCGATTGAATTGGTTCCGGTTTCTGCGTTTTCTTCAGTGGTCAATGAAATATCAGCGATGCGGCCGACAGGTGACAGAAGGCGGTCTGTAACTGAAATTAAACAAACTCCTTGTTCTTTGGCAACCTCTGCAACCTTTAATGTTTCATTCGCATATCTTGGAAAGGAAAAAACAACTAACGCAGACTTGTTAGTGAGATTACAAAACTTTTCATAGAAGTCACCTGTTGGTGAACATAAACTTACATTTTCCCTTAATGAACTTAGCGTATAGGAGAACCAATAGGCTGCGGCATGGGAAATCCGATGCCCTGCAATTAATATTTGGTCAGCCTGGATCAAGACATCGACTGCTTTCCATATATCCTGAACGTTCGTATGATCTAAAAGATGTCTTAAAATATGAACTTCGTTTTCTATCACTTTTGTAAATGGATCTTGCTTGTCATCAATGCGGAGAATGGAATCACTGTTGGATAAGTCTATTTGATTTTGGTGCAGCAGCTGTTTTTGAATCCTCGCCTGCATTTTACTAAACCCTTCAAATCCCAATGAATAGGAAAACCGAATGACCGTTGTTTCACTAACCTCCGCTTCCCGGCCAATTTGAAATGCCGTTTTAAAGGCGGCTTCATCCAAATTTTCAATCAGGTAAGCGGCAACTTTTTTTTGACCTGCCGATAAATGATCAAATTTTTCTTTTACTAATAATTTAAATGGAAGATGTTCCACCATATCACTCCTTCCTGACGAATTAAATACTTCTTTTCAAAATTAAGATGAAGGAAATACTTCTATATTTCATACACTATCACAATTTAATTAGAAAAAGAAGAAGATTTTTGATTTTTTTGATAATTATTGACTTCAAACTTCCCTACAGTTTTTTATAAAAACCACTCCAATTGATTTCAGAAATTCGCTCCCTTTCCGACTGTCTGCCGAGCCTCCTCGACGCAAGCGTCTGTGGGTCTAGGCTAGCCAGTTTTTCGACAGGAGTCTCGTAAATTTCTTCAATCCATTAAGAATTATAGTAAAAAAACAAACTAGGAGGATTAACTAGTCTCAAACATAATTCGGTGTGAGATCAGCCTGCAGTTTTTTCTAGAAAACATTCCAGCTGATTCCAGAAATCCGCTCCCTTTCCGCCGACTGTCTGCCAAGACTCCTCGGCACGAGCGCCTGTGGGGTCTCGGCTAGACAGTTTTTCGGCAGGAGTGTCGCAATTTTCTTCCATCCAATAAGGATTATAGGTGAAAAAAACTTAAAGGATAAACTGGTCTCAAACATAATTCGGTATGAGATCAGCCTACAGTTTTTTCTAGAAATCATTACAGCTGATTTCAGAATTCCGCTTCCCTCCGCCGACTGTCTGCCAAGCCTCCTCGGCACGAGCGCCTGTGGGGTCTCGGCTAGACAGTATTTCGGCAGGAGTGTCGCATATTTCTTCCATCCATTAAGGAGTACAGGAAAAAATATGAAATATAAACAGGTCTTAAACATGGTTCGTGATGAGACCAGCTAACAGTTTTTTCTTTTAAAACACAAAGTTGATTGGAACGGAAGGTACGAGACTCCTGCGGGAAAAGCGTGGCATGGGAGACCCCGCAGGCGCGCCGAGGAGGCTCCCGCCCGCCCGCGGAAAGCGAGTGCCTGAAGTGGAAATCAACGTTCCCATTTTATAAACCCACAAAAAAAGACTGTCGGCAAACAAAAATTATCTAGTTTGTAGACAAAAGGATTCTATCTAAATAAAACAAAGTTGAATGAAACAAAAGGTACGAGACCCCTGCGGGAAAAACGTGTCTAGGGGAGACCGCCCGCGGAAAGCGAGTTCCTGGAGTGGAAATCAAGACCACCACCAAATTACATTTCTTGTTTCGGATCTCTAATTACTTTATTTGTAAATCAACAACTTCATTGACATCAAGATATATGTTAGAATATTCTGTAGTTTCAACTTATTCAAGGGGGGTAATTTAATGGGGGAATCATTTAAAGGACACGAGCTTTTACAAGTTATAACAGAGGGTAAACAGCCACCGAATTGTGATTTTACGTTACAGATTGAAGCAAATTATGCCCAGGATGGAATTGCAAGGGGAATATGGAAAGTGGATGATAAATTTATAAATGGAAATGGTGTAGCAATGGGCGGTTTTGTCACTTCTGCAGCAGATATCATAATGGCTTATGCGATATCTTCTAAATTAAGCATTGGACAATCCTTCGCATCCATTGATTTACATACTACCTTTCATCGACCAGTAAGATTAGGAGACGTACAAGTTGAAGCAAAAGTTGACCGAATCGGAAAAAAAACAGCTTATGTACTCGCAGATTTATTTCAAAATGATAAAAAAGTGGCAAGCGTTGTATCATCAGTTATGGTCCTTTGAACCGGATAAAAAAGCATGTTACACAAAAAAAAGCCAATTGTAACATGCTTCTTTCATTTAGATAATTCGATAAAATCAAGAACAGTTCAGAAAATTCACCGCTTCGTTCAATCATTTCATTTGATCTCCATTATATATTTTTCTTGCAGATACCTTCCATCATCAAACAAACCATCGCAGCACAGGGCTTTTGAGATCCATTGTGAATAGACCGTAATCAATGACAACCATTTCATCGTTCCCGTTATATCCGACATTATCCAAACGCAAATCTATTGGAATAATTCCGTACCTTAGAAAATTCAATTCCAACTTGATCAGTTTTGTATATTCCTTGATTGCAAACGGTACGTTCGTGTCCACCTTCTTCATGATAATCCAGCCCGTCCCATACTCCTTAACCGGACATAAATACTTTTTGACTTTCTCATTACAGTTATTATATATATAGGCTTCGTTTGCATTGCTGATTAATCCTACTTCTGAAAATGCAACTTTTAATATATAGCCATTATTTAAATCATAGACGACCCGGTTAAATCCATGCCCAATGATTTTATACTTGAACTTTAGCGTTTTTCTGGCAGTAGACATTTTTTGTCCAGCTGTTTTATAAAATTGGAATATCCCTATTTGAGATATCCAGGACTCAATGGCTTTTATCTCTTGCCGGGACAGCATTGCACTTTTATTCGGCAGATGTATCCTTTCCTTACCATTGTTAATTGGCCACATTCCCTAAACGTCTCCTTTTATAATAATTTGTTACTAGAGAGAGGTTTCCAGGGATGAAAAAACAATAGAAGAATAAAAGCATGTTCTCATTTTTTCAAGATTTCCCCTTCGTTATATAATATGACTCTTTTATAAAACGGCTTGTACTGTAGCTGAGAAATCATTATCAAGGACAGGGAACCTCAAATCAGTGGGAAAATGGAATTTTTCGGTAATAAAAACCCACGATCTCTTGGGCACTCTTCTTTCCTTCATTTTCAAAAAAAGGTATATTACTCTTTGACATCAAAGTTAAGACAGGGAGTGATGAAGTATTCGTAAAAGTTGGATCATTTCGGCAATGGTTGGTTTATTGCTTACTTGTTTGAGTGTAATTGCCTACAATTATTTCGAGAGCGATAAAACTGAAAAAGGGAAAAATCCGGAAACAAAGGAATCTCAAATTGCTGAGGTGGAGGAATATGGCGGGACCCATCTAAAAAAAGTCGGTGATAAGGTTCACCATAAAAATTGGGGAACCTTCACATTACTAGAAACGAAGTCCATTAATGAATCATTTGAATTGGCACCCATGGTCATCACAGTCAAGGATATCCGCAGGATTCAATTATCTTCACTCACAGATGAAGCGAAGGAGGAGCTCAAGCCCTATACGGGATTGAGTTTTGAAGAGGCCTATTCGATATATTATAAAGAGAATTTATCCATGGAGGAAATCGATCAACAGGCGGCGTTGTCTAAAACGGATATCGATGAAGAGGTTTCTTATCTAGAGATAACTTATTCTGTTGAAAATAAAGATTCGAAGGAACTTCAGTTCTTCAGCATGGAAAATGTTACTTTCAATGATTACCTTTCATATGATGTGCCTTCTAAAAATTTCATCCATTCCGGAGATACTTTTATGGGGACAAAAAAAGTAAGTCGATCAGACTACCAACCAGGAGAAATGAGAAAAGGCACCATTGGCTTATTGGTTGATCCCGAGGAAAACTTCGAACGGCTCGATTCCTTTTCTTTCACTACCGATGATATAGCGGATGGTGAGTCTCATGAATTATTGGTGGATGGGACTTCATTTGAAATTCCCCTAAAAGGAAAGTAGTTTTATAGTCTATAAAGAATATGATAGAAAAACCCTAAATAAGGGGAACCTCGAAAAAAGGTTTCACTTATTTAGCGCTTCATATAAGCTTCCTAACGATAAATGAAATGGGATTATCTTTCCCCTACAGTAGGGCTTTGTGCTCCTTCCTCCATTAATATTCTACGCAATATTTTTCCTACAGCAGATTTTGGCAGTTGTTCCCTGAACTCAAAACTTCGCGGCACTTTATATCTGGCCAGTCGCTGTTCACAAAACTCCCTGATTTCCTGCTCCGGCACTGACTTTCCTTTCTTTAAAACTATGGCCGCTTTTACCGTTTCCCCACGGTATGAATCCAATACTCCATATACACAAGTCTCTTTTACGGCTGGATGCTGATAAATAATATCTTCGACTTCGATTGGATAAACATTATAACCGCTTGTAATGATCATATCTTTCTTCCTGCCTACGATATAAAAATATCCATCTTCATCCATCTTAGCGATATCCCCAGTGTAAAGCCAACCATCCCGCAAAGCTGTTGCCGTCTCCTCTTGATTTTTCCAATATCCCTTCATTACTTGCGGACCTTTAATGATCAGTTCGCCTCTTTCTCCTGCTGGCAATTCATCAACGCCTGTTTTCAAATCGACGATTTTAGCATCGGTATTTGGGTATGGAATTCCAATACTTCCTCGTTTTTTCTGTCCTATGACTGGATTACGGTGTGTAGTGGGTGAAGTTTCCGACATTCCGAATCCTTCCAATATTGTAACCCGAAATTTTCTTTCGAACTGTTGAATGATTTCTACCGGGAGCGGGGCAGAACCACAGCTGCAGTACTTAAAGCAGCATAAATCGTCCGCCGTTAAATCCGGGTGATTCAATAAAGCAATATACATGGTCGGGACACCAGGAAAAATGGTTGGCCGATGTGTTCGAATCAAATCTACCACCTTATTTATTTCAAATTTCTCTAATGTGATATAAGTTGATCCGGCATATATGGCACTATTCAATCTTCCATTTCCAAACACATGGAATAATGGGGTCAATCCAAGCATCCGTTCGCCAGGACTTTGGAGTTGAAGGGCATTTGCCGTGAAGGCAAAGTCTTGAAATACATTCGAGATCAAATTAAAATGCGTGAGCATGACCCCTTTTGATTTCCCTGTTGTCCCCCCTGTATATTGAAGAACAGCCACAGCTTCCTTGGGGTCGATATCCAGAGCAGGGAGTTCCTTATCTTTACTTGATAAATCAGTTCCAGTTTCCATTAATTGCTCGGCTGATATGAACGTTAACCTGTCAGAAAAACTTGTTAGCACTAATTTTCCCCGTTGTACCTCACGCCCAATGAACCAATTGGCTCCGGAATCCTGTAATATATAGTCCAATTCACTTGACTGATACAGTGGGTTCACTTGAACGACCATCCCCCCCAAACGATGAATGGCATAATAGGCAATGATATATTCTAGACAATTTGGCAGCATGATTGCTATACGATCGTCTTTTTGAAATCCACGGTTGTCTAAATTCACAGCAAAACGATCTGAGGCTTCCTTTAATTCCATATATGTCATTTCCCGATCCCCATCTATCACGGCCTTGCAGGTTGGGTAAAGTCGGGCTGAACGTTCAAGGAGTCCATATAATGACAATACTGGAATCTCAATTTCAGCAGGGGTTTCTTTAGGATAAAATCGATGCCAAGTTCTAGTCAATTTTTCACACCTCATTCTTTTCTATTAAAATGGAGCATAGTCACTTGTCAGCCAACTTGATCATCCTTGCCTCATTTATCACGAATGATTTTAAAAATTCCTGTGCCCTTCGCAATGATGTTGCCTTCAGCATCTTTTATTTCTCCTTCAGTAAAGGCTATTTTGTATCCTTTTTGCAGGACTTTTGCTTCCGCAAATAGTTCCCCGCTTGATATGCTGGCTAAATAATGTACTGTTAAGCTTGTCGTCACGACTTTAGATTTGGTGACGGAACGAGTCACCATTCCCAGAATGGTATCCAGCATGGTGGCATGAATGCCCCCGTGCAGTGTTCCATTGACATTAAGTAAGTGTTCTTCAATGTTTAGCTTTATAGTTACATTACCTTCTTCAAACCGGATGATTTCAAACCCAATATGTGAAAAGAATGCACTACTTTCGAATTGATTCCGAATATCCTCCACTTCAACAGGCAATCTTCCTCCCCCTCACTTATGCGCGATTCAACTTATATACGGAAAGGAGCAGAAACGTATGGGGTTTCCACTCCTTTATCGTTGGACTATATCGTTTCAATCATGATGGCCATTCCCTGTCCGCCGCCAACACAAAGTGTAGCAACTCCATATTTTTCTTTTCTGCGAATCAGTTCATATATTAGTGTTGTCACGATCCGGGCGCCCGTTGAACCGACTGGGTGCCCAAGTGCAATGGCTCCACCATTTACATTAACCTTGTTTTCATCTAACGATAAATCCCTGATTACTGCCAATGCCTGTGAAGCGAACGCTTCATTTAATTCGAAAAGCCCAATTTCTTCTACTTTTTTCCCGGTGCGCTCCATAAGTTTTCCAACGGCTGGTACTGGACCAATCCCCATTACTTCAGGAGAAACTCCAGCAGTCGCCCAATCGACAATCTTTGCAATTGGCTGTAATTGCAACCGTTCCGCTTCACTGGCTTTCATTAATACCAATGCAGTCGCTCCGTCATTACGGCCACAAGCATTACCGGCAGTGACGGTCCCGTTTTCCCTGAATGCCGGTTTTAAGCTTGCAAGCTTTTCCATTGTGGTGTCCGGGCGTGGATATTCATCCGTTTCAATGATAACCGTACTCTTCCTGTCAGAGACCTGGACAGGAACGATTTCATCTTTGAACTTTCCTTCTTCCATCGCTTGCGCCGCTCTTCGTTGACTTTCCACTGAAAAGGCATCTTGTTCTTCCCTGGAAATGTTGTATCGCTGTGCGACATTTTCAGCGGTGATTCCCATCCCCAAACTTTTCCCATAAATCTCTTGAGGTTGCTGCCCAGCTTCAGTATTAGAATCAACTAGTTTGGTGCTGTCTCCCCCAAAACGGGCACTTCTTAAATAAAGCGGTGCGCGACTCATGCTTTCCGTACCGCCGGCAACGACTATATTTGCTTGACCTGAGCTTATCTGCTGTGCTGCTGAGGTGATGGCTTGCATTCCAGATGCACATAACCGGTTTACCGTAAAAGCCGGTGCAGAATCGGGAATCCCTGATCGCAATGCCGCCACCCTCGCGACATTCGAGGATTCGGTCGTTTGCCTAACCTCCCCTAAAATGACTTCGTCCACTTGTTCAGCTGCAATATTTGCCCGCTTTATCGCTTCTTTAATGGCAATGCTAGCTAAATGACCGGAACTAATCTCTTTAAATGCTCCACCGTACCTACCAATTGGTGTTCGTACAGCACTCACGATCACGATATCTTCTCCCATTTCGTTCCTCCCCCTTGAAATACCAGATACTTGGGCAAAAGACTGCCTGCCCGAATAAAGCAGTACATTTAACACTCTTCCAAGACATTTCTTGCAATGATTAAACGTTGGATTTCATTCGTTCCTTCATAGATCTTCGTTATGCGGGCATCCCGATAGAAACGTTCAACTGGATATTCAGCCATATATCCCATACCACCATGAATTTGAACCGCTTTATCCGCCACCCGATTAAAAACGTCAGAAGCGAACAGTTTTGCCATTGAGGCTTCCTTGATCACTTTTTTTCCTTCATCAATCTTTTGTGCCGCCATCATCGTCAATGCTCTTGCAGCTTCCGTTTCGGTTGCCATATCAGCAAGCATCCATTGAATCGCTTGGTTGTCTGCGATTGGTTTACCGAATTGGATGCGCTCTTTTGCATATTTGGCTGATAATTCGATTAATTTACCACTTGAACCCACTGCTCTTGCAGCCAATCCTACCCGCCCTTCACCTAAAATTTTAAGTGCAGAGATATATCCCATTCCAACTTCGCCGATTACATTTTCTTCTGGTATGATACAATCCTCAAAAATGACCTGTGAGGTATATGATCCTCTTAACCCCATTTTTTTGTCCTTTTTGCCGACATTCAAACCTGGAAAGTCTCTTTCCACTAAAAAAGCAGTAATCCCTCCCTTTGCCCCTTTATCTTTATCCGTTAAAGCAAATACGGTATAAACATCAGCTATCGGCCCATTCGTGATGAAATGTTTCGTCCCGTTCATCACCCAGTAATCACCCTTCTTTTCTGCACTCGTTGCCAAATTGGTTGCATCCGATCCCGCTCCGGGTTCAGATAAAGCAAAGGCGCCAATTTTCGTGCCTGCTGCCATTTCAGGCAAGTATTTATTTTTCAAATGTTCGGATGCTAGCTTAACCAGACCTGTACTGCCAATCCCGGTGTGAGCGCTTATTAATGAAACGAAACCATTATGGGTCCTTCCTAACTGCTCTAATACGGTAGCCTTTCCCACCGAATTTAAGCCAATTCCACCGTATTGTTCGGGAATGCTTATCCCGAATAAGCCAAGGTCTTTTGCTTTTTCCACCAAATGCTCCGGGATGGCATCTTCTTCTTCAATTTGTATGGCAAAGGGCTCCACCTCCCTTTCAACAAAATTACGGATCATTTCCTTCATTTGCTGCATTTCCTTAGTTAAAGTGATTGTCACGAGTTTATTCCTCCTCAGTTCTGTTCATGTATAGTTCCATTGACAAGTTTTCTTCATAGGGCATATAGGGCTGAATGCTGTGTTAAATTCATTGTTTTTCTGCTATAAAAATCAGGCTTCACGTTCAATTATCGTAGCAATTCCCTGTCCGCCTCCAATACAAGCTGTAATTAGGGCGAGCCTTCCGGCAGAACGCTTCAATTCATGAACCGCTTTCGTAATGAGGATGGCACCCGTCGCACCTAGTGGGTGTCCATGTGCAATGGCTCCCCCGTTCACATTCACTCTTGCAAGATTCATATCAAGCTCCCGATTACAAGCAATGACTTGAGCAGCGAAGGCTTCATTAATTTCAATGATGTCCATTTCATTTAAGGAAAGCCCTGATTTCTCCATTACCTTTCTTATAGCGGGAACAGGCCCTATTCCCATATAATTTGGATCTACCCCTGCAACAGCCTGTGCCCTGATCGTCGCTAAAGGTTTAATCCCCAATTCCACCGCTTTTTCCCTCGACATGATGACCAATGCTGATGCGGCATCATTCAATCCCGAACTATTGCCTGCAGTCACGGACCCGCCTTCTAGAAACACAGGTAATAATTTGGCAAGCCCTTCTTTCGTTATTTGCGGTCGCGGATGTTCATCCAATTTAAATTCGATATCGTCACCTTTTCTGACGGGAATGTGAATAGGCACAATTTGTTCATTGAAGCGGCCCTCTTCCACGGCTCTGGCCATATTTTTTTGGCTTTGTAGAGCGAAGGCATCTTGTTCTTCCCTGCTGACCTCATATTTTCCCGCTAAGTTTTCAGCCGTGATTCCCATCGGGGGATCGCCAATCTCTTTTGGGGACAACCGGGACTTTCTAAACTGCGGTGGCTTTGCACTGTATGGTTTTTCCGGTCGGTCCATCAAGTATGGCGCCCTGCTCATGCTCTCGACCCCACCTGCGATATAGACATCGCCTTCGCCAGCCCGGATCGCTTGTGCAGCCAAGTTAACAGCATTTATTCCCGAGCCGCATTGACGGTCGACAGTCACTCCCGGAAGATGAATCGAGAGGCCAGTTTCCAGTGCAGTTAACCTGGCAATGTTTCCACCCCCGCTTAACACATTCCCCATGATTACATCATCTATCATTCGAGGTTCGACATTCGCTCGTTTTAAGGCTTCTTTCATCACTTCTGCTCCAAATACGTGGGCAGGAACAGATGCAAGTGCACCTCCCTGTTTTCCAATTGCTGTTCGAACTGCAGAAACTATAACGGCATCTCTATTCATTTCCCATCCGCTCCTTTTCCTTTTATTCACACCATTATTTGAAGGCATTCCTTCATTTCACCAATTTCATTGAATGTAAGCAGGTTCCGCCTGCTTATGAGGACTTAAGGTCAAAGTTATCCGAACTTTTATTTTTAAATTTCCCGGCCGGTTTAACGAATATCGCAAACAGGATGCCAAAAGCCAGGACAAGGATGGCCATGAACAATATCGATAGGTTATAACCCAATAGTTGATTTCCTCCAGCTAAACTTATGATATAGCCAGTTAATAGAGGTGCAATAATGCCCGCAAGATTTCCTGATGATGTTAAGATACTTGTCATCAATCCCCCCCGCTCCTGCATTTCATTGATCATGATCGTTGGTCCAATTGGTAAAATGGCGTATGTAAGACCCTTTGCTAAACACATGGCGACTATCACCCAGATTGGATTTTGAAATACCATGATTGAGGAAAAGAACAATGCACCAAGAATCATGGCGCCCGCAACGACGAATACCCTTGATGATCGCCAATTCTGATTCTTCTTGAATAAATGATCAGACGCCATCGAAACACCCATATAAATACATACGGAAACGACCCCGATTATCGCAACGCTGGTTCCCATTTGACCTGGAGTCATTTTTACGGCTTCGACTAAATAAATCGGGAGCCAAACAGAAAACCAAACAACTAAAATATACGTTGAAAAATAAGCGAGGGTAGTAAACAAAGCAGTAGGTGAAGCCAATAGCAGCAAAAAGTCTTTCACTTTTATTTTTTCCAGTTTTAGTTTCTTTTTCTTTTGAACGTTTTCATATACTTCAACTGGATTTTCCTTTGTTAAAAATTGAAAGAGGAAGAACCAAACAAGGCTTGCTCCTCCAAGAGCGGCAAAGGCAGCCTTCCAGCCGAATATCGTAATTAAGGAAACGAGGATCGGTGCCACGATCATCGCACCAACGGTCCCTCCGCCAACAACTACCGAATTGGCAAAACCTTTCAGCTTCGGCGGAAACCACTTATCGGCATGACTGTAAGCAATTGGACTATAAGGCCCTTCGAATGCGCCAAGTAAAATCCTATATAGAATTAATAATGGAAGAGCGGTAATGGCTAAAACGCCGAATTGCAAAACAGTCCATGTCAGCATGATAAACCCAAGCACTTTTTTAGCCCCCAGCCGATCAGCCCAAGCTGCCCCAAAAATCCCTGTTACTGGGTAGAGCCAATAATAACTGCTTCCAACAAGACCCCACTCCGCATAGGTAAGATTGAATTCCTTCATGATGGGAACAGCTGCGAGTCCCACGATCGATTTATCTGCAAAATTGATGACGGCTCCAAAGAATAATAGAATGAGAACAACCCAACGCATATGAATCCCTCCTCTACTTTATTTTTGTTCGCAAACTGGCAGACCATCCAAAGTATGTTTCGACTTAGATGGTTGGAACCACATTTCCCCTCTTTCAATCCTTTTCTAATTCCTCTTTAACTAACAATCTTTTTAATAGTTTACCCACTGTATTTCGCGGAAGTTCTTTTCTCAGTTCAAATACTTTTGGTACCTTATATGGCGTCAATTGGGAATAACAATATCCTTCTATTTCTTCAAGATCCACGGAAGCGCTTTCTTTAGGTACGATGAATGCTTTCACTATTTCTCCTTTTTCTTTATGGGGGATGCCAACCACAGCTGCCTCTTTAATTGCCGGATGTTCATACAGAACCCCTTCTACCTCCTGCGGGTAAATATTGAATCCTCCGACGATGATCATTTCTTTTTTCCTGCCGACGATATAGAAATATCCTTCGTCATCCATCACAGCAAGATCGCCAGTATATAGCCAATCATTCTGTAAGGCCTTTTTGGTTTCGGCTTCGTTATTCCAATAACCCTTCATGATTTGCGGACCTTTTATGAGCAACTCCCCGACGCATGTGTTAGGCACTTCATTATTTTCATCGTCAATGATCATACAGTCCGTACCTGGAAAAGGGATGCCAATGCTTCCTATTTTCCTTTTTCCGAAAGGCGGATTACGATGAGTGGAAGGTGAAGCCTCCGACAAACCGAAACCCTCTCCGATTTTGGCGCCGGTCAGCTCCTCAAATCGCTTAATTACTTCAACCGGCAGCGGCGCCGATCCACTAGAACAACTTTTTAAACAATTCAGTCCATAGTTTTCAATTCCTGGATGATTGACGAAAGCGTTATACATCTTTGGAACTCCCGGAAAGAAAGTCGGACGATACTTTTTTATTTTTGTAAGTACATCTTCAAGTTCGAATTTAGGAAATAAGAGGATGGCAGCTCCAATATAGATACCTAGATTCATTGCACTTGTCATTGCATAAACATGATAAAGAGGCGTTGCTGCCAAAACGATTTCTTCACCAGGTTTCAGGGAATCCCCATACATTTCAAAGCTCTGCATGACATTGGAGGTTAAATTATGGTGAGTAAGCATGACACCCTTCATCTTCCCAGTGGTGCCGCCAGTATATTGGATGACTGCAGTATCTTCATGCGGGCTTATCACTTCGGGCTTCTTGATGGCATCCCCGGTTTCAATCATCATTTGAAGGGAATAAGAGCCATTATGATCATTTTTCGTATCAATGCAAACATCAAATTCATATATCGTTTTCGTTTCTTCGATTGTATTTGCGGCCGTTTGGTCAAATACAATATTCTTGGTATCCGAGTCAATTAAAATTTGCAATAGTTCCCGCGGTTTATACATAGGATTTATTTGTACAACCAACAGACCTAGCGCCTGGGCAGCATAATAACTGATTATGAAATAAGGGTTGTTGGCCATCATCAGTCCAATCCGTTCACCTTTAACAAAGCCCATTTCTCTCCATTTACCTGCAAGTTTGTCTACCTGCATTTTTAGATTCTTATAATCCATGGAGTTGTCTTCATAAATGATGGCTGTATGGTGTGGAAACTTACCCGCTGTTATCTCAAGCAGTGAATAGACGGATTTTTCCGGTAGATTCATAGATTTCATTCTTTCAACATACCATTGCTCCCATGGTTTATTTATCGTTTTTCGCACCATATATCCCTCCCCACTTAAACGAATTTCATATCGTGCATGTTTGTTTTATACTTATTATTATTATTATGATTATGCAACTCCCATGCCAAGTCCCATTTTTATGAAAAAAGCGCTTATCATTAAGAACAGTCAATTCATTAATGAATTTTATTCACAAATAATGCCTTTCTATAGAGGATTCATCGAAATGCCCATAATTCATTTTTGAATTTAAACAAACTCAGCTTTGATTGCTTATATAACAGTATTGAAAAGTTGGTTTTTACCATAGTATAGATTATCCCTACTCATAAAACGTGATTTAGACTTTATCCATGGTGTATTAAAAAATTCGAAAAGCCCATCCAGCTAAGGATGGGCTTTTCGAATTTTATTGAAACTTGGCCTACGAGTAAATTATATACTAAATCTATAGCTCAACTTCCATTCCTGTATTTTTAGCTTTTACGGATTCCTATAAAAATACTCGTTAGGACATCATAATTTATCCCAATAATGGTAGGTGTCTCTATAAGGGAGTACTATACTTGGCATTGTTTTGTACTCTCAAACTAAAAAGGCGAAGACTAGAAACTTCTCCTTTTTTAATCCTTTTCACGATAATTGGTTCTTCTCTCTCCCAGCAGTTTCGTTGCTCAGGGTTTGTATGGAGTGCGGCCGTTGTGGTTGAAGTATGACCGAGTTGAGTCATCAACAAATGAATATCTCCTGATTGCTCCATTAAATTAGTCCCACTTCTTGAAACACCGGCTATTTTACATAGGTATTGCACCATATGTTTTAGCTGATATTTTTCTATCACGGAACGAATTAGGATATATTTTTTGAAAGGATGAAGAACTACTTCTTCATCCCCCTTTCTGCAAAACGAATCTTTTTAACAGTTCGTTTTCTGCCTTTAGTAAGTTGATTGGTGCTTCTAAGCGAGCATTTTTCTCCTCTTGGGTAAGTTTTCTTTCTTTTTGGCGCCCTGAATTTCCTGCTTTAGTGTCACATAAACCAATAATCCCGTTCTTCTCGTAAACAGCTTGCCATCTCTTACTCGCTGATTTAATTCTTTCCGTCCCCAAAACCTCTACATCAAACCCAAATTCTTCAAAAATTCCCCTTGCGAACTTGCCTTTCTGTTTTTCCGCTATAAATATTTGCTTAAATTCATCAGTATAAGTAATCCCTTTTGAACTTAGATTTAACATAATTATTAGATGATAGCAGTTTGATTTCTTTCTCTGTAAAAAGCTTTTTACTCATAACCTTCTCCAGTTCCATATTGTGTTTTCTCGTTGTGTTTCTTAATTATACAAAAAATTACCCTATAGAAGACTTTTTTAGGTGTCTACTCTATAGGGTACGGTTTAAATAGAATCCAAAACTTTTTTAATTGCCTATAACATCTCATTATGTTAACTAAAAATGAATGGGATATACAAAATGGAAATTTGTTTTCAATATAGACAAGAATACTTCCCTTTTTATTTGTTTTTCATATATTGATAGAAAGCTTAATAGAAAAAAGTGATATTACTGTGACTTGTTACTACGATTTTTGTTGTAAGAAGAAACACTATGGTTATGTTAGAACTTTATTTTAATTAGAGGGAGTGTAAAAATGTCTAAAAGTTTAGCTATTGATTTATATTTAGAATTACTTAAAAAAACAATTTTGTATGAGATATGGCTTGAACATGAAGGTGTTGACCCTGATATTCGGCGACAAGGTCTTGATTGTCCAGCTATTGCACATAGTATGATTGGAAGACTTCGTATGGAAAATTTACAACAATGTATGACATCTGTGTTGGAGGAAAACATTGAAGGTGATTTTATAGAAACAGGGGTATGGCGAGGTGGAGCTTGTATTTTTATGAGAGGTTTCTTGAAGGTCCATGGAGTGAATGATCGTAAAGTATGGGTCGCTGATTCATTCGAGGGTTTGCCAGTACCAAACATTGAACAATACCCTCAAGACAAGGGAGACCCTCATCATACATTTGATTTTCTACGTGTATCACTCGAAGAAGTACGGGGAAATTTTCAAAAGTATGACTTACTTGATGAGCAGGTCCATTTTTTAAAAGGATGGTTTAAAGATACGTTACCTACTGCTCCCATTGAAAAGATCGCAGTTGCAAGACTTGATGGAGATATGTATTCCTCAACTATGGAAAGTTTGAGAAACCTTTATCCAAAAGTCTCTATAGGTGGATACATTATTATTGATGATTACGGCGCTTTACCAAATTGTGCAGCTGCAGTAACAGATTTTAGAAAAGAATTTAAAATTGATGAACCACTTATAAAAATTGATAATACTGATTTAACTGGTGTTTATTGGAGGAAGATGAAATAACTTCGTTACCAAGGGTGAACTTTATTGCATGGGAATAGTATTCCAAGATTCCAAAGTATTACATGAATACGATATACAAGTCTAGTTAAGCTTTACTGGTATAACTCTATATTGATCGTTATTGTTGTACTTCTTTTGGTAAAACTCGATTATGTCTAAGTGATTGACTCACATTTTTATAGTTCAGCAGCTAACATGGTTTTCGTCTTTTCAAACTAGTATATTTTCAGATTCTATTTAGCTCGAAAAACCGTTGATAACAGACGGAGATCCATTTGCTCTTTTTATTAACTTTCACATCAAAGCGAAATAATATTCTATTAACAAACATCATATTTCCCCACACTCTAATAATTAGAAAGTTAGCCAAAAGAGGCATAAAAAAAAGCGAATCCCTTGGTAATGGGATTCGCTTTTTTCAGTAATAGCATTCTTATTTTTTTGTTTATGCATGATTTTTTACATCGTTAGTCCATCAAAGTTTTCCTCTTCCAACAGTTTCGGGAACTACGCTACTTTAAATAAACCTTGCTAAATTATATTAAAATTGGCTTTAACCCAATCAATTAAAATAAAACTTAATAAAATATAAGGAAATATTAAAAGGAGTTGTTATGATGGCAAATGTTGTAAGTGTTGGGACAAGTGTACCTGGTCCTCAGGTGAGTGGTGCTTTTGATAGAGAGGTCACTACAGCACCAATCTCTCTTGGATTATTTGGTTTAGTTATTCCACAAGGTGAGAATAGGGTAATATTAAATGCTACAGTAGGTGTTAGATCTGCCGTATTAGCCCCAGTATTGATATTTAACATATTTAGAGGTAACCAAATTATTTTTTCTAGTAGAGAAGAAGTACTATTATCAGCAGGACAAGAACAAACGGTTACACTTCATGCAATTGATACGAATGTTCCTGCTACAATCAACGAATCATATTTGTTAACTGTTCAACTAGAAAATGCTGCATCCGCTGCAGATGTTGTTGGACCAGTTAATTTTTCAGGAATATCATATTCTTATCCATAATATTATATAATCACTCCAAAGCTCTAACGCATAGTTTACCGACCTGCCCCTCCCACCCATAGAATCAGTATTGACGGTTCTAATCCATTTTCATTCTCTGTGGTGCAGAACCGATTTTACTGCATGAATGGCTAATAGGTGGTGTTAGTTGAATAAGAGATTGCATAAAACCCCATTTTTTTATACAGTTTCCAGACTTCTTTAGAAGCCAAAAACGTTGATAAATCATAATGTATAAAATCATGCATAATCGATTAAAAATGAAAAAAAGCCAAACTCAGATGTATCAAGGGTTTGGCTTTTTAGCTAACTATTTCATGTAGTTAATCTTTAGTACGCTTAAGGGATTTTTTAAGTAAGTGGCAAGATACCCCTTACAAACGTAGTTTTGGTTGCCTTGATGAACTCTCTTCGAACCCGAATAACAAGCGTAAACTTAGGTTTGTTCTATTCCAATCAAAAATAGGCGGTGGATATCAATTTTTCGAAAATGGGACAACCTATTTTGAAAAATGGTTAAGGTTTATTAAGGAAAACGTATTGCGTTTATATCTAAATTTATGGCACTAGCTGAAGTTACATTGGTTGCTGCTGTAAAAGCAATTCTAATTTCATACGATGTAGTTCCAGTTATAGCAGCAATATTAACATTAGTCGATGCAACTGGAAATCTTGAAGTTGTTGCAGCAGTAACACTTCTTTGAACTGACCGCGTATCCATCAAGACGCCGCTTCGATAAAGTCGCACTTGAAAAGTAAAGTTCGAGTTAGCACTTGTTATAACATCAACCGAAATCGCATAGTCTACTTTTATGCTTTGGCCTATAGTTGTTGGTACATTTAATATACCAATTGACGTTTCTGTACCATTAGTTGTGAGGGGAACTGGACCTGCAACTTCTGTAAAAAATACTTGAGAACCTGCTCCCGTGGCTCCCTGAGGCCCTTGAGGCCCTTGAGGCCCTTGAACGCCTTGAGGTCCTTGAACGCCTTGAGGCCCTTGTTCCCCTTGAGGCCCTTGAACGCCTTGAGGCCCTTGATTCCCCTGAGGCCCTTGAACGCCTTGTGGCCCTTGTTCCCCTTGAGGTCCTTGATCCCCCTGAGGCCCTTGAACGCCTTGAGGCCCTTGTTCCCCTTGAGGCCCTTGTTCCCCTTGAGGTCCTTGATCGCCTTGGGGTCCTTGATCGCCTTGAGGCCCTTGTTCCCCTTGAGGCCCTTGTTCCCCTTGAGGCCCTTGTTCCCCTTGAGGTCCTTGCTCTCCTTGGGGTCCTTGATCGCCTTGAGGTCCTTGATCGCCTTGGGGTCCTTGATCGCCTTGAGGTCCTTGATCGCCTTGGGGTCCTTGATCGCCTTGAGGTCCTTGATCGCCTTGGGGTCCTTGAACGCCTTGAGGTCCTTGATCCCCCTGAGGTCCTTGCTCTCCTTGGGGCCCTTGAACGCCTTGAGGTCCTTGATCGCCTTGAGGTCCTTGATCGCCTTGAGGTCCTTGATCGCCTTGAGGTCCTTGATCCCCCTGAGGTCCTTGCTCTCCTTGGGGTCCTTGATCCCCCTGAGGTCCTTGCTCTCCTTGGGGTCCTTGATCGCCTTGAGGTCCTTGATCGCCTTGAGGTCCTTGATCGCCTTGAGGTCCTTGAACGCCTTGAGGCCCTTGATCGCCTTGAGGTCCTTGAATGCCTTGAGGCCCTTGATTGCTTTGGGGTCCTTGAACGCCTTGAGGGCCTTGTTCCCCTTGAGGGCCTTGCTCTCCTTGGGGTCCTTGAACGCCTTGAGGGCCTTGCTCTCCTTGGGGTCCTTGCTCTCCTTGGGGTCCTTGTTCCCCTTGAGGGCCTTGAACGCCTTGAGGCCCTCGAACGCCTTGAGATCCTTGATCCCCCTGAGGCCCTTGATTCCCTTGAACGCCCTGGGATCCTTGATCCCCCTGAGGTCCTTGATCCCCCTGAAGCCCTTGTTCCCCTTGAGGCCCTTGTACCCCTTGAGGTCCTTGATCGCCTTGAGGTCCTTGATCCCCCTGAGGCCCTTGTTCCCCTTGAGGTCCTTGATCGCCTTGAGGTCCTTGATCGCCTTGGGGTCCTTGAACGCCTTGAGGTCCTTGATCGCCTTGAGGTCCTTGATCGCCTTGAGGTCCTTGATCCCCTTGGGGTCCTTGAACGCCTTGAGGTCCTTGAACGCCTTGATTCCCCTGAGGCCCTTGTTCTCCTTGAGGCCCTTGCTCTCCTTGAGGCCCTTGCTCCCCTTGAGGCCCTTGTTCCCCTTGAGGCCCTTGTACCCCTTGAGGTCCTTGATCGCCTTGAGGTCCTTGATCCCCCTGAGGCCCTTGTTCCCCTTGAGGTCCTTGATCGCCTTGAGGTCCTTGATCGCCTTGGGGTCCTTGATCCCCTTGGGGTCCTTGAACGCCTTGAGGTCCTTGAACGCCTTGATTCCCCTGAGGCCCTTGTTCTCCTTGAGGCCCTTGCTCCCCTTGAGGCCCTTGCTCCCCTTGAGGCCCTTGTTCCCCTTGAGGTCCTTGATCCCCCTGAGGCCCTTGTTCCCCTTGAGATCCTTGATCCCCCTGAGGCCCTTGTTCCCCTTGAGGCCCTTGTTCCCCTTGAGGTCCTTGATCGCCTTGAGGCCCTTGAATGCCTTGAGGTCCTTGATCGCCTTGGGGTCCTTGAACGCCTTGAGGTCCTTGATCGCCTTGAGGTCCTTGATCGCCTTGGGGTCCTTGATCGCCTTGAGGTCCTTGATCGCCTTGAGGTCCTTGAATGCCTTGAGGCCCTTGATTGCTTTGGGGTCCTTGAACGCCTTGAGGTCCTTGATCGCCTTGAGGTCCTTGAATGCCTTGAGGCCCTTGATTGCTTTGGGGTCCTTGAACGCCTTGAGGTCCTTGAACACCTTGAGGCCCTTGAACGCCTTGAGGGCCTTGCTCTCCTTGGGGTCCTTGATCCCCCTGAGGGCCTTGAACGCCTTGAGGCCCTTGAACGCCTTGAGGGCCTTGATTGCCTTGGGGTCCTTGAACGCCTTGAGGGCCTTGCTCTCCTTGGGGTCCTTGATCGCCTTGAGGGCCTTGATCCCCCTGAGGCCCTTGATCGCCTTGAGGTCCTTGCTCTCCTTGGGGTCCTTGAACGCCTTGAGGTCCTTGATCGCCTTGGGGTCCTTGAACGCCTTGAGGTCCTTGATCGCCTTGAGGTCCTTGATCCCCCTGAGGCCCTTGATCGCCTTGAGGTCCTTGATCGCCTTGAGGTCCTTGATCGCCTTGAGGTCCTTGATCGCCTTGAGGTCCTTGATCGCCTTGGGGTCCTTGAACGCCTTGAGGCCCTTGTTCCCCTTGAGGTCCTTGATCCCCCTGAGGCCCTTGTTCCCCTTGGGGTCCTTGAACGCCTTGAGGTCCTTGCTCTCCTTGGGGTCCTTGAACGCCTTGAGGTCCTTGCTCTCCTTGGGGTCCTTGAACGCCTTGAGGTCCCGGTGGTCCTTGGGGCCCTGCTGCTTCAGATCCCAAAAGTTCATCCGATACAAGACGATGAGCTGTTACTAACTGTCCAGAGGCATTTTTCCCCCAAACTGAAATTTCAGTACTTTCTGCTGGACCACTTGTTGTAAAAACGAATTCAAATGCATCAAAGTTGGCAAAATAATCCTTCGTTATCACTTTATTAGGGGCAACGTTGAAAAGTTCAAGGACATACAACGTTCTGGTCCCGTTTAAGTAATATCCCTGTATGAAAACAGTAGAAGAATTTGTTGAATCATTGTTAACGATTTTAACTGTCACTTGTTGGGTGGGTCTGACCCCACCAACCAGACGATTTTCAATCGGTCCGGTTGATAAAATTGCCATTAATCATCCCCTCTTTATCTTAAACTTGATGAATTTACATCCTAATTGGCAGTTAAATATTGTCAGTACAACCGTTTTCACGAAAAAGAGGATCTAAAGTTAGCGTATGTTAGTATTCAAAAAACGGGTATCATTTTTATTTGAATGCAACATTTTATTATGTTGAACACTCAGAATAGGTAATCAGAAGGAGTTGTTATTTGTGTCTAGGAGTGCAGATTATACAATTCAAGGTTTCAATTTTTTCGCCGTGTCCAAGAATCGTCTTCTAGGTTGGAAGGAATTTTAATCGAGCTCTATATTAAAGCTATATTTGGTGTGAATAAATAATATAGTTGTTTATAAAATAAGACCCGATATTATTGCTGGCAATTTAGTCAAAACAATTGCTACTCAGATATTCGTTAAAGGGTTAAGAAAAGTTTAATTGTTTTATAAATGGCACAATCATATAATTGTATGAAAAAGGATGCGTATCATGCCAATTAATTCTTTTGAAAACTATCCGATGAGCTGGAAGCCATCGATTGATAAAAATGAAAAGCCTATTTATCAAGCACTAGCAGGGCAATTGGAACAGGATATTTTAAACGGAGTTTTATTACCTGGAACAAAACTTCCTCCACAGCGAGAACTAGCCGATTATTTAGATTTGAATTTGAGTACCATTTCAAAAGCGTTTAAAGTGTGTGAGTTAAAGGGCTTGTTAAGTGCAACTGTTGGAAGTGGCACATTTGTATCGTATGATGCGTTATCAAATGCGTATTTACTTGAAGATACAAAGCCGAAGCATTTAATTGAAATGGGAGCGACACTACCAGATAATGCTTCTTACGAGCCACTGCTACTTCAACTGAAAAGTATGCTGCAAGAAACAGATATTGAAAAATGGTTTGGTTATGGTCGAGCAGGCGAAAGCCTTTGGCAAAAGGATGCGGCTATAAAGCTAATCCAAAGAGGTGGGTTTGAAACAACAGTTGATCACATTTTATTTGCAAATGGGGGTCAAAATGCGATTGCTGCCACACTGGCGAGTCTTTGTAAGCCTGGGGATCGTATTGGTGTTGATCATCATACTTACCCTGGTTTGAAAACTGTTGCTGCGATGCTTAGTGTGCAGATAGTGCCGATAAAATCAGAGAACTATGAAATGAGTCCAACTGCCTTTGAATATGCGTGTAAAAATGACAATATCAAAGGCAGTTACTTGATCCCGGATTATCATAACCCGACAGCTTCCTTCATGTCTGTTGAAAATCGAAAAATGATTGCAGCAATTGCCAAAAAGTATAAACAGTTCATTATTGAAGATGCATCGTACCATCTTCTCAACAAAAAACCACTTCCAGCAGTCGCATCATTTGCTCCAGAACAGGTCATCTATATTGCAAGTTTATCTAAATCATTAGCACCAGGGTTGCGTCTAGCCTATGTAGCAGTTCCGAGTCAATTCAAGGAGCCAATTTCAAAGGCACTTTATAATTTAAATATAACCGTTTCCCCGTTACTAGCAGAACTTACAGCACGTATGATTGTATCGAATCAATTTGAAGTCTTAATTGAGGGTCATCGGGAACAAACTATTCGCAGAAACCAAGTCGTAAATCGATATTTGGCAGACTATACGTGTTTAGGTGTGGAAACAGGCATCTTTCGTTGGTTGCTATTACCAGGCAAGATTACAGGGGCTGAATTTGAAACGTTAGCTGCACAGCAGGGGGTGCAAGTGTATGCAGCTGAACGTTTTGTAGTCGGAAATAGTTGTCCAGAGAGGGCTGTAAGGGTTTCTGTCTGTGCACCGGAAACGCTTGAAGAGCTTGAGCGAGGATTGATTATCCTGGAACGTTTACTAAACGATTTTACGTAATATTGTTCGCCATACAATTATAATATTGTATGGCTTTTTTACGAGTGTTATGATGATTCAAATCCAGTTGGAGAATTATATTAAATGGAATTAGCTTTCTAGAAAGGAAGGTTGTTATGTTACATAAAGATAGTGTAAAGGAGTTGGACGTCCAATCGGCTTGGTTACAAGGTTACATTGGTTCTTCAGAAAAACAACAACAATTATATAAAAGAACATTAATTGTTGTTGTAATATCCCAAATTTTTGGAGGAGCAGGACTTGCTGCAGGAATAACAGTGGGGGCTCTTATAGCCCAAGACATGCTAGGTACAGATAGTGTTTCGGGAATTCCTACGGCGTTATTTACTTTAGGGTCAGCAGGGGCGGCACTGCTTGTGGGACGTCTTTCTCAGCGGTTTGGACGTCGTTCTGGACTTACGACAGGATTTTTGGCTGGAGGCATCGGCGCCATTGGTGTAGTCATTTCAGCATTAACAAATAGCATTCTACTTTTATTTATATCGCTGCTTATCTATGGGGCTGGATCAGCAACCAACTTACAAGCACGCTACGCAGGAACTGACTTGGCAAACTCAACACAAAGGGCGAAGGCTATTAGTATGGCCATGGTTTCCACCACATTCGGTGCAGTTGCAGGCCCAAACCTGATGGATGTAATGGGTGAATTTGCGGTATCCATAGGAATTCCTTCTTTAGCTGGTCCATTTATATTAGCTGCTGCTGCTTATATACTTGCTGGTTTAGTTCTGTTAATTTTACTTCGTCCTGATCCCTTTATTGTTGCAAAAGCACTATCAGATGCTCAAAGAAAAACCAGTAATTTACCTTTAGAGGGAAATTCTCATACATTATCGGTAAACAGGCGAGGAATTTTTGCAGGAGCATCAGTTATGGTTCTAACTCAATTTGTGATGACGGCAATTATGACGATGACACCCATACATATGGGACACCATGGACATGGTTTGAATGAAGTAGGGCTTGTCATTGGATTTCACATAGGTGCTATGTTTTTTCCTTCATTAGTAACTGGTTTTCTTGTTGATAAAATTGGCCGTTCCGCTATGGCCATAGCTTCTGCCGTTACGCTACTTGCTTCAGGCATTCTAGCTGCTATGGGACCAGCTGATTCGATGGTAGTCCTCATTACAGCACTTGCTTTACTTGGACTTGGCTGGAATTTTGGTTTAATTAGCGGCACAGCAATCCTGGTGGATGCAACTCCACCATCCACTAGGGCTAAAACGCAGGGTTCTGTAGATGTTTGGATTGCTTTGTCAGGAGCATTGGGAGGAGGCTTATCAGGAATCATTGTAGCACATTCTAGTTATGCAACCCTTTCAATTGCTGGTGCTGTGCTTTCATTACTGCTTATTCCATTTGTTATTTGGGCAGGCGTCAATCAGAGTAAGGTATAACCATATTAAAATAACTGAAAATTCAATATTTAACTAGAATAAAGATAGCCTATTAGACTTTTAAATTAATTGTTAAACGTAACCAATTGCAAAAAAAAAAGGGAATGGTTATAGATGAAAAATAAATTTGCGGAGAGAGCTCGTTTAGTAAAATCTTCTGAGACACGTGAAATATTAAAAGTAACGGAAAGACCAGAAGTCATCTCTTTTGCAGGAGGCCTGCCAGCTCCAGAGTTGTTTCCTGTAGAAAATCTTAAGAATGCTTGCAATGCTGTATTGGATGAAGAAGGTGCAGCTTCTCTTCAATATGGTACGACTGAAGGATATATTCCTTTAAGAGAAGCTATTAGTCAAAGAATGAAAGATATTGGGATCAACTCCACTATTGAAAATGTTCTTATCACATCAGGGTCCCAGCAAGCAATCGACCTTACTGGAAGATCATTTATCAATGAGGGAGATACCATTATTTGTGAAAGCCCAACCTATCTTGCAGCAATTAACGTATTCAAGTCATACGATGCCAAATTTGTTGAAGTAGTTATGGATGATGATGGAATGGTTATGGAAGAGCTGGAGAAAAAGCTGCAAAAGCATCCTAACACAAAATTCATCTATACTATTCCAGATTTTCAAAACCCTACAGGTCGCACATTAAAACTCGAAAGACGAAAAAGAATGATTGAGCTTGCAAATCAATATGATGTACTGATTGTAGAGGATAATCCCTATGGGGCCGTAAGATTTGCTGGAGAGGAACTCCCCCCTGTGAAACATTTTGACACAGAGAACAGAGTAATTTATATAAGCACATTCTCTAAGATTTTCACTCCCGGTCTTCGGCTTGGATGGATATGTGCAGACGAATCTTTCATTGAAAAGTATGTTGCTTTTAAACAAACAGCTGACTTACATACGGACAGCCTTGCTCAAAGAATTACAGCTAAGTATTTGGAAATTTACGATATGGAAGAGCACATAAATAAAATCAAAGCAGTATATAAAACAAGATGTATAGAGATGATGCGCAGTATTGAAGAATTTTTCCCAAAGAACTTGTCTTATAGTAAGCCGGAAGGTGGTTTATTTATTTGGGTCGAGCTTCCTGAGGGCATTGATTCAAGGCATATATTTACAGAGTGCTTAAAAAATAATGTTGCTTGTGTTCCTGGTACTCCATTTTTTCCAAATGGTACACAAAAAAATACATTACGTTTAAATTACTCCAATATGTCTAAAGAGAAGATTATTGAAGGGATAAAGCGTATAGGAGAAGTATTACATCGTGAATTGAAAAAAGAATTAACTCTTTTATGATTCAGATCCGATACTCAGTCCGAGGAAGACACACAAATAAACAATGTATCGTGCCATGTTTTATACTTTTAAAGTTTCTGCAGATGCTGTTATCCTAGCACCGCAGCCTCGAATAGTGGCGTGTCAAATTGAATTCTCTCTGTATTGAGTTTAGGAATGAACCTGGAAGTAACAATAAGCTATCTATAAAAACATAAATCTGCTGGAGAAAAAACCATTTTGATAAATTCTTTTTTCAAAATGGATTTTTTTATTATTTTAAAGCTATAGGAGCTCAAAACTGACACGGGCTTGACCGAACCATCTCTAAAATAAACATGTCCTTTCCGTCCAAGCCGCAAAACTGGTTCAATCGATCGGACCACCCGGTAAAGGTCTTAGATACACGCTTTGGGATAATCCGCATTTATCAAGCATTCCTAAAATTGCAGTACCCTGGGAACTTTTAATGAGCCACATTAACGAAAACAGGCTGCCTTTTCCCGAAATCCTTTGGTGAAACGGCTTCTTGGCATAGTTTTTAAATGCTTCTTCCATATCTGTTTGAAGGTAAATAACCCCTTTTGGTTCACCTGTACTTCCTGATGTATAATGCCAAAATGCTTGATCATTAATGTTGCTAAAACAAGGGGCAGGTCTTTATTTTGTCTGCCAGTAAGATCATGGAAAAAATGTTCGTTATCTTCCTTAGGTTCATATACCATCAACCAAAATGACATGCTTTAGAATAGTAATTTATTTTTAACAAGCTTTAGCTTCTCCTACTCTTCACAAGTAGTAACCAACACTTTGGAACGGCTATTATTCAAAAGATACTCATAATCCTTTGTGGGCAAACTACTTTTGGATTCCCTTTAATACCCACACCATCGTTCCTTTGCCTTGGTTGCTTTACATTTTTTTGACCACTTTTCCGAAAACTTTTTATCATCATCATTTTCACTTTTTCAATCACCATTCTTCATGCTCTAACATATAATACCTCAAAGGAAAACCGGGGGTATCAACATGCAAGACAATCAACATGGATCGCAAATGACTGAGGTTGAAAAGTTTGATGAATGGGTAAAAAGTTTTTTTCTGGATCCGGAAACTTGTGCGTTGGATCATCAACTTTTTTCAATTGATATATACGAAAGTGACGATGAGTATATGGTGGAAGCGGTTTTGGAAAACCATGATGTGAAAGATATAAAAGTTTGCCTATGTGATAATGAGCTATCGATCATCGTTGACGATACAGATAAGCATTTACTTGAAAAAAAAGAAGATACACTACCCACACAGAGAAAGATCCCTTTCCCCTTTTCGATTTGCTCACGAAGAATTACCGCTGAATTCTCGAATCCAATATTGGTGATTCGCATCCATAAGTTTTCCCCCGGAAAAACAGCTGAAGATATTAACATTGAGTAGTTCGTTCATAAAAATAAAAAGAATGGCCTAGGGAACCACTTCCCCCTTAGCCATTCTTTTTTCTTGATTATCCAGCAAAATAAAAGGACGTTCGACTTCCATTTTGTGTCGAAATGACTTGAAGCTGTGCATCGATTCTTTCTTTCAATTCCGGGACATGGGAAATTATCCCCACCAATCTCCCAGTGCTTTGTATATCCATTAATGCTTCAATCGCATGATCAAGAGATTCAGGGTCGAGCGTACCGAAACCTTCATCGATGAACATCGTTTCGAGTGAAATTCCGCCAGCATTCTGCTGGACAACATCCGCAAGACCTAAAGCAAGTGCAAGTGATGCCTTAAAGCTCTCGCCTCCCGAAAGGGTTTTGACATGCCTTTCATGCCCTGTATATTGGTCATACACAGATAACTCCAGACCGCTCTGGATATTCCTGCGTGTAGGATCAAGCTTTCGTAACAGCTGATACCTGCCGCTTGTCATTTTCAGCAGTCTTGAATTGGCTTCTTTTAGGATATCATCTAAAAAGGCTGCCAGTACATATCGTTCAAAAGTTATTTTGAACGAATTTTGACCTTTGGAAATCTCAGACAGATGACCGACGATACTGTACCTTTCATCTAAACTTTTCTGATCTTCCCTGATTTGCGCCAATTTCCTTTCGATTTCTTCGTTAGTCCGTTTGTCAGCCTGCAACTCATTCTGTTTTTGGCGTAACGACTCCAATTCTTCATCTATGAAATCGAAAGTCTTTTTCAATCCTTCAAGATCCGGTTTGGTCACATCTTTTAATTTCATTTCCAAATCATGAAACAGACTTAAAACACTTTGCCAATTTTGATTATACTGCTGAACTTGGTCCTCCAAATTTCCAAGAGCCGCTTCCGATATTTTTGCTGCCTTATATTCTTTATAATTGGAAAAACCTTGATTGGTCATATCCGCAATTAACTTTTCCCGCTCCTCTTTCAATTCTGTATTTAAAGCCTCTATATTGCCACTTAGGGATTCTTTTTTTGCAATGATCGCCGATTCTCTTTCCTTCACCAGTTGAAGGTTTTTTTGTGCATCTTCCAAGGCCGATTGTAAGCGTTTCTGTGTATTTACAGCCATTTGATAAGCTGCTTTATATTCTTCCTCTGTCCGTATTCCGTCTGGCAGGGAATCGGTTAATCCTGTTAGTTTTGTAGAGTTTTCAATATACCTGGTTTTCCCTTGGTCCTCTTTTCTCTCTAAAGAGATCAGATTTTCCTTTAACTGGGATGCTTTCTCTTTTAAATCCAGCAACCTTTTTTCCAGATCATTGAATACAGACTTTTTCCGCATCAATTCTTTTAGCTGCTCTTGCAGCACTTTTCCTTTTTGTACAAACTGCAGCAAATGCTCATCAATATCTTCATTCCTAAACTCCGGCATGTCATTTTGTAAGTCACTAAGCTTTTCTTGTGAAGACTCTAACAATGCATCATATTTGGATTTCGCTTGATAATATTCACTTTCCGCTTGGCTTTTTTGTTGTTCCGCCATTTTCAGCTTGTTTTCTTGCTCTTTCAATTCCAAATCCGTCGGCATATGCTCATGCATTTGCGCTGGTTTTGGATGACTTTGAGAACCGCATACAGGACAATTTTCTCCAGAGTGCAGCATGGAAGCAAGCATACCAGCTTGGCCTGATCGCCAGTTTCGGTTCAGGGTTTCCAGTTTTTCCTTCTCCTGAATTTGTATTCTTTGTAACTCCTGGAACCGATTATTCTTTTCATCCAGAACTCGTTTCGTATTCTGGATTTCAAAAAGAACTTCTTGAAGCTTTTGAATTTTCGATAAAGCTGAATTATTTCTTTCTGCTTCAATTTCCTGATCACGATAAAGAACAGCCGCTTTTTCCGCTTCTGTTTTTTCTTGAGCGACTTTCTCAGCTTCCGCTTCGATCGACAGATGTTCCGAAACAGTTTTTTCACGAAGTCGTTTACAAGTTTGCCACTCTTTTTCATCTAAGGTAACTTGTGCTTTTAGGCTTGTAAAAGTCATGACAGCCTCTTTTACCTGTTCAAGCTGATGAACAGTTCGGACTGCCTGCTCCCTTTCATTTTCCTTCAACATTTCCTTATCATAGGAATCCTGCTTCTCCATGCGTTCAGTTCGTAACTTCTCGGACTGCTCACTTAACTTTTGAAGTTCGGCATTCGCATCTTGCACTTGTTTGCCAATTCGTAAATAGTATTGTTCCTGCTTTTCTAGTGAAGCCGCTTTGTGTGCCATTTTTATTTGGACTTTCACTAATTCCATTTCTGGCAGCTTTGCTTCAAGGGCCTCCTTTTCTTTTCGCAGTTTTTCTTTTTCCGAAAATCGATTTAATAAATCGACAGCTTTTGAAAGCTCTTGATTTACTTGATCACGAGCTTTTTGCTTTTCCTGTATTTGTTTATTTATATCCTCGTTTTTTTCTGTTGCTTGCAAAATGACTTCCTCTAACAATGGCAAGATCTGCTGTTCATTAGGCTCTTCCCCTTGTAATTGCGCCTGCAGCTCTTCATGATTGCCAGGATGGATGCCTTTCATTAATTCAATTCGCCGCTGAGCACTTTTTTCGCTTTGCCTTCTTAGGATGGAAGCCTCTTCTTTTAATTTTTCTTCTATTCGTTTATAAAGTTCAGTATGAAATAATTTCTGGAGAATCTGTTCTTTATCCTTACTGTCGGAAGTTAACAGTTTTCGGAATTCATTTTGTGGAATCATCAGGATTTGCCGGAATTGGTTCGCATCAAGTCCAATGAGTACTTTTATTTTTTCTTCAACTTCCCGTACATTTGCACCCAGCAATTTTTTTCCTTCGGCCAATATCTCATATAATTCTGCCTTTGCTCCAACCGTTGTTGTTCCTTCACCTGCTTTTTTCTTCCGTTCCTGCTGCGGTGACCGGGTCACCAAATACTTTTTTCCCCGCAGGGTAAATTGTAACGAGACTTCCGTCAACATATCATCTTCGGCAAACTGACTTCGCAAATCTTGCCCGCTTCGATCTTCGCCGCTCGCTTTTCCATATATCGCAAAACTAATCCCATCAAATATCGTTGTTTTCCCTGCGCCTGTCTTTCCAGAAATGACAAACATGGTCCGTTCTCCAAGGGAATTAAAGTCAATGGTTTCCCTTCCTGCATATGGTCCGAATGCCTGCATCGTTAAAATATCCGGTCTCATTACAAAGCCTCCTCTTTCTTAACGGCTTCAATTACCGAAACCATCAAATCCAGCTTTTGTGAATCAAAATCCCTATCTGTCATTTCTTGATAAAACGTTTCAAACAGGTCCAATTCTGATTTCCGTTCATCTTTTACAGAAGTGAAGGAATTTTTTCTCCTAAGGTCGGTCAAATCCCATTTTCGCTCCAGATGAAGTACGTTCGGATAAATCTGACGCAAGCGGTTAATAGGATCGATGAGTGCACCCTCATCATTTAGTGTTATTTTCAAATAGTCATCCCTTTTTTGCGATTGATAGAAAGCGGGATCAAGCAACTCTTCCATAACCCCGGATATTTCCCTCATATCGAATTTGGGTGTCAAAGAACGATAGCGTATATTAAAGCTTCCATCTTCTTGCATATCGACGATGGAAAGAGATTTATTCTGCTTGGCCTCGGAAAAAGAATATTTTAATAGTGACCCAGAGTAAAACACCTTAGGATGACGTATCGCGTCTGGACTATGTAAATGCCCAAGTGCCGTATAATCGAACGCATTGAATAAGTCGGATGAAACACAGCCGGAACCACCTACCGACAAGACCCTTTCCGAATCACTCGTTTTTCCGCCTAATACAAAAGCATGTCCTACAAAGACATTCGGCTCATCCATATTGAAATTCTCGGCTATCGTTCCGGTTATCCGTTTCATCGCTTCTTGATGGGAATGGATACTATCATCTTCAAAAAGATGGCGGACCGTCCCAGGTTCCGCATATGGAACGCAATAAAAGTTCACGCCCTTGATGCGAACCGGCTCACATGCTTTTGTCAATTTCCCATGAATGTATAACTGACTATGACGATACCATGATGAACCGAATGCGAGTCTTTCCGCAGAATCATGGTTTCCCGATATCGCAACGATCGGTGTATTCATTTTCACATTAATCGTATAAAGGATTTCATCAAGAAGCTCCACCGCTTCAGTCGGCGGAACGGAACGATCATATAGATCACCGGCAATCACGACCGCATCCGGTTTTTCCTCTTCGACAATTTCTATGAATTGCAAGAGTGCATGCCTTTGGTCATCTGTCATATGTACCCCGTGCACGATTTTACCTAAATGCCAATCGGCCGTATGGATAAATTTCATAGTTTCACTCCGTCCTAATTTTTACTTACTATTATTATATCAAAAATTTAACGAATAGCATGGTTTGGGTACAAACGTTCTAATTTTTACCACACTGCTCCATTCTTTTGTATGATTCAAAATGAAAAAAGCATACTCCAATAGAGTATGCTTTTTTCATCATTAGCTGAATAAGTGTTCATATGGACCCATATTCACCTTTCTTTCAGCTAATTTTTTTTGCAAAAATTTATGGTCTCGCTTTGGTGTGGCAATGATATAGCCGCGTATCACTAAATCTTCCGTAATATCGCCCGCTTTTTCCTTTAGCGCCAACTCCCCGATTTTCCCCGCGATTTTATGACGTGCAACATCACGAAAAAGTTCTGGCACAGGACTCACTAAATCTTCCAGTAATTCCTTTTGCTGCTTTGACCATAAGTGCTTTGTTTGGTCCAAATAGTATTCTTCCCAATCCATATCGGATTTCCCATCTTCTTTGGGAAATCTTTTCAGGAACTTTCGAAACATGAAAAAGCCACCTATGCTCATCAATATAATTAAAAGGGCTACCCAAAATAGAATGAACCATAAAAACCATCCGCTAAGCAAAGTACCACCTCATATGTATAGAATGATCGTCACTATTATTATAGACAGTAACCCATATCTTTACAAGACTGGCAATGCAATCATTCTTGACCGTTCACTTCCAGCAAGACGAGCGAAAAATCCCCCACCGCATTTTCTTCATATAAATTCGTGACAGAAGTTGCATAGTTAAAGATCTCAGCTCTAAACTCCTCGTTTGACTGCGGAATCTTTAAATCAAATACCATTTGATATAGCAGTGTAGTAATATCATGATATTCACTATGTGTGACCTTGAAATTGAAACTGACTTTTCTGATTTCCTTACCTTCAGAATCCTTTACATTTTCAGAAAGAAAATCAGTAACATGCAGTGGAACATCGTTTAAAATAACCTCATCTACCATTATCAACATCTCCTTAATAAAGTGGTTAAAGACATGTTATCACTAGAAACTTTCAGCGCCAAACATTCAGCCTTGTAAAATAAAAAACGTGCACAGGAAACCCGAGCACGTTTTTTATTCCAATCAAATTACTTTCCCTTTTTCACGATTATACGCCATTTAGCGTCATCGATTTGCTCAAACTCCGTGATTTCATGACCTTCGGTAGCAGCCCAACGGGGAATGCTTTCCGTTGCTTGTGTGCAATCGAAATTAATGATCAATTCCTCTCCTTTTGCCATGTCCACTATCGCTTCTTTTGCTTCCACTAAAGGGAATGGACATACCATTCCAGTCGTTTCCAATACTTTTGCCATTTATATTCCACTCCTTGATCATAAAATTATTGGCCCGTGTCTTAAGCCGCTTTGGATGCAGCCGCTGCCTGCTTTTGCTTGCGGATGATCGTGAAATAAGTTGCTACCCACGTACCAAGCAAGAAAAAGACAATCGCGATCCAACCTTGCCAGGCAAATAGCGCCGAGTTCACCAGACCATTTCCGATTGTGCATCCCCCGGCAACACTTGCACCGAATCCCATGGTTACACCGCCAATCGCATTGTTACGTAACGTTTTCATATCAGGCAAACGCCAACGGAATTCCCCGCTCCCTTTGGCTGCAATGAAAGCACCAAGGAAAATGCCCAATACCAAAAACGTCCCCCAATCGATTAACGCATTATCTCCTGTTATAAGGAAAGTTAAAATGTTCGCGGAAGGTGCTGTAATTCCAAGTCCGAACATCCGGCCTGTCATGGCACTTAGCGGCCATGCCACGATTGCAATAATGCCAACCAATAATGCTGTAACAAAAGGATGCCAACGTTTCTCGAATAAGATGTGGGCCAATCCCGTTTTTTTCGGTTTCATTTTAAAAATTGGCAGTTTCGGTTTTCTCAATTCACGAATCACCAATATGCCAACCAAGAGTGTCACGATAATCACAAGCACCCAAGGCGAAACATTTAACGTTTCATGAATATACGTATCATTTGTACGATAAGATAACAGATTATCTCCCGCCACTTTCCATACACCATATTTCGTCATTGCTGCCCCTAACATATATCCAAAAAGGGCAACCCAACTTCCGATCATGCCCTCTCCGGCACGATACCATGTTCCAGTGGCGCAACCTCCTGCCAGAACCATACCAATACCAAAAATAAAGCCACCCACAATTGTTCCCAACCATGGAAAACCATCATTTCCAAACTGAATGACCCCTGTATCATTCAATGCATAAACACCAATACTCTGTATCGCTATAACAACAAATGTAGCCAAAAACATCCGTCCATCTTTAGCTAAAATCAAATCTCGATATGCACCAACAACACAGAAACGGCCTCTTTGAAGCACAAATCCCAGCAGTAAACCACAAATAATCCCGAACACAATCATTTGTAACATGTACCGTTTCCTCCTTAGTAAAATAATAATACTAATATAATATAATCCGGATGAAATTACTAGGTTTTTATATTGATTTTTTTCTCATGAAAAGTTTCCGGGCAAATGAAAAACCCGAGTCATTATGAATAATGACTCAGGTTTTTTAAATATCATCTGATTATCACACCATACTGCTTCCACCAAAACTTGCTGCTTTAACTTTCTTATATTGGTAAAGCATGGCAATTCTCCACGGAACGATCATCGCAAAAGCAAGCAAGAAAAACATTCCGCTCAATACACCTATTTCAATCGTGCTTCCCAGCATCAGTTTTGCCACCAGTCGAATCACCATGAGACCAATCAATATGAATATGAACGCTTTAGAGCGCAGAATATAAATTTTTTCATCTCTTACTTCAAATTTAGATGTTTTAATCAATAAGATGGAAAATAACATCCCTGCAACAAGAGCCTCCAACAATTCGTATCGAGTGACCCTAAACATCGGGAAAATAAACATCAAGGCACCCGTACTCATAAACAGCGGCGGTAAAATGATCTTCTTTTCATTCACTGGTTTTTTCGTTTCCTTCATCCGTAATATGAAAACACCTATAGCCATCACAATCGCTATACCTGTTGATATATAAATCATCTCTTAACCATCCCTTTAAACTAAAAATAGGTAAGTACCATTAAAAATTATATATGACTTCAATTTATAAACAAAGTATATATTACCTATTTGAGATAAACAAGGAGGTGTTATTAATTAAGCTCGCTTTTGATGCTTCCAATACCCCGCCATTGACAAAAGGCTTGACGATTAAACCTTGCGCCCCGGCTTCCATAGCCTTCGTCGACCATTTTATTTGTGACTGACCTTATACCCAAAGTCAACGAAATTGACACCATATCACCTAATAGCAGGCAATCAACTAGAATTTTATTGAAAAAATAACTTATTATGGACTAAAAACCTGTGAAGCCACCGAATAGTCTAGACAGGACTGCAATTATTTTGGTCATCCAATCAAAAAACAAAATCACACCCATTACAATCATCAAGTATCCGCCAATCTTCATGATGTATTGGCTGTACTTTTTGATCCATTTCAATTTTCCGACAAAGAAGGATAATATGAAGAACGGTATGGCAAATCCTAAAATATAGGCAGTCATATAGCTCATGGCAGCACTAGGATTAGTAGCACCCAATGAAATGACAGCACCTAACAGCGGACCTGCACAAGGGGTCCATCCAGCGGCAAAGGCAAGTCCAATAAGAATGGAACCTATATATCCGCTAGGTCGGTTCTTGAATTCAAAACGACTGTCTTTCATCAGAGATTTCGGCTGAAAGATTCCTACAATGAATAAGCCAAAAATGATAATCAGGATGGCACCAATCTGACGAATTAATTCTTTGTAATCCGAGAAAAAAGAACCTAGGTATGATGTGCTAAAACCTATTGCAATAAAAACCAGGGAAAACCCAAGAAGAAAGAATAAAGTATGCAGCATGCTCCTTCTTTGGAGCATGGCGTTCTCGGATTTGATTTCGCCAACACTCATTCCAGTGATATAAGATAAAAAGGCCGGATATAGCGGTAAGCAGCATGGCGAAATAAAACTCAGGAATCCCGCCCCAAAAGCTAAAAACATATTAATATCATTCAAATAAGCTCACTCCTATGTATGTCAACCTATAAACATTGTAACAAATAAGATAAAAAAATACATTTATGGAACTGTGAATATTTCATGACAACCAATTGCTTATAACTGGAAGGGCGACGGGCTAAGTTAACTTATTTGAATTCATTAGTCCAAGCCGATATAATTGTTATATTCATACAGATTTTACAACGAACACATAAATTAAGGGTACCTTGTAATAAACGTTGGGGCCAGAAAGGAAA
Organism: Peribacillus sp. NPDC096622; assembly: GCF_044762665.1. Taxonomy (NCBI): domain Bacteria; kingdom Bacillati; phylum Bacillota; class Bacilli; order Caryophanales; family Bacillaceae; genus Peribacillus; species Peribacillus sp. NPDC096622. The sequence continues at coordinate 22,576 of NZ_JBIWES010000011.1, read as the reverse complement.
TATAATGGCTAAAAAGAATGAATTTCTCGAACAGATTGAATTAAAGAGAAATGAACTTATCAAAATTGTCGCTAAAGATGGTTTAAACTCGCATGTTGCCGTTGAATATAGCCAGCAACTTGATCAATTATTAAATAAATATAATGAACTTTTTTATAAAACCGGTACAAATCTTTAATCCAGTACATCTCCCATTGATAACCACATAAGTTATTATATGATTTATTTCGCTGTCACTTTCCCCTTTTTACATTATTTCTCAATTAGGATACTTAGGCATGACCATATAAAAAAACAGGCAACCGCCATGGGCACTGCCTGTTTTCCTGTTTTTCCATTTAAAATGATGAATATGAATCTTTTTGCAATATCAACATCGGATGTCGGTGCATAGTTTGTCACTATTAGAACAGTACGAACGGAACAGTGATCACTAGACTTCCTACCCTTATGCCACCTGGTGTGCATGTTGTTATATCCTCGACGGCGGTCTCAATTGAGTTCATATATAATGATTACGAGTAAAAGTGGAAATTTACGAGTAAATGCGCGGAATTCATGACTAAATCAGCTAAATTCACGAACACAGTGGCAAAACTCACGAGTAACAGTGTGTAATTTATGCGTAAGATGTATGTTACAGGGAAGCATTCGTTTAAGAGATATGCCTTACAAATAAAAGGAACAGTTTTTTCTCCCCTATAATAAAAAAACAGAAAAAATGTATTTATTTTTAATTCATCCAAGAAACCTTTCCTATCCTCGTTCCTTATCCTAGACGGCAATCATTCAAAAATGATAAAAAATTGTGTTTGACAAATCGCTCAAAAAATATTATCTTTAATTAAAGATAAATTAACTCGAGATAATATTGTTGTGTTTTTTTTGACATAAATCTCGATTTAAAGATATCTAAATTCAAAATACATTCCAGGAGGAATCATAAAATGATTGGTATTGGTTTATTGGTTATACGTGTAGTAATAGGGTTATCGTTTGTTGGACATGGAGCTCAAAAATTATTTGGATGGTTTGGCGGTCATGGCTTGAAAGGTACAGGCGGCTGGTTTGATTCGATTGGCATGAAGCCAGGTGTTACCATGGCCCTATTTGCCGGTCTATCTGAACTTATTGGCGGAGCTTTATTTGCTTTAGGTCTCCTTACACCCTTTGCAGGTATATTAATTGCACTTACAATGCTCGTTGCAATCGTTAAAGTCCATGGAGCAAATGGCTACTGGGCAACTCAAAACGGTTATGAATATAATCTTGCCATTCTTGCAGTGGCGATTGGCATAGCGCTAACCGGAGCTGGACCATATTCACTTGATTCCTTTCTATTTTAAGGAAGCTTGGGTTTTATAATCCCCATATTATGAAAAACACGGAGTTGGATAAACCACTCCGTGTTTTTACTTTTTCCCCATTGTTAAGGAATTTTTCTATTGGTTATCAAAGCATAAAGGGTATATCGGACAATACGTATATGTTCCTACATCAAATAATGGGAAAATGAACATTAAAATAACGTATGGTCATAAAAGAATTTCTGGTACGTGTCAGTCTATCCGGCCGGTTTATCAATTACACCAAATAAAACTACAGATACAAGGTCATATGCATTAACGCTGTCCATTTGATCTGTTGTTAGAAAGGGGGGACCATGAGGCAAATCATTATTAATTTCATTTTCATTCTAATCATATCAGTGATCTTATTTTTTATCTTTAGCTATGATGCATCTTTAGTTGAACATTTTATATTGTCACTTTTACTTATCATTTCACTGCAAATATCTTTGATATTAGCTATTCTGTTAAAAAGAAGATAACACCAGAAAGCAGCCTTTAATTAATGGTTGCTCTTCTTGTGTTACCAACGTCCTTCCTAACCTTTTCCACGCGTTCCGTAAAGAAAACCCCTTTCCCCACCAAAATTCCCGAAAGTATCTGCCGTTGAGCTTAATTGCCAGTCAATGAAAATTCGTAAATCTCTCCCCATTTTAATTTTCCGAAACAGCTTAGAAATAGAATGCTCAGTTATTCATTCTTAAGGATTCAATTTCCAAAACCACTTATTAGATTCTCACTCATATAAATGACTCTTCCATAAACATAAAAAAACCGGTTAAGAACACTTTTATATGTGTTCCTTAACCGGGGTTATATGAAAATTATGCATTTTTTATTTCTCTAATAGATGAACGTCTGTTTATTCAATCCCCGGAAACCATCCTGGAGAGTGGATGATCGCTTGCCATAATGGTTCTGGAATATCAAGTTGCTGCTGATTTTCTTTGTTTATTTTTGTCATGATTTCAGCTTCCCTGCCTTGTTCCACTTTTTGTACCCATTCAGGATCAATTATGATTTCACGGCCTAATGCGATTAACGGAATCCCCGATTGCAGTGCTTTGATCGCATCATCCGCTGTATAGATTGAACCAACACCAATTAAGGGAACTTGATCTCCGATACGTTCTTTAATGATTTCTATCCGAGGTCGGTCAACATCGGTTCCCCGTCTTACTTTCGACCAGAAATCCATTAATGAAACATGAAGATAATCCAGATCCTTTGTTACAAGTCCATCAATTAATGCAAGTGTATCATCCATGGTGATTCCTGGTGATTCCGGCTCTTCCGGTGAAAAACGATATCCTACGATGAACGGATTCTTGGCATGTTCAGCAACAGCCTTTTTCACTTCATCCACAACAGCTAATGGAAAAGTCAGGCGCTTTTCAAGGGAACCGCCCCACTTGTCTTCACGACGGTTCGAATGAGGTGAAAAAAATTGCTGTAGCAAGTAACCATTTGCACCGTGAATCTCGACACCGTCAAATCCCGCTTCAATGGCACGTCGGGTGGTTTCACCAAAGTCGAGAATGATTGATTCTATTTCCTTTTCAGATAGTGGACGCGGAACCGCTTTCCCTTCGCCTTCCGATGGGATGTTGCTTGCACTGACAACATCCCCATTTACCAATTCCGGTGGAACCTCTCGGCCGCCATGAAAAATCTGAAGAATTGCCTTTGCCCCTTTCGCTTTAATCGCTGATGCCAAACGACTTAGACTAGGTATCAATTCATCCTGATCTCCGCCAAATTCCCCATGAAAACCTTTGCCATTAGCCGTCACGTAAGTACATGCCGTTATAACCATACCGACCCCGCTTGACCGACGTTCATAATAGTTAACTTCGGCGTCGGTTACAGTCCCGTCAGGATTAGAAGAGAAATTTGTCATAGGTGCCATCACCAATCGATTTTTCAATTCTAATTTCTTTCCTAAATTGAACGATTCAAATAATGGTGTATATTGAGATTTCATTTAGTAATCCTCCATTTTGTTACCCACGTTGGTTAGTATAAGTCCTTCATTCACAATATCATCCGCGTATTATAATTATAATCATGCATACTTTGCGATTAATGCCGAAATGGCTTCTTTTGGCTGGAAACCAATAGCTTGATCTACCTTTTCTCCATCTTTGAATAGAATAAGAGCTGGAATTCCCATCACTCCATATTCGCTCGTCGTATCTGAATTTTCATCCACATTAAGTTTAACGATCTTAACCTGATCACCCATTTCCTCATCGATTTCACTAAGAACTGGGGCAATCATTTTACACGGACCGCACCACGGGGCCCAAAAATCAACCAATACTAAACCTTCCTTGATCTCACTAGCAAAATTATCATCTGTAACATGTTCTATTGTCATGATCATTTCCTCCTTGTATTATCCGAAATATTTATGATCTTTACTCACCATTTATTTAAAATCAAGTTTTGCAATTCTATTTCCCGGGATAAGAACCTCTGATTTCCTGGCACTTATTTTCGGGTGGATTTTGATGGATTCCAATTTACCGGATAACTCCATAAACCATGTTTCATCTTTAGAAAGTAACGCCAGATCAATTAAGGCCAAAAGATGAGTTTCGTTACTGATTTCTAGATCCGGCAGTTTTTCAGTCCATTTACTCGGAATCCAAATCGATTTTCCAACCACTTTTTCATTGTCACTTTCAACCACATTCACTTTAACGATTTCTCGATTATCACTTACGGTTTCAACGAAACCATGGATAAGTTCCCCATCTCTTGATTTTCCCTGTACCCAATCCCCATTTTTGAATAGATTGTTTTCAACCATTTCCTTAGCACCCCTTTTATGTTCATTTAATATTAAAACTATAGTTATTAACTGTATTAATAAAATATACATTTTGTGCAAAGAAAAAACTAAATCAATATCACGGACATTGTTTAATTTTTTCCAAAAATGTGCTGAGAGTTATATCTTCTAAATATTTTTCAAAATATAATTCAGCTTCATCAAATATTTGATCCATGACTACCTGGGTATTTGAAGATATGACACATTTTTTCTCAGGATCACCTGTACACCACTTTGGTTTCAGGGTTCCATGTGAGACCGCTATATATATATCCGCCAAACTTACCTCTTCAGGGTTACAGTCTAGAATATAGCCTCCGCCCACACCTTCTTTAGTCTTAACAAATCCCTTTTTTCTTAAGCTGCTCATCATTTTCCGAATCCTAGCCGAGTTTGTACAAACGTTTTCTGCGATAGACTCACTGCTTGCCATATGATCTGGTAGATAAGCTAAATAGACCAAACTATGCACAGCTATTGTAAAATCACTATTCACTTTACTTATCCTCCTTAAGGAGATTACTGTAATATTAATATTTACAGTTGATAAAGTCAAATCAAAAAACTCAACAGCTTCCTCAACTATGTTTTATCGATTTATTATTAATTGAAATACCCACTTTTCGCTTTTATTATTGCCCAAGTTAATAAATACATTAAATTCACAATCAATGACAACGATTCAATTCTTTCTTCAGCTTTAGATTTTACTGAAACGAATTTTAACCTTTATAAATACAATAAAGCACTCGACCAATTCAGGTTAATTGGTTTAGTGCTAAAATAAAAAGATTAATAGAAAAGATTTTTTATTTTTTACATTTAGATTTCCATTTGATTTTTGATTCCCATTTGTTGTCTTTAAATTTACATTTGTGTTCAAATTTATGTTCACATATAGGAAGCCACACTTTACAAGTATCCTCAATGCATTTTTTTACAAAATCATTTATCATTCTATCCCCCTCCTTAATACTATATATGCATCTTTTTTGTAGAAAGTGTGGACAAGTATATTTTTTTCGTGTTAACTTTCCAATTAAAAAAACCCTCACATAGAGTGAGGACTTACCTTACAATCAAAAACAAAAACCACCTTTACTGAATTATTCATTCAGAAAAAGTGGCTTAAGAAACAAAAATGAAAGATAAACCAAAATTTTATATAAAATCGGTGGAAGGATTCAGTCTAAATGGATCAACCATTTCGATATTATATAAAATTTTGCATCCAATCTTCCAAGAACATTGATATATCAAGGTTTCATGCTATCTTATTTTGTTTGTTGTTTATTCATGGCGCTCATCATTTGATTAATTTTCTTTTGGGATGGTTTCATACCCATTTGCATCATCATCATTTTCAACATCTGTTCGTTAATTGGCGGATTTTTCTTTAAGTAATCCATCATGTATTTACGAGCGATGAAAAATCCCAGCACTACTCCAGCAATCAATGCCAGTACGCCAACTAGAATGTAAACCCACATACTATTTCCTCCTTCGTGTTGTCTAACATCAGTGTACTAGACCAAAGGTTATTATACAATACCCGCTACCGAAAAGTCCCCCATTTAGACAAATTTTCTTTCTTTTATCGGTTTTAACCAGCCGTATTTTTCATGTTCAAAATCAATGGCCAAAAAACTCGCTTCATATTTTCGAATACTTTCAAAAAAAGCCGTCTCCGCCTCGTAATCTCCTTCAGCCTTAAGGGTAATGGAATCATTCTGAATGATTAAAACGGCTTTACTTGATCCGTTTGTTTTTTCTAAATAGTATTTTCCATTTTGAGTCCAATAATTCATCTTTTTTTGCAAACGTTGTTCTATAGCTAACTGCAACTGGATAGTCGGGACTTTTTTGGTGACATATTCGATTTGTTTTTGCAAAATACTCTTTAGTCTGCCCCTTGCTTGAATATACTCCAAAAACAAATTGAAAAATAGCTTTTCTCTTCCATAATAATGATGGGCAAATTCATCTTCGATTAAATAAATTTGATAGGTTCTCATCAGCCAATGCCTCCTAGCTTTCCTATTTTGTCACGAAAACATCTTACCACCAGGACCCTCTCCACTATTTTCCACCATTGATGACTTTCCCCTTTAACTGACACATTTAAACGAAATTTATTTATTCTCATTATATATTGACAAACTAAAAAGATATGTTGTTTGCTGGAGAAATTTTCTTCTTTTTTTGTCGAATGGAAGATTTGCTTTAGAATATGAGCACTTTCAATATAAAATAGAATTGTTTTTGATAAAAAAACTGACACCAATCTAGTTGGTGTCAGTTCCGCATTACCGTTATTTAAGCATTTCCTTAACACGAGCAACTACATTTTCTACAGTGAAACCGAATTCCTCCATGATTTTACCGCCTGGTGCAGAAGCTCCAAAATGATTGATGGCCAATATTTCACCCTCATCACCTGCATAACGATCCCAGCCAAACGGTGAAGCCACTTCGATAGCTAAACGTTTTTTCACTGCCGGATTGATTACGCTTTGTTTATATTCTTTAGATTGAGTTTCAAATCGATCCCATGATGGCATGCTGATTACCGAAACATCAATTCCTTCGTTCGCTAAAGCTTTCTGTGCTTCCACAGCCAAGTTCACTTCGGAACCAGTTGCAAGAAGCAATGCATCGGCTACTTCTTTCTTTGAAGCAGAGATGATGTAAGCACCTTTTGAAACACCTTCATACGCTGTTTCGGAAGTACCTTTTATAGTTGGCAACCCTTGACGAGTCAGTACAAGAGCAGTTGGTTTATTTGTAGACTCCATAGCCACTTTCCAGGCTGCTGCCGTTTCATTGCCATCAGCTGGACGGATTACACCTAGGTTAGGCATTGCGCGCAATGATGCCAATTGTTCGATTGGCTCATGAGTCGGTCCGTCTTCCCCTACAGCAATGCTGTCATGAGTGAACACATAATTAACAGGCAGTCCCATTAGTGCTGCCATTCTTATGGCAGGACGTAGATAATCAGAGAATACGAAGAATGTTCCTCCATAGACTTTTAATCCACCATGAAGTGCCATACCATTTAAAGCCGCACCCATAGCGAACTCACGTACACCGAACCATATATTACGGCCACTGTAATTACCAGGTAATAGATCTGTCTCACCTTTGATGGCAGTATTATTAGATCCAGCTAAATCCGCAGAACCCCCAATGAAGCTAGGGACCTTTTTGGCGATCGCATTCAGTACTTCACCACTTGAAGCACGGGAAGCTAATGTCTTACCTTCTTCATAGACTGGAATTTCCTGATCCCACTCAGCAGGCAGTTCACCTTTGATGGCAAGTTCCAATTGCTGTGCTAACTCAGGATGAGCTTCTTTGTAATTTTTAAACAATTCATTCCACGCTTCTTCTTTTTGAGCTCCTGCATCAACAACAGCTTCATTGAAGTGTGAATACACTTCTTCAGGTACATGGAAGTCCTCTTCGAATGTCCATTTGTATGCTTCTTTTGTCAATTTCAGCTCATCTGCACCAAGCGGAGCGCCGTGAACAGCAGATTTACCTGAACGATTTGGTGAACCGTAACCAATAACCGTTTTCACTTCTATTAATGTTGGGCGTGCATCGTCGGTTTTCGCTTCTTCAATCGCTTTAGCAATTTCCTGAAGATCGTTCCCATCCTCAACGCGAATATATTGCCATCCATAAGATTTGAACCGGTCCGCTACGCTTTCACTAAATGATTGACTTAAGTCGCCGTCAAGGGAAATATCATTAGAATCATATAAAACAACAAGTCTTCCGAGTTGTAGATGTCCAGCTAATGAAGCGGCTTCTGCAGAAACACCTTCCATTAAATCTCCATCTCCACAAATGCTATATGTATAATGATCGACAACATTATAAGAATCTCGGTTATAGCTTTCTGCCAAATGACGTTCTGCCATTGCCATTCCGACTGCCATTGCGATACCTTGTCCAAGCGGCCCAGTAGTTGCATCTACACCAGCCGTATGTCCGTATTCAGGATGTCCTGGAGTTTTACTGCCCCATTGGCGGAAGCTTTTCAAATCATCGATAGATAAGCCATATCCCGATAAATGAAGAAGGCTGTATAACAGCATAGACCCATGACCAGCTGAAAGAACAAAGCGATCTCTATTAAACCAATCAGGATTTTTCGGGTTATGGTTCATATATTCGGTCCATAGTTTATACGCCATCGGCGCTGCACCCATCGGCATACCTGGATGGCCTGAATTAGCCTTTTCAATTGCATCAATCGACAATGTACGAATCGTATTGATAGAAAGTGCATCTAATTTATCTAACATATCGTAAAACATCCCTTCCTGTAATGTACCTCTTTATATTATAGTGACAAGCATAATATCACAACTAAAATCACTATTTAATACCCCAATATTACAATTTTCTAGGAATAAGAAGTCTCCTATTTAGATTAAACTAAATAGGAGAATACATACATGAATGCACTCTCTTTTTACTCCAAAATGCCAAAGAATCCTCTAATGAATGTTCCATCAGAAGAATCCAAGCATTAATGTAAATTTCTTTTTTCTTTTATATTTTTTATCTTTTGAGGAGTGACGTCATTACCCTCTGGATCCACGACTTTCACATGCTCCAAAGTATCGGACATGGACTTTCTGAATGTTTCCAAATATTCACTTCTCAATTGGGTTTGCTCTTTCGCCTCAACTTCCGTCAAACCTTCGGCCTTTGCCTTTTTAGAAAGTTCATTTATACGGGCTATTTTTTCTTTTGATAACATAATCTCGCTCCTTCATATTCTGCGGATATTGTCATGGTATTAAAAAAAAAGCGAAATTACAAGTTCTATGATTTACTTTCCTTTGTATTCATTTGATGTTCGAGATAACGCCTGTTCACAGTAGCCTTAGATACATTGTATCCAAAGCCCCTTAATGTGGCTGCGATTTCTGAGAATGTCAACCCATTGGCACGAAGTTTAATAATCTCTTCAATAGGAATCTCCATACGGTCCCTTCCAGTGGAATTCCTTTGATTCTGAAGATTTTTTTGAGGACGGTACCCTTTTTCAACGGCTCTTATCATTCCGCGCTTTATTTTAAGATTATGTAGTTTCCTTTGATATTCTTCTACAATGCCGACTATCTGGATGACCATGGCATCCGAATCCGATAACTCCAGCTCCCCATCGTGTGAGAGCGTATAAATTTTCACATTTTCTTTAAGGATGACATGGAATAGGGCTATTTTGGCATTCCCTCTTCCCAGTCTTGTTTCGTCCTGGATTAATAGAACTTCAGCTTCTTTGGTTTTAAATAGTTCGAGCATGTCAAAAATGCCATCCCGATTCAACTCATAACCACTTGCCTGTTCTTTTATAATGGAGATAACTTCCACATCCATCTTTTCAGCCAATTTGACCAATTCATCTTCCTGCCTTGCCAATGATGTTTCCTGTGACTCTTTTTCGGTGCTGACCCTACAATAGATTACCGCCTTCATAATACCCTACCTTCACTACTTACTGATCACTGGCCAAATTCTGGACAAGTTCTTCCCCTTTAACCGGTATGACAATGACTTGACCAGGTTTTATCGAATCCGCCCTGACTCCATTATGCTCTTCTATCCAACCAATGAATTCTTTTTTTGTCAAATTCGATTCTTCATATTCTTCGGCAATTCCCCATAGGGTATCACCTTCACTTACTTCTATAGAAAGGAAATCTTTTTTTTGATCATTGTTCAGTGTACAAGAGAATAAAATTGAAAAGATGAATACTGATCCCGCTAATAGAATCGTATAAATATAATTTTTGTATAATTTTTTCATAATTATCCCTCCAAAGCGAATGTTCGTTCGTATGTTATGGTCAAATTATAATACGAACGTTTGTTTCAGTCAACAACAAAATTCGAACTTATGTTTGTATAGAGTTGGGCGCCATGCTATAATGTAGCAAAGAACATTGGGGAAGAGGTGCACAAATGACAAAACTATCAAAACGGCAGCAAGATATTCTTGATTTCATTAAAGAAGAGGTCCGCCAAAAAGGTTATCCACCTTCCGTACGGGAGATTGGCGAAGCAGTGGGACTTGCATCAAGTTCAACAGTTCACGGGCATTTATCCCGCCTGGAAAGTAAAGGCCTTATTAGACGTGACCCAACTAAGCCAAGAGCCATTGAAATAATGAATTTGGAGGAAGCGAACAATATTCCCAAAGCCAATGTCGTGAACGTGCCGTTACTTGGAAAAGTAACAGCGGGCATGCCGATAACGGCCATTGAGAACATTGAAGAATACTTTCCGCTTCCCGAAAGCATGGTTCCACATGATGACCATGTATTCATGCTGGAAATCATGGGTGAAAGTATGATCGAAGCAGGAATTCATGATGGAGATTATGTCATTGTGAAACAACAAAGCAGTGCCAATAATGGAGATATCGTCGTGGCGATGACGGAAGATGATGAAGCCACTGTAAAACGATTCTTTAAGGAACCGGATTACATAAGACTTCAGCCTGAGAACTCAAATATGGAACCAATTATTTTACGAGATGTTTCGATTCTTGGAAAAGTAATAGGCTTATATAGACAAATACACTAAAAGCGCTTTCCGCGCTTTTTTTGTTTGTTTAAATTTATGTACCTTATTCTCTCAATATGCATATGGAAGAGTAGATATTGAAAATTTTTTAATAGAATCAAGTTTTCGTGGAAATTTAAACATCCTTTATAACGGATGAAAGTTATACAAGCGCCTTTCTGGTAATATGTACTTTTGAAAAAGCTCATCGAAATAAAAAAAGAGTGGGTTAAAATCCCCCTCCCATTAAATTTCTTCACTCTTAATCATTGGTTCACTTTAATAAAGTTAAGATCGCCTCAGCCATTCCACTGTTGAATCTGCACTTGTTGAGAAATTTGCAAGAGTTGAAAACAAAAACCCCTTTTTCACAATATGCCCTGTTAATTTTTTCTGGGCATAATGAGCAATTTTCTAAATGGCTGTTTCTTTGCTCGTTAGATCTCTGATTGCTATGCATAATTTCCAGGGAACCAATTTTTAAATATATCCATCTAACAACCGTTATATAAATACTTCTATAAGCTGTTTCCATTTGCGTAATTACCATCACCCTAGTTAACCCTAACATATCGCACCTCCCTCATTTTTCATCCCCAAAAAATGCCTTCTCAATTAAGAGAAGGCATTTCGCTATTTCTCAATATAGACCGAACGAATCAGCGTCCGGGTCCTTTCAGTACCATCCACATTTTTTTCCTTGACATCTATTGTTACATTATAAACACCTGACTTAGGTACTTCTGGAAAGGTACCAGTAAAATTTTCAGTATCCATTACCTTAATTGAGTTTTTTTCACTAATTTCATTACCGGTTTCATCTATCAGATGAACCAAAAATGTTGTGCTGATTGGTCTTTTTTTACCATTCATTGGATTCTTTATTAAAAACTTTGCATCTTTTTGCTTAACTTTACCGGCCATACTAAATGTAATGGGATTCTTTTCATTAAATTGTGCTGTGAACAAGTAGGCGTCTTTTGGTGATTTAGTCTTCATTCGTACTTTCCAGTCACCAATTTCAAGGTTATTTCTATAGAATGACTGGATGGTTGCACCATTAAAAAAGGAGGTTTCCTTTTTGGCTGAATGGACCTTTAAGGACGGTGAATACTTTTTATTGGATGGAGAAATCAACTCAACCTCCACATCATTTGAGGCTGTATATATGCTTATATTACCTGGGGCCGCTTCATTTACATGGAAGCTTTGTTCGACCCAGACATTTTGTTTCAGGACATCACCTAGAACGGTTTGAGCAAGTGCGGTTGTAATGACATCATCTTCAACCCGTTCTTTATAATTGACATTATATTCAGGAATCCCAGCGGTTGAAGTGCTTCTTAAATAGGGTTCAATTCTTGAAAATACAGCTGAGCCAACTCGAATATTGTCGTGATCAAAGTTGGGATCCGTAAATAAATGTGTTGCATAGGGTATTTTTGTACTCCATACATTGACTAGTCCATCATTTTCCCCATATGAAGATAAATATTGCCCACCCATTGATAAGGCTGATAGTACTGGGCCTCTGTTCATACCAGCTACAGTGAAATATAAGTTTTTACGAGAGTTAACATGGTTATCCGTGACAGAACGAAATTCGGCCATTTTACCAACCTGTAAAGAATAAGTTCCCTCATCTTTTTGACCTAATAAGGAACCAAGCCAGCCCGCATACCAGCTATAAGCCAAATCAGCTAGATGAGAACCATGATGAGGGGAAGCTAAAGTAATCACCCGTCCAACATATTGGTGTGCTCCATAGTGTACTAGAGCCGCTTGGGTGTCTGGGCCCCCTTTGCTGTGAGCTATAATATTTACTTTTTCGCCCCCGAAATGGTTACTGATTTCTGAAAGCATTTGAGCTAAAAGCCTTCCATTAGCATATTGGCTCACTGATCCATTTCCAGCTGAGTCATGAAGCTGAACAAAAACCGTTTGGTAGCCTGCTTCATACGCTTTGGTATACATATCATTGACACCATGATATTCCGTTTCACCGTACCAGCTGGTTGAACTGCCGTTTTTCCCTTGAACAAACACGATCGGTGGTTTCTTTGTATCAAGATTGGGAGGAATACTTCCAAGAAACCAATCCCCTGGACTGAAAGTTTCGGAGGGGGGCTTCAATTTTCCTGCTGAGGAAATGTCTGGCTTAGCCATAATTAATATGGTTAGAATGAGGACAAGAAAAACGACATAATTGATTACATTCCTTTTCAATTGTTATCTCCTCCAATATCATGTGGAATATTTTTCGAACCCATCCAATTATCAATGCCCTCCTTCCCATCCCTTCATTAGTATATAATTGTACTTTTGCATACCATTACCTGCTATCCTCATAAAGATGGGAGAAAAAAACTAGAAGAAATTTCATTGAAAATGGAGATAAAGTATGAAGATTTGCCTTCAATTCATTTATGTATGAGATCTTTTCATTTAAGGAAGACGTACTTAGGGAGGAAATCGGAATGCACAATTCAAGAAAAAAAAGAACAAGCCCTTATCCTGCAAAGGATAAGGCTTGTTCATCCAGATTAACTTTTTCCTTTGAATTTGCCATTGTCCAATTGCTCCTATTCATGGTGTTTTGAAGTCCGTCCTATACATTAAGTAAATAAATTTCTTTCACAGCAATTGGCTGTCATTCATTGGGACCTCAGTAGTATTTGCAGGCCCTTTTTTAAAGAACTCCCAAGAAGTTTGGATTTTTACTCCTTTTACTACAAACACGTATTTCACAAATGTGCTAATGGCAGCATATCCTATGAAACTTCAAAAGAATTAATTTCCCTTTCCACTTTGTTCACCTTCTTTCCATCATAACTTGAATCTTGTCTTATTGAAGTTAGGGTGCATGGATTCAAATCGCCACCATGTTGAAGAAACGCTGGTACAATTGAACTTTCAACTACATTTGAAGTGTAGTTGAGGGTCAAAAAAAATGATATCGTCGATCGAGAATCCTACACATTCAGCAAATAAATAAGCCTTATCGATTCTCAAAGGAATCTTATATTGCTCATAGTCAATGTAAGTCCTCTTGGCCATCTTCAGCACTTTAGCCATTTCATCTTGAGTTAATCCTTTATACTTCCTGGCTTGTTTAAGTGTGAACTTAACGCTTGTCATATCTTGTCACCCCCTATCTAAAAAAAATAATATCACACTTGAAGTATAGTTACCAACATTTTTTTCGCAAAATTCACGCACTTTAAGTTTACTCGCTTTCACTCATAGTGTATATTCAAGTAAGAGGTGAAGAAATATGCACATTGGTGAACGGATCAAAATGTTAAGAAAAGAAAGAAAAATGACACAAGAAGATTTGGCAAATATATTAAAAGTGGCTCCTACGGCAGTATCAGCTTGGGAATCCGGACGGAATAAACCTTTAATGGATAAATTAAGCATGATGTCCACTTGTTTTGAAATACCGCTATCCCACCTCATTGAAGGAGCACCTATCGTTAGAAATAATCCTGGAATGGAATTCCTAAACGAAAAGAACGTAAGATTAATTGGTGTCTACGGAAATATCACTGCTGGAGAGCCTAATTTCACCAACGAATATATAGAAGCCTATATGCCGACATTAAATTCGATGCTTAAATCGGATAAGGAATATTTTTTCCTTAGAGTGAATGGCAATAGCATGAATAAAGAATTCAGAGACGGATCATTGATTCTCGTTGAAAAAACAACCTACGTCGAAAACGGAAAAATTGGTGTGGTCTTGGTAAATGGTCACGATGCTACAGTCAAAAAAGTGAAGATCAATGAAGAAAACATCACACTCACTCCCTGCAGCACGGATCCTTTTTATGAAGAAAAAACCTATAACATCAAAAATGATAGAGTCCGTATTTTAGGAAAAGTGGTTCAAGCCATTAAAATATACGATTAATATCCAACTCGAGGGTTTCTTTACGGAAAGGAAAATAAATGAATAATGGGCAACCATACATAGATTCAATTCCTTCAGTTCATCAACTAAATCGCTGTAGCATGTTAGGTACAAGCCATCATGGTTTGTGCTTTTTAGTATTGTTTTTTTTATTTGTCTTTACAAAGAATCCATTTAAATGTGTGTCAGCCCGTAAAAAAAGGCATACCTTACATTATAGTGAGTGGAATAATTCATTGCAAAATTATCCATTTGGAAACCAAGATACCGTAATACCCCCAAGGCATTATGCCTATACGAACAACTTCCCGCAAACGATGAAAACTTTATCACCACCTTATACAATTCCTACAGAATCAGTTTTCTTTGACCATCTACTGATGAATTCAGGAAAAACGATCATTTTCGTAACTAACCGGAATCGCTATTGATCACCTTCAATTATCTATCGGTGATTTAAAATATATCATATCCGTTATCCCCAGATTACTTATTTCATTGAGTGAATGTATTTGGAAACTATCAGTATATTTTCCTTTCATGCAAAAGAATAAAATTGTTTATATTGGGCATTAAAATTATCTTAATTTTTAATATTCGGTTCACAACCTCATATAAGAATCTTATAATTGATGATAAGCATTTGCCTCTGTAGCTCTAGAAGGGAAGAGCGCCGGAAAACATTGTAGCCACAGGGGTCGCAAGGTAAGGGTTTCAGAAGCACCGAAAAGCAATTACGCTGAGGCAGGTGAAATTCCTGCCGGTGAAAATCCGTAGGGAAGCGTGTTCTCCCCTAGCCTATGCTTACGAAAGGAGTGCGGGTTCGAATCCCGTCAGAGGCTTGTTTCCTGAAAACTGCGATTATATATACTCACAGAAAGTGACTCCCATTTGCACAAGTCCTCTTTTGCCATCTGTGTAAATTATTTGCCCCTTACACTTCTACCGCTATTATCGAAGTAATGGACCGAATCAGGATGGCAGAATGTATATGGTTATTTCATTACATGCATATTCCTGAACCAAAAAAGCCCCTCTCTTTTTGAGAAGGGCCTACTGCGTGGTTTGCTTCTGGAAGTTATAAATAATTTAACCAGTCAATTATTAATTATTCATTTCACCCGCAATTTCTGGTTTACTGTTATGGTGTACTGACTGTCAAGACCGTTCCAATCTTTAATTTGCTGAACCGTACTGCCATAAGCAATGCTTAAGGAATATACTGTATCCCCACTAACGACAGTGTGGTATACAGCTGTACTTTTTTTTGTAAGATTGAAGCATTTAACTAAACCGTTTACATGTCCGCGAGCCAGTGATTCGATAAAGGATGACGTTTTCAATTTGGCTGCGTCATTGACATTATCGATAAATCCATTTTCAGTCAGGAGTGCAGGCATGTCCGTTTCACGGAGTACATGTAAATCTCCTGTTTTTTGTCCCCTGTCCTGGATGTTGATAAGCTTCATGACCTCTGAATGAATATGATCTTGATACGTTTTCGTTATCTGGTTTGTGGACGTATAAATGTAATCCTCGTACCCGGTTCCGCCGCCGGCATTAATGTGGATGGAGAGATAAAAGTCAGCTCCCCACGCGTTCGCTGCATTCGTACGATCGTTTAAGGAGGGGTAGGTATCTTGGGTCCTGCTCATTTTCACAGAAACGTTATTATATTCTATTA
Organism: Peribacillus sp. NPDC096622; assembly: GCF_044762665.1. Classification (NCBI taxonomy): domain Bacteria; kingdom Bacillati; phylum Bacillota; class Bacilli; order Caryophanales; family Bacillaceae; genus Peribacillus; species Peribacillus sp. NPDC096622. The sequence continues at coordinate 6,203 of NZ_JBIWES010000011.1, read as the reverse complement.
ATAAGATGTCTTTGATTCGAGTTGCAATGGATAAAGTTAAATCCTTTTCTCTCAATCCATTCCCCACCGAGCCTGGATCCGTACCGCCATGGCCGGGATCAATAAATACTTTTACCATTTCTATCACCTCTATTAATCTTATGTTACGTATTAACAAATGCTTGTACACATAACTATCGGATAAAGAAATTTCAAAATAATATAGAATTCTACTTCTTGGCTGCAGTTCCAAAAAAAAATACACCCTTAAAGGTGTTATGGCATTATATGATGACAGTTGCACAATGGGCGAGAATTTCTTGAAAAAGACTTCTTCTTTTTTTTCACTTTCACATCAGGAGTTTTTTGGGAGAATAAGCCATCTTTAAAACAAAGGGATGGAAGGAGATAGAGAGATTTAAAAAAAGTCAACTTTAACAAAAATACTTTTACAAAAAGGATCGGTTTAGGTTTGTTTTATTTAGTGCTTCTGCACATTCTTTGATTGAGTCAATCACTATATTCGGTTCCGATAATTGCGGAAAATGTCCACTTTTTTCAGCGACAATGTGTTTGCTGTTTCTTGTCAATGAAAGTAATTCCAATTGATTCTCAAGTCGTTTTTTTCGAACTTCCTCAGGCATCATTCGATTTTCTTGTCCCCCAGTAATGACATATACAGGTATTTCGGGAAATGTATCAGTTTGATGGATTTGATCAACAGTTTTTCCCACAAAATTAACTTCATTGAATTGTTGATGTGAAGACAAGGAATCAAACAGCTTGAACAGCTTATTAATGGTTTTTACTGCCTTGCCTTGATATTCATTAAGGCTGCTATCTTTCGTGGTACTGGATTCTAAAAAAACAATTCCCGCCACTTCATTTGGGTATAGGCGAGCATATAAATTAGCATATAGGCCGCCTAGCGAATGTCCAACCAATAAGAATGGAGGTTCAAATCCCACGCTTGTTAACACTTCACGTAAAGTGTTAACAATATTAAACCCGTCTTGGCTTTCCTTAGGTTTATCACTGCCAGCAACACCAAAACGATTATAGGAAAATACTGATGATGACTCCGAAATTGCCGGCAGTATTTTCATCCAACCCTCTATCGGGCCAGAACCACCGTTAATCAAAACTATATTTGGTTTGCCGTTTCCACTAATATTATATTGAAGCGTCCCTTTTGGTGTTTCCACTTTATATTTTTCTATTTTCAATGTCAGCACACCCCACTTTGTTTAGATTACTTTACGTGTGTAACAAGCTAGGGGTTTCATTTATAAAAAATGCTGAATGGATTCTTTGAATTTTTTTCGAAAGCTATAGAAAAACTGTACACTTATCCTATGGAGGGAATGTGAACTTTAAACCCTAAACATTGTACGGGATTTTAAAAGGAGAGATCGTATGATAAATGAATATGGAAAATTTGAACAATTAGTTAAAAAGTTGGATCAAGGAAACAAGCTAATTCGTGCATGGGAATTAATAGGCGGAATTTCTGCACAGGTGACAGGACTGGAAATATTACAATCGTCAGGGCGGATCGTAAAAATGATCGTTCGTCAGCATGGTGATAATGACTATAAACGGAATCCAAATATTGCAGCAAATGAACACAAGCTCTTAATGATATTGAAAGCTGCCGGCTTGCCTGTACCAATGCCATATTACTTCGAGCAATCCTGCGAGATTTTTTCCAAGCCATGCTTACTTATCGAGTTTATTGAGGGTAAGTCAGAATTCACGCCCTCAAATCTTAATGATCATATCTTACAATTGGCAATCAATCTAGCAAAAATCCACCGTGTTGATTGTGCGAAACTAGCTTTATCATTCCTGCCTAAATTAGGGAATACATATATCGAGATGTTAAATGATAAAGATAGGGTAATCCTGGACGAAACATTAAATCTTAGCTTGATTAGAGATTTGCTAAAATCTTTCATGCCATTACGTTCCATGAATAAGGAAGTGATCCTTCATGGCGATTATTGGCCAGGAAATATATTATGGAAAGAGGATAAACTAGTTTCCATAATTGATTGGGAAGACTCAGGCTTAGGGGACCCTTTGGCTGACCTTGCCAATAGTCAACTCGAAATTTTATATCATTTTGGGATGCAAGCGATGAATGACTTCACCAATCAATATAAATCCATGATGCCGGAGGTGAATTTTACAAACTTACCCTACTGGCAATTATTTGCCGCCTTACGGTTATCTACATTTCCTGAATGGGGCTTGGAAAAGAGCAAGGAAAATAAATGGCGGAAAAGACACAATTCATTTGTTCGTCAAGCGATTGCCCAAATTCGTTCAAATTAGTGTTTAATCAATTTTTTTAATGAGCGAAAATTTTGATATGCCCAGGATATTTGATAAAGGCATTTATACCAGTCCCTTTATCATTTATTATCATAAACTAATAATGACTTTCAAAAAAAATCCAGGAGGTGTTTAAATGTATAATAAGCCCTGGGGGCATCCAAAAGGCGGTCAATATCCACCACAATATTGCCCACCTCACAGAATGCATACTCAATATAATCCATCTCAAACCTCCCCGACCAAGCAATATGTTAAAACCAATGTCATTAACACTGTGATTCCAGTTTTTCACCCGACACATACAACTACCGTGAATAAACACTTCAACACATATATACCGCATACCCGAAGTATCGTGAAAGAGTGTTATTCCCAAAGCTTTGTTTGTGGAGTTCCTCAACCCCCCAGTTATTCGAGGAGAATGTTAAGATATTAATTAAAAAAACCCCGGATCGGGGTTTTTTTATTAATTCCTTCAACCTCTTGAATTATCTTACAAAGGATTTACAACTGTTTAAATGCAAACTCCCTATATTTTTTAAAATTTTGTTTCTTATAAAACTCTTTTGCTGCTATGTTTTCAAACCAATAATCCAGTTCAATTAAATCTATATCATTCTTTTTAGCAATTTCATAGACCTCATTCATTAGTTTTTTACCGTAGCCTTTATGGGCTTGACTTTCAACGATATTAAGCTGATGCACATATACTGATTTATACTAATTTTTAAAAGCACTTTCTGGATAGTTTTTAATTTCAATCCATGCGTAACCGATTGGTACTTCATGATCTTTTATAACCAGAAAAACAAAACTGTTATTTTTAACCAAATTTTTGAAGGTTTCTTTCATTGCATTATAATTATATTCCTTAAAATACTTAGGATATAGTTTTGCATGCAGATTGTGAACATTTCGATTTAATTTTGCGATTACTTCATGATCCCAGGTTTGAATAACATTCATAATTATCCCCCTGTCTATACCCTGTGAATGTTTACATTACTAACCAAGCAACGTCCACATTCCAAAGTACAATTTATTAAACATTATGTCAATCTTGTAAAGGCACTAAAATGGTGGCGCAGAATTGACGATCCTGAAGGAAAACAGCCGAAAAGTTCCCCATTAGAACATCTGATTGGTCAAAGTTTTCCTGAAGCAATAGATTCCGTTGCTGAAGGAATTATGCTCACCTTGGAGAAATTGTTGCTAATTATCAAGCGAAGCCGAAAATGCCAGATCATGGGGTTCCTGAACATGATGTTTTCGATAGACTATCAGGAACAAGAATATGAAGCTTTTTACGAGAGAGTAAAAGAAGCTGCTAATATGGGCCGAGAAGCGCTAGATGCCGAAACAGTATTTGAGAGTGCAACAGCTTGGAGAAAGTAAGGCACCCGTTAGCTGAATAACAAATGCTTTATTTAACTAAACTCAAGTTCATCATTTCTGATATTTTGTATTTTGTATTGCCCACAAAACCCAAAAAACCATAATTAAATGAATAAAAATTAAATTCAAGGTAATTCTTTCATTCAAAATAATTGAAATAACATCATTGACAATTAAACTAACTAAAGTTAATAAAACACCTATTAACAATGCATGAACAGATAGTTTTAATATCTTCACTTTTGAAAAGCTTAATAAATTTATTATTTTATCTCACTCCTTAAACAGCATCATAAGCATATATAATTACCAATAGTCCAGATCTTCAGCTAACGCACCCGTTAGCCATCCATGAAGCGCAAAAATCAGCGCTTCACCACAGAGAATAAAAATGGTTCAGAACAGTCAATACTAATTCTACGGCTGGGAGAGGAAGGTCGATGAACTATGGTGCCTTTGAGCCCATCCGTTAGTCTGACTCCGACGACCACGGTGTACCACCGACTGTCGCACTACGGGAAGCACACATTATCAATTGTCTTTTCTACATTTTCTAAAGTAGGATTTACTTTTTGTAAATCTTCAAGAAAATTTATAGTTTCCTCCTTACTTTTTTAGGATATACTCTCTAGCTTCATCAATCTTGTCATTTTTTTGGTTCAGGGGTCTCAGCATTAGCAAAAGAAGCAGAAACACCACCTACAATAACAAGGGTCATCATTGACATATATACTTTTTTAAACATAAATAGCCTCCTAGTTTTTAACATACTATTATAGTATAAATCAAAGAACTAAAAAATCTTACTTTTATGTAAAATAAAGTGAGATTTAGATGGATGATGTACTATTTTCTTATTAATTGTTTTGTTGTTTTTTTGTGTAATAATAATAAGCAAGATAACCTATTAAAAAGATTAGTGCTGCTAATGCTCCAAGGAAGATTGCTGGTAATAAAAAAGATGTTTTCTCAATTACAAAATAAAGAATAAAAGCACTTATAAAATACAGGGAAAGAAAAATCATAATTTTTCGATACATTTAAGTTCCTCCTTTGGTCAAAAGATTTTAGAATGAAATTTATTATTTTAATGGAGGTTTTATCTTTACCAACCTACCATCGCCTTAAATCCACAATAAAATCCCTTTCATTTACAATTTTAATTAATTCTTACTAAAATACAACTTCTAATAGGAGTCCTACCATAAGCCCGAGTCCAAAATTTCGTTCTAGGGGTACTACAAAACTTTAAATTGATGGCAATGTGTAGACCCCTATATTAAATTTTCTTCTTTTACTTTTAATCTTTTCAATATCTTGTTTGTATTATTAACATATAAATATCATTTCTTATGGAACTAACCTGCCCAGATAGTTCCATAAAAAAAGAGCTGATGATCAGCCCCTAATATAAAAAATAACGCATCGTTAGTCATTGCTAATAAGACCTGCGCAGCCAATAACTTCACCAGAATCCTCCATTAAATACCAAATAGGAAATGGACTATCCGTTGTTATGCTGTGTGTAATACAGGCCTCATATACTTTCATACTGTTTTCGTTTGCCCATTTGCACTGAAAATATTTTATTGCTTTTTCTTTATACTCTGGATGTTCTCTAACACTAATAATTTGCATAAGACTTTCCCTTCGGGTATCTTATTTGCGCGATACTTACTAGAGGATCACGCTACACCCATTCATTTTATCTTCACCCCATATACGTTCCAAGATCACTTCATTATTAATACAGTTTATTTGAAAAACGTCAGGATTACTAAGGTTTTCCCAACTCTCAAAATCAAAGTCACGATTATAATTCTTTAAAAGTAAGGATATTATATTTCCGTGACTGACGATTACTGTGTTTTCAGTCCCACTTTTAAAGACTTCTTCTACAACATCTACGATTCGATTCATCGCTTCTTGGCTTGACTCTCCTCCTTCAAATTTTAATTCCATATCATTAAATGTTGCTTTTAGTTTTTCATACCAATCAGGTAAGTCCGTTGTGCTTAGTGTTCGTTCTGAGAGGCGTTCATCAATCTCTATTTTAATATTTGTTTTCTCACTTAATGGTTCTACTGATTGAATAGCACGCAAAAAGGGACTCGATATTATTCGGTCAATTTTTGCATTACTGAAGAAATCAACTAAATATTTCGCTTGTTTCGAACCTTTTTCTGTTAATTGAGATTCCGAAGGTTGCCCCTGTGCTTCACAATGTCTGACAATGTAAATCTTCTTTTTCATACAGATCCTCCCACATAAGTAGTAAATACTAGTTTCTATATTTCTCGATAATTTCCTTCTTGAACTCCCTCAGTTTGATGCGAATATCTCTCGAATGCTCACTTATTCGCAGGATTTCACAACCCTTTTAATTAGACTTATGGGTAAATGAAATGAGTTCAGATCAGTTAGGCTTCGTGAAGGCATAGTTAAATAAAGGAGTCAGTTATCACTCCATATTTTACCATATAATGTAC
>NZ_JBIWES010000010.1:113521-202014 GCF_044762665.1 Peribacillus sp. NPDC096622 | reverse complement strand
GTCACACCCGTTCCCATTCCGAACACGGCAGTTAAGCTCTTCAGCGCCGATGGTAGTTGGGGGTTTCCCCCTGTGAGAGTAGGACGTCGCCAAGCAGGTTTCATATGGAGGATTAGCTCAGCTGGGAGAGCATCTGCCTTACAAGCAGAGGGTCGGCGGTTCGATCCCGTCATCCTCCACCATTTTACACCTGCCGGTGTAGCTCAACTGGTAGAGCAACTGACTTGTAATCAGTAGGTTGGGGGTTCAAGTCCTCTTGCCGGCACCATTTTAAGATAGTACAAGCACGAGCCATTAGCTCAGTTGGTAGAGCATCTGACTTTTAATCAGAGGGTCGAAGGTTCGAATCCTTCATGGCTCACCATTTATATGCGGGTGTGGCGGAATTGGCAGACGCACCAGACTTAGGATCTGGCGCCGCAAGGCGTGGGGGTTCAAGTCCCTTCACCCGCATCTTTCATGCGGAAGTAGTTCAGTGGTAGAATACAACCTTGCCAAGGTTGGGGTCGCGGGTTCGAATCCCGTCTTCCGCTCCACTTTTCGTATGTGCCGGGGTGGCGGAACTGGCAGACGCACAGGACTTAAAATCCTGCGGTAGGTGACTACCGTACCGGTTCGATTCCGGTCCTCGGCACCATCATAAATATGCGCCCGTAGCTCAATTGGATAGAGCATCTGACTACGAATCAGAAGGTTGTAGGTTCGACTCCCGCCGGGCGCACCATGTTTTTATTGCGGGAAGTAGCTCAGCTTGGTAGAGCACTTGGTTTGGGACCAAGGGGTCGCAGGTTCGAATCCTGTCTTCCCGACCACGTGATTTTTAATGAATGGGGCCTTAGCTCAGCTGGGAGAGCGCCTGCCTTGCACGCAGGAGGTCAGCGGTTCGATCCCGCTAGGCTCCACCATTTTTCAATCAGATACTTATATTATATTGGCGGTGTAGCTCAGCTGGCTAGAGCGTACGGTTCATACCCGTGAGGTCGGGGGTTCGATCCCCTCCGCCGCTACCAATAAATATAAGGACCTTTAGCTCAGCTGGTTAGAGCAGACGGCTCATAACCGTCCGGTCGTAGGTTCGAGTCCTACAAGGTCCACCATATTCATTTTTATTAAAGCCGTGGAGGTATACCCAAGTTCGGCTGAAGGGATCGGTCTTGAAAACCGACAGGGGAGTCAAATCCCGCGGGGGTTCGAATCCCTCTACCTCCTCCATTTTTTCTAAAAGCAGCAAGTTGTTTTAAAACAACCTTACATAAAGGATGCGGACGAAACAATATACACGAAAACTTGATGCAAATCGTTTCATTATTACCGTCGCGGGGTGGAGCAGTCCGGTAGCTCGTCGGGCTCATAACCCGAAGGTCGCAGGTTCAAATCCTGTCCCCGCAATTATTAGGTCCCGTGGTGTAGCGGTTAACATGCCTGCCTGTCACGCAGGAGATCGCGGGTTCGATTCCCGTCGGGACCGCCATTCTTTAAAATGAATACATATGTGGCTCAGTAGCTCAGTCGGTAGAGCAAAGGACTGAAAATCCTTGTGTCGGCGGTTCGATTCCGTCCTGAGCCACCATATCTTAAAAAATTATGGCGATTGTGGCGAAGTGGTTAACGCACCTGATTGTGGTTCAGGCATTCGTGGGTTCGATTCCCATCAGTCGCCCCATTTCGCGGGTGTAGTTTAGTGGTAAAACCTCAGCCTTCCAAGCTGATGATGAGGGTTCGATTCCCTTCACCCGCTCCAAATATGGGCCTATAGCTCAGCTGGTTAGAGCGCACGCCTGATAAGCGTGAGGTCGATGGTTCGAGTCCATTTAGGCCCACCATATTCATATTGTTCCGCAGTAGCTCAGTGGTAGAGCATTCGGCTGTTAACCGAACGGTCGTAGGTTCGAGTCCTACCTGCGGAGCCATGGGGAAGTACTCAAGAGGCTGAAGAGGCGCCCCTGCTAAGGGTGTAGGTCGCGCGAGCGGCGCGAGGGTTCAAATCCCTCCTTCTCCGCCAGTTGGCCCGTTGGTCAAGCGGTTAAGACACCGCCCTTTCACGGCGGTAACACGGGTTCGAATCCCGTACGGGTCATAACAAAAAGGGAAGCATACATGAATGTATGCTTCTTTTTTTCATTTCTTTTCATTAATATAACCATCTTTTTGTTTATAGGGAATGTCTCCAAGATTGGATTCTATATTTTCTTCTTCCAGGATATCTTCATATTCCTTTTGCTTTTTGTTCGGTATATTCACTCTAGTTTTACCTTCGATATCATTTGCGGCAAATCCTTCATAGTCTTCAGGAAATCCACCCGTTTCATCCTCGTTTTTATAAAGATCATTATAATTGTCGTGATCGCCGGTATAATCAGATGGCGTTTCTGATGTACCGAATTTGGCCACTTCACCAAAGCTATCTTCTTTATCCGCCATTTCGATTCCATGACGGTTTTCAAAATGGTCACCTTTGGATGGAATCAGTATATCCTCTTCCGCTGGCCGGTCTTGTGAAGGTGGCCGTTCTGGGGCATGCTCGACACAGTAGAGGGTGCTTGGGATAGCTTCAAGCCTCTCGATGGGGATTTCCATATTGCAGGTTTTACAATGGCCATACGATCCTTCTTCCATGGCTTTCAAAGCTTCATCGATTTTCTCCATTTCGGATTGTGCATGCTCATCGAGTGCTTGATTCCGTTCCATCTCGAATAATTCGGTTCCTAGGTCAGCAGGATGATTATCATAGGATGATAATTCACCTACGGATTCCGTCTGGCTATTATCCAGAACGGATTGTTCATCATTTTGAATTCTATTACATAGCTCATTTTTTTCCTGAAGCAGTTCTTTTTTGAATTTTTGTGTTTGTTGTTTAGTTGCCATATCCGATTCACTCCTTCTAAAGTCAAATCTCTTTTTATATAGGTAAGATGGTTGTATTATCTATTACCCGAATCGGAGTATAGGAAAACAATATGGAACGGAAGATAGAAAAAAGGACTGAGCGGATGAGCTCAGTCCTCGGAGATTATATAAGATAGCTGATGAATAATCCAATGGCCATGAGTAAGCCAAAGAATGTGTTCGTTTGGGCCGTGGCTTTCATTGCTGGCACCATCGTGATCGGCTGCGTTTTACCCACGAAGCCTTTGATTGCGGCCATGGCCTTCGGTATGCTAAGGAAGGCAAGGAGAATCCACGCCGTTACGCTTCCGGTAAGAACTAGCCCAACAAGCCATAGATAAGAGAAAGCGAACATGATTGCCATGAATGTCAGGGCGTTTTTCCTGCCCATCACTACTGGCATCGTTTTACGGCCATGTGCCTTATCACCATCATGGTCACGGAGGTTATTGGATAAGTTGATCAGCCCGACCAGTATCCCACTTGGGATGGCAATTAAGATGGCTGTTGAAGAAACATCACCGGTTTGAATGAAAAAGGCGATCAGGATTATCAAAAAGCCCATGAACAATCCAGAAAAAAGTTCCCCGAATGGTGTATATGAAATGGGCAGCGGACCGCCTGTATAAAGATAGCCTACAAGCATGCAAACCAGTCCCACTGCAGCAAGCCACCAAGATGATGCGGCACAGATATAGATTCCAATTATCAAGGCGATGGCATACATGCCAAGGGCCAAGGTCATGATTAGTCTGGGGGTCATCCCATGACGGACGATCCCGCCGCCGATGCCTACGGATTCCTCCGTATCCAATCCTCTCTTGAAATCATAGTATTCATTGAATAAATTGGTTGCAGCTTGAATCAGGATACTTGCAATCATCATGGCAGCGAAAAGTAACCAATTCACTCCATCTTCCAAAAGTGCAATCACAGTTCCAAGTAAGACTGGGACAAAAGCTGCGGTTAGTGTATGTGGACGAATTAACTCCCACCAAATCTTCCAGGTCCGTTTAAGGGGAAGTCCGTCGTATTCTGTTTGCATTATTTCTCTCCTCAAAATCATTATTGGTTCTCTCGAAATTATAACAAATATTGAAATGTTGCACAAAAGGTTATCCTAATAAATGCAGGAAAAGTGGGTAAGGATGATAATTGGAATTCATCGATGATTCATTTCCAAAATCAAGGGTATTTCTCTACATTCGCTAAGATTCATATAATAAGGAAAAAAGCAGGGGAGAATCGTTCGGTAAAGGGGCGTTTTATTGACATGAGGTTCAAGGGAGGTGTATCTTTAAATAGGTTAAATAGCTTTTAAAATGTACATTTGGGGGGATTTTTTTGGCTATCTCAGAGGAAACTGAACAGTTTCAGGGACTGGCTTCAGCTATACAAAAGGCGAAGGACTTGAATGATCAAGTTCTATTCAGTCATATTAAGAAGATTAAATGCAACAACCCCCTTTCATTTTATCAAGCTGGAAGAGAACGGTATGCGGGTGAACGCTTTTTCTGGGAGGACCCTGCAAAGGAAATAACCATCACCGGTTTAGGCAATGTTAAGAAACTCAAAGCGGCATCGAATGCCGAACGTTATAGAGAAGTCGAAAAGAGCTGGATCAAACTGCAGAATAATGCTGTCAAAACAGGAGTGACCGATGTAGAAGCGACAGGTCCTTTACTGTTTGGAGGCTTTTCTTTTGATTATGAAACTGACAGTACGTTCCTTTGGAATCAGTTCGGGGACAACCTGTTTTATATACCTGCCTTCATGCTGTCAATAGTGGGGAAACAAGCTTACTTAACGACAAACTTACTTTGTTCGCCTGATGATTCAGAAAAACTCTTCATAGATATGATAAATGAACGGGAAGCTTTCCTTTTCGAAAGCTTGGATGGCAATGGATTGGGTGCAAATTCCCTTGTTATGCAGAGGGAAGTCGAACCTGAGAAATGGAAGCGGACGGTCGCAGAGGCTGTTGAGGAAATCAAGACGACAGATCTCGACAAGATCGTTTTGGCAAGGGAGCTTCGACTTGGTTTTGAACGTTCCATCGATTCAGGGAAAGTGCTTGAACAATTGATTGCTGAGCAGCCATTGAGTTATATTTTCAGTTTGGAGGCTGGTGGTGACTGTTTTGTCGGTGCCACTCCCGAACGTTTGATTAAGAAACAGGGAAATGAAGTTTTTTCTACCTGTCTTGCTGGTTCGATGCGGCGAGGTAAAGATGAGCAAGAAGATGTTTGTCTTGGTGAAGAATTGCTTCATGACCAAAAGAATTTACAAGAGCATCAATATGTCGTGTCGATGATATCCAATGCTTTTGATTCTGTATGCGAAAAGGTGATGGTCCCGGCCGGACCGACACTTATGAAAAACCGTCATATCCAGCATTTGTACACACCGGTTCGCGGTACATCCAAAGAAGGTGTCACGATTTTTGAATTCGTCGAGAACCTCCATCCTACACCTGCTATGGGCGGACTTCCAAAAGAAAAGGCTATTGTCCGAATTCGGGAAATGGAAGGTCTGGAACGCGGCTTTTATGCGGGTCCTTTAGGCTGGGTGGATACGTATGGAAACGGGGAATTCGCTGTAGGGATACGTTCTGCCCTAATACAGAACAACGAGGCATCGCTCTTTGCCGGATGCGGAGTAGTGGAAGATTCGACTCCCGAAAGTGAATTCCGGGAAACGGGGATTAAATTCAATCCGATGTTAAGTGCTTTAGGAGGAAATCTTAATGAATGACCGAGATGCATTGACAGCGTACGCTGCTTCATTCGTCGATGAGCTGGCACAAAATGAGGTGAAGCATGTGGTGGTGAGCCCAGGTTCACGATCCACGCCCCTAGCTTTGTTGCTAGTGGAACATCCTGATATCGAAATTCATATTAATGTGGATGAGCGTTCGGCAGCTTTTTTTGCCCTTGGTTTGGCTAAGGCCTTAAAAGAACCTGTCGGACTTCTTTGTACGTCCGGTACAGCCGCTGCAAACTATTACCCAGCCGTCATCGAGGCTTTCTATTCAAGAGTGCCGCTTATTGTACTTACCGCTGACCGCCCGCATGAATTGCGTGATGTCGGAGCACCGCAGGCAATCGATCAGATACATCTTTACGGGAGACATGTAAAATGGTTTGTCGAAATGGCACTTCCTGAAAGCACGGATGGGATGATGCGTTATGCCAGAACGGTCGGTGCAAGGGCAGTGGCTTCAGCTGCAGCTGAACCGGCAGGGCCTGTACATTTGAATTTCCCGCTTCGGGAACCATTGATTCCGGACCTGGACCAAGCAAAGGAGTACAGGCAAAATAATAGGACGCCTGCAGTGTTGATTGACAGTGGAGAACGGTCTTTGTCAACATCACAAATAGAAGCTGTTGCAACTACATTGTCAAAAGCTAAGCAAGGTATGATTATATGTGGCGAGTTACCGCATCCAGAGATGAAGGAAGCCATCGTCAAATTAGCGGAAAAACTTGCTTTTCCGGTACTGGCTGATCCCCTTTCACAATTAAGGAGCGGAAGTCATGACAAAGCCGTCATCATTGATGCGTACGATACGTTTCTGCGCGATGAAACGGCAAAAGCAGCTTTCAGGCCGGAAGTGATCTTACGATTCGGGGCAATGCCTGTTTCTAAACCATTATTGTTATTCATGAAAAAACAAAAACAGGCAATCACCTTGGTCGTCGATGGCGGAGCAGGCTGGCGAGAACCAGCCGGATTGGCAACGAATATGATTTACAGCGAAGAGAAAGAATTTTGTCTGCGAATTGCTGAAAGCATTACTTCTTCCCCTGATGATGAATGGCTTCGCTTATGGCAAACCGTCAACGGAGCGACGAAGGATGCCTTAGCCTCCGTCAGGGATGAAGCGGAGTTAAGCGAAGGCAAGCTGTTCGCCCTGCTTGCTGATATGATGCCATTGGAGTCGACATTGTTTGTCGGGAATAGTATGCCTATACGTGATTTGGATACTTTCTTTTTGAATAATGGAAAAGGAATCAAAACCATTGCTAATCGCGGGGCTAATGGCATCGATGGTGTCGTTTCCACTGCACTTGGCGTAAGCACGGTATCGAAAAATACAGTGCTGGCAATCGGGGATTTAAGCTTTTTCCATGATATGAATGGCTTGCTTGCAGCAAAACTTCAAAAACAAAATATCACGATATTGCTGGTTAATAATGATGGCGGCGGCATTTTTTCCTTCTTGCCGCAGGCGAATGAGAGGGAACATTTCGAAACGCTATTCGGCACGCCTCATGGGCTTGATTTTTCCCATACTGCCCAGCTTTATGGCGGTAAATACAACAAGGTGCAAAATTGGGATGATTTCGAGAAGGTATTTACAGAGTCATTCGAAATTCAAGGTTTGAAAATCATTGAAGTACCGACAGAAAGAGAGTCCAATTTACAAAAGCATCGAAATTTGTGGAGCTTTGTTTCCCAGGAAATAAAAATGGTGTTAGATAGGGAAATATCATGAATATTGTCAGCAAGGATGTCAATTATGCTGTTGAAATAACGGGAAATGGAGATCCTCTTGTACTTTTACATGGATTTACGGGAAATCGGGATACATGGAAATTCCTCATCCCGCTACTGAGTGACAGGTATACGTTGATCATGGTCGACATCATCGGACATGGCATGTCTGCATCACCAGCCGATCATCGAAGGTATGAGCTTGAGAAAGTGGCTGAGGATATCAAGTATATTTTGGATGTGTTACATTTCCCGAAGGCCCATATCCTTGGATACTCGATGGGCGGAAGGCTCGGATTGGGATTTGCCTGTTTGTATCCTGAGTATGTTGATACATTGATACTTGAGAGTGCTTCACCAGGCCTTTTAACAGAAGAGGAACGGGAAATCCGTAGGGGAAATGATCGGAAGCTTGCCGAACGGATTCTTGTAAATGGCATGGAAGCGTTTGTGGATCAATGGGAAAACATCCCGCTGTTTGAAAGTCAAAAACGGTTGTCGGCCAAAACCAGGACGGCCATTCGGGAGCAGCGGTTGGCAAATGACCCTGCCGGCCTTTCCAATAGCCTTCTTGGTATGGGGACCGGCAGTCAGGCTTCATACTGGGAGCAACTGCAAACCCTTGATTTCCCGGTGCTCCTTGTAACAGGTGAACTCGACAGTAAGTTTTGTGACATTGCGGACTCGATGAAGAAAAGGCTGAAGCGGGCCGAATGGAAAATAATAAATGATGCGGGACATGCGATTCATGTGGAAGTTGGAGAAAAGTTTGGTAAAATAATAAGTGAGTTTTTAAAGCGAAATAAAAGGAGGAATTAAGGTGACGATTCAATGGGAAACAATACGTGAGTATGATGAAATTTTGTATGAAAAATATAACGGGATTGCGAAAGTATCCATCAATCGACCGCATGTACATAATGCATTCACGCCAAAAACGACTGCTGAAATGATTGATGCATTCGCAAGGGCGCGCGATGATTCCAGCATTGGTGTCATTATTTTAACAGGTGTAGGCGGCAAAGCATTCTGTTCAGGCGGAGACCAAAAGGTCCGCGGAAATGGCGGATATGTGGGTGAAGATAACATTCCGCGTTTAAATGTTCTTGATTTGCAACGTTTGATTCGCGTAATTCCAAAACCAGTCGTAGCCATGGTGGCAGGATATGCAATTGGTGGAGGAAATGTCTTGAACGTGGTATGTGACTTGACGATTGCTGCTGACAATGCAATTTTCGGACAAACTGGACCGAATGTAGGAAGCTTTGATGCTGGTTATGGTTCTGGCTACCTTGCACGTATCGTGGGTCATAAAAAGGCGCGTGAAATCTGGTACCTATGCCGTCAATACAATGCACAGGAAGCATTGGATATGGGATTGGTCAACACGGTCGTGCCATTAGACCAATTGGAAGTGGAAACGGTTAAATGGTGTGAAGAGATGCTTGAGAAGAGCCCGACTGCACTTCGTTTCTTGAAAGCGGCAATGAACGCTGATACTGATGGCCTTGCAGGCCTTCAACAATTGGCTGGTGACGCTACACTTTTATACTATACAACAGAAGAAGCAAAAGAAGGCCGCGATGCATTCAAAGAAAAACGCACTCCGGACTTTGGGCAATTCCCTCGTTTCCCTTAATGAAACGCGTGAATCGATGAGACTGACAGCTTGGCGGAAAATCGCCGGGCTGTTTTCTATATCAAAAAGGAAGAGGGTAAGCAGCAATGGCAGAAGAAAAGTTGCCGAACTGGCTGAAAAATCGGGCGCATCTTTCACCGGATCGCCCGGCAATTGAGTTTGAAGGTCATACGTATAGCTTTCTTGAACTTCATACATTATCGGAGAAGATGGCTGGTAAGCTGGCAAGCATTGGTCTGGGCGCTGGCGATTCATGCGCGGTTTTGCTCCGTAACCATATTGATGGTGTTGTCGTTATCCATGCACTATTTTATCTCGGTGTGAAGATTGTGATGCTGAATAATAAGCTAACGGCAAAAGAGCTGTCCTGGCAGATCGAGGATAGCGGAACGGCCTATTTGGTTTCAGAAGGATCCTTCTCCGGCAAACTCTCTGATATTTGTGAGATTCTCCCGGATTTGAACCTTCATTTAATGGAAGAATTGCCGGATGAAGGCACGGCAGGGATACTTCAAGAGTTTTACCTTGAGGATACCGCTACGATCATGTATACATCCGGTACGACAGGAAATCCAAAAGGGGTGATCCAAACATTCGGCAACCATTGGTGGAGTGCCGTAGGGTCTGTTCTGAACCTTGGACTGCATGAGGAGGACTCTTGGTATTGTGCGGTTCCGATCTTTCATATTAGCGGTTTATCCATCTTGATGAAAAATGTGATTTATGGCATGAAAGTCGTTTTGGCGGAACGTTTCGATGAACGGGAAGCAAACCGGAGCATTCAGGAAAATGGCGTGACGATCATTTCGGTCGTGACGGCTATGCTGAATAGGATGGTACAGGATATGAAGGAAACAAGCTATCCAAAAACCTTACGCTGTTTCCTGTTGGGCGGCGGCCCTGCTCCCGTCCATTTGCTTGAAGTATGTAAGGAGAAAGGGATTCCCGTCTATCAAACATATGGAATGACCGAAACGTCTTCACAGATTGTGACACTGGCACCGGAATATAGCATGACAAAAATCGGCTCAGCAGGAAAGCCTTTGTTTCCTTCGCAGTTACGGATAGAGAAAGACGGCACGATGTGTGAACCGGGTGAAGTGGGGGAAATCGTGGTTTCGGGTCCGAATGTGACGAAAGGCTATTTTAATCGGATGGATGCTACACAGCAGGCCATTACCGATGGATGGCTTTATACTGGGGACCTTGGTTATCTCGATGAGGAAGGCTTTTTATATGTACTTGACCGACGGTCGGATTTAATCATTTCCGGCGGTGAAAATGTCTACCCGGCCGAGATTGAAAATGTCCTTAGTAAGCATCCTGATGTTTTCGAAGCGGGAGTGACGGGGACAGACGATGAAAAATGGGGGCAGGTCCCGCTTGCTTTTGTTGTCCTGCATCAAGGTGCAGAGCTAGGTGAGAGCGAACTGCTGGAATATTGCAGGGGGTATTTGGCATCTTATAAAATTCCCCGGAACGTGATTTTTTGTAAGGAGCTTCCCCGGAATGGCGCAAGCAAGCTTCTGAGACGGGAACTGAAGAAGGAGATGGGGGAATGGCACTGAAGTTATCCTCCATTTCACTAAAGCTCATTAAGGCCCCTTTAAAGCGGCCATTCAAGACACATCTCGAAACGGTGAACGACCGGGAAGTGATAATAGTCGAAGCGATGGATGAAGACGGATTGATTGGATACGGGGAAGCTGTCCCTTTTACAAGTCCTTGGTATACCGAGGAAACGATCAAAACATGCTTTCATATGTTGGATGACTTCTTAATCCCGCTGACATTGGCCAGTCAGATCAGGCATCCTGATGAGCTGCAGAACTTATGGAGCGGAATCAGGAGGAATGCGATGGCGAAGTCAGCTTTAGAGCAGGCAATCCTCGATTTGTATGCGAAGCAGAAAGGAGTCTACCTTGGACGGCTGTTTGGCGGCGAAAGAAGTGAAGTGGCCGCTGGCGTAGTCGTTGCATCGAATGATATAGAAGATGCGATGCGCCAGATCGAGGATTTTTCAGGATCTGGTTATCAGCGTTATAAAATAAAAATAAATCCTCAAAATGATTTGGAGTTTTTGGCGGAAATCCGTCGGGCCTATTCCGATATCCCTCTAATGGCAGATGCCAATTCAGCGTACACTCTTGATGACATCCCGCATCTTCAGAAGCTTGATGACTTTAAGCTGATGATGATTGAGCAGCCGCTTGGGCATGATGACATTGTGGAACATTCATTTTTGCAGAAACAGCTGCAGACACCCATTTGCCTTGATGAAAGTATAAATTCTTTTCATGATGCCAAAAGTGCACTGTCGCTCCGGAGCTGTGGGGTTATCAACATTAAGATGGCTAAAGTCGGCGGCTGGATGGAAGCTGTAAGGATTCATGATCTATGCCTGGGAAATGATGTGCCCGTTTGGTGCGGCGGTATGATTGAATTTGGCATTTCACGTGCACATAATATTGCACTTGCCACATTAAAAGGGTTCACGATTCCAGGGGATATATCATCTTCAGCACGTTATTGGGATGGAGATATAATCGATCCTGAAGTCATCGTCGAAAACGGCATGATCCAAGTTCCCGATAAAGCTGGAATCGGTTTTGCCATCAATGAAAAGCGGCTAAAGGAATTGACTACATTTAGTAAACTGTACAAGTGAAACATCAAAGGAGGTGCACGGCCCACCTCTTTTGATCAAATATTGATCCTATCTCCTTTTACTCCCACGGTCTTTGTAACTCACCCAATTAGTACTTTATTGGACGGAAACCCCACCCTTTTGGAAAATGATTTTAATAGGATACTAACAAATCAGTTCATTGTTTTTCCTGACTTGCTAGCCAAGATCCCGCTATATGCTTGTTTTAATGAGGCTTGGCAGACAGTCGGCGGAAAGGGAGCGTATGACTGAAATCAACCAGGAACATTTTTAATTTGTCTGCAGTTTTTTAGAAAAATCATTTAAATGACGGATAAATCATAATTTTTTTCGGAAAATGGGGCTTTGTCTATTTTTCCCCAACTGGATTATTTTGTATAATGAGATTAAAAGAATGGCGACCAAAGGGAAAAGGAGGGGAGAGTGTATGAAAAAACCGTACCTTATTGCGGAAATTCTACTAAGAAGAGGCATGCCTGACTATGTCATAAAAGAAGTGACGGCTTTGGAGGAGTGCGAGCTGTTTCTTTTGAAGAGAAAGTGGGGCCTGTATGACCGGAAGACAGGTGCGTAAAGATTAAAAGTAAAAAGGGAACCGTTTCGAGCCGGTCCCCATGCGTTTAAGGTTTTTTAAGCCGGTACCTATTGACTGGACGGCCTATGCTGCCATATTGTACGTCAAGCTGAAGAACTTCTTCACCATGCAAGTATTCAAGATAGCGCCTTGCTGTAACTCTGGCGATTCCAATCCCATCAGCCACTTCTTCTGCAGATAGTGACCCAGGCTGGGTCTTTATGAACTTCGTCACTTGCTCAAGAGTCGTGCCATTCAATCCTTTCGGAACATCATATTTCGGACTCGCTTCAGAATTTGTTTTATTTTGAAAGAGAATCCGGTCGAGCTGATTTTGCGAAATTTGATGGTCAGGTTCAACCTCCATCCGAAAAGCAAAGTATTGTTCCAGCGTATGTTTTAACCTATCGAATTTAAATGGCTTGATTAAATAGTCAAAAGCCCCGTTCTGTATCATTTTTCGAATCGTTTTCTGATCATTTGCCGCTGAAATGATGATGACATCCACATCAATTTGCTTTTTTCTGATTTGATAAAGTGTATCAACCCCGTTTAAAGATGGCATGAAGATGTCCAAAATGACAAGGTCGGGTTTAGACTGCCTGATTTTTTCCAGACCTTCAAGCCCATTTGAAGCTGTATCAACTACTTTAAAGGCAGGCAGGCGCTCTATGAACTGTTTGTTGACCTCTTGGACCATTGGGTCATCTTCAATTAAAAGTACACGAATTTCGTTAGTCATTTTGGTTCTCCTCTATATCATGCATCGGAAAAGAAAGAAAAAAGCTTGTTCCTTCATTATGGCGTGTCGTGAATTTCATTTCGCCATTCGCTTTTTTTACAATTTGGTCTATTAGATAAAGACCAATTCCTGATCCTTCCGCACCTTTTGTTGTAAAACCATACTCGAATATATCCTTATGAATGTCCTCGGGAATGCCGGGTCCATTATCCTCAAGCACGATTTGACAATGACGTTCATCCTGGTAGATGGATAGATAAACCTGTTTGGTTTCCTCTGAACAATGCTTTAGCGCTGCGAATGAGTTTTCGATCAGGTTTCCGATTATCAAAACAAAATCGTGATGATCCAAATCAGCGGGGAAGCGGTCCAATTTCGTGTACTTGTCCATGATGAGCTCGATCCCGAGTTCCCGTCCCAAGGAGATCTTACTTAATATCAGCCCCACTAAATTATCATCGTGAATGTGCTTCGTTAAAAACCTGGTCAATTCCTCTTGTTCTTCCGTGATCTGAAAAATGTAATGCAGAGCTTCGTCTAGATTACCTAGCTGGATCAATCCTGCTATCGTATGAAGTTTGTTCATATGTTCATGGTTTTGAACGCGCAGGGCTTCAACGAATGCTTTGACACTAGTCAACTCTTCAGCTAGCTTCGTCACATCGGTGCGATCCTGGAAAATGGCGACGGCCCCGATGGTTTTACCCGCAATCTTTATCGGTACCCGGTTGCTTACAATATTCCGGCTTTGAACGGAGATTTCCTGATTGAAGATGGGAGATGTCCGGTCGAGCACTTCCGGAAGACGGGTATCGTGTATAATATCATTGATATTCTTGCCTATGACCGCACCGTTGATATTGAATATCTGCTTAGCCTTTTCATTGAAAATCGTGATTGCCTGATTATTATCTATGGCGATGACCCCTTCATGCATGGCATTGAAAGCGGCTGTCCTTTCAACCAACATCCGTGAAATTTCATGGGGTTCAAGTTGGAAGGTCTCTTTTTTTATCCTTTTTGCCATGAGCCATGAGCCGCATACACCGAATAGGAGTGTAAGGACCAGGATAATCGCGATTTCGCCTTTAAGGTCCTTGATTAATTCCGGTATCGTAGGCAAGATATTCCCAACCAGTACGACGCCGATTTGCTCTCTATCTCCATCAAGGATAGGGACAAAGGCGCGGACGGAAATGCCAAGTTCGCCAGCAGCCTTTGAAAGGTATTCGTGTTCAGCGAACGCAGCGCTTTCATCGCTGCTGCTGGATGGGGTCCCCAATTGGCTGAACACCGGGTGGGAATAGCGTATATGCTGATTGTTGAGTACAACTATATAATCCGCTTGATGGATTTTCCTTAAGTTTTCTATAATCGGATTAAGCTGCGTCCATCCTTCAGGCTCACGGACCAATTTTTGTACTTCAGGGAGTTCGGCAATGGTATGGGCAGTGATCATGGATCGTTTGCCGATTTCGTCTTCCCTGACCGAAACGATATTTCCGAATATAAAAATCCCGCCTATTAGTATCGAAAAAGCGACGATTACGAATGATAGCAGGGTGATTTTAATTTGTATGGGCATATGAAAGGATTTATCCATTGGTTTTCCTCCATTACTTCTATACCTAATAGTAACAGAATTTCTATCACTTTTCGCTATTTTTCGCGCATTGTATTACGACAGCAAAAAGCTGTGATAGAATAGTGATAATGTGAAGTGAGCGGTGAGGAGTTGTCGGTATGCGTGCATTATGGGGGTACTTCTTATTAATTGGCTTGGGACTGTTGGTAGCAGTGTATATATCGTTCCAATCGTTCTTTACAAGCTTCGGTTTCAATTTGCCGAAGGATGAGGAGCAGGTCGGGATGAAGGATCAAATCGTGATTAAGTTCAGTCATGTCGTTGCCGAAAATACACCTAAAGGTCTAGCTGCGAACCGATTTGCCCAACTTGTCGATGAATATACAGATCATCGTGTCAAAATAGAAGTTTATCCAAATCAGTCATTATATAGTGATCATGAAGAAATCGAAGCATTACAAGAAAACAAGGTGCAGATGATTGCACCGACTGCATCTAAAATTACGAGCATATCAAAGAAATGGATGCTATTGGACCTCCCTTACGTCTTTCCAACGGACGCTGCCTTGCAGGAAGCCTTGAATGGGGAAGTGGGGGAAGAGCTGCTTAAGCAGCTGAATATCATCGATATCGAAGGACTCGCATTTTGGTCGAATAACTATAAACAGATTACAAGCAGTAAACCGATACGGCATCCAAGTGATTTTGCAGGAAAGAATTTCAGAATCATGCCAAGTGCAGTCCTGGAAAGGCAATTCAAGCATTTTGGGGCGACAACTTCAGTTCTGGAGTTTAATGAAACGTTTAAAAGCCTTGAAATCAAAGAAACGGACAGCCAGGAAAATACGATTTCGAATATCTATTCCAAAAAATTATATGAGGTGCAAAAATATTTAACGATCAGTGACCATGGCTATTTAGGGTATGTAGTCATGATAAACAAGCAGTTTTGGAACAAACTCCCGTTGGATATTCAGCAGCAAATCCAACGGGCGATGGATGATACGACGAAATGGCTATGGATCAAATCAAATGAATTGAATCAGGAACAGCTAAGGGAAATCCAGCAAAAATCGAATATCGACATCTATACACTGTCTGATGAAGAAAAGAAAGAATGGATGGATGAGATGACCGTCATCTATCCGGAATTCGAATCAACGATTGGAACCGAATTGATGACGAAAATGGAAAAGATCCGTGAGAAGCATTTAAAGGAATGACTAAATGATGGTAAAAAAAGAGCGGACCCCAAAGGGGCCCGCTTTTTTTTATTTCAATGCAGTTTGCAGTGTCTTGATATTTTTTTCCATTAAACTGAAGTAATCTTCGCCGGCTTCGATATCTTTATCCGTCAATACGGAAAGGTTATGAAGCTCGAGTGATTTCGCTCCCATTTCCTTTTGGATGATTTCGGTTAGTTTAGAACTGATATTCTGCTCGAAGATGACGTAGTTCAAGTCTTCTTCTTTTGCCATTGTTACAATTTTTCCTAGTTCCTTTTGAGAAGGTTCATTTGAAGACGTTAGTCCTGTGACGCCAATTTGTTCCAATCCGTAGCGTTCCTCCCAATAACCATATGCAGAATGGGAAACGATGATCTTATTGGTTCGGCCCGATTCGATCGTCGTCGCGAATTTTTCATCAAGTGCCTCAAGCTTTTCGGAAAGCTCATTGAATTGGCTGTTGAAATATTCTTCCTGTTCCGGCATTTTTTTCGTTAATTCGTCCTTGATGGTTTTAGCCATGTCAATGGAATAGACGGGATCTAACCACAAATGCGGATTAACGCCACCATGGTCATGACCATCTTCTTCATGTGCATGTTCCTCTTCATGTGCATGTTCTTCTTCATGTGCATGTTCTTCTTCATCAAGATGAACCGTTTCTCCCACCGCAATTGTGCTGACGCCTTCTTTGCTTAAAATTGGTTCAGCCTTGGTTACAAAGCCTTCAAGATTATAGCCAATATAAAAAAATAGGTCTGACTCAGCCATTTTTACAATATCTTTTTGAGAGGGTTCGAATGTGTGTTCATCCGTTCCGGGAGGATAAACCGTCTCGACATTCACGTACTCCCCGCCAATGGCCTCAGTGAAGTATTGTAAAGGGTAAACCGTCGTATATATATCCAAGGCATCCTTGGTATCTTCTTTACTCGATTCTCCGGTTGAGTTGCCGCAGGCTGACAGAAATACCGCAGTAACAAGGAAAAGTGAGAGCAATGCTCGAATTTTCATATGAAATGCTCCTTTATAATTCGTATTGATTACGATTTGAATTTTATGTGGTAAAAACGAAATGATTACGATTTGACTTCTGTATGATACAAAAGATTGCAAAAGAAAGCAAGGATTTTTTCTATTGTTCCTCACCTTTTTCTTTTTTTTCGGGAACAAGGTCAATGCCCCCTGGATGAAACGGATGACATTTAAGAATCCGGATGAGTGCTAACCAGCTTCCTTTTATAGGTCCGAAACGATTGACCGCTTCCAAACCATAATGGGAACAAGTTGGATAAAAACGGCAGGTGGGCGGTTTTAATGGAGAAATAGCAACTTGGTAAAAACGGATGATTCCCATTAATATTTTTTTCAACACGATGCTTTCATCTCTTTTCGGTAAAATGACTACCTTCAATTATAGCATATTTTCTAAATTTCCAATAAGGATAAAAAAGGAATAAGCATATTGGTAATCCGATTGATATAATAAGAATTAATTTTAAAGGATGAAATATATTGTTATTCAAGGTAAAATAGAGATGACATACAATTAAGGAGTGAATTAAATGCCTTCAGTCGAAAGCTTTGAATTAGATCATAACGCTGTTAAAGCCCCATATGTTAGACATTGCGGTGTCCATAAGGTAGGAACAGATGGTGTTGTTAATAAATTTGATATCCGTTTTTGCCAGCCGAATAAACAAGCGATGAAGCCGGACACGATCCATACCCTGGAACACTTGCTTGCATTCAATATCCGTAAGCATTCCGAGCGCTACGATCACTTTGATATTATCGACATTTCGCCAATGGGATGTCAAACAGGATATTACCTTGTGGTCAGCGGCGAGCCGACAGTCACGGAAATCATCGATGTTCTTGAAGATACATTCAAGGATGCTGTTACAATTACCGAAATTCCTGCTGCAAACGAAAAACAATGCGGCCAAGCAAAATTGCATGATCTTGAAGGAGCCAAGAAATTAATGAATTTCTGGCTTGCACAAGATAAAGAAGATCTTCATAAAGTTTTCGGTTAATAAAAAAGTTCCTGTCCATTTGCGACAGGAACTTTTTTCATTTTTCAGGTTCTTCTTTTTTCCCCTCATCCTCAGGCAAAGGATCGACAGGATCCACTGTATGCTTGTAGCTGTAACCTTTTCCGATTGTTAAGACCGATAATGCCAATACAATCAGAATCACAATAATGGAGATAACTAAAACCGTAATCATACTTTACAGCTCCTAACGTTCACAATTTAGATTCATTTTAGCATAAGAACCCAGTCAGTTAATGTTTCAATTTTCGAATAGAGGGAATTATAAAAGTATAACCAACTTACGGAGGTAGATATTTATGGCTCAGAAAAAATTAGGAACTTTAGTGAATAAGGAAATTGCAAACTTCAGTGTTCTTTATACGAAAATTCATAATTACCACTGGTTCGTGAATGGACCGCACTTCTTTGAGCTTCACCAAAAATTGGAAGAGTTATATAAAGAAGTGACATCCAACTATGACGAATTGGCTGAAAGACTACTGGCCATTGGAGAAAAGCCGGTTGCTACCCTTAAAGAGTACATGGAATTAACGACGATCGAAGAAGCGACAGGTAATGAAAATACAGAAGATATGGTTCAAAGCGTCATCAGTGATTTTGAGAAGCTTTCCGAAGAGTTCCTGGAAATCATCGAAGTTGCCGAAGAAGAAGATCCGGTTACGGCTGATATGCTGACAGGCATGAAGAAAAGTTTAAACAAACATGCTTGGATGCTGCGTGCGTATTTAGGACATTAAGATTTAGGAAAAGCTCTACTTTGGTAGGGCTTTTTTTGGTTTAAAACAATAAAAAAGGCATCCATCAAAAGAGGGACACCTGACATGGTATGTATTTAATGAATATTCCTAGGCGGAAAATGTGTAGGCTTCGTGTCGCTCATACTATTTTGAGCGAACTTCCCTTTTAACGTTTCAATAATGTAAAGGCCCATTAAATTGGTTAGTTCTTGATCATCCATCTCTTGAAGCAATTCGAAAATTTCCTTGCGGTCAAGCTGTTCCAGAACCGCAAAAGTAAGCATATCAATATCTTCTTCATCACCAGTCATCTTATCACGGTACATATTGTATAATTCTTCAATTAACTTCAAAACTTTCACCTCACATTTATTAGAAATCCGTTTATCTCTTTATATTTAGGTTATCAAAAAAACCTCTGGGTGCATATAAAAATCTTAAGGGATGCTTGGGCTTATTATATGTTTTACCCTTTGAAAGATACTTTAATCTATTATTTAACATCTTTGTTCTTCTTTAAACAAAATTTTCCATTGTATGAAGTGGGGAAATACGTGAAAAATAAGCGTAGGATATATGGAAAGGGTGGATGAATGTGTCTGAAAACAGGAAAAAATATTACATTTGGCTTCCGAATGGGCAGATCACACAAGATAGGGAAAGTTCTCCATGGAATTTTGAAATCGAGGCGACAGATAATGAAATCATTAAATTACGTGAATTATTTGATTATAATTATTCAGTAGGGGAAGACAATTTTTACCGGGCACATGTCCCATACCTTCAATATCATTTTGACCGTGAAAATGATAAACAGGATATCACTCTCCAAAAAATTTACGAGATGATTTACGCCCTGGGTACTGAAGAAGGAAGACGGCATATAGAAAGCATGGGGATACTGCAGGCAAAACCAACAGACGATGGCCTCGAATATTGAGGGTCCATCGTTTTTTTTGATGTGATGCAGATTCTCGCTGGATAGTGGTTTTTTTTACCCATATAATGAAACAAGGGGCATAGCACCATTTCTTATACGGAGAGAAGGGGAAAAATGAAACGATTTCTTGATAAGAACGGATATAAGGTCGAATTCTCCGAGAATCCTGTCTTTGGAGAGCCTTGGCATGTTTTTGTGCTTAGCCGATATAAGGGCAGGTGGGTATTGACCAAACACAGAGAACGGGGATTGGAATTCCCTGGTGGTAAACGGGAAGCAGGGGAATCGATTGAAGAAACGGCCATACGGGAAGTTTATGAAGAAACAGGAGGCTTAGTGGGCCAACTGCAATTTTTGGGACAATATAAAGTACATGATCCAATGAAGCCATTCGTTAAATCAATATACTATGCCGAATTACGTGAAGTAGAGAAGAAAGAGAATTACCTGGAAACGGAAGGCCCGATCTTTATGGAATCATTGCCGGATGTACTCGGTGAGGAGTTTAGCTTCATCATGAAAGATGAGATTGTACCGTTGAGCTTATCGAGACTGGATGATGGCATTTTGCAAAGAAACGAGTGAATGGCGGAAACTCACGAGTAAACCGGCGGAATTCACGAGTAAATGGCAGGAATTCACGAGTAAACCGGCGGAATTCACGAGTAAATGGCGGAAACTCACGAGTAAACTGCCGGAATTCAACTGAAATCTTGTTTTAGCTTTGCATGAGTGAAAAACTGCCGAGGGTTATCGGCAGTTTGGTTAGTCTTTGATTAATTTTCGCTCGAGCAGTTCGACTAGTTGATACATGATTGTGGCAAAGACGGCAATGATCATCAAGGCAAGCATTACGAGGGTGAAGTTGAAGACTTGAAAGCCGTAGATGATTAGGTAGCCGAGCCCTTTGGCCGAAACTAGGAATTCCCCGACGATGACGCCGACCCAGGAGAGGCCGACATTCACTTTCAATGTCGAGATGATCGTTGGGAAGGATGAGGGTAATATGGCTTCCCGAAAAGCTTGTGTTTTTGTTGCGCCAAAAGTTTGGAGTACTTTCAGGTAGTTCGGGTCCACTTCACGAAATGCGGTGTAGACGACGATGGTGGTGATGATGATGGAAATGATCGCCCCCATCGAGATGATGGATGGGAAGCCAGGGCCGAATGCCACGATGATGATGGGGCCGAGCGCCACTTTCGGCATGGCATTTAAAATGACGAGATAGGGGTCAAGTGTTTTGGATAGTCTGGGCGACCACCAAAGCAGGGATGCCAGGATCGTTCCAAGCAGTGTCCCTATGATAAAGCCGAGAACGGTCTCGAATAGGGTCACTCCGGAATGGGATAGCAGGGTTCCATCACCCAATTTCTGTATGAAAAGATGCCACACTTTAGTTGGTGAGCTGAAGATGAGCGGATCGATCAGTTCCTTCCTGGATAAAAGTTCCCAACTGCCGAAAAAAATGATGAAAATCAGGATCTGATAAAAGCGAATGAGCCTGTTTTCTTTTTTTAATGAGGTTTTATATTGGTTATGAAGCTGTTCAATATTCAAGGCTCTCAAGCTCCTTCCAGATCGTTTGGAATAGCATCGGATACTGCGGATGGTTGCGTGCATGGAAAGGCGTGAGTTCACGCAATTCATCGGGCACCTTGAAGGTTTTGTACACGCTTCCCGGGTTCGCGGAAAACAGAAAGATGCGGTCACTCATTGCAATGGCTTCACCGATATCATGGGTGACGAGCACGGCTGTCTTTCCGAAGGATTTCAGTGTTTCAAAAACAAGGTCTTCCAGCTTCAACTTCGTTTGGTAATCAAGAGCCGAAAACGGTTCATCAAGCAAAAGGATTTTTGGGTCGACCGCCAGTGTCCGTGCCAGTGCAGCCCTTTGCCTCATTCCTCCCGATAGTTCGCGCGGATACAATTTTCCGGTGTCTCCCAATCCAACGTCGCTTAAAAGCTTCAGCGTTTTTATTCTCTCAAGTCCTTCATCTTTTTTAATCAGTTTCAATCCTAATAATATATTTTCTTCTATCGTCTTCCATGGAAATAGATAATCCTGCTGCAGCATATAGCCGATTGAAAGGTCACTGTTGGCCTTCAGCGGTTTGTTTTCGAGCAGGATCTTTCCTGAAGTGGGCGGAAATAGCCCGGCGATGATGGAAAGCAGGGTGGTTTTTCCGCAGCCGCTCGGACCTAGAAAAGAGACGAATTCACCTTTTTCAATGTCGAGGGAAATGTCCGCTAGTGCGGTCGCTGCCGTCTGATTTGAAAAATAAGTATGGTGAATGTCTTGGATTTTTAAAAAGCTCATCGGACATCCTCCTTACCTTTTGCTATGTTATTTTGTGACTTCTTCAGCAAAGTCGGTATTGACCAGCACTTCATGGCTTATACGTGAAGGAAGCTCGCCTGCTTCATCCATGATGTTTTGCAGATTGTTCCATTCTTCTTCATCAAGAATGGGGTCGGTTGCAAAGGATCCTTGTTCTTTGTAGCGGTTGATAACTGTTTCCATCGTCTCGATATTGGTATCTTCAAAATACGGCTGAATGACTTTGGCGATTTCGGCAGCATCGTTTTCCTGAACCCAATCTTGTGCTTTCTTCAATGCTCTCGTGAATTTTTCGACAGTCTCCTTGTCTTCTTTCAAATAGCTTTCCTTAGCCATATAAACTGTATATGGAAGATGCCCGGACTCGGTGCCGAAAGAAGCGACGATATAGCCTTTTCCTTCTTTTTCAAATACACTGGCCGTTGGTTCGAACAGTTGAACGAAATCGCCGGTTCCGGAAGCGAAGGCAGTTGCGACATTCGCAAAATCAATGTTCTGGATGAGGTTCAAATCTTTTTTCGGGTCTATGTTATGTTTTTTCAATACGAACTCGCCGGCCATTTGCGGCATCCCGCCTTTTCGCTGGCCTAGGAATGTAGAGTTTTTCAGCATATTCCAATTGAAGTTGTCAATTTTTTCACGTGAAACAAGAAACGTTCCATCCGTCTGTGTTAATTGAGCGAAGTTGATGACGGGGTCGTTCGAACCTTGTGCCTGGACGTAAATCGATGTTTCGGAGCCAACGAGAGCAATATCCGCCCCATCGGACAGAAGCGTGGTCATCGTCTTGTCGCCGCCTGCCGTCGTTTTCAAATCAATGCTGAGACCCTCATCTTTAAAAAAACCTTTTTCGATCGCTACATATTGCGGTGTATAGAAAAGGGAGCGGGTTACTTCGGCAATCCTGACCTTCGTTGTTTCCTGTTCTTTTTTGCCGCATGCGTCAAGCGGGATTACCAACATGCACAGAAGTAAAAATACGACACCTGCTTTACACCATTTTTTCAAAATTCCTTCCTCCTTGATATATGGGTATTTTGCCTTCATTATCGTATGAACGGAAGAAAAAAATGTGAATGCCTCTGAGGGGATAAAAACAAGCGGATGTTTTACAATAAGAATAAAGAAAGGAGAGTGGAAATTGGAGAACGGAACGATTATTTCAAAGCAGCGGTTTCCATCACCGCATCCACGAATCCATCTTTATTCAGTTACGTACATATCACAAGGTCTGAAGGTAAAGGGGTTGCTGGCTGAACCGGTTGATGGCGAAATACATGATGCCTTCTTATATTTACGCGGCGGGATTAAAAATGTCGGCAAGGTGAGGCCCGCAAGGATCGTGCAGTATGCTGTAGAAGGTTTCATCGTTTTTGCCCCTTTTTACCGTGGAAATCAAGGCGGGGAGGGAGATGAGGATTTTGGCGGCGAAGATCGATTCGATGCGATATCAGGATTCAATCTTCTTGAACAGCACCCCCAAGTGAACAAGGATCACATTCATATCCTCGGATTTTCCCGTGGCGGCATCATGGCCCTTTGGACTGGGATATCCTGTAGGAATGCAGCGTCGATCGTCACATGGGGAGGTGTGTCGGATATGTTCTTAACATATGTCGAACGGGTGGATATGCGTCGGATGATGAAGCGGGTCATCGGCGGTACACCTAAAAAATGCCCTGATCAATATGAATACCGTACACCGTTGTTTGCGATTGAAGATTTGAATGTGCCCGTCCTGATCATACATGGTGAAAAAGATGACAATGTCGCCATAGAACATGCATATCGGTTGGAAAAAAGGTTGAAAATGCATGACAAAGAGGTCGAAAGCTGGTATTTCCCTCAATTCACGCATTATTTCCCACCTGCCGTGAACAGAAAAGTAGTCGAAGATTTAACATCTTGGATGAAAAGTAAAACCGAATAATGATAGAATGAAGTATATACTAAGTATATTGGCAAGAGGAGGAGATACACATGGGCATGCCTATGGAGCTAAATACCATGATCGTTACAAAAGGGAACGAAACCCGTGAAGAAGAAAACATTTTCCGGCTGTCGAAAGCTGGTTACAGGTTATACCCAATCGATATTCCAATCGATGTCCGCAAAACGATTCAATCTGATTCAAGCGGAACAGCCGTTATCCAAAAAATTGAATGGACCAGTGAAAAGACCATCATAACGTACCAACTGCTATCACTGAATTCAACCAACTAAATAGACAAGCGCTTGCCGGGAATCGCCTTCGCTGCAAGCGCTTTTTTATTGTTTTGCAGAATTCGGCAGATGCGCGGAAAATTCAGCCTGTGTGAAAATAATTCGACCCACACAAATCCATAATCCCACCGGCATTATATCAGCGCAAAAACCCTGGTGAATATTCAATCTCCGAAATGATTGTCACTAAAAGAGTGGTAAAATGGTGTAAAGCGCATGAGGCGGGGTGATTTGATGATTTTGGTGAGTTCTTGTTTAGCGGGTCTTGAGGTAAGATACAATGGTACACACAGCTTGAATGATGGAATTATGGATTTGATGAGGGAGAAAAAGGCTATAGCGGTTTGTCCTGAGTTGCTTGGGGGTTTTTCGACACCGAGGGAACCTGCTGAGATAGTTGGCGGTGAAGGTGGGGATGTCCTTGATGGAAAAGCGAAGATCATCGAAAAGTCGGGCAGGGATGTAACGGAATTGTACATAAAGGGAGCGAATCTTACGTTATTGAAAGCCCAGGAAGTAGGGGCGACGTTAGTCGTTTTAAAAGAAAATAGTCCATCCTGTGGGAGTGCCACGATTTATAATGGGGAATTCAAGGGGGAGAAGAAGGTCGGGAATGGAGTGACCGCGGCTTTGCTTAGGCGACATGGATTCACGGTCATTTCAGAAGAAAGGTTATTCGATTATCTGGATGAAAAATGAGTAATGGCATTTTAGATAGTGTTTTTGAAAGAAGGGGAATACATGGAGGATATCAATCTTTATACTTTGCTATTTTTAGTACTTGCGGGTTTTATTGCCGCATTCATCGATTCCGTTGTAGGCGGCGGCGGTTTAATTTCGATTCCGGCTTTATTGTTCACGGGGATTTCGCCTTCAGCGGCACTTGCCACTAACAAGCTGGCAGGTACAATGGGATCTTTAACGAGTACGATTTCATTCATTCGGGCTGGAAAAGTGGATTTCAAATTCGTCATCAAGCTGTTTCCGATTACCGTGATTGGAGCGGCGTTAGGAGCATACGTTGTACATTTCGTTTCCGCAGAGGTACTGAAGCCCCTCATTTTGATCTTGCTGGTCATTGTCGCGATTTATACGTTGGTAAAAAAGGATTGGGGTAAAGATGCAAAGTATAAAGGGCTGACAAGGAAGAAAATGATTCTTTTGATTGTCATAATATTTGCGATTGGTTTTTATGATGGTTTTCTTGGGCCAGGCACAGGCTCCTTTTTATTATTTTCATTTTTGATCATTGGGTTTGATTTTGTCCAGGCTGCCGGGAATGCAAGAATATTGAATTTTGGAAGCAATATTGCCGCACTTATCATTTTTTTATCTATGGGGACCGTCAATTTTGCCTATGGAATCCCGATGGGACTTGCAATGGTCGCGGGAGCATTGGTAGGAACGAACTTCGCAATTAAGAAAGGTGCTTCCTATGTCCGTATATTATTCATTTGCGTCACGATTTTATTGATTGGAAAAAATGTCCTTAATTATTTTCATATTTTTTGATGGAGTGTTCAGCGAATGAATTCCTATTAAAAATGGCTGGGGATACAAGGCGTATTTTCGGCCATCTTTACATTCATTTTGTGAAATTCAAGTCCCAGTGAATGCCAAATTGATCCTTGACCTTACCATACTTAGCTCCCCAAAAGGTATCTTGCAGCTCCATTAAGGATAATCCTTTTTCACACATAGCCTTATATATCTTCACTGGGAAAAGGTACTGGTGGCTTAGCTGCATTTTCTTCAGTTCCGCATCAAAAAAAATTAAAATCAAATTTTCGTAAAAACAAGCTTCACAAGTGAAACTTCCTTCATATATGCTTTTATTTCAGTTATCCCTTTCCGCTTCGGATAACGCATTTTCACAAGAACGACTTCGTCCCCCTTAATTTCTTTACCTCATTTGACGCACTTAGGATCTTCCCCGAACATTACAACGCCTCCAAACAGGCTTTCAATCTAATACGATTGACTTCAATGAAACATTGATCTACCAAACTATCACATATGTATTTAACATTTTCAAATTTAAATTAGTTATCCACTCTTTCCTTTAATCCGGCGCTCATGAAAGGGCAAATGAAAATGGGAGCAGCCGTTTCAAAATCTGACTGAATAGAAAAAAGCCTGCCGCTTACGTGACAGGCTTTTCTCACTATTTTATTTTTTATAATGGAAGGGGGGATTTCATTCCGCAATGCGTTAATAGGATTTCGACAATCCGCTTTGAAGCGAATCCATCTCCATATGGGTTGGAAGCTGTCGCCATTTTTTTATAGGTTTCTTCATTTGTAAGTAAGTCTGAGGCTAATTGGTAAATTCGTTCTTCCTCAATTCCTGCCAATAAAAGGGTACCAGCATCGATTCCTTCCGGACGTTCTGTTGTATCGCGTAACACAAGGACGGGAACGCCAAGTGAGGGAGCTTCTTCTTGCACCCCTCCGGAATCTGTCAATATTAGATGGGCGTGCGCCGCAAAATTATGAAAATCAAGCACTTCAAGCGGCTCTATTAAATGAAGCCTTTCCGTTTCACCAAAAATCCGGTAAGCAATTTCACGGACAACCGGGTTTTTATGAAGCGGGAAAACAACTTGGATATCCGTGTAATCTTCAAGCAGGCGTTTGACGGAACGGAATATTTCTTCCATTGGTTTTCCGATGTTTTCCCGTCTGTGCGCTGTCATCAATATCATACGATCTCCATTTAAACCAGATAGAATCGGATGTTCATAGTCTTTCCTTACTGTTGTTTTCAAAGCATCGATAGCCGTATTGCCAGTAATATGGATACAATCACTCTTTTTATTTTCCAAAAGTAGATTCTCTGCCGCCTGATTTGTTGGCGCAAAGTGCAAATCAGCCAAGACGCCTGTCAACTGCCTATTCATCTCTTCAGGATATGGAGAATACTTATTACCAGTCCGCAGACCAGCTTCAACGTGACCAATCTGTATCTTATTATAGAAAGCCGCCAAGCTTGCGATGAAAGTTGTCGTTGTATCCCCATGCACGAGGACGATATCCGGTTTTATTTCATTCATGAGTGAACTCAATTTTTCAAGCCCTCGAGTTGTAATTTCTTCTAATGTTTGTCTATCCTTCATCATATCCAAATCGTGATCTGGCTTAATTTGAAAACATTGCAAGACTTGGTCGAGCATTTCCCTATGCTGGGCGGTGACCACCACGATGGTTTCTATTTCTTCTGGATGCTTTTTCAGTTCCAAAACGACTGGTGCCATTTTGATAGCCTCTGGTCTTGTACCAAATACGGTCATGACCTTAATACGTTGTTTAGGCATGCTCATTTCCTCCCCTTCTGAATGTCTCTCCCATTATAACGGGAAGTTCATGGGAAATATAAAAACGATACAATTATTAACAGAATTTTTACAATATTAATGAGGACTTTATATTTCTTTAACCTTAAGTTAATATCTGGCATTTACAATATAAAGCAGGAAGTATAGCTAAGCAGAATAGAGGTGATAGGCGAATATGAAAAGCGTCCTGATGATCGTGCAAAACTTTTATCCGGAAATCGGAAGTGCGGGAAATAGAATGAAAAATATATATCTCCATTTGAAAAGAAACGGATTCGAGGTAACGGTCATCACATTGAAGCCGAGTTATCCTAATCAAAGTTTATATCAAGATACAAAGTTTTGGGATGAAGATAGCATTGAAGAAGATGTCATCAGGATTAAGCCGGACAAAGTGAAGAGGTATACAAGCAATATGGGGAAGCGGTTGCTTCATTATCTTGAAGCGATGTGGCTTTTCATTTATACAATCATCCGTCTCGAAAAAAAATATGATTATGTGTTTGCTACGACCCCGCCGATCTTCCCGACTTTGGCGGCGTTGATCGCCAAGAAAAAGATGAAGGCGAAACTCATTACCGATGTCAGGGATTTATGGCCGGAATCGTTGATAGGAGTAGGAGTATTTAATAATAAGTGGGTTTTGAAAGTCGCTTTCTTCCTGGAAAGGAAGCTATATCGGCATTCAGATTTTATTATCATCAATAGTCCTGGTTTCAGGGATTATATCGTTGCAAAGGGAGTCAAGGAAGAGGCCATACAATTCATCCCTAATTCGCTGACGGCGGATGAGCTGACGTTAAAGAATTTGCTTACACCCGTATCGGAAAAGGTAATCAAGGTCGTTTATGCGGGGAATATCGGACTGGCCCAGGACTTGAAAAAACTGATAGCCGTAGCTGAAAAGCTAAGGGAACATAAACAAATCGAGTTCTCGATGATTGGATATGGATATCGGATATCCGAAGTGGAGAAGGAGATAAGCTCTAGAGGGCTGACTAACATTAAGATGATTAATGCGATGAATCGAAGAGTGACTCTTCATGAAGTTTCAACATCCCATATTGCCTATGTGAGCTTGGTTGAAAAAGAAGTCTTCAATAAGGTCCTGCCTGGTAAAATCATCGATTATATGTGTGTCGGAAAACCTATTGTCGGTGATGTGGACGGCAGGGCGAAAAAGATGCTCTCTGAGGCGAAATGCGGGTTGGTGGCAGAGAGCAGAAATGTTGATGAAATCTGTCAGCATATACTGACAATGGCCGCAGATCCAGCCCTTCGTGAAGAACTGGGGGAAAACGGTCATCGGTATGCTAAACAACATTTTCAATGGTCTAAAAATATTAAAGGTCTCATCAACGTGATGGAAGCGTCAGGCTGAAAAATCCGGAAGTGGAGGACAACATGGCGAAGAAAGTATGTATGTTCGTGTGGAATCACTTTACGAACGATGCGAGGGTTCTAAGAGAATGCACAGCACTCACTGAAGCGGGTTATGAAGTCGATTTAATTGCCATTCATAACTGGAAAATCGAGGGTTTGGCCAAAAAGGAGAAACACCAAAATGGTTTCTCGGTCACTAGGGTGAATAACCGCTGGGAGGCGCTTCATAAAATTCTCAGGATCGTTGGCAAATTGAAGAAAAAGAAGTTTGAAATCGTTCTATTGGCCTTATTGGTCTGGAATACGTTGTGGAATTTGAACTTAATCAATGGCTGGATGGGATCGGGAATACTGTTCGGTTCATTTGCACTACTTGCGATGGGCACCCTGATCATCACTAAAACAAAGCTGCCGACACTGTTAACGAGGAGCTACATTTTTGGTCAAATGATCTATCATGGCCGGAAAAGGAAATATGATTTTTATCATTCAAATGACTTGAATACGCTCATGCAGGGAGCGATCAGCAGTAAATGGTTGAGAAGGAAAAAGCTGATTTATGACTCGCATGAAGTACAAACGAGCAGAACGGGATATAATAGCCGAATTTACGGGATGATGGAGAAATTCCTATTAATGTTCGTCGATGAAATGATTGCCGAAAACCATACGAGAGCTAAGTATAACGAAGACTTATATGGTCTGTATCCCAAGGTGGTCCATAACTACCCGATTCCAACCAATCCGGAGGAAAGTACGGCCGTGAATTTGCATGAGCTGCTCGATTTGCCAGAGAATGAACCGATATTGTTATACCAAGGCGGCGTTCAAATGGGAAGAGGGTTAGAGCAATTGGTTGATGCTGTACCGATGATCGAGGGCGGAACGGTGGTTTTTATCGGGGATGGAAGGATCAAGGATGAATTAATGAAAAAAGTAAGCGACATGAATCTGGAGCATCGTGTGAAGTTCCTGCCGAAGGTTCCGGTCGACGAGCTGCTCCATTATACCAAAAATGCGTATTTAGGTTTTCAGATATTGAATAATGTCTGCTTTAATCACTACTCCGCATCTTCAAATAAATTGTTTGAATATATGATGAGCGGTGTGCCTGTGGTTGCCTGCAGCTTTCCTGAAATTCAAAAGGTTGTCGATACGGAAAAAATCGGTGTGTGTGTCGATTCACATGATCCAAAATCAATTGCCGAAGGTGTCAATTACTTATTGAAGCATCCTGAAAAAAGGGCGGAAATGAGCCAAAACTGCCTGGAGGCGCGACAAAAATACAATTGGAAACAAGAGAAGGAAATCTTTATCGAAATCTATCAAACAGCCTAACAAATTTGAGTGTAGCAGAAAAATAGATAGGAGTGGTTTATATGAAACTTTGTACAATCGGACTTGGTTATATAGGACTTCCAACTTCTTTAATGTTTGCGAAACACGGTGTCGATGTCGTCGGCGTGGATATCCATCCTGAGATTATTTCCAATTTGAATAGCGGCAGGCTCCATATCGAAGAACCTGGATTGGAGGAGGTATTGCAAGAAGTGCTTACTTCCAATAAGTTCCGGGCTGCGTTAAGCCCGGAACATGCGGATGTTTTCATCATCGCGGTGCCTACTCCAAATAAAAAGGACATGCATCAATCCTGTGATTTAACACATGTCATGGATGCAACCTCAAACATTCTTCCTTTTATCAAAAAAGGGAATGTCATCATTATCGAATCGACGATAGCGCCAAGAAGCATGGATGATCATATTAAACCGATGATCGAGAGGACGGGCCTTACCATCGGAAAAGACATTTTCCTCGTCCATTGTCCGGAACGCGTTTTACCTGGAAGGATTCTTGAAGAGTTGGTTCATAATAACCGTATCGTCGGGGGCATCACGGAAACATGCTCATATAAAGGAAGTCTTGTTTACAAAACCTTCGTTCAAGGGGAGATCATTCAGACGGATGCGAAAACGGCTGAAATGTCCAAACTGATGGAAAACACCTTCAGGGATGTCAATATCGCCCTTGCGAATGAGCTGACGAAAATCTGTTTCGAGCTGGACATCAATGTTTTGGATGTCATATCGATGGCAAACAAACACCCTCGTGTCAATATTCACCAACCAGGACCAGGAGTTGGCGGCCATTGTTTAGCGGTTGATCCGTATTTCGTCGTTGCAAAGGCACCAGAGTATGCGAGAATCATTAAATTGGCCCGTGATACCAACGTATCGATGCCTTATTACATCGTTAATTCCGTAAGGATGATGCTGGAGGGGATCCGGAAGCCAAAAGTAGCTGTTTTCGGTCTTGCTTACAAAGGAAATGTAGATGATATTCGTGAAAGTCCCGCCATTGATGTCGTCAATATCTTGATGGGGATGGAAAACGTGGATGTAGCCTTGCATGACCCGCATGTCCAATCTGGAAAGATGCCAGTCGTATCAGTGGAAGACGCTGTAAATGATGCCGACTTGATACTTATCCTGACTGACCATGATGAATTTAAACAGATGGATTATGATAAGCTATCGAATCTCATGAACAATAAATTGATTCTGGATACACGCAATTGCATTGATGCAACTAAAACAGATGTCCCGGTGGCAAACTTGGGCAATATATATCAATACAAAACAGTGTCCATGAAAAAAGCCAGGAATAAAGCGATCATCTAAAAACTTGGACAACATTGATAATGGAATAACGATTAAGGGGGCGCTGACTATCACAGCGCCCTTTTTCCAATCAAGAAAATGACCATGCAAGGGCTTGGTCCATTCAGACCGTGGAAACGATCCAGTTGGTTTCAGAAATCCGCTTCCTTTCCACCAAGCCTCCTCGCCGCAAGTTCTAGCAGGGATCTCGGCTAGCCAGTTATTCGAACGTATATGAGGTATATCGGGCTAATGGGATATTATTCACCGTAGACGCGATTTTTAGCCCTATTATTCGACCGCAGATGGTAGACGCCATATTTCGCCTTCCATGGCACTTAATAAAGTAAACCATAATCATGGTTCGGGAAGAAACATTTCTTGTCGACAAACTGAAAGGACCAAGCAAGAGCTTGGTCCTTTTTTGTACAATTTATTAAGCTGTAGGTCCGCCAAGTTCTTCGATTTCACTTGGAACGCTTTTGAATTTCTTGAAGTTTGCACGGAATTGTGCGGCAAGGTCTGTTGCTGCTTCTTTATAAGCGGCAGGATCTGCCCATGTCTTGATTGGTTGAAGGACTTCATCAGGAACACCAGGAACATGAAGCGGGATATCCAAACCGAAGATATCATCTTTGATCGTTTCGATGTTCGCTAATTCACCTTCAAGTGCCGCTTGTACCATTGCACGAGTGTAAGCAAGTTTCATACGGCTTCCAGTTCCGTATGCACCGCCAGTCCATCCTGTGTTGACAAGGTATACCTTTGCATTGTGCTCGTCAATTTTATCACCAAGCATCTCGGCATAACGTGTAGCTGGAAGCGGTAAGAATGGTGAGCCGAAGCAAGTGGAGAATGTAGCTTCCGGTGAAGTTACGCCTCTTTCAGTACCAGCCAATTTACTAGTGTATCCGCTTAGGAAGTGGAACATTGCCTGTTCTTTGGAAAGCTTGCTGATTGGAGGCAGAACGCCTGAAGCATCAGCTGTTAAGAAAATGATTGTATTTGGGTGTCCTGCAATACTTGGGTTCACGATGTTATCGATCGCTTGCATTTGGTAAGCGGCACGAGTGTTTTCAGTCAATGAACTGTCATCATAGTTCGCTTCACGCGTATCCGGATCAACAACAACATTTTCCAATACAGCACCAAAACGGATCGCATCGAAAATTTGTGGTTCTTTTTCACGTGAAAGGTTGATCGTTTTCGCATAGCAGCCGCCTTCGATGTTGAATACGCCGTTAGAAGACCAGCCATGCTCGTCATCACCAATCAGTTTACGGCTAGTGTCTGCTGATAAAGTTGTTTTGCCTGTACCGGACAGTCCGAAGAATAAAGCGACGTCCCCTTCACGTCCTACGTTAGCAGAGCAATGCATTGGAAGGATTCCAGCCTCTGGAAGTAAGTAGTTCATGATCGAGAAGATCGATTTTTTCATTTCTCCTGCATATTCCGTTCCGCCGATCAAAATGGTACGGCGTTCAAATGAAACGATGATGAAAGTTTCGGATGTAGTTCCGTCCACTTCTGGGTCCGCTTTGAAGTTAGGTGCAGAAAGGATCGTGAATTCAGCTTCGTGACCTCTCAGTTCCTCTTCGTTTGGACGGATGAACAAAGTATGGGCGAAAAGGTTATGCCAAGCATATTCATTAACAACACGGATGGGAAGACGTGATGTTTCGTCTGCACCAGCGAAACCTTTAAAAACAAAAATCTCTTCTTTTGCTTTTAGGTAGTCAACTACTTTATTATATAGTTTATTGAACACATCTTCGGAAATCGGCTGGTTCACGGGACCCCAATCGATTTTATCTTTAACTGATGCTTCTTCCACGATAAACTTATCTTTAGGTGAACGACCAGTATATTTGCCAGTTTCAGCTTTAACCGCGCCGGTTGATGTTAAAACGCCTTCATTTCTGCTTAGTACTTTTTCGACCAATTGAGGAACTGATAGTTGAGTTTGCACATTGTTTCCTGTTAATAATTGGTGTAACTCATTAGAAACATCTACAGAATTCATATATGAGGTACCTTCCTTTGTTTGAGTTTTTAGATTACAATTAGTATAACACATTCATTTAATTAGTCTATACTATTTCTTTTAATTTGTGATTATTTTCAGCTGGCCGCATTAATCATTTTAATCCGGTAGGAACCGAGTCAGGATTATCGCATATACTTTCATGAAGAAAAATTTATTTAAATAGGAAGTAAGTAAGCAATATATGTCTAATGGGAAAGTCAGGATGTCATTCCTTTTCGATGCTCAATACTTTATTATTAATGGCAATTTACAACATTTCTATTCGTATTTTGCATTGTAAACCCCGTTAGGACGTTGTATCAACATGATTTTTCAAATGAACGCCATTCTGGGTGGAAATGTTCTTTTTAGAAAAGCATTGACAAATTCCAGCCAGATACGATAATATCTTAAATTGTACGGATTCTCTTATCCCGAGTTGGTGGAGGGACAGGCCCTTTGAAACCCAGCAACCTGCCATATTGAACTTGACTCCAAGACCGATCGCCGAAAATAAAGCGAAGGTCTTCAAGGAATAGTGGTGATGGTGCTAACCTGAGCAAGGTAAAAAACCCTTGAACGATAAGAGTGAAAGGATAGAAGACAGAATTTTAAACCTTTCCTCATTTGCCAGGGAAGGTTTTTGTGTTTTTTATAAGTAATTCTGTGTCTATAGTCGAAACTAATGAGGGAAACGAGTTCCGTAAAAAATCAGGCTTATGCCTACAACATACTAACTTCCAAGGAGGAAATATGATGTCAAAGAAACGTCTATTTACTTCTGAATCTGTTACAGAGGGCCATCCGGACAAAATTTGTGATCAGATTTCAGATTCCATTTTAGATGCTATCCTAGCTAAGGATGCAAATGCACGTGTTGCGTGTGAAACTAGTGTAACTACAGGTCTTGTGCTTGTTGCTGGTGAAATTACAACTTCAGCTTACGTGGACATTCCGCGTATCGTTCGTGATACGGTTAAAGGAATTGGCTACACACGTGCGAAATACGGTTTCGATGCTGAAACTTGTGCCGTGTTGAGTTCCATCGATGAGCAGTCTGCCGATATCGCAGCTGGTGTCGATAAAGCATTGGAAGCTCGTGAAGGAAACATGTCAGAGGAAGAAATCGATGCAATCGGTGCAGGGGACCAAGGTCTAATGTTCGGATTTGCTTGTAATGAAACAGAAGAGCTTATGCCGCTTCCGATTTCATTGGCGCATAAACTTTCATTCCGCTTGTCTCAAGTTCGTAAAGATGAAACTCTTGCTTACCTACGCCCTGATGGTAAAACACAGGTAACTGTGGAATATGATGAGAATAACCGTCCTGTACGTGTAGATACGATCGTCATCTCTACACAGCATGATGCAGAAATTACGCTTGAACAAATTCAAGCCGATCTAAAAGAACATGTGATCAAAGCTGTTGTTCCAGCCGAGTTGATCGATGCAGATACTAAGTATTTCATCAACCCGACTGGCCGTTTCGTAATTGGCGGACCTCAAGGGGATGCTGGTCTTACTGGACGTAAAATCATCGTTGATACTTACGGCGGATACGCTCGTCACGGCGGCGGTGCATTCTCTGGTAAGGATGCTACTAAAGTTGACCGTTCTGCTGCATACGCTGCTCGTTACGTTGCGAAAAACATCGTGGCAGCCGGCCTTGCCGACAAAGCGGAAGTTCAATTGGCATACGCGATTGGTGTGGCAGAGCCTGTATCGATCTCCATTGATACGTTCGGAACTGGTACAGTTAGCGAAGAAGTCCTTGTTGACCTAGTTCGCGCTAACTTCGACCTTCGTCCAGCTGGTATCATCAAAATGCTTGACCTTCGTCGCCCAATCTACAAACAAACGGCTGCCTACGGACACTTCGGCCGTACAGATGTCGATCTTCCATGGGAACGCACGGACAAAGCAGAAACATTAAAAGCACAAGCGTAATTCATATAAAAAAGGTGTCCCGCAATTAGCGGGGCACCTTTTTTTATGGATTAATTTTGCCGTCTATCGGGAATAATTCAAGAAATCCCAAAGAAATTCAACTTAAGGGCCATACTCGTGAGTTAGAACAGTTTACTCGAGAGTTAGGAGCGAATACTCGTAACTTTCAGTCAATTACTCGTGCATTACTTTATTCGTTCCTCCGTTTTATAGTATTGCCCTTTTTCGGCGTATTCGCGTACGATGCGCTCCATATCCTGACGATCTTCTTCGTTGATTTCGCGGATGACTTTAGCTGGACGTCCGAATGCCAACATGTTCGGTGGAATGACTTTACCTTGGGGAACGAGACTGCCGGCACCGATGAAAGCCCCTTCGCCGATTTCGGCTTCATCAAGTACGATCGATCCCATGCCGATTAAAGCTCCTTTGCGGATTTTACAGCTATGTAAAATGACCTGATGGCCAATGGTTACTTCATCCTCGATGATCAATGGATTATTGGGGCTTTGGTGCAGGACGCTGTTATCCTGTATACTGACTTTTTTTCCGATGATGGTTGGGGATACATCACCGCGAATGACGGAATTGAACCAGATTGATGTTTCGTCGCCGATTTTGACATCACCTGTGACGACAGCATTTTCAGCGATATAAGCGCTTTCAGCAATTTCAGGTTCTTTGCCTTTATACGGATAAATAATCATTTTCAATCATTTCCTTTCCGAAGTGAATGTTTTTATGTATTATTTTAATATACCGTATGCAAATACACTTGGCTATTTATAATAGCAATGTACAACTTGTTAGATTTCTTTTTTGTCGAAAATCATGAATATGGTTATAATTTATATATATTATTTCAACTATCATGGATCGTACACAACAAGTGAAAAGTGAAAGGGGGATTTCGAATGTGGAAATGGGAGACAGAAGGAGACGCAAAGGGCGTCATTGTCATCGTTCATGGGGCAATGGAACATCACGGACGTTATAAGTGGGTAACACAAATGTGGCTTTCAGCTGGATACCATGTCGTCATGGGCGACCTTCCTGGGCAGGGGATGACTACTCGCGCCTACAGGGGACATATCGATTCCTTTGATGAGTATTTGGACGAAGTGAAAAGCTGGATAGAAGAGGCTTACGAATATTCGTTGCCGGTCTTTTTACTTGGACACAGCATGGGCGGTTTGATTTCGATACGCCTTCTTCAGGAAGAGGAATGGGACATTGCAGGGGTGATTCTTTCTTCTCCTTGCTTGGGCCTCGTGACGAAGCCGCGGAAGTTCCTTACAACGCTCTCGCATGGATTGAACATCGTTATGCCTAAGTTCAGGGTACATTCCGGATTGACCCCTGAAATGGCGACGAGAAGTGCGGAAATTCGTGAATCCGATAGAAACGATACATTATATATCACAAAGGTTTCAGTTCGCTGGTATCGCGAGCTTGCACAGGCTATGAAGGATGCTTTTGAAGAGATTCCTGAATTTCAGGATGTGCCGCTTTTGGTCATGCAGGGCGGAGATGACCGAATCGTCAACAAGAAGGCGGTTCGTGAGTGGTTTAATTATAACATGGCCAGTGAAAAGCAATATAAGGAATGGCCGAAGCTTTATCATGAAATCTTCAATGAACCAGAGCGTGATGATGTATTTCAATATGCGCTGAGTTTTGTTGAAAACCGTTTAAAGATATTAGGGTATGTCGTTTGATCAGTACATCCTTCAGGATAAATAAAAAACTGCCGAAGTTAAATCTTCGGCAGTTTTCTTTGGATCAGCCTGCGTTTTTAAGCAATTCGTTCGACTTGATGACCGGTGCCCAGAAAGTAACCGGGTACATAAATTGCTTCAAATGTGTAAGTTCCTTTTTATTGGATAATGCAGTGGATAGGAGATAAATGGATTTGAAGGTCAAGTCATTGGCGAATAGGTCCAAAAGCGTCGCTTTCATATTCATGATCGCTTCATGGTTTTGGGTGGAAATCATTAAATCGAGCTGTGGCAGGAACTTATCAAAATGATGATCGAATTGTTTGAGGTCCTCGATGGTTTTTTGTTCTTCTGTCAACGAGTTGAGCGAGCTGACAAAATCCCCGTATTGCTCACTTGAATCCCTTTTGATTTTTTCAGTCAATATATCCGTCAGTAATGAAGTAGGCAAATGTTCCATTTTCTGCACCCTCTTATCTATTTTCCATCATTATAATCATTATAGACGAAAAATTCAAAAAGTTATGATTGGTAATTCTGCTGCCTGCGAGTTGGGATTGAAAAAACACCGTTCATATCGAACGGTGTCAATAGTCATCATCTCTTTTCAATCGCGACAATGAATGGCGGATTGTTTGCTTGGTTGATGAACCCGTATTTCAGGATATGTGCTTTCTGTTGAGGGAAGTTCTCTACATAATCCATCAATGCATCCCGTTCTGCCGATCCCCCTGGATGACCATGGTAAATGACGAGGATGATGATGCCTTCAGGCGCCAGAAGTTCAAACAGCTGTTCAATGGCTGATATCGTCGTCTCGGCTTGGGTGATGATTGATTTGTCTCCGCCAGGTAGGTAGCCCAGGTTGAAGATGGCACCTGTGATCTTTCCGGAATGTTCTTTCCGGATATATTTGCTTAAATGTTCATGCCCATCGTGAATGAGGGTGCAGCGCTCTTGTAAATTCTCGGCGTTCAGTTTCGCTGTTGTGGTTTCGATCGCTTCTTTCTGAATATCAAAACTATACACATGTCCGTCTACACCTGTAAGTCCTGCAAGAAAGACTGTATCAAAGCCGTTGCCCATCGTGCCATCTATGGTTATATCCCCGGGATGGACCGCTTTTTCGAGCAGAATCCTGGCGAATGGCAAAATTCGATCTAGCTTCATGATTGTACCTCCGTGTGATGGTTTTTCCCCTGCCAGCTGTTACGGCGTTTCAATTCGGCGTCAATGGCATTCAAGACGTCCCATTTATTGA
This sequence comes from Peribacillus sp. NPDC096622, assembly GCF_044762665.1. NCBI lineage: Bacteria > Bacillati > Bacillota > Bacilli > Caryophanales > Bacillaceae > Peribacillus > Peribacillus sp. NPDC096622. The sequence continues at coordinate 163,567 of NZ_JBIWES010000010.1, read as the reverse complement.
CGCTCCACATTGGACCGATCATCAAATCGATCGGACCGTCACCCGTAATGCGGTGAACGATCATTTCTGGAGGGATTATTTCCAGCTGGTCACATACCAGGCTGACATAATCGTCACGGTCAAGAAACTCGAGCAGGCCTTTTTCATATTGTTTGACCATCGGTGTCCCTTTTAATAGATGAAGTAAATGGATCTTTATCCCCTGTACATCGAGTTTGGCGACTGCACGGGCTGTTTCCATCATCATGCCGTAATCTTCCTGAGGAAGGCCATTGATGATATGGGAGCAGACGCGGATGCCGTGTTTGCGCAGTTTATCGACGCCTTCTTTGTAGCAATCGAAGTCATGGGCGCGGTTGATCATTGTCGCGGTCTTTTCATGGACCGTCTGGAGACCCAGCTCCACCCAAAGGTAAGTGCGTTCGTTCAATTCCGCTAAATACTCGACTACATCATCTGGAAGGCAATCCGGTCGTGTCGCGATGGAGAGTCCGACGACACCTTCCTGGGTCAATACACTTTCATATTTCTCGCGAAGCTCTGCCACGGGTGCATGCGTATTCGTGAATGCTTGGAAATAGGCCATATATTTTCCATCTTTCCATTTATGGTGCATCCGTTCGCTGATTTTCTTTAACTGGACGTCAAGGGGTTCAACCCTGCTGCCCGCAAAGTCACCAGAGCCTGAGGCACTGCAGAAAGTACAGCCGCCATGTGCGACGGTGCCATCACGGTTCGGACAGTCAAAACCGCCATCCAGGGCAACTTTAAAGACCTTATGTCCAAAATGTTCTCTCAGGTGGTAATTCCATGTATGATATCGTTTGTTATCCGTTGCATATATAAACGGGTTTGCTTGATTCAAATCAGCAACCTCCTAAATAAAATAAAGCGCAACATATATTATACAACATTCTCGCAGCTAGGTCTTTTTTTGAAAAATAAGCGTATACTGTATACTTGAAGGCTAAATATTTTGCTGCTATTTCCAGTTTATCTTTGAATGACTATATCCAATCGGGAGCTGATGGACATGACCGGTCAAGTTGAAGAAGCGATCAAACAAATGAAAAAGAAATTAGCCGAAAATAATCAGGTGATCGAAGTAAATGAAGATGGGTTCACATACAAAGCCACTTGCACCTTCAATTCACCTGCTTCGGATGAACAAATTCATTCCTTTGAAAAGAAAACCGGACTGCTTCTGCCTGAGGATTATAAGGAGTTTTTAAAAATAACCAATGGATGCCGTCTGTTCGATAATGTGGAATCGGGCGGGGAAAACGATTTATACAGCTTGGATGATATTATTAATTACACATATGAAAATTCCTACGAGGGATGCTATAAAGTGGCCTGCATTTATCAAGATAATATTGTGATCGATGGGGAAGCCGTCGCCAAAGGCGATAAGGAGTATTTAATGGTAAAAGGCCATATCGATGATTTTGAAGAAGGCGAGAAGCTCCATATGGGCTTTGCCGAATGGATCGAGCAGTTCATATCCCATCAAGGTGAGAAGTTTTGGGATAAAGGTTGATTGCCCAAAAAAAAATGATAATCCTCCCGTTATTTGCTCAAACTAGAAAAGATGATTCCGAATCATCCAAATGAGACGCGAAGGAGAGGGTTTGAAATGGCAACCAGACAATCCGTCGATCATTTTTTAGAGCAATGTGAAGGGGCTCTCCATTTTGCAGAGTTTGAATTTAACGAGGCCTCACGGCAGGAGCATTATGATGATGAGCAATTTCAAAATTCGCAAAAGTATATCGAAGAGGCTTTGACGGATATGGAACGATTGTATGCCAGTTCGAATGACCAGCAACGGGAAATGCTTTCGCGGATGAAGCAGCAGTTGAACCAATTGAGGAATGAAATGATTTTACTGCGACATTAGATGGAAGCAGGGGAGCTATGAATGAATAGCTCCCTTTTTTGCACGAATTTCCCTGAATTCGCATATATAATGAAAAACCTGTCGATAATGTTTATGTACGGCTATTGCAATTATCGGTAAAATTGACTAGAATGAAATAAAATCAATATTCTCATAAAGACTATGATGAGGAATAGTAGCGGTTTAAACCAGTAAAGAGAGTTGACGGGTGGTGCAAGTCAACCTGGGATGGTCGTGAACTCGCCTTGGAGTCCCGGGTGTGAATTAATAAGTAATGCCTGGCGTTTTAATCCATGTTACGGATGTTTTAAGCTGGGCGGATTTTAGCTATCGCCAATGTGGGTGGTACCGCGGGAAGATATACATAATCCTCTCGTCCCTATTTTGGGATGAGGGGTTTTTTATTGTTTTTTATACGGAAATTAGGAGGAAATCATATGAGTTTTGACCATAGAAGCATAGAAACGAAATGGCAAAAGTATTGGGAAGGCAATAAGACATTCAAAACGGGTGAAGAAAGCGGCAAACGCAAATTCTACGCGCTGGATATGTTCCCATATCCTTCAGGGGCGGGTCTTCATGTGGGTCACCCGGAAGGTTATACGGCAAGCGACATCCTGGCACGGATGAAACGGGCACAGGGGTATAATGTATTGCATCCGATCGGCTGGGACGCTTTTGGACTTCCGGCAGAGCAATATGCGATCGATACGGGAAATGATCCAGCTGAATTCACGGAGCACAATATCAACACGTTCCGCCGCCAAATCAAAGCCCTTGGTTTTTCTTATGACTGGGATCGTGAAATAAACACGACAGATCCCGACTATTACAAATGGACTCAATGGATCTTCTTGAAATTATATGAAAAGGGCCTTGCTTATATTGATGAAGTGGCCGTTAACTGGTGTCCGGCACTTGGCACGGTATTGGCGAATGAAGAAGTCATCGATGGGAAAAGTGAGCGTGGAGGCCATCCTGTTGAGCGCCGCCCAATGAAACAGTGGATGCTTCGCATCACGGCGTATGCTGACCGTTTAATTGACGACTTGAATGATGTGGATTGGCCGGAAAACATCAAGGATATGCAGCGTAACTGGATTGGCCGTTCCGAGGGAGCGGAGGTTACATTCAATATCGATGGCTTTGATGAAACATTCACGGTGTTCACGACTCGCCCGGATACGTTATTCGGTGCAACATATGCCGTATTGGCACCTGAACATCAGTTTGTCGATAAAATTACCACGGATGATCAAAGGGCGGCAGTTGAAGCCTATTTAGATGAAGTGAAACATAAAAGCGACTTGGAAAGAACGGACTTGGCAAAGGATAAATCAGGCGTGTTCACGGGGGCTTATGCCATTAACCCGGTAAACGGCGAAAAAATGCCGATCTGGATTGCCGATTACGTGCTGATCAGCTACGGAACAGGAGCAATCATGGCCGTTCCTGCCCATGATGAGCGTGATTATGAATTTGCAGTCAAGTTCGACTTGCCGATCAAGGAAGTCGTAGCTGGCGGAGACGTGACAAGTGAAGCATATACAGGCGATGGACTTCATGTGAATTCGGAATTCCTTGATGGGTTGAATAAGGAAGAAGCCATTTCGACAATGATCAAATGGCTCGAAGAAAAAGAAATCGGCACGAAGAAAATAACATACCGCCTTCGCGACTGGTTATTCAGCCGTCAGCGTTACTGGGGTGAACCGATTCCAATCATCCATTGGGAAGACGGCACGATGTCTCCAGTGAAGGAAGAAGAACTTCCATTGATTTTACCGAAAACTACGGACATCAAGCCTTCGGGTACAGGCGAATCACCACTTGCGAACATAGCGGAATGGGTGAATGTAACGGATGAAAACGGACGAAAAGGACGTCGTGAGACGAACACTATGCCACAGTGGGCAGGCAGCAGCTGGTACTTCCTTCGTTATATCGATCCGGATAACAAAGAAGCACTTGCAGATCCTGAAAAATTAAAAGAATGGATGCCGGTCGACATTTATATTGGCGGCGCCGAGCATGCGGTGCTTCACTTGCTTTATGCTCGCTTCTGGCATAAATTCCTGTACGATATCGGTGTCGTGCCAACGAAGGAACCGTTCCAGAACCTATTTAACCAAGGAATGATCCTTGGTGAGAATAATGAAAAAATGAGTAAATCCAAAGGGAACGTCGTGAACCCGGATGATATCGTGGAAAGCCATGGTGCGGATACACTTCGCATGTACGAAATGTTCATGGGGCCATTGGATGCTTCGATTGCCTGGTCCACAAACGGATTGGACGGTTCTCGCAGATTCCTTGACCGTATCTGGCGTTTATTAGTCAACGATGACGGTACGATCACAGATAAGATGACAGAGACGGATGACACGGGCAAGCTCGAAAAAGTCTATCATCAAACGGTTAAAAAAGTGACCGAGAACTATGAGGAATTGAAATTCAATACGGCGATTTCACAATTGATGGTATTCATTAATGATGCTTATAAAGCGGATTCGCTTCCTAAGGTGTATATCGAAGGCTTCGTAAAGCTGCTTGCACCAGTTGCACCGCACATCGCCGAGGAGCTTTGGTCTAAACTGGGCCATTCCGAGAGCATCACGTACGGAACATGGCCGGCTTTCGACGAAGCGAAGTTGGTGGATAACGAAGTCGAAATCGTCATCCAAATCAACGGGAAAGTCAAAGCGAAATTAATGGTGCCGACTGACACTACGAGAGAAAAACTGGAAGAAATCGCAATGGGTGATGACTCCATCAAAGAACAAATCGATGGGAAAACCATTCGTAAAGTGATTGCCGTACCAGGCAAATTAGTCAATATCGTCGCAAACTAAATAAAAATCATTGAAGCTGTCCCGCATATTTTTACTGCTGGGACAGCTTTTTTTCGTGGCAGTGGCTGACCATAGGAATTAGGTCATGTTAGGATTCTCACCGATTTAAATCTATTAACGATCAATCTGCCAATTGGACATCTACTATCGTCATGAGAGGACAATCGGAACGCAAATATCTTGCTTAATTGGTACATGAGAATCATTTTTCAGCTCTATGGCCAAATAAATCAAGCATTTGACATAAAAAAGGGAAAAAATTGGTTGATAAAATTTTACAGTGTGATAGTTTGGTATAGTACTGTTATTTTTTAACCAAATATTGGAGGGGAAACCGTGAAATTTAAGAATGTGAGTCGAATTACAGCGTGTGCACTAATTTTTGCACTGATTTTCAGCTTGATGGTTCCACTGAATTCTCAAGCTGCAGCTGTAACACCCATTGAAAATGTAAAAACGATTAAAAATGGTGACACTCTGGACGGAAAGTTTGAAAAACCGGATGTTCAATGGTACCAAATCAGTCCCACAACAGAAGAAGTACAAAAGTTCTCCCATATTGAGTTCGAAGTCAATTCGGACAAAATCTTGAATATCTCCGTATATCAAGATAAAGAAAAAGCAGAAAAAGATGAGAGCAATTATTTGGTCTCTTCTAAGCCGGATGAAAAAGCTGTTATCGATTTCCCATATGCTTGGGAAGGCACGTATTATGTTAAAGTTGAATATTTCGGCGATACGGATGATGAGGGAAATCCCATCCCGGATGCGGAAAATGTAGCTGAATACTCCATCAATGCGCATTCAGTGACATTGCCGCCATCTTCTGGGGACGAAGGAGAGGACCTCGAATCATGCCCGGTTGAACTAAGTGTCAACGATAAGAAAACGGGAGAATCGATGTTGAAAACACTCCGTGTGTTTAGAGATGAAGTTCTCACGAAGTCGCCTGAGGGACGCACTCTTTCTTCTTTATACTATAAGGCTTCACCATTCCTGGCCATTCATCTTGCTGGTAATAAAACGGCAAGGGAAGCCGTTTATAAACACTTAGTCGAGATTAAGCCGCTCATCGACGATCTTAATGAAAATGGAGCAAGCAGTACGGCAGTCATTAGCAACAAGCAGCAAGAAGCGATTAAAGCTTTATTCAACAAGGCGGCAGGCGTCGCTCCAGCTGGATTGAAAAAGGATATGAACGGCATTGCAAAGAAAATCAATCTTGATAAGCTTGCAGGCGAGAGAATCGTCGATATCGCAAGCAAAGCGGGAATCGAACTTCCGGCTTCGAAAAATGTAAAGAACAAATATATCGTCAAACTTAAACCTGGGAAGTCATTAAGCGCTGTCCAATCCAAGGTAAGCGGAAAGGGATATGGAACATTATCGGTACCTAAGCAACAAGAGGTTCTGTATGATGGTATGTATGTTGTAGAGTTAAAGAATCAAGCTGAAATGAGCACAGCAGCTCTATCAAGTATTGAAAACCTTCCAGAAGTGGAATATATCGAAGCGGTAAAAACGTACAAAGCACTTTCTGCCGACATTCAATCACCGTATCAATGGTCTTTAGATAACGCCGGTGGGGAAGAAGGCATAAAGGGAGCGGACATCGATAACGAAAAACTGCAGAACCTTATTAAGAAACGTAATTTAAAAGATACATTGGTAGCGGTTATCGACACAGGTGTCGATGATTCACTGGCGGATTTGAAAGATACGGTCCGCATGGACTTAGGCAAGAATTTCATTGATAAGAAAGTAGATGCAGTCGATGACAATGGCCATGGTACACATGTATCCGGAATCATCGCTGCCAAAGCCGATAATGGATATTCCATGCAAGGAATCAATCCAGCAGCTAAAATCATGCCTGTAAAGGTCTTGGATTCTTCAGGATCTGGAGACATGGAGAAAGTTGCACTAGGCATTAAGTATGCCGTGGACCATGGTGCAAAGGTCATAAACCTTAGCCTGGGCGGAGGATATAGCAGGACAATTGAATATGCCTTGAAACATGCCGCTGCCAAGAATGTAATGGTTGTCGTAGCAAGCGGTAATGATGGGACGGAAGGTCTTTCTTATCCTGCATCATCAAAATATGCCATTTCCGTCGGTGCAACCAATGCCCTTGATTTAGTTTCCGATTATTCCAATTATGGATCGAAGTTGGACATGGTCGCTCCAGGGACAGGCATCCCGAGCCTTGTACCTAATGGGAATGTTACCTACATGGATGGTACTTCAATGGCAGCTCCGCATGTTGCGGCAGCTACAGCCTTGTTATTATCCGGAAATCCTGGGTTGAAAGTGAATGAAGTAAGGGAAATCCTTCATGGGACATCGGAATATGTCGCTTTTGAAGAAGAAGATAATGCAGTTCCTGATGAGGACTATCTACCTGAAGATGGCGAAATCATAATCCCGGAAGAAGAACTGCCTGTCGGAAAAGATTTAGTCTCTGGATATGGAAGGCTGAATGCGTACAGTGCACTTAGTACAGTGGATTTACAAGCTAAAGTCAATCCTGTGATGGATACGCAAACAAAACTGACTGGTTCAGCTAAAAAAGGTTCAGTAATCGAAGTGAAAAGCGGAAACAAAACGCTCGGTAAAGGAACGGCGGCAGCCAACGGAACGTTCACCGTCACTATTCCGGTCCAAAAAGCTGAGCAGCTGCTTACTGTGAAGATCTCTGATTCTTCCAAACTAGCAGTATCTTCAATCAAAGTATACGTGAATAAGGGTGAAACCCCTAACAAGCCAACTGTCAAAGCTTTAAGTGACAAAGATACGTATGTAACGGGTCAATCGCAAGCGGACATGAAAATCACGATCAAAAATAGCGCAAAAAAAGTGATTGGTTCAGGTAACACGGACAGCAAAGGGAATTTCAAAGTGAAAATCAGCAAGCAAAAGGCTGGAACTAAGCTTTTAGTAACGGCTACAGACTTAGCAAAACGTGAAAGCAAGGCGGCAACCGTGACTGTTCTCGATAAAACAGCCCCGGATGCACCGAAAGTGAATGAAGTAAGCGATAAAGCAACAAAAGTAACAGGTAAAGCCGAAATCGGTTCAACCGTTACCGTGAAGCACAGCAATAAAGACATCGGAACGGCAAAAGCTGATAGTAAGGGGAACTTCTCCATCAAAATCAGCAAGAAAAAAGCAGGTTCCGCATTATACGTCTCAGCAAAAGACAAAGCGGGCAATACAGGGAAAGCAGCAAAAGTAACCGTTAAAGATAAAACGGCTCCAGGAGCACCAAAGGTGAATGAAGTAAACGATAAAGCAACAAAAGTAACAGGTAAAGCCGAAATCGGTTCAACCGTTACCGTGAAGCACAGCAATAAAAACATCGGAACGGCAAAAGCTGATAGTAAGGGGAACTTCTCCATTAAAATCAGCAAGAAAAAAGCAGGTTCCGCATTATACGTCTCAGCAAAAGACAAAGCCGGCAATACAGGAAAAGCAGCAAAAGTAACCGTTAAAAAATCTAATTAGTAACAGGTGAAGGCCGTTTAACTACATGTTAAACGGCCTTTTATTGTGAGAAGCCCATTAGCTGTGTAGATGCCAGTTTCCCTGCCCCGACTGCCGATTTGTTGTGGCTTAAGATAAGATGATAAGCATGAGATGATCTTAATTAAAATCGATGAGAATTCCGACATTTTTTGTGCGACTATTTTTGACTTGCCAATGTCATTTTTTAGTAACATAAGTCTTGATTTATAAAAAACTACTATAAGGAAAAGCAGTATAATTATATTTTTTTTACAAAATAGTCCTTTTTTATCATAGAAATATTGGTAGCATAGGTATAAAGTATTATCGTTGACCTGGGAAATAAATATTCAAGAGGAAATAAAATGAAAAAAGTAAGAGTAATGGCATTAGGAACTATTTTAGCTTGCTCAATTGGTTAGGAACGCTTTCAGTTGAAGCAGGACATGACAATTCGGGATATCATTTACGATTAAGAAAGAGTAGGCTAACTCGTACACAGGTACAGAGTATCGCCAAACGACTACGGAACGGAATGCATGGAAATTTAGAATGTATAAATCAACAGAAGGAACTAATGCTTTAACTACTTGATAATGGAGGAATCGTCTTTGACTCTAAATAAAAGAATGGCTCTTTTAGCTTACTCGTATTAGTAGGCGGATTTCTTATATATGAATTGTACTTTGTTTCATCATCTGATAGTAAAGGTACCAGAAATGCAGAAAATAATACTGCTTCCTATAAGGTGTTACAATCACAAAAAATCATTGTCGGTAAAGATATCGATCCAGGCTATTATGATATTAAAGCCCTCGATAATGAAGCGGAATTTTTTGGTGACAAAATGCATAAAAATGATGTTTTTCATGCGGTGCCTTTTCATATGAATGGTAATATCCCGCTTAAAGGGAAAATTGAATTCAGGCCATCTAAATTTGAAAAAGCAGCGAAAATTGGTCAAAAAATCATCCTTAAAGAACCTGGTCATTATGTGGTCGGTACAGAAATACAAGCAGGGAATTATGTACTATCAAGGACATCCGATAACATCCGAGTGTTCGTTGATATAAAAGATGAAACGGAAACCGAAAGTTTGCAAACGATTCAATGGGAAATCGACGAAAAAGTGAAAAAACCAATCGAAATCGAACTGAAAAAAGGCTATAACGTGTATATCGATAAAGCGGGAAAAGATGGATATATATCAAATAAGGGTGATCTGGTATTGGAGAGAAATGATGAGGATAGTGAGTAATATAAGGGGATTAATATTGAATTACTTCCGAAATGATAAGGAATCAAGCCGCAAAAGCGGATTCCTTATTTCAAATGTCTATACCTAGGGCGGGATTTTCGAGGGTCTATATATCCGCCGGTTATTTGATGTCCTAGAGAGCTCGCGATGACCACTGCTGCAAAGAGGAGGATGATTTTCTTCAAATTAATAATCTTCTTTCCGTTTTTTTATTTTTAAAGATTACACCCAAATACCTCTTCCTTCAACCCCTTTTTACAATGTAGAAAAATTTACTACATTAAAACCTTCCATCCTATAATTTGAACTTACTCATCTATCGAATGAGCGAAGTCAGTCATCTAATGGGCTTTTCCACCTTAATCCATTATATGACAAACCTTTTTTGATTCTTTCAAATGCCCCATTTATTTTCTCGAAGTCATAGAGTTGAACGATCCACTTTTGCCATAGTATCGTGCTAAAAAACTTGCTCCTGCGTTTTGTCAGCTCATTTAGTGAATTCACTTCTCAGGAGGTAGACAACATCGTATTCCTTCAATTCGTCCATATGTGCATCCATATCACCATAAAAATCAGTGGAAAGTGAACGTATGCCCTCATTTCCGCTTGAGTAACATATACTCGCCAATGCTAGTTTGTTTGTGCTGTTTATTTTAAGTTTGCCAGCACTGCCCCATACGCTGGAATCCATTTCATCAATGGTTTCAGGATAAGTAACTGTATCCGTACCATCATCGTTTTGAATGCTGACGTTGAACATCGATCGTTTTTGGTCAGCATCCGTTTTGGATGTGGTGAAGATGATCGTCCCATTCTTTTCAACCCCAGTTGTCATGCGGCCTTTTTCCTCTTCAACTAGTTTGCCGAATTCATATTTTTCGACCCAGACGGACATCTCCTTGTATGTATCATCAACATTGAAATCAATAAGAAAGGAATGTTCACTTGAATTTTCCAAGATGGCCTTTTCCCTTGCTGTCAGCTCAGGAATTGAAAGGTTATTCTCGGATTTTGGCTCATCGGCCTTACATGCGACTAAAGAAAATGAGAGAAGGGATAGGATGATGGATAAAAAGATCTTTTTCATGAATTTCACCTTTTGAATACTTTTAACCTAATTAAAACCAATTCTTGTATATTATAACATGATAATGAAAAACGGAATCGGAACGCGGCAAAAAGGCAAGCAATCGGAATGCTTGCCTTTTTTGTATTTAGAAAGGTTGGGATAGAGCCTTATTGGCAACATCGACGTCATTTTGAAGCAATTGGTTCAAGTCATAAGCAGGATAGAGGTTTCTTTCATACAGGTAGTTGAATATCTTGGCATGTGTATCGATTGCTCCATTTAACTGTTTCTTAAATACTTTTCGAAGGGAAGGGGTGGCTGTTTCAGTAATCGCCAGTGCATAATTTTTGATGGATGATTTGGCAAAGCCAAGTAATTCCCCGGCAGCGGCGGCCGATGCTTCATCCCTTGATACATCGTCATCCCGTCCCGTCTTAGGCGTCAACGGGTAAAATTGCAGCAGCTCCATGATGTTTTGGGTAAGGGTGTCAATCGTTTGTTTATAAATCGTTTTTAGAATGGGGTCTTTTATTTTTGGATAAGCTTTTTTAAATTTCATAAGGGCATTGGACTGTGCGGCGACCAACTCATGAAGCTCGAGTGTTTCATGCCAAGCAAGATGTGAATGGGTGGGTTGCATTTAAATTCCTCCTGAACGAATAATCTTGATACATTATTCGTTCAGTGGGCTATAGGTAAGTTGTCTAGTGAAATATTTATGGGAAGAGCTGTCCCATCTTCGATTTCCATTACTGTTTAGAAGGATCGCAATGTTTTATTGATATTGCTCGAGAACAGAGAAGAACTTTTTGGCAAATTGGTAAAAAAGTTTTTCTGATGGTGCCAAGTCCCTGTTTTTGGGAGTGATGATGCCGACAGTCCGTTTGACTTCGGGTGTATCGATCGGGATCTTGACAGTCAGTCTTGGAATGACTTCATAAAAGGTACTGTCAGGGAGCAGACTGACTCCGATGCCGGCAGAAACGAGACCTTTTATGGAATCCATGTCTTCACCTTCCGAGGCGATGTTCGGTGTGAAGCCGGCTGCTTTGCACGCTTCGAGAGCGATAGTGTGAAAGATATAGCCTTTTGGAAACAAGACGAAGGGATCATTTCGCAAGTCACTTAGGCGCAGGCTCTTCCTATCAGCCAATGGGTGAGTTATTGGCAGTAAAGCGGATATGTTTTCCGTGAACAGGATATGACCTTCGATATCTGGATCGTTTGTCGGGATCGGTCCAAGGAAGGCTAATCCGATTTCGCGATTTTTGACAGCTTCCTTTAAAAAGGAATAAGATCCCTGTCTTAAGTGGAAGCCGATATTCGGCTGCTCATCTTTAAAAGCGGAAATGACGGTAGGCAATAAATGGGTGGAAAGGCTGGTCGGGAACCCGATTTTAATGCTTCCGTGTTCAGGGTCCAAAAACTCCTCAATTTGATATTTGGCATATTCAATCGCCTGTATCGCCGTTTTGGCATGAATTAAGAAAATTTTGCCAATCGGGGTTAACTGGATATTCCGGCCGATTTTCTCGAATAAAAGCACGCCAAGCTCATCTTCCAATCTGGAGATTTGCCGGCTGATTGCTGATTGTGCGATATGCAGGTGCTCTGCGGCTTCTGAGACGTGTTCCCTCTCGGCGACCTCAACAAAATAACGTAATTGTCGTAGTTCCATTTATTCATCCTCCTGGCATCTATCTCAAAGTGAGATAGATTCTACTAGAATTATATATTGTTTATATCGATTTGAAAACCTAGAATAAATGTAAGTGACATAACGGTGTAAGAATACGATGGGGGCGATTAATATGACATACAATCAAATACCAAAAGCACAAGGGCTCTACCATCCTGAATTTGAACATGATGCATGTGGGATCGGTTTATATGCTCATTTAAAGGGGCTTGCTACACATGACATCGTCAAACAAGGATTGAATATGCTGTGCCAATTAGATCATCGCGGCGGACAAGGCAGCGATCCCCTTACAGGAGATGGCGCAGGATTAATGGTACAGATTCCTGATGAATATTTCAGGCTGGCATGCCCGGAAATGAACTTGCCGGCAAAAGGACGCTATGGTGTAGGCATGCTCTTTTTCTCTAACAATGATGATGAACGGAATGAAATCGAAGCTCGTTTGAATGCATTTATCGAACAAGAGGGCCAAACGTTATTAGGCTGGAGAACGGTTCCTGTTGATGCAACGAAAATCGGGGAGGTCGGCAAGGAGACATGTCCGACGATCCGCCAAGTATTCATCGGGGCAAGCGTAGAGATGACCGATGATTTAGCTTTTGAGCGTAAATTGTTCATTATCAGGAAACAAGCTGAAAACTGGGCTCGTGAACGCGGCAATCGTTTTTATTTTGCCAGCCTTTCAAGTGCTACGATCGTTTACAAAGGATTATTGACGCCAGAGCAGGTGGATGCTTTTTATCTTGACCTTCAACAGGAGTCTTTCGTTTCGGCTTTCGCTTTAGTGCATTCCCGCTTCAGCACAAATACTTTTCCAAGTTGGGAACGGGCACATCCAAACCGCTACCTGATCCATAATGGCGAAATCAATACGCTTAGAGGTAATGTGAATTGGATGAAAGCGCGTGAGCAGCAGTTTGTTTCGGAAGCATTCGGGGATGACCTGCAAAAGGTCCTGCCTATTCTGGATATAGACGGCAGTGATTCCTCGATTCTTGATAATGCACTTGAATTCTTCGTGCTTGCCGGGCGTAAACCGGCACATGCGGCGATGATGCTCATTCCTGAACCGTGGACAGAAAATCCGCATATGACGAAAGAAAAGAAAGCATTTTACGAATATCATAGCATGCTCATGGAGCCATGGGATGGACCGACGGCCATATCCTTTACGAATGGCAAGCAAATCGGTGCCATCCTGGATCGAAATGGTTTAAGGCCGGCAAGGTATTATGTGACAAAAGATGATTACATCATTTTCTCCTCTGAAGTCGGAGTAATCGATGTGGAGCCGGAGAATGTATTATATAAAGATCGTTTAAGCCCAGGCAGAATGCTTTTAATAGATTTAGAGGAAGGCCGTATTGTTTCCGATGAAGAGATCAAGTCGGAAATGGCTCAGGAAAATCCATATCAGCAATGGCTGGACGAACAGCTTGTTCAATTAAGTGACGAAGAACCTGTGCTCGAAGTTGAGCCTTTGAGTGATTTATCATTCAGGCAAAAAGCGTTCGGATACACGTATGAAGATGTCCAAAAATATTTACTGCCGGTCATTAACGAAGGCAAGGATCCACTGGGCAGCATGGGCAATGACATTCCGTTAGCGGTCTTATCAGATCGTCCGCAATCGCTTTTCAACTATTTCAAGCAATCTTTTGCACAGGTAACCAACCCGCCGATCGATTCGCTGCGTGAACAGATCGTCACGTCAACGATGACATTTCTCGGTGCGGAAGGAGATTTGCTGAAACCGGATGAAACGAACAGCCGCCGCATCCAATTGGATTCACCTGTTTTGACGCCAGGTCAAATGCAGCAGTTGAAAGAAAATGCCTATCCTGAATTCAGGAGCAAAGTCATTCACACTTTATTTTCAGAAGATTTAGAGAGCGAACTCGATCGCATCTGCCGTGAAGCGGAACAAGCGATCGCTGATGGTGTCAGCCTTTTGATATTATCTGACAAGGATATGAGCAAAGAAAAAGCTGCGATTCCTTCCCTGCTGGCTGCGAGTGCCCTTCATCAAGAGCTGATCCGTCATGGGAACCGTACGAAAGTGAGCATTATCGTTGAATCGGGGGAAGCAAGGGAAGTCCATCATTATGCGTCCCTGATCGGGTATGGAGTGGATGCGATTTACCCGTACCTTGCTTATGAAACATATAAGCAGGCGGTATTGGAAGGCAGTTTGGCCATCAGCTACGAAGAAACGGTGAAGAAATATGTAAGCTCTGTGACAGAAGGCATCGTAAAAGTGATGTCGAAAATGGGGATTTCAACGATTCAAAGTTATCGCGGCGCACAAATTTTCGAAGCGGTCGGAATCGGTGCTGACGTTATCGAACGCTATTTCAGCGGTACGGCATCGCAGCTTAGCGGGATCGATTTGGAAACGATCGCGGATGAAGCGTTGATCCGCCATAGGAAAGCTGCAGCCGATTACCTTGATGAAACTCTTGAAAGCGGAAGTGATTTTCAATGGAGAAAAACAGGGGAACATCATGCTTTCAATCCTAAAACGATCCATACACTGCAATGGGCCTGCCGGAAAGGCGATTATAATTTATTTAAGGAATATTCAAACTTGGCGAATGAAGAGAGACTCGGGTTTTTACGGAATTTATTCTCGTTCGATCAAAAACGCCAAAGCATTTCAATAGATGAAGTGGAATCCGTGGAATCCATCGTCAGCCGATTCAAAACGGGCGCGATGTCATTCGGTTCATTGAGTCAGGAAGCACATGAAACATTAGCGATTGCGATGAACCGATTAGGCGGAAAAAGCAATAGCGGTGAAGGCGGGGAACACTCTAGCCGTTACCAACTGGATGAAAACGGCGATGACCGCCGCAGCGGTATTAAACAAATTGCGTCCGGTCGTTTTGGAGTGAAAAGCCATTACCTTGTTAATGCCGATGAACTTCAGATCAAAATGGCGCAAGGTGCAAAGCCGGGTGAAGGCGGCCAGCTGCCAGGAAACAAAGTATATCCTTGGGTAGCAGAGGTCCGTGGTTCCACACCAGGTGTCGGCCTGATTTCACCGCCTCCGCATCATGATATCTATTCGATTGAAGATCTGGCACAGCTGATCCATGATTTAAAAAATGCGAACCGTGATGCCAGGATCAGCGTCAAGCTTGTGTCAAAAGCAGGCGTAGGCACGATTGCAGCCGGTGTGGCCAAAGGAGCTGCAGATGTCATCGTTATCAGCGGGTATGATGGCGGTACGGGTGCATCACCAAAAACGAGTATCAAACATACTGGTCTTCCTTGGGAGCTGGGTCTTGCCGAAGCACACCAAACATTGATGCTGAATGGCCTGCGCAGCCGTGTAGTCCTTGAAACGGATGGAAAGTTAATGACGGGACGCGATGTAGTCATGGCAGCTATCCTTGGAGCGGAAGAATTTGGCTTTGCTACAGCACCGCTTGTGGTCCTTGGCTGTGTCATGATGCGTGCTTGCCATTTGGATACATGTCCTGTAGGGGTAGCTACTCAAAACCCTGAGCTTCGCAGCAAATTCACTGGAGATCCGGATCATGTCGTGAATTTCATGCGCTTCATCGCTGAGGAAGTCCGGGAAACGATGGCTGAGCTTGGTTTTAGAACACTGGAAGAAATGGTCGGCCGCACTGATGTTTTACAAGTGAGCGAGCGGGCACAAAACCATTGGAAAGCGAAGCACCTGGACTTGACGGCACTTCTTTTCCAACCGGAGGGGATTCGTACGTACCAACTTCCTCAAAACCATAAAATAGAAGAATCTTTGGATATCCGTGAGATTTTACCTGTTGTGGAGCCTGCTTTAAATGACCAAACCCAGGTGGATGTCAGCTTCCCGATTACAAACGTGAACCGTGTGGTCGGAACGATTGTCGGCAGTGAAGTATCCAAACGCTACGGTGAAGAAGGGTTGCCTGAAGATACGATCACACTTCGTTTCACGGGATCGGCGGGCCAGAGCTTCGGTGCGTTCATTCCAAAAGGGATGTCGATGTATTTGACAGGTGATGTCAATGACTATGTTGGGAAAGGCTTATCTGGCGGGAAGATCATTGTCACGGCACCTGCTGGCAATCAGATCGAGGCTGGGGACAATGTAATTGCCGGAAATATCGCCTTATATGGTGGAACAAGCGGCGAGGCCTACATTAATGGCCGTGCGGGAGAACGATTTGCAGTGCGGAATAGCGGAGTCAATGTCGTCGTTGAAGGAATTGGAGACCATGGCTGTGAGTATATGACAGGCGGACGCGTGGTCATCCTGGGCGATGTCGGCAAAAACTTTGCGGCAGGCATGTCAGGCGGCATCGCTTATGTACTTGCTGATGATGCAGAAGAATTCAAGGCATTATGCAATGGTGAAATGATAGAATTCGAGACGCTTGATGATATGGATGATGGAAACGAGGTAAAAGAAATGCTTTACAGCCACCTTCATTATACAGAAAGTGCCAAAGCATCGTATGTACTGGAGAACTGGGAGGATTTCGCCAAGAAATTCGTAAAAGTCATTCCGAAAGATTACAAACGGATGATCAAAAGCATCAATGAGCAGAAGCATGCAGGGCTAACGGATGAAGAAGCGATCATGAGTGCATTCCAAGCAAATGCCGTTCAAGATAAAAAAATCACTAAACAAGCTGTGATGCAGTAAGGAAGGGGAGAGAAAGATGGGAAAAGCAACAGGATTTATGGATTATCCGCGAGAAAAACCAAAAGACCGGAATCCTCTCACTCGTTTAAACGACTGGAGAGAGTATACAGCTCCTTTCTCTGATGAAAAGTTAAGTACACAGGGAGCGCGTTGTATGGACTGCGCCACTCCTTTCTGCCATATGGGCATGGAATTGAACCGAGTCACAACGGGCTGTCCGATTCATAATCTGATTCCGGAGTGGAATGATTTGGTGTACCGCGGCAGATGGAAAGAAGCATTGGACCGTTTATCGAAAACAAATAATTTCCCTGAATTCACCGGGCGCGTCTGCCCGGCCCCTTGTGAAGGGTCTTGTACGGTAGCGATAAGCGATCCTGCCGTTACCATCAAGAACATTGAACGGACCATCATCGATAAAGGATTTGAAAATGGCTGGATAACGCCTCGCATCCCTGAAAGCAGGACCGGCAAGAAAATTGCCATCATCGGTTCAGGCCCGGCAGGATTGGCGAGTGCCGACCAGTTGAATCAAGCAGGGCATTCGGTCACCGTTTATGAGCGTTCAGACCGTGCAGGAGGGCTGTTGACATACGGCATCCCGAACATGAAACTTGAAAAAGATGTCGTTGCACGCCGAATCAAATTATTGACTCAGGAAGGCATCGATTTCATTACCAATACAGAAGTAGGCAAAGATATAACAGCCGAAGAACTGCAAGATCAATATGATGCAGTCATCCTTTGCACAGGTGCCCAAAAGCAGCGTGACCTGGTAATTGAAGGACGCGGGGCATCAGGCATTCACCTTGCAATGGATTACTTGACGACCTCGACTAAAAGCCTGCTGGATTCCAATTTTGAAGACGGCAAGTTCATTGACACAAAGGGGAAGGACGTCATCGTCATCGGCGGCGGGGATACAGGAGCTGACTGTGTCGCAACTGCCCTTCGCCAGGAATGTAAGAGCGTCGTACAATTCGGGAAGCACCCAATCCTTCCGACGGCCCGTACATCTGATAATATGTGGCCAGCCTACCCGAATGTATTTTCCCTTGATTATGCATATGAAGAAGCGGAAGCGAAATTCGGTGCAGATCCGCGTCAATATTCAATCCAAACAAAGAAAATTGTAGCCGATGAAAACGGCAACGTTAAGGAACTGCACACAATCTCAATGGAAAAAATCAAAGGCGATGACGGAATGTACATTTTCAGGGAAGTTCCAGGAACTGAAAAAGTATGGCCTGCACAATTCGTTTTCATCGCAATCGGATTTGAAGGAACCGAAATGCCGCTATTAACTCAATTTGGCGTAGAAACAGTAAATCAAAAAATTGATGCCGTTTATGGCGAATACAGAACGAATGTCGAAGGGGTGTTCGCTGCCGGAGATGCTAGAAGAGGGCAAAGCCTCATCGTTTGGGCAATCAATGAAGGCCGAGAAGTGGCAAGAGAAGTGGACCGCTACTTGATGGGCGCGACCGTATTACCTTAATTCCGAAAAAAAGGAAGTGCCGTTATGGTGCTTCTTTTTTTGTGTGGTGTGAAATGTGTACTCACGAGTAAATGCCCCGAATTCACGAGTAAAACGCCAAAACTCACGAGTAAAGCACAAATTAATGGAAATGACAGCAGATTTACAGCTTTATCTACTGTTCTCTCAAATTCCTCTATGATATGCAGCGGTTCTTCCAAGGTCGCCCATTCCACATGTGCCCATGATCGGAAAGAGATTTTATTTTCCACATAGGGCTGTACCGTTTTATTAAAGTATTCTTCGATTACAGGAGGATGATAACTGCCTCTTGAGCAATAGAAATCGAAGTTGTTCACAAAGTGAAGGAGCTCCATTTGATCTTTCGTTAACCGAGTGCTTAGTTCTTTATGAATAAGGGGGTAAATACGGTCATTTTCAACAAGAATGACATGATCTCCCGCCATGATGCCATCTTGGATATAACTTAAAACTTGTTTAATGTAATTTTCCATTTCAGTATAGGAATACAGCACATGAACATTTTTTTGGTCTTCGAACAACTTTCAAGTATCGCTTCCATTATGCTAGAATTCGATAGACAGGACAAAATGAGAATTTTTTAACAAGGGAAAAAGCAATCCTTCACCATTGAAGGATTGCTTTTCCTTGTTATTTCAGCCGTTCGATCAGGTCGGTCATTTTATCCAAAGTGGTTATGTTCTGGTTGCATTTCATACTGTCCAGACAAATATAATTCCCTTTTTTAATGAATGTCCCTTGGACTGTTCCTTTTGTTTCAGACATGAACATCCCTACTTCTTCAAAGCGGCTGCATATGGCACAGATCCCCTTTTTATTTGCAGGTTTAATGGTCCCGTGCAATCCGGTGAGTTTATTATGATGGGGTGCAATGATGAATTTCTTTCCGGATCCGACATCATCCCATCCCAGGTATGAAATCTCTCTCAAATCGATGTTCTCCAACAAAGGGGTTTTTAATTTCTTTGCTTTAGGAAATAATTTTTTTATCGTTTTTTCGGTTACTTCTTTAAATGGGATCACAAATGGCTTCACCTGTAAGAGAAAGGCTTCGGCTTGTGCGGAATCCTTGATGGTATCCACTGGGTCCAGCAGTTGTTTTTGCTCTTCGTTCAAGTCACTGAATAAGCTTAGTACTCGTTCTTTGGCGACTGTTTTCAGGGTGTTGATCACATCCTTATCGTTGGCAGTCGCGTGTCCATTTATGAGAATTTGTGTTTGGGATTTTATGAAGTTATACTGCTCGCTCCTGATAAAAGCTTCCATTTTCTTCACTCCTGTTTCTGCATGTGTTACCGTTTCCCTTTACTTTACATAAATTGCATCTGCTTTAAAAGGGGGAAAACGACTAAGAAACATACTCGGCATACAAATAGCACTGACATCATTATCAGTGCTACCCGTGTATCCTATTTAGAATAAACGATTTTCTTGATGGTTTCCGCGGAAAGAAAATGTTCCTCGGCTAATTGATGGATGGAATGACCGTCTTTGAATGCATATTTTATAGAGGCATTCCGGTCATCGATCAATTCCCTTGATCCCGAACGGGTTCCCCATTTGTGATGGGCCTTTTCGGGTTTAGGGATATATATGGTTTCACCTTGCACATACTTTTGAATTTCAACGATCAGCTTTTCAGGTAAAACGGCCGTCGCTTTTACATATTTCATTTCTGCCAGCCCCTTATTCTTTATTAAGAATGAAATAAGGTGCAAAGCCGAATATTAGAAATGATAAGGCGGGCGATTGAGTTTAGCTTAATTCAACCCCATGCAAAGTATCGCCTCCAATACTAGGCTTTGCATGAGACGCTGCAGAAGGTGGCATTAACATTATTATTGCCATCTTTACACCTCCCCTTTGTGTTTCTGAATAACACGTGTTGTTCTTATTATAAAATATATAAGTGTAGTTGCCAAACTTTTTCCAATGTTAAAGCTGAATCGGCGGGCTGATTGTTTGATAATGTTCTGAGTCCATGAAATAATTTGAAAGGAATCCAAACTAACCATTATGGGAGCTGACTTTATGAAAGTATTCGTAGTTGGGGCAAATGGGCAGATCGGTAAACATCTTGTAGATTTATTAAAAGATAGCCCGGAACATCGTATACGGGCAATGGTTCGCAAAGAAGAGCAAAGTAAGCATTTAGAGAAAAATGGAATTGAATCTGCAGTCGTCAGTTTAACTGGATCAGTGGATGAGATTGCGAATGCGGCAAAAGGCTGTGATGCCATCGTGTTCACAGCAGGATCCGGAGGGAGCACCGGCGCTGATCAAACGCTGTTGATTGATCTGGATGGTGCAGTTAAAACGATTGAAGCGGCAGAAAACTTGGGAATCGACCGATTCATCATGGTGAGTGCCTTTCAGGCCAATAATCGCGAAAACTGGAATGAAGCCATCAAACCGTATTATGTGGCCAAGCACTATGCAGATAGGGCATTGTTACAAAGCGATTTAAATTATACGATCATTCGGCCTGGCGGACTGGTGAATGAACCGGGAACAGGCAAAGTGACCGCCGCCGAGGAATTGGAAAGAGGTTCGATTGCCCGTGAAGATGTGGCTCGAACGATTCTTGCTTCATTGACCGAAGAAAATACCTATAAGCGTTCATTTGATTTAATTTCTGGCGATACTGCAATCGCGGAAGCATTGAGGAAAATTTAACGAAAAACAGGGGCAGAGCCACTCGGGGGGAGTGGGCTCTGCTTATTTAATTCCTTCGATATGCTTGATGACCTTCGCTGGGTTTCCGCCGACAACAACGCCTTCAGGAACATCCTTTGTTACGACTGCCCCTGAGGCGACGACGGAATGGCTCCCTATTGTTACGCCAGGATTGATGATGGCCCTGCCGCCAATCCATACATGATCCCCTATCGTAACCGGTTTTCCGTATTCCACTCCAGAACTGCGTTCAAAGGGATCCAGTGGATGTGTGGCTGTATAGATATGCACTCCGGGAGCCAACATGCAGTCCCTGCCAATTGTCACTTCACAAACATCCAAAATGACACAATCAAAATTAGCATAAAAGTTTTCCCCGACAGAAATGTTGTATCCATAGTCACAACGGAAAGTGGGTTCAATATATACATTTAGCCCAGTGGAACCTAAAAGCCTTTTCAGCAGTGCAGTCCGTTCATCCCCTTCGCTTTCCGTTGTCTGATTGTATAACCGGGTCAACTTTCTGGCATTTTCCCTATCTCTGATTAATTCCGGATCGGCGGCCATGTAAGGTTTCCCGCTCACCATCTTTTCTTTTTCGGTATTCATGTTTACTCCTCCTGTTTTTCTTGTTTTTTATATAGTTTGGTTAAATATCTGAATATTAAAACATTTTTTCCGCAAAATAAATTGCAGTACTTTTTACTCAACTTTTCTGTTGAATCTAAATGTCTCTCTCGTTTTCTTAAAAAGAAGTAAGAAAAGAAAGATTTTTCCGAATAATGAATGAAATAGCTTTGACAAACGTTCCGCCGGATTTTATAGTAAGGAGAGTCATGGATGATTCATAGCATGAGGTCCATTTTAACTGATTAGTAGAATGGTTCGAAGTTCATGTCTTTTTTACCGGGAATTGTTGGACAACTCTTTCTTCGTTAAGATAATCAAAACAATGGAGGGCTCTATATGTCACAGAAAGCACCGCTGTCTTTTGTCATTGTAACAGGATTAATGCTTTTTGCTTTGTTTTTTGGTGCAGGAAACTTAATTTTCCCTGCCATGCTCGGTCAATCTGCGGGGACGAATTTATGGTCGGCCAGTTTAGGATTCATCATTACTGGTGTTGGACTGCCATTCATTACAATATTGGCCTTTGGTTTTTCGGGAAAAAATGATGTTCAATCGCTTGCAAGCAGGGCACACCCGTTATTCGGCATCATTTTCACAGTCGTTCTTTATTTATCTTTGGGACCGCTTTTCGCGCTTCCCAGAACGGGGAGTGTATCCTACGAAATAGGGATTAAACCTTTCCTATCTAATGATGTCGGTTTTTTACCATTGCTGATATTCACGATCATATACTTTGGAATTGCCTGTTTATTATCCATCAATCCATCAAAAATGCTGGATATCGTCGGAAAAATATTAACACCTTTATTATTGATTTTCATCGGGATTCTCATTGTGGTCGCAATTATTAACCCAATGGGTGAAATCCAGTCACCAGCGACAGATTATTCAGATAATTCTTTCTTCAAGGGATTTAAAGAAGGATATTTGACTATGGATACGCTGGCAGCATTTGCATTTGGGATCATCGTCATCAACGCGATCAAAGATAAAGGGATAACATCCAGAAAAGAAGTGTTAGGCTTTTGTCTGAAAGCCGGCATTATAGCTGCCGCTTTGCTGGTGATTGTTTATACGTCCTTAGCTTATGTCGGGGCAACAAGTGTGGAAAAACTCGGTCTGCTGGGTAATGGCGGAGACGTTTTGGCTCAAGCCTCGAATCATTTTTTCGGATCTGCTGGCGCCGTGCTGTTAGGGTTGATTGTAATCGCTGCTTGCCTGACGACAAGCATCGGTTTGATAACGGCTTGTGCTACGTATTTCAATAAATTACTGCCTGCCGTATCGTATAAATCATACGTCGTCATCTTCTCCGTTTTCAGTACGGCTGTTGCCAATGTAGGTTTGACCAAGCTGATTTCGATTACAGTGCCTGTGTTAACGGTGCTTTATCCCGTGGCGATCGTTTTGATTGTTCTTACGTTCTTCCATTCTTTTTTCAAAGGGAAATCGGAGGTATATTTAGGAAGCTTATTATTAACGGCCATCATCAGCATAATGGATGGAATAGTGGCATCAGGCATTAAAATGGAAGCTGTTTCTGACCTTTTCACTCAATACCTTCCACTATATAGTGTAGGGGTGGGATGGGTGATTCCTGCCATCATCGGCGGTGTATTGGGCTATATGGTATACCTATTGAAAGGTGACCCTAAGGAAGCCTATTAAGGATCATCAAAATGAACTCGAATAACGTTGCCTCCAGGCACTCGCTTTCGAGCGGGCGGTCCGCCCTCGGCGCTCTTTGCGCATGTGGGGTCTCCTTTGGACACGCTTTTCCCGCAGGAGTCCCGTACCTTCCGTTCCAATTAACTGGGGTGTTTCATTGGATTGAAGAAATTTGCGACACTGCTCCCGAATAACTGGCCAGCCGAGACCCCACAGCCGCTTGCGGTGAGGAGGCTTGGGAGCCAGTCGGCGGAAAGGGAGCGGATTTCTGAATAAAACTGCAGGGCAAACTCGCTTTACTCCGAGTTTTTCTACAGTCTGGGAGCTGTCTTGATGACAGCTCCTTTTCTTAGTGTTTGTTTTTAATGCGAAAGAGCCTTAAAATGTTCAGAAAGGGGTGTAGGAACATAATGATCAATCGATTACCAATAGAAATAGCGAATATATTACAAGCAAGCCAAAAGAATCCTGCTCAATTTGAGGAATTGATCAGGAGCGGCGGATATCTGCCTCCCGAGATGGAGTTGATGGTGGATGCCATCACGGCCTTGAGCATGGGGAAGAATATCCTTTTGAAGGGTCCGACAGGGGCTGGAAAGACAAAGTTTGCCGAGACATTATCGAATTTATTCAACCAGCCGATGTTCAGTGTCAACTGCTCAGTCGACTTGGATGCCGAAAGCTTATTGGGCTTCAAGACGCTGGCTTACAAAGAGGAAAAACAAGTGATAGAATTCGTACCTGGACCAGTGACCAATTCGATGAATCACGGTCACTTCCTATATATAGATGAAATCAACATGGCGAAACCGGAAACTCTGCCGCTTATCAACGGTGTGCTTGATTACAGAAGGACGATAACGAATCCGTTCACGAATGAAGTCATAACGGCAAAAGAAGGCTTTAATGTGATTGCTGCAATCAACGAAGGGTATGTTGGTACAGTGCCGCTGAATGAAGCGCTAAAAAATAGGTTTGTCGTAATTGAAGTTCCTTATATCGAAGGGGAGCAGTTAAAGCAATTGATAGAAACCAATACAAAGTTGAAGGACCCAAGAATTATTGATTTGTTCGTTAAACTGTCGAGTGATTTGATAAATGCCGTGAATCAAGGGAAGGTGGCTGAAGATGCGGCATCGATCAGGGCTTTGCTTGATGCTTGCGATCTGAGTGTGTTGATCCCGCCGAAACGGGCGATTCTTCGTTCCATTGTGGATAAGTTGGACGAGGAACGTGAGCGTGAGTTCGTGAAGAACTTGGCTGACACATTATTCTAACTAGGAGAATGCCTCATGAAGTATATCCGGTTCAATGATTCAATAATAGATACGGCTCTTTTTTTACAGCTTCAGGATCTCTCGACTGTTTTATCCGGCATTCCTGAGCTGGAATTCGAATACAATTATGGCTCCTTCATTGATCTGATCGAGAATAAGGTCACAGCCAGCCATTTTTGGGAAAATGGCAATAAGGAAGTGAAGGAAGCGGGGCTGAAAACGGACGTGCTTCTTAGAACGATAGGTACGCTGCATCATACAACGATCCAGAGCATGAAGGAGTACCAGGAGAGCATTGGGGAAAGTTCGCTTCCGAAGTTTGCAGCCCAATTATTCGCTTTGCTGGAAGATTTGCGATTGGAAGAATTGGTGAAGAAAGAAAGGCCAGGCACGAAAAAGTGGTTTTCGGTAAGGGGTGCTTACCTTAAACAATATTTCGAAAGCCAATTGGCGACGAATGTCACAAGAAGTTTTGCACTGGATGAATTATACTGCCTCATATATTTACTGCTTCAATCTGATAGGCCGGATCCAATTTTTCCAAGAGCCAATGAAAGGCAGCTGGAAGAACTGGAGAAGCTCAAACCGTTCATCCATTCGGTCTTTGAAGCTACTAAAACCAGTGATATCACAAGGATTTGCGAGCAAATCGTTTTCCGTGTGAACGATGGATACGAGGATACGATGAATGAATATTTCATTTTCCCCATTGCAAGTGTGGAAAAGTATAAAGCAAATACTTTATTTGATGAACTGACTAGAAATGATGAACTGTTGAACGATGATACAGATGATGCAGATGAAGAAAAAAGTGAGTTCATTGATGAAAAATTCTCGACTTGGCATCGGGAGAACAAGAACGGCGAGAGTAATTCGACTTTTCTCCAATTTGAATTGGAGCAGGGAACGAAAACAAGCCTGATGGGCGGAGGTGCCCGGGAAGCGGAAGATGCCGACCAAGCACTGGCTTCGATCCAGGGTTCATCAGGGGAAAGTCAACAAAAGGAATACAATCAGCAAGAAACGCTGGAGAAGAAACAAACCAATATGGGCAAAAGCGGTGAACATCCATTTGGTGAAGAAAATAAAGACGTCGTTCAGGTAATCAAAGAAGCAAAAATACCAACTCTTACGGAAGAGAAACACTACCGAGAGTTTGTTGCGGATATTGAACCGTTCAAGAGAAAACTCTCCAGTACAATTGAAAAGACGCTGGAAAATAAAAAGAACGCACCAAGAAAAGATTTGGTTTATGGCCGTTTATCAAAGAAATTACTGCCGCTTGTATTTGAAGAAAATCCAAGGGTCTTTTATAAAAAGAACCAGGATTCCAATGAAATGGATGCCGTATTCACATTGCTTATCGATTGCTCGGCTTCCATGCATAACAAAATGGATGAAACGAAACGAGGGGTCGTCCTATTTCATGAAGTGCTGAAGAAATTAAGGATCCCCCACTCGATCGTGGGATTTTGGGAAGATGCAAATGAAGTGAGAGAAGGATATCAGCCGAACTATTTCCATGTGATCCAGTCCCATTCCGATTCCCTTTATCTAAACTCAGGAGCTAAAATCATGCAGCTTGAGCCAGAGGAAGACAACCGGGATGGATACAGTATCAGGGTTGCCACAATGGAATTGGAAAAAAGACGTGAAAAAAACCGTTTCTTGCTCGTATTTTCCGACGGTGAGCCGGCAGCAAGCGATTATGATCAAAATGGCATTGTCGATACACACCTTGCTGTTTCGGAAGCCAGGAAGAAAGGCATCGAAGTCATCGGCCTGTTTTTAGCGGATGGAGGCATCGATGAAAGTGAAGAAATGACGATGAAGAACATCTATGGCAAAGAACGCCTGATGATTCCGAGTGTAGCTGAATTGCCAGAACAATTTACACCGCTGTTAAAAAAACTGCTGCTGAAGACCATTTAAGAAATAGATAGATAAAAACGCAGTAGGATTCAAGTTGGATCTTACTGTGTTTTTTTGTTTGCCTATGTCAGCTATAGATGGAAACTTAAAATGAACATCGAATGAGATTTCTTTTGTCGTGATTGGGGTAAACCATAGATGAGGAAGTGAACATTTTGATGAATTTACTTTTTATGTTGCTTTATTTAATAATCATTGTTCTAGTTATTGAAATATCGGTCACCTTGATGAAATTGACAGGATTAAAAACCACAGTGGCAAGATTTCAGGTTATCTCCATGCTGACGGGTACTGGTTTTACAACTGACGAGTCAAAATCCATCATCGATCATCCCGTTCGAAGGAAAATAAGCATGTTCTTAATTTTATTTGGTGCTTTCTCGCTTGCTGTCATCATTTCATCGATCAGTACATTGCTTACAGATGATCTGCGCTTGATGGAGTTAAGCATCATTATTGGAATATTGCTGGTTTTAACCGTTTTAGTGAAAGCTCCATTCCTGAATAATAGAATATCGAATAAGTTGAAAAGTGAAATGTACAATCATTATGAACTATGGGAACATCCGATAGAAGAGGTCCTATTTTTAGAAGATGAAGACGTGGTCATGGAGATCGATATTTATGAGGACTCCGAATTCATCGAAGTCAAAGCCTTTGATGTCATATCACATGGAGCCGACATCAATATTTTATTTATTGAAAGCGGAGAAGTGAAAATCAGAAAAGAGCTATATGAGTATAAAATCAAATTAGGGGATAACCTCTTTTTATATGGAAATAAAAAAGAGATAGAAGAAACATTCTCAAAAGAAATCGAAGCGATGAAGAAGAAAAAAGTGCATCGGAGTGAAAAGAATCCCAGCCTATCTTAAGGCTGGGATCTTTTGAAGATTGTCTTCATTAATGTTTTTTATTCGGTAATTTCTGAGCGGGATTCCCATTGCCTTGACGGCGCATATTGCCTTCTTCCTTTTTTTGCTGCTCTTGAATGCTTTCAACAAACTCCTTTGAACTTTTCATGGAATGTACCTCCTCTGTTAATTTCTTTTTTACTATAACCAGAAGAGGTGGAATTCATGAGTATGTAAGGGATCTGACTATATGGAGAGGTGGTAATATATGGACTCAAGGTGGTAACTTTGCTCCACAAGTGAGTTGATAAGAATGTGGGTCAATCGTTTTAAATAGCGCCATCTAATGTTAGAATACATCACATTAGAATATTTTGAATATTGACAAAAATAGGGTCGGTATCTATAATAATCAATAATAATATCCATGAATAAACGTTTATTGGGGTTTTGCCTATGGAACGGACAATGACTGTCCGAGATTTATGTGAGTTGCATACTCATTTACTGGACCGTGATATTCAAATTCTTGAAAACCTATCAATGAATTTATCGTTGATAGCCGATTTGAATAAAGCGAATGTGTTTATTGATTGTCCGGTGCGTGAAGGGAGGCATGCCATTGTCGTCGCAGAGGCATGCGGACATTCCGTGAAATCGGTTTACATTCATCCGGTTGTCGGGAAATTTGCCTATGAGGCTTTTGAACCGGCCGTATTTTATGTATTGCGCACTGGAAAGGACATGTTCGTGAATCGGGCATTGACTCAAGAGGGAGCGATGGTCCAGCAAAGTGTCGTTCCAATCAAGGGGGAATGCAATCGGGTCATCGCCGTTTTGATCATGGAAAAGGTGATTCATGAAGAACCCGAATCTTTAAATCAGTTTGATAGGCAAGATCAACAAAATTCCTTAGTTCCTGAATTTATCGAGGAGTCCATTTTCCTGATTAATAACCAAAACAGACTTGTTTATACGAATCCTGCCGCCATTAATTTAGTATCGGAAATCTGTTTGACGGACTGTGTTTTAGGTGAATCGATTTTCGATTATTTTCCTGGCTTTGCCGATGTTCTTGTTTCAAAAGAGGACATTTTAATGAAGGAAATGAACATTGGTAAAAAGATTATCCAAATAAAGAAATTCCATTTGGGCAACAAGAATTCCAATGAAACGTTCATCATAATCCGGGACCTGACTGAACTGCGGGATAAAGAGAGGGAGTTGATCAGCAAGTCAGTAGCCATTCGAGAAATTCATCATAGGGTGAAGAATAATTTGCAGACAGTGGCCAGTTTACTTCGGCTGCAAATGAGGCTAGGAGCCCCTGAAGAAAGCAAGCCCCATTTATTGGTCAGTTTGAACAGGGTGTTAAGCATATCGTCGGTTTATGAAATCATTTTGGCAAGCAGTCAGGTCGATCATGTGGATCTGTTGGAGCTTATTGAAAAAATAGGCGATATGATTGTTCATACGGAGGATCAAGCGCGTCAATGCCTAAGCATTGAATATAGTGGTGAACTTCATTCGATTGATTCCGATATTGGCATTTCTGTCGCGCTGGTGGTGAATGAGCTCATTCATAATTGTGTGAAACATGCTTTCAAGGAAGGGGCGGAAGGTAAGATTACCGTATGCTTGCAAAAGGATGGTCCTGAATTGGAAATTCAAGTAAGAGATGATGGCATTGGATATTCACCTGCAATGAAACCTTCTTTGGGGCTGGATATCATCCGCATGACGGTGGAAAATGATTTGGATGGGGAGTTTTCGATTCAGCGGATTAAAGAAGGTACCCTGGCTTCTGTAAGATTTCCATACAAGAGGTAGGTGGGAGAAGTGGTCAAGAGGATTTTGGTCGTGGAGGATGAATCGATTGTTCTGCTTGATATAACGATCATGCTCAAGGATGCAGGCTTCGATGTGGTTGGACATGCCCGTAATGGCGAGAAGGCGATTGAATTGGCACATGCACTACAGCCGGATCTCGTTTTGATGGATATCAAAATGCCGAAAATGAATGGGCTTAAGGCTAGCGATGTGATATCCAATACCTTTCAGATTCCGGTCCTGCTTTTAACTGCCTTCAGCCAGCGTGAATATATCGACGAGGCGAAGCGAGCGAATATCGTCGGATATCTTGTAAAGCCAATTACGGAGGCGAATTTGATTCCTGCAGTGGAGATAGCCTTGCTGCAAGCAGCCAATACAAAGAAGTATCAGGAACGAAATGCTCAATTGGATGAAACGCTCACAAATCGCAAAGTCATTGAAAAGGCAAAAGGAATCATCATGAAAAGGAAGAATGTAACAGAAGAAATCGCTTACAATAAGCTAAGAAGGCTTAGTATGGATAAACAGCTTTCCATGGAGACGGTGGCGCGTCGAATCATTGCAAATGATCAAAAACAAGTAAATAGATGAAGCAATGGCGCTTTGATGGACCAAATTGGTTACAGGCATGCATTTCTGCCGAAAAACCTAAGTTTGGGCTATAAGAGGCGTCTTTTTTATACCCTTTTTTAAAAGTCGATAGGCCAAATCAAATCGGAATTCAGGGGGAATATGTATGGAGATGGTAGGTAAATTCGTTATTTATATCATTATGGTGTGTGCCGTTATTGGTGCAATTGCATCGATTAAAGACAGTGAGCAAGGCTTGGGGAAACAGTTCATGGAAGGTTTGCATACCGTTGGCCATATATTTATCCCGGCAGCTGGGATCATGGCCTCGATCCCTTATTTATCTTGGTTCATCAATACAGTATGCGGTCCGGTTTTCGCTGCGATCGGTGCAGATCCCGCCCTCGCCGCAACGACGATTTTGGCGACGGATATGGGGGGGTACCAATTAGCGGCCGAGCTGAAGGAATCATATGAAGGCTGGATCATGGCGATGATTGTCGGCTTTATGTCCGGGGCAACGATTGTATTCTCGATTCCAATGGGGCTTGCGATGCTGGAGAAGCGTGATCATAAATACATGGCACTTGGCGTCATGTCAGGAATCCTGACGATTCCGATTGGCGCTTTCATCTCTAGCGTGCTGGTGGTGGCAACGAATTCGAAAATCCGCGAAGTGATTTCCACGAATGCGGATTCTACATACGAATTCGCGTTGAGCTATTTGAAAATTGCCCTGAATCTTTCCCCTCTTCTTATTTTTGTGGTCTTGCTCGCGTTAGGTCTTTATTTCCTGCCGGATTTGATGATCAAAGGTTTCATGTGGTTTGGAAAAATATTGGATGCCGCGATTAAACTTGTACTTGTGTTTTCAATCGTTGAAATTTTCACCGGATTATTTTCCAATGTCTTTGGTGCTTGGGGCTTCCATCCGATCATGGCCGATAGTGCAGACCAGTTCCGTGCCCTGGAAACGGCAGGATATATCGGGATCATGCTGGCAGGTGCATTTCCAATGATTTACCTGATTCAAAAATATGCTGGCAAGCCATTGGAAGCGATGGGCGGGAAAATCGGTTTGAGCAAAGCTGGGAGTGCAGGGATATTAGCCACGGTAGCCAATATATTAGCAATGTTCAAGCTTGTTAAAGATATGCCGCCGAAGGATAAGGTCATAAACATTTCCTTCGCTGTGTGTGCGGCCTTCCTATTGGGCGATCATTTATCATTCACAGCCAACTTTCAGCCCTCCTTAATATTACCGATCATTGTCGGGAAGCTATCTGCCGGAGCGATTGGAATCGGTCTTGCTTACTGGCTGTCGGTTCCGAAAGCTCTGGAATTAGAAGAAAAGGATCGTGCAGCAGGAGTTATCGGCATAAATGAATATAAAACGAAAAATGAGGATGAAAACAGCAATGAAATCCAAGTGGTGTAAAACTGGGGTGTGATTTTAATGAATGAACAGGTGGAACGAATCATCAGTGCAGGAATTGATATTGGCACAAGTACGACGAAACTTGTTATCAGCGAGCTTTCGCTTAGGAATGTGGCGGGCGGCGGACAGGTGCCAAAAATCGAAATTACCGATAAGGAAATTCTGTATCGAAGTCCCATTTTCAGGACCCCGCTTTTATCCGAGACGATAATTGATATACCTGCTGTTCAGAGAATGGTGGAAAGTGAATACCAAAATGCAGGAATCACGATCGATCATATACAAACAGGGGCTGTCATCATCACTGGGGAAACGGCAACCAAACAAAATGCAGAAGAAATGGTATACCGGCTATCTAAAGCGGCGGGTGAATTCCTTGTAGCGGCAGCCGGCCCGGATTTGGAGGGAATCATTGCCGCCAAGGGATCCGGCGCCTATCAACATTCCATCAAGACAAGAAAGACTGTAGCGAACATAGACATTGGCGGGGGGACGGCGAATATTGCCGTATACCGTTCTGGTATGCTTTGCGGAACTTGCACACTGCATATAGGAGGCCGTTTGGTGGAGTGGGAGGGAGCGAAGGTGAAGGTTGCTCCTTCAATAGGAAAATGGCTGAAATCAAAAGGGCACTTTCCTATGAATGGTGATGGGGCAATCATCGCAAATGAAATGGCGAAGGTGCTTTCGAGGTTTTTGGCTGGTTCCTTCACAAAAGAAGATGAACTTCTATTAGTTGGAAAGGAGCCATCTTGGACAGAACGAATAGAAGTGTTGATGTTCTCGGGCGGTGTCAGTGATTGCATCTATCATGAAGAAAGGGAGGACAAAAGCTTCCGGGATATCGGGATGATGCTTGCCGCCTCTATAAAGGAAAATGAAGGATTGGCCGCATGGGAGTGGGAACAGCCTGTTGAAACGGTTCGGGCGACTGTACTTGGAGCAGGCGCACATACAACTGAAATCAGCGGAGCAACCATCGAGGTGAATGATTCTCATCTGCCAGTTCGCAATATCCCGGTCTATCGGGTCGATTTTCACGGTGTGCTTGATGATGTAACTGCGAGAATGGCACAAGCAGTTCAGGATGCGATCACAGTATACGACGCCTTGCAGGAGGGGCTGAATTTTGCCTTTTATTTAACGAATTTACCTTATCAATCATTTCGGGACATTCATCGGCTCGCAGTCGCTTTTATCGAGGCACTGAAGCAAAAGCCGAATCGGCAGCAGCCTCTGATCATTGTGATGGATAGTGATTATGGGAAGGCACTTGGTCAAACCATTCTAGCGAACCAACCGGATCTGCCGGTCATCTGCATTGATCAGACAGAAGTGGAACATGGTGATTATTTAGATATAGGAAGGCTGCTGCGGACAGGGGTCGTTCCGGTTGTAGTAAAAACGCTAACCTTTCACAGTTAGGAAAAGGAGGATTATACGATGAAATTATCCACTCAATACTTTGGGGAAATCCATCAATTCAAATCGTTGAAAGAAGTCCTGGCCAAAGCGAATGAAGAGAAATCAGGAGATAGGCTTGCGGGAATTGCGGCAGATTCCGTTCAAGAACGGATTGCGGCGAAAGCGGTCCTTAGCGAATTGACTTTGGCGGACATTAGGAACTATCCCCTGCTCTCCCCGGAAGAGGATGAGGTGTCGCGGATCATAGATGGTCTTATCAATGGAACCATTTATCAATCTGTGAAGAATTGGAGCGTTGCCGAGCTGCGTGAATATATTTTGAGTGACGAAACGACCGGTGAGGATTTAAAGCGATTAAGCAGGGGATTGAATAGTGAAATGATTGCAGCTGCAGCCAAGTTGATGTCAAACCTCGACCTTATCCATGCAGCCAATAAAATCGAAGTGCTCACCAAGAATAATAGCACGATCGGATACAAAGGAACGCTTGCTTCGCGCCTTCAGCCTAACCACCCGACAGACAATGTGGATGGCATGCTGGCTTCTTTAAAAGAAGGCCTCTCCTATGGAATCGGGGATGCACTCATTGGAATCAACCCTGTCGATGATTCGGTCGATAGCGTGAAGCGGCTGCTTCATGCGACACAGGATGTCATCCAGAAATGGAAAATCCCGACCCAGAATTGTGTGCTTGCGCATGTGACGACGCAAATGAAGGCCGTACAGGAGGGGGCGCCTGCTGATATGATCTTTCAA
This sequence comes from Peribacillus sp. NPDC096622, assembly GCF_044762665.1. Classification (NCBI taxonomy): domain Bacteria; kingdom Bacillati; phylum Bacillota; class Bacilli; order Caryophanales; family Bacillaceae; genus Peribacillus; species Peribacillus sp. NPDC096622. The sequence continues at coordinate 130,041 of NZ_JBIWES010000010.1, read as the reverse complement.
AGCATAGCCGGAACGGAAACGGCCAATCGGTCTTTTGGAATTAACGTGCAATTGCTCGAAGAAGCTAATGAGATCGCGAAGGCCTATGGCACCGGCACAGGCCCGCAGCATCTTTATTTTGAAACGGGGCAAGGCTCCGAATTATCGGCCGAAGCGCATTTCGGAATCGATCAGGTGACGCTTGAAGCCAGGAACTATGGATTTGCCCGTTATTTTGATCCGTACATTGTCAATACGGTCGTCGGATTCATCGGACCTGAATATCTATATAACAGCAAGCAGGTCATCCGGGCCGGGTTAGAAGATCATTTCATGGGAAAAATGCATGGACTGCCGATGGGAGTGGATATTTGCTATACGAATCATATGAAGGCGGATCAAAATGATATCGAGGACTTGGGTGTACTTTTAACGGCGGCTGGTGTGAATTTCATCATCGCAACTCCGATGGGTGATGACTGCATGTTAAACTATCAGTCTTTGAGTTACCACGATATAGCGACTTTGAGGCAAACGATGGATAAGCGGCCTGCCCCATTATATGAAGCTTGGCTGGAGAAGATGGGGATCATGGAGAACGGAAAATTAACGAAGAGTGCCGGTGATCCAACTATATTTAACCGTTAGGAGTGGATGATATGGGAATGAACAATAAGGAAGATTTGGATGCCTTGATAGCGAAAACCCCTGCGCGGATAGGGGTAGGCAGGTCAGGGACACGGCCAAAAACGGATTCTTGGCTGAAATTCCGTTTTGACCATGCGGCGGCCGTCGATGCTGTATATGGTGAAGTCAGTGATATTCTTTTGAAGCGCTTAGATTTATTCAAGGTGAAAACGAAGGCCGATGATAAGGAAATCTATTTACGGCGCCCGGATTATGGCAGGAAGCTTTCGGATGAAGCAAAGAGGGTGATAGAAGCCAAATGCATAAAGGCCCCAACGGTTCAAATCATCATTTCCGATGGCTTAAGTGCCAAGGCGATCGAAGAAAATGTGGAGGACGTCTATTTATCTTTCAAACAATCTTTGGCAGTGGCATGTCTTGATACGGGTACACCTTTTTATATTGAAAAGGGCCGGGTTGCCGTGATGGATGATATCGGTGAAATCCTTGGACCTGAGGTCATTGTCCTGTTGATCGGTGAACGGCCTGGTCTGGTCAGTGCTGAATCATTGAGCGCTTACATTTGTTATAAACCACGTTTGGGCACCATTGAAGCAGAGAGGATGGTCATTTCCAACATCCATAAAGGAGGGATCCCCCCTGTTGAAGCTGGAGCGCATCTTGGCACGGTCATACAAAAGATACTCAAATACAAAGCAAGCGGCATGTCCCTCGTGAAGAAGGAACATGAAGAAGAAAAGCGTGAAAAACTCGGTTGAAACCCTTTTGTCTAAAAAGAGGTTTCGGAATGGCTCATTCCAGACGATGATTGAGGCTAGGTCGTTGATTAGGCGCTCGCTTCCCGCGGGCGGTCCGGAACGGTCTCACCTTGAACCTGATTTTAATACAAGACTATCTTTGATGTTTTTTTACTGCAATCCTTATTGGATTGAAGAAAGTTGCGACACTCCTGCCGAATAACTGGCTAGCCGAGACCCACAGACGCTTGCTTTGATGAGGCTTGGCAGACAGTCGGCGGAAAGGGAGCGGATTTCTGAAATCAACTGGAACGTCTTTTAAATAAAGGCTGTTTTCACATACTTTGTTGCTATTTACCAAGTAGTGCGGTGTGGTTGATTTCCCCTCCAGTTGCTCGCTTTCCGCGGGGCGGGCGGTGAGCCTCCTCGGCGTAAACGTCTGTGGGGTCTCACCTGTCCCGCTGCTCCCGCAGGAGTCTCACACTTCCGCTCCAATCAACCTTAAATAGTTTCGTTTTAAAAACAACAATCTTTACGAAAAGAGCCTAAATAAAAAACTGCAGGCAAAACTCGATTTTTTTCGAATTTGCCTGCAGTCTGGGGGGAGCGGATCGCTCCTCTATTTACTTGTCCCTAAATTCCATAATCCAAACGGGTTGTAGAAGGGATGGCCTTCTTCATATCTAAAGTCTTGAAGGCCCGTCAATATAAAGTCGGGTGCATTTTGTTGAATGCTAAAGGTTTCGCCATTCTTAAAGAGAGGCCGTTCACCTACATGGTAATAATTAAATGTGTTAAGCAGAGCAGCTGCCTCTTTCGGACTCATTGTGTTAAGTGTCACGGCATCCGGAAGACCAAAGGCTTTCATTCCGAAAGAACAATAATAGTCTTCCTCTCCGATGATCGTGACAAAATGGGCATATACCGAGAGAATATCCGGGCTATGATGAAGATGCTGCCAATCTTCCTTTGAATGGGCAATTCCAGCCGTTTCTATTTTCACTGCCATTCCGCCTGCCTTGAGGATCGCTGCCCCGGCATCGATCAAATCGATAACAGTTCCGGTATCGGATACATCGGCTATTATATAAACGGTAAGGGTATGGCCATTGATTTCCTCTAATGCATTCTCTGAAAAGGCGTCTTTACTGGCGTAAGAAAAGCTCTCTTTTAAAGTGGGTTCATAATCATGGATCTCCGCCTGAAACGTAATGTTCTTATCACTGTTATGAAAAACATTCCCGGCTAACAGATACCCTTCGCTTCGGGAAGCGACCGTTTGAATCAATTCTGTCCGGTCCTTCCATTTACCGGGTATCCCGATGATGATTTGGTTGTCCTTCATGGATCAACTCTCCTTTCCGATCACTTCATACTATACCACTACTGATGTTTTCCATAGTATTTCATGTAAAATAGCGCAAAGCACCGATAAATGCCAGTGAGGGATGTGCAGGACTTTTTCAAAATTATACAATTGATGTATAATATAATCTAGTAATCGTATAGCCTATCTTCAAAGGAATTCCCCTTGTGGGTTTTCTCATAGGGCCGTATCTTAATAATCTATTCGTATATATCAATGATGAAAGAGAGTGGAATATAATGGGTCGTAAGTGGAATAACATTAAAGAAAAAAAAGCGTCAAAAGATGCTAATACTAGTCGGATTTATGCTAAGTTCGGACGGGAAATATATGTAGTGGCAAAACAAGGTGAACCAGATCCAGAATCCAATCAGGCATTAAGGGTCGTACTTGAGCGTGCAAAAACGTACAATGTTCCAAGAGCGATCATTGACCGTGCGATTGAAAAAGCCAAAGGCGGTTCGGAAGAAAACTATGACGAACTTCGTTATGAAGGATTCGGTCCAAATGGTTCAATGGTCATCGTGGATGCATTGACAAACAACGTGAACCGGACGGCATCTGATGTACGTGCAGCATTTGGGAAGAATGGCGGGAATATGGGTGTCAGCGGATCTGTTGCTTATATGTTCGATGCAACGGCTGTCATCGGGATTGAAGGTAAAACGGCTGATGATGTTCTTGAACTGTTAATGGAAGCGGATGTTGATGTACGTGACATCATTGAAGAAGAAGAAAGTGTCATAGTTTATGCCGAGCCTGAACAATTCCATGCTGTACAACAAGCATTCAAGGATGCAGGTATCAGTGATTTTACAGTGGCGGAGCTGACGATGCTTGCACAAAATGACCTAACCCTTCCGGAGGATGCACAAGCACAATTCGAAAAAATGATTGATGCATTGGAAGATTTGGAAGATGTTCAACAAGTTTATCATAATGTAGATCTTGGTGAATGAGAAAATGAGCAGACCTTTGCTATAAGATCAAAGGCCTGCTTATTTTATTTGAATGAAAAGAGCCTGTTCCGAATCACGAAACAGGCTCTTTCCTTTTGATTATTCACTTATGGTGATTCCGGAAAGTTCACGGTCTTTCTTTACCTTTTCCAATTCCGAAATGGTGACCAGTTGATAACCTTGGTCATGCAGTTGTTTGATGATTTTTCCTGCAGCCTGGGCGCTAGTTTGATAGATATCATGCATTAATATGATTCTGCCATCCTTGGCTTTGCCCATCACTTTGTTTACGATTTTCTTTTCATTGCGCTCTTTCCAATCTTCGGGATCGACATCCCAAAGTGCGACTTTCATGTCCTCCATGTATTCCCGCACATTATTGTTAATCGCTCCATATGGGGGACGGACGAGATTTGGCTCAATACCTGTAGCTTTTTCTACAGCGTCTTGGGTCTTTTCGATTTGATCTTCGATTTTGTTCTTGCTTAAGCGCGTCAGTTGCGGATGATCCCATGAATGGTTGCCGATCTCATTTCCTTGCTGCAGCATTTTTTGCAGTACTTCCGGATAGTGCTGTACGCGGCTTCCAAGTACGAAAAACGTCGCGTGTCCGTCATGCTTTTCCAGGTCTTCAAGAATGGACATGGTATGACTTGGATGCGGCCCGTCATCGAACGTCAAGGCAATGACCTTTTTTGAAGGGTCGATCCAATCATTTTTCACGGGCAGTTTGGCGACGATATGTTTCGGCTGCCGCTCCTTTACACGATCCTCATTCAAATCTTGACTTTGATATGAATCTAGCAAACTATCTTTAAAAAGATCCTTCTTGATGGCTATTGTATGGGTCTTAGTTGAATCATCAGTCTTAACGTAGAATACGAGCGTATTTTTAAAGACTGAAAAAGAATTGAAGTTGGCTGCCTTCAGTTTGTTTTCCTTTTTAATGAGACTGTTTGAAATGCCTTCTTCTTCCTTCTGCGTTAACTCTTCAAAAACGATACCGGATAAAACGGATAAATAATCAGTATCCGTGGCAAAGATGTCTTCTATAGAGAGTTTTTGCTGAGATGGAATATCATAAGTGAAGATCTGGGTTCCAGACTGCTTCTTTCCTTCCACTTGCTCATATTTATCGAAGGAAATCGTAATGGTCTGTTTGCTGAAATGGAGGATCGTATAGGTGAGGTTAAGCTCGGAAGCTTTTCCTTCGGAAGCTTTCCATTTCTTTTCATAATTCTTAATTTCTTTCTTTATGTATGCATCTAGCTGCTTGTCGATATTTTCTAAATGCAGAACGGGCCTGCTGGCTGAATACCCGCCTTTCGTATTATCTTTCACATACGTTTGAATATCGGCTTCTGGGTAATCTTTATCAGTTGTATAGGCCGAAACGGTTCTCTTCTTATCAAAAGCAAGGCTTTTGATGGCTAACCCCATCGTTCCCACGGCAGCTGTTAGACAAAATAGAAAAATAAAGACTTTTTTATAATTTAATTTCCTCATGATGCACTCCACCTCGATAATCATTCTACTATATAGACGCGCCAAAAGCCTTAAAAGTTTGTTAAAAATTTCATTTTTTTATATTTATATATTTCCTTGTTCATTTTCAAACTTTTATGGCTGCAGCAACGTCTATTCTTTGTACCTAGGATACGTAATTTAAATGTAAGGAGCTCTATCATGCAATGAAAAATCTAGATATGAATCAATTAATCGCGGCCCGGATAACCGAACGGCAAGAGAATTTGTACAGACTTGCTTTTTACTATGTCAAAAACCAGGAGGATGCCCTAGATATCGTGCAGGAATCAATCAGGAAAGCGCTAGCCTCCAGCAGCAAAATCAAAGACGCCGCTTCTATAGATAGTTGGTTATATAAGATCATCGTCCGAACGGCACTGGATGTTTTGCGGAAGAAAAAGAAACTGACCGTCGCCGATGACGAAACAATAGAATACTTACGCAGCGGTGAGGAAGATCACTATCCTGACCTGGATTTGCAAAAAGCACTGGAAGGACTTTCGGTCAAGTACAAAACGGTAGTCGTTCTCCGTTTCTTTGAGGACCTGAAGTTGGACGAGATAGCGGAAGTGCTGGAAGAGAACGTAAGCACGATTAAAACGAGATTATATAAAGCGCTGCAACTATTGCGGATCAACATGACTGAACGGGAGGAAACGAAAAGATGGAAAAAAAATTAAAAGGTCTGCGGGAAGAATATCTTAAAATACCGATACCAAAGGAATTGAATGATGTCGTTCAAGAAGCCTTGAATGAAAAGCCAAGGAAGAGGCCGAGGGTTGGCAGGAATATCCTCGTGTCAGCGGCTGCAGCGCTTCTGATTGTGACAGCTTCCGTAAACATCAGCCCGGCAGCGGCGAAAGCCATGAGTGATATTCCGATAGTCGAGAAGGTCATCAAAGTGATTACCTTCGTCGAATGGAAAGAAGAAGCGAATAATTCCTCGGCAGTAATCAAAACACCTGCTATATCCGGTCTCGAGAATAAACAGCTCGAAGATAGCTTGAATGATAAATACTTATCGGAAAGCAAGCAGCTTTATAAGGAATTCACGGACTCCATGGCAAAACTGAAGGAAGGGGAAAAGGGCTATATCTCGGTGGAAAGCGGATATGTGATATTGACGGATAATGAAACGATATTATCCGTACAGCGTTATACGGATACGATTTCTGCTTCCAGTTCTACAGAAAGTCAATTCGATACAGTCGACAAGAAAAACGAAGTGCTGTTAACGCTAAATAGTTTATTTAAAGATGATCGCTATCTTCAGGTGATCAGCGAGAACATCAAGGAACAGATGAAGCGGCAGATGGCTGAAGATCCGGAAAAGATATATTGGGTCGAAGATGATGATCTTACTGCTTTTAAAGGCATCGATGAAAACCAAAACTTTTATATAAACGAAGATGGCAAGCTAGTCATCGCGTTTAACAGCTATGAAGCTGCGCCGGGATATATGGGGGCCGTCGAGTTCGTCATCCCGACAAAGGTGCTGTCAGACCTTCTTGTTGGCGATCAATATATTCATTAAAACAGCCCTATTGTAATTCTTATGACGGGCGGAAGGTTTTTAAAACGGCACTATACCCATTAAAAAAGACGAACAACGTTACTTGATTACAGTAACCTTGGTTCGTCTCTTTTTTGTTCGAATTTCATCTGATCCAGTTCCAGCCTCATTTTTTCCGTTTCGATAAGGAAGTTTTCATGTTTAAGTTTTTCAAGTTCCAATTCAACTTGCAGCATCTTCTGTTTGGTCTTTGACTGTTTTTCGAAATGGCTTGTCAGTATGGCGATTATAGGGATGGAAAAAACCATCACGACGGTTACGATCCCTAACATTATGGTGCCTCCTCGTTTTTATATCTATTAAACGGGGAATATAACGGTTGTGGTGGGGTTATTTCAAAATTCACCATTTCCTATTCTCATTAATAAGTGCATGGCAACCAAGGTGATATCAAACGTAATACCATGGGAGAAGTTAGGGCAATATATCATTGATGGCCGCTTTCTATTAGATTATATGGACTGTTTTTTAGTGAGAGATCCGGACTTTTGCATGCGTGGTGGAAAGCCACTTCTATTTATTCTGAAGTTAATTATTTAAATATAATAAATATTTGTTTACAACAGAAAAAATAAAAGTTATTATACAATAATAAAAGGAGGGCTAGGTATGGCAACGATAAATAAACAGAAAATTGTGGATAGTGTACCTCAAAAAGGTTTTTTTGGAAACCCTAAAGGATTATTCACCCTTTTCTTTACTGAGTTCTGGGAGCGTTTCTCCTACTATGGCATGAGGGCCATTCTTGTTTACTATATGTATTACGAAGTTTCTAAAGGGGGACTAGGCCTTGATGAAACTACAGCCCTTTCCCTAGTATCCATCTACGGATCTTTAGTATATATGTCAGGAATAATTGGCGGATGGCTCGCCGATAGGATTTTTGGGACTTCAAAAGCCGTATTATACGGTGGTATCTTGATCATGCTCGGGCATATTGTCCTTGCTTTACCAGGCAATCTCTCCATGTTCTTTGTTTCCATGGTACTCATTGTTCTGGGTACTGGTTTATTAAAACCGAATGTTTCCAGCATTGTCGGGGAAATTTACGCAGAAAATGATGAACGCCGGGATTCCGGTTTCAGTATATTCTATATGGGTATCAACATGGGTGCATTCCTTTCACCACTCATTGTTGGTTCAGTCATGAACTACAGCTTTCACCTTGGGTTTGGCATAGCCGCAATTGGTATGTTGATTGGACTCATCGTCTTTGTTGCAACAAAGAAAAAGAACCTGGGCTTGGCTGGAACTTTTCCTGCTAACCCATTATCACAGAATGAAAAGAAAAAAGTATTCACTAAATTGGGGATAGCTGCACTTATCATAGCTGCCATCATCGGCATCACTGCTTCTGCAGGCATCTTAACGATTGAAACCTTTATTAATCTTGTAGGTATCCTAGGGATCGTTATTCCGACCCTTTATTTCATTTTCATGTATCGCAGTCCGAAAACAACTTCTGTTGAACGTTCACGCTTGCTTGCCTATATTCCTTTGTTTATAGCAGCTGTCATGTTCTGGGCGATTCAAGAGCAAGGTGCAACAATATTGGCAAACTATGCAGACAAAAGGACACAGTTGAATTTTGCCGGAATAGAAATAAACCCGGCATGGTTCCAATCTTTGAATCCTTTGTTCATCATTACCCTTGCACCGGTATTCGCATGGTTATGGATTAAACTAGGAAAGCGTCAGCCGACCATTCCTCAAAAATTCTCAATAGGTCTACTGTTCGCCGGTTTATCATTCCTGGTGATCCTGCTTCCCGTTTATTTCGGTGGATCAGACGCATTAGTCAATCCGCTATGGCTTGTACTTAGCTATTTCCTTGTAGTGCTTGGAGAACTTTGTTTATCTCCAGTTGGACTTTCAGCAACTACAAAATTGGCTCCGGCCGCATTCTCGGCACAAACGATGAGCCTGTGGTTCCTGGCAAGTGCAGCAGCACAAGCACTGAACGCACAAATCGTCAGGTTCTACACACCGCAAACCGAAATGGCTTATTTTGGAGTGATCGGTGTTGCTTCAATGGTCCTTGGACTGGCCCTGATGGCCTTATCACCAAAGATTCAAGGTTACATGAAAGGCATTCGCTAACAGTTAGCCAGCAAAAAAAGATGACCCCCGAATTAAAACGGGGTCATCTTTTTTGTTACTTATCCTTACATAGATCACTCGAATTACAGATATGATAAGCGAATATAAAAAAGAGCATCCTTTATAGGATTGCTCTTTCTTCCGGTTGTAAGAACCTTTTCCTTTTTTGTTTTTAATGATACGGGTGGAGGGATCAAACGCCCAACGCATGCGGCTATTGGTCATTTCACCAATGGTTTTCTTATTGGTTTTATTCGTAATAGTCATTGAATATATTCCTGCTTTCATAGTATTTGAACTGAATTTTAGCTTTGTACGCCTTTGTTTTTGCTCGCAATAATTGAAGCCACAATTGCAAAGGGCAGTAAAAGGAAAGCCAGTATTCCGTATCCAGCTCCTTCAAACCCTCTGATGTTCACAAAACCAATGTAAACCAAAATAATTGAAGTTATAAAGGTTAATATGCCTGGTAAAAGCCTAACAAATAAAGATAAATGTAATTTCCTAAGCCACCATGCTAAAAGTATTACTAGCATTCCAGGGACGCAAGCAACCAGGAGGGGGACTGCCAACATCATTTTGTAACCTCCTCTAATTCATTATGTAAATAATACCATAATAAGTGAATTTCCTTTTATATAATAGAATGAGAAAGACAGCCGATGGTGGTCATTTTCTTGGATGTGTGAGGGAGCAAAAAAAAGTCCAACATAAAGGTGAGGTAAATATTGTCGGATAGGGGTTCTATCTAAATTTTAATATCGATTCCTTGTTGGGGATGACCAATGGCTGCGCATAAAAAAGTCATTTAAACATAATTATATATAACGATAGGTGTTTTATGGGCAGGAGGGAAGGTATGGTGGGAAGGAAGTATAAGTATGAGCTACTATTGAGAAGCGCCAGGAAAGTCGGGTCCAAACCTAAAGGTATTGAAATGCCATCTTCACCAGTATGGAGTCCCAATCATATAAAATCAGCTAAGGATTGGATCGGCAGGAGCCCTATTCTGGAACCGTATATTAATACATATCTTGGACTTAAAAAATAACCCCGTGAGTCATCAGGGTTATTTTTAATTTACATTTGATAATACTTTTTTTACTGACGGACTATTCGGTGTCAACTTGTTCGAGTGATAAGTTGGAATAACGACCTCGTGAGGCTGTGACTTACCAACCTTACTTGCGGATTTAAATAGTTTGGATTTACTATATTTTCTTTTAGGTAAAGACATCGTTATCACCTCTTTCCTTTATTTTACTTAATTTCTTCCTCAGATTCAACATCTTCCTCTTCTTGAATAGCCAAGGATGTGTGATATCTTCGGTATAATTCATATGTTAATGAAGCTAGGCCTGATACTAAATGGCCGTCATATTCATCAAAAATGGTTCGATAGCTCTTTAGGACAATCACATACGTAATTAAGCATTCTTCCTCAGTCAGAAGATTTTCTTCGACGTTAATTGTATGGATCATAAAGTTTTTAAAGTGTATGTATCTATCATTCTCTTTATTGATAGGAAGCCCGATTCCTTTCACTTTTGCAGAGGGAAGAGATTTTTTAACAAGTTTAGGAGCTGAATAATTCTGTTTAAACTTGGTTTCCGTCACTATATCAAATTCAAAATGGGAGTCCCAATTATTTTTATAGTGATCTCTCATGTAAAAGAGCATTTCTTCAAGAAAGTCCTTATAGCTTGTATTATCCCTTTCAACTTCTAAAAACAATGATTTAAAATCCTCTTTTAACCAGTAAGAGAGGAGTCCGAATTTATCTTGTTGAATGGTCAAATTCCTAGCTACCTCGATGGCTTGAGATTCTCTTTCAACTTCGAGGGTCATGAATTTAAATCTTTTAACGCTCAATAGCGGGATTGGTATAAGTATAAAAAGGAATAGCAGGATTAAAAAGTAACCGACATGTTCAAAGATGATTTTTGCTTTTGGTGATTCCGCTAATGGTTTTAAAACCAGTGATGTAACGGTGGGATCCTTTTCAATGACTTTACTTTCCTTTACTTTTTCCCTTTTACTTGTTTGTTCCTGTTTCGACTCTTGAATATTACCGGCAGGTGCCTGAAAATAGCGAATAATTCCAGAGACGATTATTAGAATGAGCAGACTTATATAAGCAAAAGTATAAAAAGTCCTGATCCAGTCTTTTCTGGTAGGGGAATCATACGCTTTTTCTATGCCTGACAAAACGGTTCACCTCTTTCCTTTTACCCTGATTATAGCAGAAATACCCAAAAATATTAAAAATATCTAGGTTAATCTAATAGGTTTGTAAAATGAAAAAGAGGCTAATGATGATTTTAGCCGTGCAGACAATGGAAGATAATGAGCATATGTACTCCGTAATTCTAAAGTGCATTAGTGAAGAAAGGAAAGAACCGGGTGAGCCCTGCCCTTCCGGTTCTTTGTGTATCAGTTAGCTGCTGGAATCAATCCTTTGTGAACGGAGACTTCCTGAATGGCACGGTAGACGGTTTCGACCATGAAATCGAGTTCCTTTTCTGACATGGAAAGGATCGGCATCATCGTGATGACTGGACCAAGTTCCCGGATGATCAGGCCATTTTCCCGTGCTGTATGGATGATTTCGGAAACGACATTCTCTTGGAGTGTGAACGTTTCTTTTGTTTGGCGGTCTTTAACGATTTCCACTCCAATCATGAAGCCGCGCTGGCGGATATTGCCGACTATCGGAAGTTCGTATAGCGCTTGCAGTCTTTGTGATAGGTATTTTGATTTTTTCTGGATGTCTTCAATGAGATTGCGGCTTTCCATCAGCTCGATATTCTTCAGGGCCAGTGCACAGGCAAGCTGGTTTCCTGTATAGGTGTGACCGTGATAGAAGGTTTTATGTTCTTCCCGTTCCCCTAAGAAGGATTGAAAGATCTGCTCGTTCATGATCGTTGCGGCAAGTGGCATATATCCCCCAGTGATCCCTTTGCCCATACACATGATATCGGGGACGACGTCTTCCTGTTCGCAGGCAAACATTGTTCCGGTGCGACCGAACCCTACGGCCACCTCGTCACAAATCAAGAGGATATTGTACTTTTTGCATAATTGCTCGACCCCTTTCAAAAAGCCCTGGGGATGGGTTATGATGCCTGCCGCGCCCTGCACGAGCGGCTCGATGATCAATCCTGCAATTTCCTCTGATTGTTTCTGCAGTAACTTCTCCAGTTCCTTCAAGCAATGGTTTTTCACGGCTTCTTGATCTCCATACTCAGTCATGTGATAGGCATATGGTGAAGGGGCGGAAATCCGTTGAAATAAGAGTGGCTTAAAGATTCTATGGAATAGATCCATTCCGCCCACACTAACGGCTCCGACAGTATCGCCATGGTATGCTTCGTCAAGGGAGACGAATTTGTTTTTACTCTGATGCTTGACGGGATCGATATTCTGCCAATATTGATAAGCGACTTTAAGGGCGATTTCCACAGCAGCAGATCCCGTGTCGGAGTAAAAGACTTTCGATAAAGAACCAGGAGTGATCTCTGCCAGTTTTTTCGCCAGTAAGATCGATGGTACATTCGCAGATCCCAGCAGCGTCGAGTGCGCGACTTTATTCACTTGTTCAATTAGGGCGTCGTTTAATTCCGGCTCGTTATGCCCGTGCACATTCACCCATAATGAAGCATAGCCGTCGAGGTAGCGTTTGCCATCCGCATCAATCAGGTAGCTGCCTTCGCCGCGTTCGATGATCAGCGGTTTACTTTCCCGATACGTTTTCATTTGTGTGAACGGATGCCATACATATTCCTTATCCCATTGTTCTAAATCCTGACTGTTCATGCTTCGAACACCTCTTTCAGTTGTTGGATATATTCTTGATCACCAAGCAAATCAAGGATGCAGATCCTCAAGTCTTTTCTAACATCGGCCATTGTTGGAATGCAGGCGAGGCCAGTCAGCCCAGTCAGCTTTTCAATGGTTTCGATATTATCTTGATGAATTCGATCTTCTGGCCGGTAATGATTATACAAAATGGTTTTCACGTTTATATCATGGATTTGGGCATAAGAATGGGTCGTCACGACATCATGAATCGCCCCTAAACCGCTTGTGGATACGAAGAGGACAGGCATGCCGCAATCCCTTATGAAATCCGCCGTCATATAGAAACCTTCCGTCCGTTCAATAAGCGGCACAGCCAATCCGCCAGCTCCCTCGACCAATACGATGTCATACATTTCCTCAAGTTCATGGACCCTTTCCACGACTTTCTTCTCATCGATAAGACTGCCGGTTAATTTAATCGCCAAATGTGGGGAGGTTTCGGGTTCCAGTGTATAAAACCCTGATTCCTTTACACCGAGTTCCTGCTCAAACCAAGATATATCCGGGTATGTATTATTTTCCTCATTGATTCCAGTTTGAAATGGTTTGAATATCGTGACGCTTTTTCCCAATGTTTGAAGAGACAGATAGAGTGCACTCGTGACGATGGTCTTTCCAATATCCGTGCCAGTTCCGGTTATAAAGTAGGCTTGGCCCATGGATGATTCAGCTCCTTTATGTTTATATATCTTGCAATGCGCGGCCGTACTTGCTGAATGATGACAGCACATAGAATGCATAGCATTAAATCACCGGGTACAGGTAATAAGAAGCCGTAAAGAATCGTATGGCTGATGGAAAGCGGCGTTTCCACAATCCACTTCATCGCACCATACAGCCAGATGCAGCCGAAAAAGTAAACTGTCAGCAAAGTGGCGGCATTAGCAAAGAATATGGAACGAATCGTGGAGAGGGAAAACCGGTTGATCAGCCATCCATTTACATAGGCTCCCAGTATATATCCGAGCAAATAGCCGAAAGTGGGTTTGAATATATAGCCGAATCCCCCGCCTTCAGCAAACACAGGTACCCCGATAAGTCCGATTAAGACGTAGCATAACTGACTGAGCATCCCAAGCCTGGGCCCCAATAATGCGCCTGCCAAATAGACTGCCAGAATTTGCAGTGTGAATGGTATGTAAGGGATAGGTATCTTAATAAAGGCGCCAATGGCAGTTAACGCGGTAAAAAGGGCCACATAAGAAATCGTCCTTGTTTTCATATTTTTAACCCCCTTTTTGAAATGGCTCTGCAGAATTCCCACTATTAGTTTGCCTGATTCCTATTTTATATGTCAACTAATTTATAGTTTAGTTAACATATGAAGTGCCAGCTTCCTTACGATTTAAAGGACGAACCAGGAAAATATTGAAAAAAGACCATTGAATAATATTTTGTTTGTATGTTATTATTCTATCGATATGTTAACTTAATGTATTTTGGGTTAACAAATATTGTCGCTTCATTGATACTGCTAAATGTTAATTGCCCATTGAGGTTGATGGTGCATATACGACCGGTTGGTTGGAGGGGAAAGTGGATTGGTGATGGGGACACCCGCGGCTGGAGCAGCAGGTTGCAAGAAGCAGGTCTATTACTAGATATCATCCGTTTTATGTGCGGAGAACCGGAACGGGTTATGTTCTTTTTCAAGGAATGGCGATTCGGCACACAATAAAAGAAAAGAGGGATAGGTTTGGAAACATTGGTAAGGGATTGGAAGATGTTAGCGGAGAACGTTATCAAAGGATATAAAGTGACGGAGGAAGAGGCATTATCCATCGTACAAGCCCCAGACGAAGAGGTTTTGGAAATTCTGAATGCAGCCTATCTCATACGCAAGCATCATTATGGGAAAAAGGTTAAATTGAATATGATCATCAATACGAAATCAGGATTATGTCCCGAGGATTGCGGCTACTGCTCACAGTCGATCGTCTCGGAAGCCCCGATTGATAAATATGCTTGGCTGACTAAGGAAAAGATTGTCGAGGGAGCACAAGAATCAATTCGTCGCAAGGCGGGCACTTATTGCATCGTTGCTTCTGGCCGTCGTCCGACCAACAGGGAGATCGATCATGTCATTGAAGCGGTAAAAGAAATCCGCGAAACGACGGATCTTAAAATCTGCTGCTGTTTAGGTTTCCTAAATGAGGAACATGCCGGTAAACTAGCGGAAGCAGGCGTTCATCGCTATAACCACAACTTGAATACATCACAGGAAAACTACAGCAAAATTACATCGACACATACATATGAAGACCGGGTAGATACTGTCGAAGCTGTGAAAGAAGCCGGAATGTCCCCATGCTCTGGCGCCATTTTCGGTATGGGCGAATCTGAAGCGGAAGCGGTGGAAATCGCTCTATCCTTACGCAGCCTTGATGCAGATTCCATTCCTTGTAATTTTCTCAATGCAATTGACGGAACGCCGCTTGAGGGAACTTCCGAGTTGACCCCCACTAAATGCCTGAAATTGATTTCGATGATGAGATTCGTTAATCCGAGTAAAGAAATCCGTCTGGCCGGCGGTCGTGAGGTCAATCTCCGTTCCATGCAGCCCATGGCACTTTATGCAGCCAATTCCATCTTCGTCGGTGACTATTTAACGACAGCTGGTCAAGAACCCACAGCTGACTGGGGAATCATCGAAGACCTGGGATTTGAAATTGAAGAATGTGCTCTTTAATTGAAAAAGATGATTATTGAGGAAAACTAAAAAACACCCCTAGGGTGTTTTTTTCAGTTTGTCGACAAAGGTGAGTTCGTATTGGTCCCACCCCGAGCAATGATTATAAAAGAATACTAGGTTATCCATCATATTTTTTTACTGTAACCCTTAATGGATGGAAGAAATGAGCGACACCCCTGCCGAATAACTGGCTAGCCGAGACCCCGGAGCCGCTAACCGTCAAGGAGGCTTGGCAGACAGTCGGCGGAAAGGGAGCGGATTTCTGGAAGGAGGTATGTGTAATGATTTCCACTCCAGGCACTCGCTTTCCGCGGGCGGTCCGGGAGTCTCCTCGGCGCTCGCCTGCGGGGTCTCCCTTGGCCACGCTTTTCCCGCAGGAGTCTCGTACCTTACGTTCCAATCACTGGAACTTCCTTTTTAAGAAGTATTGTAGGGAAACTGGCGCTTCTTCTCAAATTCGACTACAGTCTGGCGGTTCCATCAATTTTCCGGCAAAAGGAGTTTCGAATTGATCTCGCCCCGAACCAAAATTTTGAAAGTAAACTAGATTATCCTTCATATTTTTTTACAGTAATCCTTAAAGGATGGAAGAAATGAGCGAGACTCCTGCCGAATAACTGGGTAGCCGAGACCCCACAGGCGCTTGCGCCGAGGAGGCTCGGCAGGCAGTCGGCGGAAAGGAAGCGGATTTCTGGAATCAACTGGAATGTAATTTCAAGAAAAAACTGTAGGCTCGGACACATCCGAAGCAAGTTTAAGATAGGGGATCCTTCATATTTTTTTACAGTAATCCTTAAAGGATGGAAGAAATTTGCGAGACTCCTGCCGAATAACTGGGTAGCCGAGACCCCACAGGCGCTTGCGCCGAGGAGGCTTGGCAGGCAGTCGGCAGAAAGGAAGCGGATTTCTGGAATCAACTGGAATGTAATTTCAAGGCTCGGACACATCCCGAAGCAAGTTTAAGATAGGGGATCCTTCATGTTTTTTTACAGTAATCCTTAAAGGATGGAAGAAATTTGCGAGACTCCTGCCGAATAACTGGGTAGCCGAGACCCCACAGGCGCTTGCGCCGAGGAGG
>NZ_JBIWES010000010.1:46639-113426 GCF_044762665.1 Peribacillus sp. NPDC096622 | reverse complement strand
GGAGGCTTGGCGGACAGTCGGCGGAAAGGGAGCGGATTTCTGAAATCAGCTGGAACGGTTTTAAAAGAAAAAAACTGCAGGCAAACGCGATTTCTTCGAATCTAGGTTATCCATCATGTTTTTTACTGTAATCCTTAATGGATGGAAGAAATGAGCGAGACTCCTGCCGAATAACTGGCTAGCCAAGACCCCGGAGCCGCTAACCGGCGAGGAGGCTTGGCGGACAGTCGGCGGAAAGGGAGTGGATTTCTGAAATCAGCTGGAACGGTTTTAAAAGAAAAAAACTGCAGACATTGCTGTAATAGAACTAATGTCCCTCAACCTTTACAAAAATAAAAAAATAATGATAAGTGAAAATAATGAAAAAAAAATGCTAAATTGTAAGGGGAGGTTTTATAATGAATTACCTGAATACAATAACATTTGCTGCATTGTAGTAAATGATTATGATATAGGGAAAGGATCAGTATTGGTAATATCAATAATGAGAGGATAGTTTTGTGTGATGCATATATGGCTGATTAGTTTTATTATTTTATTATTGCTATTAATATTTTATACTATTATCCCAACGGTGCTAATTCGTGTATGCAGTCTGGGAATAACCAAAAAAATCAATTCGAATAATGGGATTGCGCTAACTTTCGATGATGGCCCGAACCCTGAATATACGATAAAATTACTTGATCTTTTAAAAGAATATGAGATAAAGGCCACATTCTTTGTTGTTGGCAGTAAAGTGAAAAGTAATCCTGGGATTATTAAAAGAATGCATGAAGAGGGACATACTATAGGTATCCATCATTTTCATCATGTTTCAAGTTGGGTCCTATCACCAGTTCATCTGAGGAAACAGTTGGAAATGACTGAAAAGGCGATTAAGGAATGCACGAATGAGAAGGTGATTTTTTATAGACCGCCATGGGGCCATTTTAATATCTTCACCCCACTTTTCAGTAAGAAATATAAAGTAATTATGTGGTCCGGCATCTTCGGGGATTGGAAAGTCGAAAATTGCAAAAATACTCTGCTTGATCAACTTCGAAGCACTTCGACAGAAGGTTCCATCCTGTTGCTTCATGACTGTGGTGAAACATTGGGAGCGGATAAAGAGGCACCAGGCTATATGATTGAAATGTTAAAAATTTACCTGCAGGAGAGTAAGGAAAAAGGAACACACTTTATTTCTTTAAAAGACTTATAACTAATTCTGGGGGTATTATGGATATAGATACGCTTTTACATTTTATTGATTCATATGGTTACCTAATCATTTTTCTTTTTTTATTCTTCGGCATTGTGGGAGTGCCTGCTCCAGAGGAATCACTTCTATTTCTTATTGGGGTGTTGGTTGTCCAAGGCAAGCTCTCAATGGGTTTAGCCATGCTGTGTGCAATCCTTGGCGCCTTTATCGGAATGCTTGCAGCTTATGCATGCGGAAAATATGTGGGGTACCCATTTATAAATAAATATGGAAAATTCATTGGGATTACGGCTGAACGCTGGGAAAAAGCAAAGAGAAACTATACGGATAATGCACGAAAAACCTTAGTATTTGGATTTTATATTCCGGGTATGAGACAAATAAGTCCATATTTTGCAGGAATTTCTTCGATACCCTTTCGGAAATACTTCCTATTTTCCCTATTAGGCACTATACTATGGACCGTCCCTTTTATAGTGGCCGGTTATTATGTGGGGGATGCTTTTAATGTTAATCCCAAATATGTTCCATATTTAGGTGTTGTATTTTTAGTTATTTTTGTACTATATGTTACTATCAAATACATTAAAAAGAGAAAACAAATGTCCAAAAGTTGAGTCTGCTCCTTATTATAAACGTCGGAAATAAAAAATCGATTTAAGGAATTTGTTCAACGATATTGTAAGAGCAAGATATCATGAACTATATATTTTGTATTTTCAGAATGATTTCTTAGGAGATGACACATATGAAGAAGATTTTGTTTTTACCTCTCTTTCGAATGCAGTCGGGACATCATCAAGTTGCAGAGGCATTGATGGATATGTTAAAAAAGCATTCAAATGGGATTACTTATAAAAAAATCGATCTAATCAGTTATACCAATACCTCTCTAGAAAAATTCATTGCAAATAGTTATCTGACATGGATCCGTTATGCGCCGGAAACCTATAATCTTGCCTATAAGAATCTGTTTTATGTTCACTCGCCAAAGGAAAGTGTATGTAAATGGTATCAGCAATTATTCATGAATAAGATGGAACGATTGATAGCGGAAGAAAAGCCTGATTTAATTGTGTGTACACACGGTTTCCCTTCATATCTTTTGAGTCAGTTAAAGATGAAAGGGAAGTGCAGCACACCGGTAATAAACGTGTACACGGATTTTTTTATTAATAATGTGTGGGGAAGCGAAGGGATAGATGCCCATTTTCTTCCTAGTCAAGAAGTTAAAGAAAAGCTGATGAGTAAGCGTCAAATACCAAAACAAACGATGATGGTCACTGGCATTCCCGTGCATGAGGAAATCACAAAAAATGTCAGTGTCCAAAGAAAAACAGAACGGCCAAAAATTTTGATATCCGGGGGAAATAGCGGTCTGGGAGGGATTTTGAACTTAGGTGATGAGTTAAAGAATTCTACCGACTTTGATTATTTAGTTCTTTGCGGAAATAACAACAAGCTTTATGAAGAAATCGATACATGGAACTTACCTCATATCAAACCACTGCCTTATATCTCATCAAGGTCTGAAATGAATAAGCTTTATGAAGAAGTTGACGCAATCGTTACGAAACCGGGCGGTGTCACGATCAGTGAATCATTGCGAAAAAGGCTTCCGATTTTTGTTCATTCCAGGCTTCCGGGGCAGGAGGAAATTAATCTGCAGTATCTTAAACAACAAGGCCTTGTATTTAAACTTAATCAGAAAACGCCTTTTGAAAAACAATTGCTGAGTATATTGAAGGATCAGAAAAAAATGAAAAAATGGAGCATTTCCATAGAGTCTTACCATAAGGAAATAGAGTTGGAGAAACCTGAGGGAATAGTGGAGGTCATGAAATTGATCCTTAATCTAAATCAAAATGGTACGCCTTCCTATCTAGCCCGACAGCCCAAACTTCTTTATAGCTAAGTGCATTGCATTCCCAATGGTGAACCTAAAAGGAAGATTGAATACGGAAGGCTGCTGAATTAGCAGCCATCCTATGAAGAAAGGTCGGAAGGAAGAGTGACTTTGAAAAAAACATACCTTATGATTTTTTTGATGGTGATGCTTGTGATAGTGGGTGCAGGGTGTTCAAGCGATGAAACGGAAAAAACGGAAATGAAGGCGCAAGCCGGAGGAAAAGTGGAATTGACGGTTTCCGCAGCTGTAAGTTTACAAGATGCCTTAAATGATATAAAGAAGTCTTTTGAAAAAGAGAATGCAAATGTTGAAGTGCATTATAACTTTGGAGCCTCTGGAGCTCTTCAGCAACAAATATCCCAAGGCGCACCTGTTGACCTGTTTTTCTCAGCAGCAGAAGATAAGTTTGATAAATTAGTAGAGGAAGATCTTATTGAAGGGAAAAACGGAATCGATTTAGTCGGCAATGACCTGGTGCTGGTGGTGCCAAAGGATTCCAAAAAGGAAATTGGATCGCTGGAAGACATCCCAAAGGCCGCTAAAATTTCGATTGGGACTCCAGAGTCTGTACCGGCAGGGCAATATGCGAAACAAACTTTGGAAAACATGAACCTCTTTAAAGAGATTGAAGATCGATTGGTATTTGCCAAGGATGTGCGGCAAGTGCTTACATATGTGGAAACGGGAAATGTGGACGCTGGCCTCGTTTATAAAACGGATGCACTCAACTCATCAAAAGTTGAAATCATTGCAGCAGCCCAGGCAAATTTACATGATCCGATCATATATCCCGTCGGAATGATCAATAACGTGGATCATGCCAAGGAAGCCAAGCTATTCTATGACTATCTCCAAACGGAAGCCTCCATGAAAATCTTTGAAAAATACGGATTTAAAGGTTTATAAAAGAAAGTCGATTTCCACTTCAGGCACTCGCTTTCCGCGGTCGGTCGGCCCTCGTCGCCTTGCGCCTGCGGTGTCTCCCCTAGACGCGCTTTTCCCGCAGGAGTCTCGCACCTTTCGTTCCAATCAATTTTGTTTTGAAATATAGGTAAAACCCTTTTTTCTACAGTTTTATTAGGACTTGTAAAATGAACGTCGATTTCCACTCCAGGCACTCGCTTTCCGCGGTCGGTCGGGGGAGCCTCCTCGTCGCCTTGCGCCTGCGGTGTCTCCCCTAGACGCGCTTTTCCCGCAGGAGTCTCGCACCTTTCGTTCTAATCAATTTGGTTTTGAAATTTTAGGTGAACCCCTTTTGTTTACAGTCTCTAACCACCAATCTGGTGGTCTTTTTTTTGTGCATTCTCAGTAATATTAGGTATATTTTCCTTTATATTGAAACCTTATCTCGCTTTAGACGTAAGAATAAGGACATGCATGTATTCGTCTTTCAACAAAATTGGATAATTCAGCCGCTGCGTAAAATGGACCTAGTGATAAAAGAAGGACAGCAAATTACTGTTCCAATTCAAATAAAAGCTGAAGAATCTCATAGGTGAAACTAAGACAGAATGTTGTAATCAAGATCGATTTGAATTGGGAAAACCTTTTTGATAGTAATGGAAGCATCAAGCCGAAAGGTTCCAATATAAAAGTAGGAAATATTTATCATTTTATCATAAATGGTATATCATGAGTTTAATGTAATAATTTACAATATTTTTAGGTCGAATTACCAGGGAGGAGTAAACAGTGGAGGAAGCAATAATTGATTTTGTCATTGTAGTCATGTTAATTATTGGTTTCACATACGGTCTCATTAGGCAATTTAGACATTGCGTCAGTATCAGGAATGGAAATAAATCGGAGTATGTACATTACAAGAGGGCATTGATTGGAAACTATCTGGTTTGCCTATCCTATTCAGGGTTTCTTTTTTCTTATATTTTGAATTCATTATTGGCATCCCGTATTATACAGGCCTCATTTATTACAAGTGATAATACTAGTTTTTGCTGTTTCAGTTTTCTTGCCATTCTATTAATCGCTAAATTTGGGATTATTCCTAAGGAAAATGAACAAGTTGAATTACAAGAATACATAGTTGAGAAAGAGGAAATATGAAGAAAATTTCGCTTATCTTATTAATCGTATGTATATCGATCACCTTTCTATTGAATTTTGCCATGCCTGAATTTGCTGGCAAAATGAAACACAATATAAGTTCCATGAATATCCTTTATTCATACAATGTCACAAAATCATTCTCGGAACAAACTAATGATACGATCGAATTGGCATCCGTTCCTTCAGGGAAAACGGAGACCAGGGATTCCGATTTCCGAAGTGATGTTAAGCTTGAGGGCACGCCGCTGAATATTAAACGTGTAGTGAAAGAGAGCTTGAATAAGCCTCAAGTGTATAAAACTAAAGAAAAGTTAACCGGGCCCGAAAAGGGGTTTTCATACCGGAAATATTATCTTACCAAAAATTATGATAAAGGAAGATATATAGTCATCCGAACGAATAAAATAACGGGAAAAGAAAAGGTGTATGCCGGAACTTACCATGAGCCGA
Organism: Peribacillus sp. NPDC096622; assembly: GCF_044762665.1. Lineage (NCBI taxonomy): Bacteria > Bacillati > Bacillota > Bacilli > Caryophanales > Bacillaceae > Peribacillus > Peribacillus sp. NPDC096622. Next base: position 107,796 of record NZ_JBIWES010000010.1, on the reverse strand, counting down.
GCACGCAAGAACCTTTCATAAAATGGTCACGTGATGAAAAATGATGGCTGATAATACGATTTCAAGTAAAGTTGAGTGATTATATGGAAAAAACAGTGAAGATAGAGGAATATAACCCTGTTTGGGTCAGTGAATTTCAACAGGAAAAAGCGAGAATAATGGAGGTTTTAAAGAACGATTCCCTTTGTGTTGAGCATATTGGAAGTACATCCATCATCGGGTTGGGGGCCAAACCGATTTTGGACATCATGGCGGGCGTCCAACATTTAGCTGAAGTTAACACGTTCATTGAACCGTTGAAATCGATTGGGTATGAATTTGTCCCGCATAAGGAGTTTCCCGAAAGGCGTTTCTTTAGAAAAGGCCAATGGAGAGCGGGAACACACCATTTGCATATCTATAGATTCGGAAGTGAACAGTGGAAGAATCAACTTTCATTCAGGGACTATCTAAGAAGCCATCCTGACGTACGGAAACAATATCAGCAATTAAAATTATCATTGGCGCAAAAGCATCCTGCAGATATTGTGGGGTACACGAAAGCGAAAGCCCCATTTATCCTAAATGTCATCGAATCAGCAAATGGCAGTTGACTTACAAGGTGAAAGTTTTGAATTACCTGAAAAATGGTTACGGCAGTGATTTAAACTGCCGTTTTTGTTTGAACAATTAGCATGAACTTCGAACGATGAGTTCGGGGGCAAACCGATAAGTAATGTACGGGGCCTGATCCGAATTGATTATCCGGTTCAATAATAACTCAGATGTTTTAATTCCCATTTGCTGTATGGGCTTTAATTGTTGTGATGGATGGTTCATAAAACTCCGTATAAGCGACATCATCAATGCTTACAATCGCCACTTCCCCAGGAATCGAGATTTTTTGCTTTTTCAAATAGCTAAGGATTTCACGTAATACTAAATCATTTCCTGCCACTATGGCTGTCGGTGGTTTTTCTGCATCGAATATCGGGCCAATACAATTCGCTCCTGTAGCAGAATCGGCAACAGCAATCATCGCGACAAGTGTATTGGTGACGGCAATCCTGACACCCATGTTGACGATGTGGGTTGCAAAGAAACAGGAGGAAAGAGGCATTCCGCAGCGAAGAGGCATGAAACCAACTATTTTGAAAGATTCAAATGTGACTTCGATACAAAAAGCGAAGTAAAACAAATAAAATGTAAGCGTTATCCAAAAAGCAACTGGGGTTATTATCCCGGCTGCTTTTTTGTGATGCATGCACATTGGTGTTAAAATAAGGAAATAGCAAAACGGAATGTAAACGCGAATTCCTATCAAGGAGGCTTTCATGAGAAAGGTCGAAGTCGTACCATATAAGAAAGAATGGCCCAAGTTATTTCATGATGAATGCCAAAAATTACAGGATATTTTTGGGCCTGAAATGATGAATTCCTACCATATTGGCAGTACGTCCATCCCGGCAATCCATGCCAAGCCCATAATAGATATTTTGGCAGTGGTAAAAGATGTGGAATGTGTGGCTGATTTTAATAAAGAGATGGAAGGGATAGGGTATGATGCCATGGGGGAGAACGGAATGGCTGGACGACGTTTTTTTCGTAAAGGCGGGGATGAGAGGACACACCATATTCACATGTTTCAAGAAGGACATGAAGAAATATCCCGACACCTCGCTTTTCGGGATTATTTGCTATCACACCCTGATGAAGCACAAAAGTATAGTAGGCTGAAGCAGTGCTTGGCAGCGGAATTTCCAATGGATATCAAAGGTTATGTAAATGGAAAAAATGATTTTATAAAAAAGGTTGATGAAAAAGCGAAACATTGGGCGGCGAATGAGGGGGATCATCATGTTGATGAAGTGGATTAAATGCCAAGTGAATGAGGAAAACAAGCGTTCATTTTCAAAAGCACAAGAGGGATGGGGAGAATTGCGCCATTGTGTTGGCTTCATCGGTCAAACCGGAGGGTGGAATAGAAATGAACCCCATGAAGCAGGCATTCTCTCCGTTTGGAAAGATATCCATTGCTATCAACGTTTCATGCAGCATCAGCATGATGAAATATTCGGGAAGAGTGACCAAGGAAGTACTTATACAAACATTTCTGTCGATATATTCGAGAGCATATCCAATATAGGAACAACGGACATTACAGCTTTTTTTGGCAAGGGGAAATTACTGCAAGTGGCTGACTGTTCTGTTGAAAAGGATAAACGAACCCGTTTTGAGCAGGTGCTAATAGAAGTAGGAAGCAAGGGCATGCTGTCTGGCGCATTCGGTAAAAGGCAAAACGGCAGATATCTTGTCGTCTCATTATGGGACAATGAAGATTCACATCAACGGTATGCGGATAAGGAATGGCCTGCACTGATAAACGAATCGGGAGTGAAAGATATTTCAGTTAGTTTAATTGAATTGCATCCAAAGTGGGCGGTCATTTAGAATCAAACATTATCAATCTATCGATTTGAACAATCAATGGCGTCTTGGAACTTATATGGAATGGAAGAAAGACGCTCAAAACATTTTCTACAGAAGGTGATAACAAATGAAGCTAGATTATGATTCACAGTATATCAGGGGCATCTACCTCAATCGAGACCGAATATCTTCGTATGAACATTTCCCTCTTGATCTTCCGGTTATCAGGCACCTTCAGGAAGTGGCTTTTCATCCCAGTGTTACCTATGTCATCGGGGAAAATGGAATGGGGAAGTCCACCTTGCTTGAAGGCATTGCGATTGCGTATGGCTTCAATCCAGAAGGCGGAACGTTGAATTTCAATTTTTCCAATTATGATTCACACTCCAATTTGGACGAATACCTCCGTTTGAAAAGAGGCGTATACAAACCGAAGGATCATTTTTTCTTTAGGGCGGAAACCTTTTATAATTTAGCAACGAATATAGAGGAATTGGACAGGGAAACATCGTATGGGTCGAAAATCATCGATTCCTTCGGTGGAAAATCACTCCACCAGCAATCTCATGGGGAATCATTTTTTTCTGCTTTTGTAGAACGATTTCAAGGCGATGGATTGTATATCCTCGATGAGCCTGAAGCTGCTTTATCGCCATTGAGACAAATATCGATGCTGGCCAGGATAAATGAGCTTGTTCAACAAGGTTCCCAATTCATCATTTCCACCCATTCCCCGATCATCATGGCCTACCCGGATGCTAAAATCCTCCAAATTTCAGATGAGGGAATGAGTGAGGTAAAGTTAGAGGAGTCCAATCACTATTTGTTAATGAAACAGTTTTTCGAAGATAAAGATCGGCTGCTTCACCATCTATTTCAATGAGATTTTAGCATCTCCATGAAAAGCAACTAAGGAAAAACCCCGTCTGCCCTGCGCATACGGGGTTTTCATTTTTTTGGAATTCCTTGTTGACAGCTTAGGTGTATTACGGGTATAGTACATCTATAAGGTGTATGAACCACTTAGTACATACACGAATATCAGGCTTTTTTTAATAAATAGGGGGTGGTTTTAATGAACGTAAATACCCGGGAACCGGTATATCTGCAAGTCGTTAGGCATTTCAAAGAACAAATAGCCATTGGCAATTTCGTGGCGGGGCAGGAAATTCCCTCTCGAAGAGAACTGGCGGCTTCACTCAATATAAATCCCAATACTGCTCAAAAAGCGTATAAAGAAATGGAGGAACAGGGCTTGATTCATACTGAACGAAATTTCCCCAGTCAAATCACGACGAATGAAACGATACTACAGGCTGTGAGGCAGGAATTGATTTTGGCAGCCGTCGATACGTTTGTCGATGCGATTCGTCCGATTAATGTACCAGTTGATGAACTGCTTCGTGTGGTTAAAGAAAAATACTCGGAAGAAATAAGGGAGGAGGAAGAAAAATGATAGAAGTAAAAAAGATCTCCAAGAATTATGGCCGGAAAAAGATCTTGGATGGTGTTTCATTTACAGCCAATAAAGGGGAAGTCACTTGTCTGATCGGGATAAATGGTGTAGGTAAAACGACTACACTCAAAGCGATCATGGGATTGACGCCATATAAAGGTGAAATCCTGATCGATGATCAAAAGATGACAAAGGACAGTTATGAAAAAATCACCTTCATTCCGGACGCACCGACCATGCTTCCGCAAATGACCATTAAACAGGCCATTGTTTTCATGTCGGATTTCTATACGTCCTGGAATCCGGAAAGAGCTAACCAACTGATGGGGTTTTTCAAGCTTAAAGAGGAGAATCGCATTTCGGAATTGTCAAAAGGGAATACAGCTAAGCTCAACCTGATGCTTGGTTTGGCCCTTGACGTCGATTATGTACTGATGGATGAACCATTTTCGGGAATCGATATGTTTAGCCGCGAGCAAATTGCCGATGTCTTTGCGAGCCACCTGATTGAAGATAGAGGAGTCATCATCACGACCCATGAAATCGGTGATATTGAACATTTGATCGATAAGGTCATTTTACTGGATAACGGTTCAGTGCTTAAAGAGTTCAATACAGAAGAAATGCGGGAAGAGGAAGGAAAATCGGTAGTCGATGTAATGAGAGAGGTGTATCAATCATGATGCGATATATAAAACTAGTGAACTTTGAAATCAACCGTTTCAGTAAAATCTATCTTAGCTTATTGTTGATCACCTTGGTTTCGCAATTTGCCGGAGTGATCATCGTAACGAAGAGCCTTCTTAAAGATGCCAGGGATATCATGAAAGAAGAAAGACTATCTGAAGCCGCTTATATTACCAATTATGGAAGCCTTGATTTTAATCATATTGCCAATACCCTTTTGTTTGTTGGACCGATAGCGCTGAGTGCGGTTGCCCTTATTTTTTACATTTTCCTTATTTGGTATCGTGATTGGTTTGGAAAGAATACGTTCATTTATCGTCTTTTGATGGTACCAACATCCAGATTATCGATCTACCTTTCAAAAGCTACGGCCATTTTCCTGATGGTATTAGGGTTGATTGCTTTCCAGATCATCATTTTACCTATGCAAAATGCCCTATTTAATTCAAATGTGCCGGAAGCGCTCTTGAATGAAATGTCAATTTCTACTATCACGATAGCCAATCCGATTTTGTCATTGATCATTCCAAGCACGTTTACGCAATTCCTGATTTCCTATGGCGCCGGTCTTATGATCATGTCGATATTATTCACGTCGATCATGTTTGAAAGAAGTTTCCGCATAAAAGGAATCATAATGGGCTTGTTATATTGCGGAATCGCTGCTGTGTTGTTTTTAGCTCCATTTTTCGTAATGGGGTTTGGGGATTTCCATTTCTATCCTAATGAATTATTTGGCCTGCTGCTCGCAATAGGAATCATTTTGACAGGATTATCGGTTTGGCTTGGTGCTTGGTTATTGAAAAATCGCGTTACCGTATAACAACAACTTTAAAGGAGAGTGAACAAGGTGAAACGTTATTTATGCAGCATCATTATTGGAATGGTTGTCATCTTAAGCATCGGGACCTATTATGTCAAAGTAGCTTCCTCCGCTTCCAGCCTTCCAAAGTATACGTTCAAGACACTGGAAGGCAGCGATAAAGAGCTTGATCCGGTAACCATAAATGCTACGCTTCAAAAGGGCAGTAATTTTTATGAACCATTAACGATTGAATCCAATACAACGACATATGCCAGCGAAAGGTCTTACTTGGAGAACTTAACTGGAAGACAAAATCAGCAAATTGAAACATTGGTAAAAGAACATCGTTCGTTTATGCGTGGCAAGGATTCCGTTAGTTCTTTATATGAAGACGATGATTTTCTTGCTTACGCTTGGGTGAATAGCGAATATACAAAGAGCGGGGATATGGAAGCAAAGTTTGATATCGGTTTACTGGAGAAGAAGGACGAAGAGGAAACTTCATTCCAAATCGAGCTTCCGAATCAAGGGAGAATCATGAATGCTGATGTCAGGGATGTGCAGTTGGTCCATTCAAAACTACAGGTTTTAACGATGAATGATGTGAATTCCTACAATGAGAAGCAAACGAAAGAAGTTCATCTGTATACGATCGATGTAGCCAATAAAAAAGTCTTGAGCGATAAAACCCTTGTAACTGAAACCTTTACTGACCCAGAACAAGTTGATTTTGAGATGCCAATTGATGTTGCTCCCTCCATGCCAAACAACATGGTATTAATCTCGTTAATTAAAGGGGTAAATCATGAGGATGGCTTTGAGGAAAAACTAAAAGAAAGCAAGCTTATATCTTATAATTATGAAACGGAAAAATTAGAAACGGTAAAAAAAGGATCGCTGAGCCTGGACATGGCTAGATCAGGATATTCAGACGGAAAAAACCTTTATGCAGTTGAAATGAAATCAGGTAAATATCGCATTAAAACGTTTGATCTCAGCAGTCAAACGATAACGAATGATACGGAGCTGGATATAGCTGCTAATAAAGAAGAGCAATATACCGCTGCCTTTAAGAACGGGCGTGTGTACTTCCTATTGAACGGAATGAATCAAGAGGGGAAAACAAACAAGCCTGCCAAACTCTTGATTGCAGATATAAAGACTGGAAAGACTTTATATAAAGGTGAAACAGTCATGAATAAAAAGAACAGCAAAAGTTTTGGACTTTTTATCAATGACTTGGAAGTAAAATAAGGACCAAATAAGCTTAAATGAAAAAGGGATATCCCCCAATGGGATATCCCTTTTTATTTAAATGGAAGCCAAGTTCGTTCTGGCTGTACGTTCCTTTTTGCCGTGCAAGAAGTAGTAAAGGACGGAGGTTGCGATGACCACAACGCCCAAGATGACATAAAGTGTGCTGTAACCTGTTACCGGAATGATGAAACCCAGAATATAAGGGCCGAATCCAAGTCCTGCATCAAGCATGATAAAGAAGGTGGACGTTGCCATCCCCATTCGGTGAGGCGGTGTCAGTTTAACGGCAATCGCCTGCGAGCTTGATTGCATATTACCGAATCCGAGGCCGATGAGGAAACCAGCTGCCAGTAAAGTGAAACTATTTGTTGTCATACTTAGAAGCAGCAAGCCGATCCCGAAAATAATGAACGCCGGATACATAATGAAGTTCGATCCTTTCCGGTCCATCAATGGTCCTGAGATAGGACGTGATAACAATACGGCTACTGCGTAAACTACAAAGAAGAAGCTTGCCGTATTGACCAGATCGATTTCAATGGCATAGAAACTGATGAAAGAAAGGACACTGGAATAACAGAATGCCAATAACAGAGTGATGATTGAAATGGGCAGTGCCTTAGGTTCAATGAAATTGGAAAGCTTGAATCCTTTGCTTTCCGTAACTTTGGCCGTCACTTTCAATGCCGGGACATACAGGAAGAATGCTGTAATCAGGGAGATTACCCCTAAAGCCAGGCAGAAGCTGAAAATGACCTGGAAGCTTGTATGCTGAGCCATAAACAGACCGATGAAAGGACCGATTGCTGTCGCAAGTGTTGCGCTCATGCTGTAATAGCCGATGCCTTCTCCCTTTCGTGTCGCCGGAATGATCTGGGCGACGATCGTGCCTGTCGCAGTACTTGCCATCCCCATTGCCATCCCATGGATCAGGCGGTTAACAAGCAGGAAGCCAATTCCAAGGTCCACAAAATATAGAAGTGTTGTCAAAGTGAAAAAGATCAAACCTATGAATAAAGTTTTCTTGCGGCCGATTGAATCAATGAAACGGCCAATGAACAGGCGTCCGATCAACGTCCCGATAATAAAAATCCCCGATATGAGTCCGGCTTCGCTTGTAGAAGCATCCAATTCATTAACAGCATAGATGGCAAGTGTCACCATCAGTAAATAAAAGATTAATGTTATGAAAAAATTGATGGACGAAACGATGACAAAGTCCTTCGTCCACAGTCTGGTTCTGGATTGATCCATGTTATTATCTCCTTACTTTATAATGTTATTTCTAATTTCGCCCATGATGCGTATGGCTGCGAGTTGTTCCTCTTCCGTGATCCCTATCAAGATCTCCTGTTCATATTGATCGATTGTCACGCGGACTTCGCTGTAGACCTTTTTGCCAAGCTCCGTAAGCCGCATTCTTTTTTCGCGCTTATCTTTGCTTGGCACATGCTCGACATACCCCAGCTCTTCCAAGCGGGCAATGGTCCTCGTAATCGTGGGTTTTTCCACGCTTTGGTAATTGGCAAGCTCTACAAGCGTCGCCGAACCATAATTGTTCAAGTAATACAAAATGGACCATTGCGCCCTGTGTAAATCATGCTTGTTCAGCTGGATATTAAGATTATTTTCAAACGGCCGGTACAACAGCAATAATTGCTGAAAGAATTTTTGGAAAGTCTTTATCAGAAACACCCCTTATATCAATATATAGTTATCGTGAGTAATTGTTACCCTAAGTAACTATAATAACAAAACAAATCCATTCTGTCCACTCGGATTTGTTTTGTTTAGTTAAATCAGGTTTTTAGTTAAAATGAATGGGAATATAGAATAGGAGATGATGTGAAGCATGAATAAATCTATGATCGCGTTGATTGCAGCAGCAATGCTAACTGCCTGCAATAATGACAAAGCGGATGAAAACGGGGAAAAATCTGTCCAAACAACGGATGAGAATCAAACCCAAACCGAAAATGAACAACAAAAACAACCCACGCAAACAGAAACTCAAACAAGTCCTAAACATGAGAAGTGGTCTTCTTTGCCCGAATATGACAAAATCACCGAGCAAATCGGCAACGAAGACTATACTTTCAATAAGGAAACGGATAACGATGGCAAACGAGTCTTCCTTATTGAACTTAATGGTGAAAAACAATATAAAACCGTTTTCGTCAAAAATACCAATCGCCTGAAAATTATCAAAATAAATGGCGGCGGAGAGATTTATAACGGAATCATAAAATAAGTGGACCCTGCGTAAGTGTTGTATTGCCTTTTTTATTCTGCTGTATATTTCGAAGATCCCGATCGGATGAAGGTCGAACTCGTGGCCCCTTAACAATAGTTGGCATAGCTATAATGGCGGTTATGTCGATCTTTCCCTCTCTCAGGTTCGGGTTCTGGGCCAAGTGAAAAGGCCTCGATCAATATAAATGCACCGAAAACTTGGGTCCAGCTGCCTAGTAAAAGAATATGTTCTCCCATCCGTACTTTTTCATTTAAAATGAAAATATTTCCCACGGATTCCAAAAATGAACCGGCTGAAATGAGGCCATTTCCCTTGATCTCATAAGAGCGTGAAATGGTCTCCTCGGTCAGCGATGCCCCGAATGCTTCAATTGCGGCGCCCAGGCCTTGGATTCCACTGCCGAGTACATCGGTTCTAATGCCCTCCTCCACTGAACCACTCAACTGCATACCTATTCCAACTGCATCTGCGATATTGCCAATGGCCTCAAGCCAAGAACCGAATATGAAATAGGTTTCCGTACGTTCATTTTCCGGATTCAGCATTTTCGAACGGCCGATTGCTTGCAGCGAATTTCCAACGGCTTCAATGCCATTCCCTTTAAGGACGAGATCTTTTCCGAGGTCAGTGCTCGTTAAAGTTTGCCGGGTTTGCCCGATTGCACCTACAAGTGTGCCGATGCCGAGTAACCATGCTCCTGAAATAAGGAGGTCTTCTCCATGAGTGATCATATCTCAAACGCTCCTTAAAAGTGGTTAGATTATATTATTCAGGAAACAGTGTTTGTTTACATATTGCTTTATCACTTTGGGCTCTGGTTGAATATTACCCATTTATTGGTATAATGGAAAGTTGGAGGGATGATATTGTCTTTTAACAATTTTTTGCAAATGATTATCGCTGCACTTTTCTTTATGGTTTTTACGTTTTTTACCTGGTATGAAGGAAGTGAAATTCTGGATAGACCTTGGGAATGGAAGTATTCCACGTATTTCACACACGTAAATGATGAACAAGCGATAGATGCAGTTGATATTTCGAATTTCGATCATTTCGTTTATGCCGTAAAATTCAAACCGTTATTTCCATTTCTTATGGCCCTATCCGCATCGTACATCATCATACTTTCGGGATATATCCTGTTCAAAAGAAGGATAAAAAAATGGCCCAATTCTTGTTGGGATTTGGTGTCCTTTTTCTGTTTTCAAGTGGTTTTGTATCCAATTCCCCGACTGTTGGAGGAAATATCTTTCAGGCATTTTTTCTGATAGGCGGAATGATGTCTATAATGGGTGCGGCTCTCTATTATTACCGGATGCCAACAGGATTCAATACGTTCATGAAGTAAGCAAGCTGCCGATGAGGCAGCATTTTTTGTGCAAAATGTTGACACAAAATAACGAAAAATAATAGTCATTTTCGCGAAATTCTTAGATTGAACTTCACTGTAATGTAGTTTATAGTTAAGTCGAAATTTAGTAGACCAGTTGCTATAATACCGGCGATGAACCTTATCGATTGGATAAACCAGTGATTGAAGAATAAAGCGAAAAGGTGATAATATGTCAGGCAAAATCAAAATTGAACAGCCAAAGATCCCCCAAGACTTAACACAAGCGAACTTTCAGGAAATATATTATCAAGATGAGCCTTATCTTGAGTCCTGTATCATAACCAACTGCACGATCGATAGAGAAAAAATGGACAAAATCGTAGTATCACAGGTTGTTTTTAAAAATGTGACATTCAGTGATGTATCATTCAGGAATATCGAGCTGACGGATGTCATCTTTGATCATTGCGATTTAACGAATGCCGATTTCATGGGCGGCTCGATTCATCGAGTGGAATTCAAAGAGTCCAAACTTTTAGGCATTAACCTGTCTGACGCAAGCTTAGGGAATGTCTTCTTTGAGAATTGCAACCTGAATTTAAGTGCCTTTGGTTATTCCAGTTTAAAGCAAGTGAGGTTCGATCATTGCTCATTGGAAAGTGCTGATTATTATGAGTGTAAATTCATTAAAGTGAAGTTCGAAACATGCAGGTTAAATGAAGTGAACTTTTCCCGGACACCGCTCAAAGGAATTGATATTAGCAGTTCTACATTTCAAAGGATTATCGTATCCCCGGAAGATTTAAAAGGATGCGAAGTTTCCCCGGACCAAGCGATAGTCTTTGCAGCCATGCTTGGACTGAAAATTAAAGAGTGAACCTTTCAATAAGGCTGAAACGAGGGACCACCGATTTTGGCGTTCCTTTTTAAGTTATTTGTGGTGAAAAAAGGCAGAGTGAATAGAATTATATAGATTAGGCAAAGCGCGGAATCTTTGCACAAATGCAGTATTATCTTACAATATTTGTTAAGCGGAGGGGGATTGAATGTGATTATCAATAAGGTCACTTTGTATAGTCAGGCATGGAATGAAATGCGGAATTTTTATGTTGAGGTGTTAGGATTTGAGCTACTATCGCTAACTGATGATGGTTTTGAAATGAAGGCAGGGGAAAGTGTGCTTGAAATTAAAAAATATCATCAAAAAGAAAAGCCTTTTTACCATTTTGCCATGAACATTCCGCCCAATTTATTTTCTTCGGCAAAAGCATGGGCGAAATCAAAAGTGGAATTGACTAGAGAAGAGGATGAAGACGAAGTTTATTTCAGCTTTTTCGACGCACAATCTTTTTATTTTTTAGACCCTTCAGGCAACATTGTCGAGTTCATATCGAGATATTCCGTATCACCCGAATCCGAGGCTGAGTCTTTTTCAGCTCAAAACGTCCTGTGCATCAGTGAAATAAACATTACGACAGATGAAGTCAGGGCTTTGGGAAATCGGTTGATCAGCAATGGCGTGCCTGTAAGGAATGGTGAAGTCATAAGAGAAGATGGGTTGAATTTCATGGGGGAACATGAAGAAGGTTCGTTTTTACTTTTAGGTCCAAGGAAACGGCGTTGGATTTTTTCGGATAAAGAGTCGGAAATCTTTCCGCTTTCGCTAGTCATAAATCAGCAGCTAGATATTTCAGTGGATGGGGAAGGATTTATGGAATTGAAAAAGGTGGAATGATGCAGATTTATATTTTTACATAATAAATTCTCTAAACTCATCAATATAGAAAGCTACATAACCACAATTTGGGCATACAGATGCTTTAGGGATTGCAGAAACACTATTGAAAAGTCCTTTCTTTTGGCGCCCTTTTATTGATGGGATACAGCATGGTAACTCAATTGTTCCCATCTTTCATTGCCAGTCTCCTGCAAAAGAATTTCGTGACGAAGGAGGGTGCGTCAGCGGGCATCATTGCCGGTTTAGCTACTGTTGGATATACAACCATAACAAGCGCTACAATTGGGACGCTTTTCCCTGCATTGCCGCAAGCCATTAAAGATTTGAACATTAGCCTATGATTGGAGTCAGCCTTATTGCAAGGGAATTTTCCAAGGACAATAAAGGTGAATGGGGGGCTGCTTGAATATTTTGGATAAAGGAGAGGGGGGAAACCGGGCAAGAGTTCGAACTTTTAGGATAAACCGTTTGTGCTGTGAAGGAATTAATTATATATTAATCCTTGAGTACATTATGGATTAAAGTATAAAAGCCCGGAGGAGACGATCATGAAAAACATCAATACAGAACAAGAATATCGTGAACAAATCAACCAAGAAGGACTGACGGTCGGGATTTTTACGACTACATGGTGCCCGGACTGCAAGCGTTTAGACATGTTCATCGATGAGATCACTCAAGAACATCAAGACAAACAGTGGTTTACAATCGATCGTGACGAGTTCCCTGAGATTTCTGAAGAGCAAACGGTAATGGGAATCCCATCACTATTAGTATTTAAAAATGGGGAAAAGGTTGCGCACCTGCACAGTGCAAATGCTAAAACTCCCGAAGCGGTCAATGAATTTCTAAAGGACCTATAAAAGATCTTAAAAAGGTGAACCCCGTATGGTGCTGTAATGAGGGGTTCATCTTTTTTTAGGAATTTTTTTCTAGAAATGACTTGATTTCTAAGGTGAAACGGGTTTTAATTATAGATACCGAATATCCATTATGGATATCTGATATCCACATACATATTGAAAGAGGTGAACTGATTTGCAATTAACAAAAGGGGTCGAGCAAGCTATATGCATCATCGTTATACTCTCTACCCAGGATAAAAATGTCCCGCTTTCGTCTAATGAGATCAGCAGGAGATTAGAGGTGTCTCCTTCTTATTTGAAAAAAATCATAAGGAAATTGGTCATAAAGCAGGTAATCACTTCCGTTCCTGGTAATAACGGCGGCCTTACTCTTGCCAAAAGTGTAGATAAGATTAAAAACCTTGAAATTATTGAGGCGATGGAAGGTCCCATTTCGATGTTTCCGGATACAGGACTTATAGAAAAAGCGTTCAAAGATGGAGAGTATGCAGAGAAGGGGATGGACGTCCTTCGCCGGATGTTTTCTCGGGCGGATCAACTTTTAATAGAGTTCTTTTCCAGTCAAACAGTGGCGGATTTGCTTAAAGAAAGCTTTGGCACCACGGACATACCGACTCTTAATTGGAATACCGCGTCATTGAGTGATGTACTGCGTGAAAAGAAAGGTGAAAAGAAGTGAACATGCTTAAACAAGAATGGAAGCTCTTCCTTACAAATCGAAAACTGGTCGGTGTCGCGATCGTTTTACTGTTCGTCCCGATTATTTATGGGGGGTTATTCCTTAGTTCTGCTTGGAATCCATACGGAAATACGGGCAAATTGCCTGTTGCAGTCGTGAATAAGGATGTGAAGGCGGAATATGAGGGAAAAACCTTAACAGTCGGTAATGAGCTAGTCGAGCAGTTAAAGGACAATGATGATTTAGAATGGCATTTCGTAACGGAAAAAGCGGCGAAAAAAGGATTCGATGATGGTACATATTATATGGTCGTTACCATTCCGGAAGACTTTTCAAAAAATGCTTCTACCGTCATGGATGATAAGCCCAAGAAAATGAATTTGACGTATGATGTGAATCCTGGACGCAGTTTCGTTTCTGAAACGGTCGGGAAACAGGCAACGAATAATTTGAAAACGGAAATTGCGGAAAGTGTCACAAAAGAATATGCGGAGGCGATCTTCTCACAACTGGATGAAATCGGAGAAGGATTCGGTGAAGCGGCAGATGGGGCATCAAAGCTGGATGACGGTGCAAAAAAACTGCATGATGGAAACAAAGAAGTGACGGAAAATCTGAATAAGTTAGCTTCGAGCACATTAACTTTTAAAGATGGAGCGAATAAACTTCAAATTGGCGTTGGCGAGTTTTTGGAAGGGGCCAACAAGCTTGAAAGTGGCGCGGCGGAATTGAATAAGGGAATTTCACAATATACTTCCGGTGTCGGTCAGTTGCAAAAGGGTGCGACCGAACTCGCATCAGGCACAGGGGAATTAACTAATAACAGTGAAGCACTTATACAAGGTTCATCCCAACTTTCCACAGGGCTGGCCAAAGTGGTTCCAGGAGCGCAGTCTTTAAATACTGGATTGGCACAAGCGCAAACGGGAAGTGCGAATTTGAATGATGGGTTGAATCAATTATCACAAAATGCAAGCCAGCTGACGGACCAATCGACAGGAATTCCAAAATTGGCAGCAGGTCAGCAGAGTTTAAACGAGGGAATCAATAAACTGGCAGAAGGAAGCCAGGCGTTAAATGACGGCCTAAAAAAAATGGATGGCCAATTGCCCGCAGAAGAACAGCTGAATCAGCTTAAGCAAGGACTGACAAGCATTCAAAGCGGTGTAAATCAATTGCAAGAAGCGGTTCCCGCAGGAAGCAGCACGTCCGGTACCGTATCCGGCATTACCGAAGACCTCAATAACAGTCAAGCGGCCTTAACGGAACTTCAATCAACGATTGCGAATAATGGTCAGAGCACGATCAATGCCGTTCAAAACACGGAAGCCTTCAAAAGCATGACCAGTGAACAGCAATCCGAATTAATCGGAGCCATTCAAAATGAACTTCAAGGCCAGGCGGAAGCACAAAAACGAATCGCATCGAATCTTGCTGCAAGTGTATCCGACATATCAACACAATTAACGGATAAAGTAATGCCTGTATTGAATGGATTAGGCCAGCTTCCGGAACAAGTGGCCAATTTAAATAATGCGGTGAATAAAGTCAATCCAAACGCCGTTTCAGCGTTAAACGGATATACGGCAATAAGGAACGCACTGAATGAACAATTGATTCCTGGTGCGACCCAATTAAATGGCGGTTTTAATGAAGCTGTAGAAGGCAGCGATCAATTAACGGCGGCAACACAAAGTTTAAATGAACGGACACCAGAATTAGTGAAAGGGATCAACCAGTTAGCACAAGGCGGTTCCTCGTTAAATAATGGCCTTTCAAAACTAACTGAGGGATCTGGTCAGTTGGTTGATGGGGTTTCACAACTGCAAGCAGGTTCATCCTCCTTTGGGAATGGTCTTGAGAAGTACGCATTTGGTGTTAGCCAAGTTGGTGAAGGGGCAAGCAAACTGGCTAATGGGGCCAATCAACTGAATGCCAACTCAGCGGCATTGAACGAGGGCTCATCAGCACTAGTTAAAGGCACGGAACAATTGGCAGGCAACCTGCCTACTTTGAGCAATGGAGTCATCCAGCTTGCTGATGGCGCAGGGAAGATCAATGAAGGTTCATCAGCACTTGCTGAAGGTTCCGGCAAATTGGGTGATGGAATCTCATCACTTAAAGATGGAACGGTCGAGCTTTCGGAAAAACTTAGTGATGGTGCAGAAGAAATAAGTGAAAATAAAACAACCGATGATAATTATACAGCATGATTGCTGAACCGACAAAGGTCAAAGAACAAAAAAGCAGTGACGTGCCGAATTATGGTCATGCACTGGCTCCTTATGTATTGTCTCTTGGGTTATTTGTAGGGGCTATTGCCTTCAATATGGGATTCCCGACAGGCTTGCCCTCTACAAGGCCTACATCAGGGGTGGCATGGTGGTTCAGTAAATTTACGGTCCTGTTTATCCAAGCGACGCTATCTGCATTAGTGTTGGATGCAATCATGATATGGGGAATGGATTTACAGGTCGAGAACATGGGGCAATTCATTGGGGTATCCATCCTGACATCCCTTACGTTCATGTTCATCGTTACCTTCCTGACCGTAGGATTTGGAAATCCAGGTCGTTTATTGGCGATGATATTCCTTGTATTACAGCTAGGTGCAAGCGGAGGAATGTTCCCTGTAGAACTGACCAATAACTTCTTCAGTCATGTTCACCCGTTCATACCCATGACATACTCTGTCATGGGCTTCCGCCAGGCAATGAGTACGAGCCTTGGAGCGGATGCATTGACAGCGAGTATAGTGTTCCTTACTGGATGCATCATTGTTTTTAATCTACTGCTATTGCTAACGATGGTCATCAAAAAGCGAAAAGCATACAATATTGAGATGGATGCATAAACAAATGAAAAACCCCCGGTGCAATGCGCCGGGGGTTTTCTCATTATAATGGTTCATCCGTGTTCTTTTCTGCTTCGATGACTTTCAATCCATTTTCGCCTGAATTTTCAATCACATGTTTAAGGATGGATAATTTGTTATCCCAGTATTGATCGTAAAAAGAAAGCCACTGTTTCAATTCCGCTAAAGGTTCCGGCTGAAGCCGGAAGCGTTTCTCCCTTCCTACCTTCCGGCCACTGACCAATTCAGCTTCAGAAAGGATATGAAGATGCTTGGCAATCGCTGTACGGCTCATGGAAAAGTGAGAAGTGATTTCTGAAATGGGTAAATCCCCTTCAGCAAGCAATTGCAGGACCTTTCGGCGGGTCGGGTCGGCTATAGCCTGAAATACATCATGTTTTTCTGCTGCAGACACTTAGCCCTCAACAGCCTTTTTAAGACCTTGATTAACGATCTGCTCCCAGCCATGATTCATTCTATCGCGAATCACTGAGCTTTTTTCGTTCGGTTTCGGAAGAATCGTTTCAGGCTCTTTCCAGCCACCATGAATAAGGGTGAACTCCGTTTTGTCATCCAGTTCTTTTAAAATGAAGGAAATGAACCAACCGTCCGTATCCCAACTGAATGAAAGACGATGAGGAGCATCTAACTCCGTTACCTTACAAGGAGATGGACCGAAGGGTGATTGCACATGGAACTCATGTCCCACTTTCGGTTGAAAATCATTTGGCATGAACCATGAAGCTATGCCCTCTGCAGTCGAAACTGTATCCCAAACTTTTTGGATAGGTGCTTCAAGAATAATTGTCTTCTTGATATCCTGTAATGTATTTTCCATACTGTTTCTCCTTTTTAAGTGAAAATATGAAACCAATTGGTTTCGCTTTTTTGATTATATAAAACCTTTTGGTTTCATGTCAATAATTTGTTTCAAGCGATTCCTTTTTATTCATTGCAGGATGCTTAATTACCCAACTCTTCAATTTGTTTTGCCAAGCCCGTTATATTATCGATTGATTTCATTATCTCTGAATCTTCCAATGCCTTAGGGTCAATTTGGCCCTTTTCAATATTATTCAGATATAATTCAATTCCATCTGAAAGCTGTTGATTTGAGCTGACGATCTTCTCATGGATGCCTTCAGCGATTTGGGGTGGTTCAGTTGCATCAAATTCTTCAATCTCCGTTTTCATCAATTCCAGTTCTTTTTCAAGATTTGCTCTTGCTTCTGCATTCGTGACGGCGTCCTGGGACATTGCGGGCACCTCATTGGCAAAATCCTTAACGGTATTTACATACTCCGTCGCATTATCTGCATACTCCAAGGATGAATTGACTTCTTCTAAAGCTGAGCATCCGCTTAATGTAAGGATGGACAGCAGCGCAAAGGTCATTATTTTTTTCATATGTGTGCCTCCAATGTGATTTTTTTATAGTAAGGATCAAATGGGCAGAAATCTTTTTTTATAAATCGCTGCAATCGAATTCAGTATGAAGCTGGGGATCTTCTTCGGAAAAAATGACTTCGAATAGAAAAGGTGAAAAGCGCTTTTCAAGTCGTGCCACTGATTGCAGGATTTCACTTGCTTAAACCTTGCAACGTCAATGATCTTCACCTTTTTTTCAGAAGTTATGAAGATGTTTCGTAAATGGATATCCGAAGGATTCAATCCCTCTTTCCTTGCCAATTGCAGCGCATGGTCTATCTCCGCAATGTTTTCTTCCGTTATCGGGATTCCCAATGTTAAACATTCAAAAAGAGTGTTGCCTTCAATGTGATCTATAACCAGGTAATTTACCCCCGCATCATATAGGGTTGGATAGTATTCGATGGATTGGACGGTTTTGTATATTTCAGCTTCAACTTTAGCTGTGTGAGTATGATCCGGGAAAAACACTTTTAGTGCCTTATTGGTGGAATGTATTCGGAATACATATGCGCTTCGGCCTTTTCCGATCAGTGATAAAGATGGGTCGGCATCGAGCAATATATGTTTTTTATCATCGGAAATCTTAACGCTTTGAGCTAATTCATTATAGTTCTGCATACTTTTCACCTCTATTGTGCAATTTTTTCGAATCGAAAAAGACGGTATAACCGATTATTGGTTATACCGTCTTTTAAAAATTAAAAGACCTCACCAAATAATCGGCAAGGTCTTGCAAACAACTAAAATCAGTTGCCAATAAAGCCGAGGATTCCATCCTGTACTGACGACTTTATTGTATAGCTACTCCCCTTAACAGAAGGATTCTTATAAGTTATATACAGTAATTATATAGGTTATTGCCTCGTTCCGTCAAATATAAGGATCGTGTGCTTACCCTTTATATATATTCGGTTTAGGCAGAAAGATGCTCGTCTCATTAGCATTAATTTGAGTGGTAATTAATTATATCAATATATTTTATATTCATCATTTGCTTGGCGTATAAGGTTCGTTGCGGATATTTCTATTTAATTACATAAATGTCTATTAGTTTACTATTATATTACAATCACCTTTATCTCCCTGTAGATCTAAAGGAATATGATATATTTTAGATGAATGAGCATATTTACCTATATTATTATACTAATTTTAACCGATATTTAAATAAATGTTAAAAATATAATTCTTTAGTAGGGAGAATGAGATGAAGAAATTAATTATACCAACTTTCTGTTTTGCAGTGTTGTCTACAGTTGCTTTCGAAGAAAAAATATCTGCAGCTCCACTACATGCGGAACAGGCCAATATTGAAAACGTCATGTTTGTGCAGGTGAATTCCGGATCGCTCAATATGAGAAAAAACGGGAGGGAAGGTGCAAGCATAGTTGCAAAGCTGGCAAATGGCACACAGGTGACGGTGTATTCGGAATCCAAAGGCTGGGCGAAGATCAAAGCCAATGGAAAAGAAGGATATGTCAGTACCAAGTATTTATCGGCAACGAAGCCAGGGACTTTAAAGAAAACTGCTGTGACCATTAAAACGACAACGAAATATGTGAATGTGAGCACAGGTTCACTTAATATGAGAAAAAGCGGTAGTGATAGTGCAAGCTTAGTCGCGAAGCTGACAAGGGGCACACAGGTGACGGTGTATTCGGAATCCAAAGGCTGGGCAAAGGTCAAGGTCAATGGAAAAGAAGGATATGTCAGTGCCAAGTATCTATCGGCAACGAAGCCTGGAGCGGTAAAAAAAGCTTCGGCGGCCGTTAAAACGACAACAAAATATGTGAATGTGAGCACAGGTTCACTTAATATGAGAAAAAGCGGTAGTGATAGTGCAAGCATAGTCGCAAAGCTGACAAGAGGCACACAGGTAACGGTGTATTCGGAATCCAAAGGCTGGGCGAAAATCAAGGCCAATGGAAAGGATGGATATGTCAGCACGAAGTATCTATCGGCAACGAAGCCTGGAACAGTAACCAAAGCTGAGGCGACAGTTAAAACGACAACGAAATATGTGAATGTGAGCACGGGTTCACTCAATATGCGAAAAAGTGGAAAAGCTACCGCAAGCATAGTTGCCATCCTTTCAAAAGGGACGAAAGTGACGGTGTATTCGGAATCCAATGGCTGGTCGAAAATCAAAGCCAATGGAAAGGATGGATATGTCAGCAATAAATATCTGTCTGCTTCAAAGCCAGGGTCGGGATCAACGGCAGTCACACCTGCAAAAACGACGACGAAATATGTGAACGTGAACACGGGATCACTCAATATGCGAAAAAGTGGAAAAGCTACCGCAAGCATAGTCGCCATACTTTCAAAAGGAACGAAAGTGACGGTGTATTCGGAATCCAATGGTTGGGCGAAAGTCAAAGCCAATGGAAAAGACGGATATGTCAACACCAAATATCTGTCTGCTTCAAAGCCGGGATCGGGATCGACGGCCACGCCTGAAAAAACGACGACAAAATATGTAAACGTGAGCTCTGGAACGCTCAATATGCGAAAAAGCGGATCGGAAAGCGCGAGCGTAGTCGCAAAGCTGTCAAAAGGAACGAAAGTGACGGTCTATTCGGAATCCAAAGGCTGGGCCAAGGTCAAAGCCAATGGAAAAGACGGACATGTCAGCACCAAATATCTATCGACAACAAAACCGGGAACGGGTTCAACGGCAGTCACGCCTGAAAAAACGACGACGAAATATGTAAACGTAAGCTCTGGAACGCTCAATATGCGAAAAAGCGGGTCGGATAGCGCGGGCATAGTCGCAAAGCTGTCAAAAGGAACGGAAGTGACGGTGTATTCGGAATCCAATGGATGGGCGAAAATCAAGGCAAATGGGAAGGATGGGTATGTCAGCACTGACTATCTTTCCACGACAAAGCCTGGAACGGACTCCAAACCATCCATACCTGAAAAAACGACAACGAAATATGTAAATGTCAGTTCGGGTTCATTGAATATGCGGAATAAACCGTCAGATAGTGCTTCCGTCATTGTGAAATTGGCAAGGGGTGTAGAGGTTGAAGTCATCTCGGAATCAAATGGCTGGTCAAAAGTTAAAGCCTATGGCGGAGAAGGTTATGTCAGTACGAAATATCTATCGGCAACGAAGCCTGGTTCTGTACCGGGGCTGAATCCAGATGGAGAAGAAAACACATTAGTTAAATACGTAAGTGTGAATGATGGCTCGAGTCTGAATATGCGGTCTGCAGCATCTGCTTCCGCTTCAATTATAACCAAGCTTGTAAACAATACGGCCGTAACGGTGTATTCAGAGTCTAATGGCTGGTCAAGAGTCACGGCCAATGGAAAAACCGGATATGTCAGTACGCAATATTTAACGGCCAAAGCATCGGAAGGTCCGGGAAGTTCGAATGGATCGATAATCAGGATCGATAAAGAGTATAATCTTACGATGGAAAAGATGGTTGAAATTCAAATGGCCGTTAATGGTCAAACGGATAAGAAGTATAAGACCTACATACGTGAAGATGGATTATCTTTAATCAATTCAACAAAAGGTACAGTTAAAGGAACCGGATGGCGTGTCAGGGGCGGAGCCGGTTCTAATTATTGGGTAGTCGGTCCTGTCAGCAATAACCAATCATTGAATATTAAATCAAAAGTAAGGGGCTCTGACGGATACTGTTGGTATGAGGTGGACTATAACAAGACATGGGTAAATGCCAGTCCTGAAGAAATAGAATATAATCTTAACCCGAATAATTTTGTGAATGATCCAGTAAATTCATTCCAATTCGTCAAGCTCTCCCAAGTCACCAACATGAACGTTTCTGAAGTGAATAATAGAATCCTTTCAGGTAAAGGGATACTACAAGGCCAAGCTGCAACCTTCACTGCGGCAGGGGAAAAATATGGGGTAAATGAAATCTACCTGATTTCACACGCTTTGCTGGAGACCGGGAATGGCACCTCACCATTAGCGACTGGCGTAAAGGTGAACGGGAAAACGGTCTATAATATGTATGGAGTCGGAGCATTTGACGGAACGGCGCTAAGCAGCGGCGCTCAATACGCCTATAATGCAGGCTGGTTCACTCCGGAAGCGGCCATCATAGGAGGTGCCGAATTCATCGCCAAAGGGTATATCTCTTCTGGACAGGACACGCTTTATAAAATGAGATGGAATCCTACAGCTGCAGAGAAATATGGATATGCATCACACCAGTATGCGACTGATATTGGCTGGGCAACAAAACAAGTGAAACAGATTTATAATTTATATAGTTTATTAGATTCCTATAAATTGACGATAGAGGTTCCTAAGTATAAATAAGGAAACAGGAAAAAACACATGAGCCCGGCTCATGTGTTTTTTTTGCTATTTAGTTTTATCCTTTTCCAGAATCCCCTTGACGACATCCTCGATCGTCACCACTCCCAACGCCTTTTCCAAGGCAAGTTCAGCAACTGAAAAGATGGGCTCTATTGTATCTTGTATATTTCTTCCAACAGTGCATGCTGGATTAGGATTTTCATGGATTCCAAATAATTCTTTATCGGAGACAACGTTGACAGCGTGATAAACATCGAGCAAAGTGATATTCGATAATTCCTTGGCCAATGTCGCTCCGGCGATACCCGGCCGGACATTCACTAAACCTGCATTCTTCAGCATGCCGGTGATTTTTCTGATTAAGGCTGGGTTGGTGTTTACACTTTTTGCAATAAAATCGGAAGTGTTAACGCCTTCTTTGTTTATTTCTAAAAGAGATAATATATGGATTCCTACGGAAAAGCGGGTACTGATGGACATCTCTTTTTTCTCTCCTTTAAAATCTCTATTCCTATATAGTATAAATTATTTAACATGTAATTCAAGTGGTTACAAGTTATAATGGCCTGTAAGAATAATATTTATCCATTAAACGTTTCCTTGTCAAGCCAGGCCTTTTCTTCAAAGTCAAAAATAAAAGGTATGTGTAATTGACAAACAAGCATGGTGAAACTTATATTATAACGTGTAAATGAATCAGTTACAGGTGAAAGGTACAGGAAGGGGGAACTGAAATCGGCCGCTATGGCTGGATAAGGAATAGCGACACAACTACAAGTGATGGAGGTATATGATGGCTAATAAAAAAAAGGGTAATCAAAAACAATCTTCTGCATTCACGTTTTGGATCATCGGGTTAATCGCTGTAATCATTATTGGCTTTATATTTTTAGCAAATGGGAAAGACGAAGATACCGCCGTTAATGAAATCGATTATAAATCACAACCTTATTTGGGAGAAAAATCGGCTCCTGTCCAAATAGTGGAATTTGGGGATTATAAATGTCCAGTCTGCAAGACATTCGAGGAGCAATTCTTCCCTTCTATACAAAGTGAATTGATTGATACGGGAAAAGCGCAATTTTATTTCATGAATTATTCGTTCATTAACGTCGATTCAACCAGATCCGCTAAATTCGCGGAAACTGTTTATCAGGAATTGGGAAATGAGACCTTTTGGAAATTCCATGAGCTTTTATTCGATAAGCAGCCAGATGACCTGAAATATGAAAAGGAAGATGTCTTTACGGACAAATTCTTAGAAGAAACATTGAAAGAAATCGCAACTGACAAAGATGTGAAAAAGGTCGTTACTTCTTTTAAAGCCGAAAAGTCCGAGGACCAATGGAACAAGGATATGGAGTTGGCCGACGAATTGGGCGTTACTGGAACTCCTTCCTTATTTGTCAATGGCAAGAAGTTTGAAGGAAATACAATCGATGATTTAGTTAAAATGGTTGATGATGCAGCGAAGGAGAAATAGTGATGAACAAACCACTATTATTTTCTTGGATCCTGTCCATCATCGCCACTGCTGGAAGTCTCTACTTTAGTGAGATTCTCCATTATGTACCCTGTACCTTTTGTTGGTATCAAAGGATCTTGATGTACCCGCTCGTTATCTTATTGGGCCGGGCCTTTTATGAACAGGACCTGAAAATCCATCGATACATCCTCCCATTATCGATTTTGGGCATGTTGGTGTCAGGGTATCACTATAGTCTGCAAAAAATTCCAGCACTACAGCATTTCGAAATGTGCCAAAGCGGTGTTCCCTGCTCAGGTGAGTATATAAATTGGCTTGGATTCATCACGATCCCGTTTTTGTCCTTTATCGCCTTTACTCTCATCACAATCTGCATGGCACTGCTAATGAAAAAGAAAATCAGCATGTAATTAAGCGCACCATTCTAAAAGGAATGGTGCTTTTTTATTTATAACAGATGAAAAAATCAGAAATATATCTCCGAAAATTGGATTATATCGACGAAACTTGGCAATATATCTCCGAAACCTGAATTATATCGACGGAAAGCAGCAATATTTCCCGGAAAATTGAATTATATCGACGAAAGTCAGGATATATCTCCGAAACTTGAATTATATCTACGAAATCAGCAATATATCTCCGAAACTTCGCTCTAAATAATATAGTTGACAAAAAGGCAACCTGTAACTTATATTATTACATGTAAGTAATTTAGTTACAGCTAATATTTCAAAAACAATATAGGAGGAATTTAAAATGAAAATCGGTATTATTGGTGCGAGCGGAAAAGCTGGAAGTCTGATTTTAAAGGAAGCATTGACTAGGGGACATGAAGTTACGGCCATTGTCAGGGATGAAGCTAAAGTCCAAATTCAAGGAGCATCTGTACTGGAAAAAGACGTATTCGATCTGAAAGCGGAAGATATTAAAGAATTCGATGTGGTAGTGAATGCCTTTGGCGCTGCTCCAGGGAAAGAACATCTGCATGTCGATGCAGGAAAAACCTTGATTGAGGCAATGAAAGGGGCTCCTCAAACGAAACTGATTGTTGTTGGCGGAGCGGGAAGCCTTTTCGTTGACGAGGCAAAAACGATCCGTGTACTGGATACGCCTGAGTTCCCTAAAGAATACTTTGCAACAGCGTATAATC
Source organism: Peribacillus sp. NPDC096622 (assembly GCF_044762665.1). Taxonomy (NCBI): domain Bacteria; kingdom Bacillati; phylum Bacillota; class Bacilli; order Caryophanales; family Bacillaceae; genus Peribacillus; species Peribacillus sp. NPDC096622. The sequence continues at coordinate 83,082 of NZ_JBIWES010000010.1, read as the reverse complement.
AATCCAAGAACCTTGGAGATCTGCAAAACGCCACGGGCATCCAATGGACGTTCATCAGTCCTTCCGCCTTCTTTGATCCGCAAGGAAATAGAACAGGTCGATATAAATTGGGTAAAGACAATCTTCTTGTAAACTCAAAGGGTGAAAGCTATGTAAGTTATGCCGATTTTGCCCTTGCAGTACTTGATGAAATTGAAAATCCGCAGCACATCAACCAACGCTTTACCGTTGTTGCCGAAGCTGAATAATTTATGACGTCTCTCCTCTGGGGTGACGTCTTTTTTTATGATAGTAACTTCTGAAATCGTTTTGCGCAGACTCTCTGTATCATTCATCGCTGAAAGATCAATATGAGGATCAAAGCGCGAACGGTGGGCACCAATAAGGAGGAAGCCGGGATGAGATGATCAATTGTGCTGAATGAATAAGTCTTTAGATCTATGAGCTGTAATTAAGAAAAATAAGTCCTTTTCCTCAAATATCAGGGAAAGGCCTTAAATATTATGGATGTGTTTACAAATGAAGGAATTTTTTCTGTTAATATATTTACAAAAAACGAGTCTATGTTACTATGAAAAGGATGATTCAGAAAAAAATGGTTTTTTTTGTTGATTTATCCTAATATGAAGGAGTTACAAATATGAAAAAAGTTAAAAAGGCCATTATACCTGCAGCGGGATTGGGAACTAGATTCTTGCCCGCAACGAAGGCCATGCCTAAAGAAATGCTGCCAATTGTCGATAAACCTACTATTCAATATATTATAGAAGAAGCCGTGAAAGCGGGAATTGAAGATATAATCATTGTCACAGGAAAGAATAAACGAGCGATAGAAGATCATTTTGATAATGCTTACGAACTAGAGAATAACTTGAGTGAAAAAGGGAAATTCGATTTATTGGAGAAGGTGCGATACCCATCCAATTTGGCTAATATCCATTACATTAGGCAAAAAGAACCGAGAGGCCTCGGACATGCTGTTTGGTGTGCTCGTAACTTTATTGGTGATGAGCCATTTGCCGTCCTTTTAGGCGATGATATCGTAGAAAGCGATGTGCCCTCCCTGCGTCAATTAATCAACGAATATGATGCGACAGGTTCGTCCATCATTGGTGTGCAGCCGGTGAATGAGAGCGAAACACATAGATATGGCATCATTGACCCGCTTACGCAAGAGGGCAGAAGATACGAAGTGAACCGTTTCGTCGAAAAACCAAAACAAGGAACGGCACCATCCAACTTAGCCATCATGGGAAGATACATACTGACTCCGGAAATATTCGATTTCCTGGCCAAGCAGGAAACAGGGGCTGGCGGAGAAATCCAGTTAACGGATGCCATCCAAAAACTGAATGAAATCCAAAGTGTCTTCGCTTACGATTTTGAAGGAAAACGCTATGATGTCGGAGTTGTCGATGGCTTTGTGAAAACGACAATTGAATTTGCCCTGCAACGTCCCGATTTAAGAGAAGACATTATAAAAGTAATGGAAAATATCCTCGAACTGCACAAGGCAGTGGACAAATGATCTTTTAATTTAATAGAGTAATTATTTATAAAAAATCTCCAACTATTGATCATTCATAGTTGTTATTTTTGGTTAATGAAATGCAAACATAATTTTGAATGGTGAATATATATCCATAAAAGGGGATGCCTATTTAGTGAATAAGAAGGTAATAAAAAGAAAAGTCGATTTCCTTAAACAGCCTATTGTTAATTTCCTGCTAAAGGAAAATCATCAGCGTGTAAATAGATATGCAAAGTATTATGAGAAATTAAAAATTCAAAAAAACACGATTCTATATGAGAGCCGTGATGGTAACAGTATGACTGACAGTCCATACGCGATGTTTAAATATATGCTGGAAAATCAGGACTATCAAGATTTTATGCACATTTGGTCCATCCAGGATTTCAGTGTCCTCTCAGGTGTAATAGCGAAGTATAAGGATATGCCGAATGTTCAATTTGTTCAGCGTAATTCAAAGGAATATTTAAAGTGGTTGGCAAAAAGTGAGTATTTAATCAATAATTCCACATTCCAGTCTTTCTTCATCCCTAAAAGCGATCAAGTTTACATCAATACCTGGCATGGAACGCCCCTTAAGAATATGGGCTTTGATATACCCGGTAACCCTTCGGTCTCTCAAAACGTCGTCAGGAACTTTTTGAGTGCAGATTTCATTTTGAGCCCTAATGCCCATACTACGAACATATTTACACATAGCTATAAGTTAAATGGATTGTATAAAGGTGAAATAATAGAAGAAGGATATCCGAGGATCGATTTGACGCTGAATACGGATCCGGGGGAGTATAAGGATTATCTAAGGACCCTGGGTTTGAAAATCAGTGATGCTAAGGAAAATATTTTATATGCCCCGACCTGGAAGGGGACGAACCTGGCCAAGGTAGATAACGATCTTCTTCAAATCATTGCAGATATTAATTATTTACAAAGTCAAATCGGTGAACGATATAACCTATTTATTAAGGTGCATCCATTTCTATATAAAGAAGCGGCCAAGCATTCGGAAATCAAGGATCGGCTAATACCAGACCATGTGGATACAAATGAATTGCTTGCTGCAGTCGATTTGCTTATCACGGATTATTCCAGCATTTTCTTTGATTACCTTGTTACCGATAAGCCAATTCTATTTTACACTTGGGATACGGACGTTTATGCAGAGCAAAGGGGACAATATCTCCAAAATGATGAACTTCCGGGACCAATGCTTTTTAACTCAAAAGAATTGGCGCTAGCCATTAAAGACATTAAAAATGTGAAATTGAGATATTCCGATAAATATAAAAAAATGCAGGGAAAATTCACGAACCATGAAGATGGAAAAGTAACGGAGAGAATAGTCAAAAATATTTTCAATAAGTCTACGAAACAACTGAACACAATTACCGGGCTGGATTCCGCAAAGGAAAAAATATTAATATATCCAGGCGGTTTGAGGGATAACGGGATTACATCCTCTTTCCTTAACTTAATGAATAATATTGATTATGATAAATATGATGTCAGCTGTTTCACTGCCACTCCTCACTCGTACGAGGTTTTGAAAAATATGGGCAAGGTTAATAAGAATGTGCGTTTTCTATTCAAACCTGGCTTGCCTGTGTATAAAATTTTGGAAGTCTACAAAGATAAATTCATCCATAACAGAGGGGAAAGAGGTTTCTTAGGGAAGAAGCTTTACCCGGAAAATGCCTATATTAGGGAGCATGCACGTTTATTCGGCAAAACAAAGTTTGATTTTGTTATCGATTTTAGCGGTTATAGCCATTATTGGGCGAAATATCTGCTGGCGGCAGATGCAAAAAAGAAAGTTTGCTATATGCATAATGATTTGCTTTCTGATAGTGAGCGCATCATTAACGGAAAGAGACCTCACCGTATTAATCTAAGAGGGATATTTTCGGTATACAATCGATTTGATAAACTGGTAAGCGTTTCTGAGGGAACGATGGAATTAAACCGAAAGAATCTATTGGAGTATGCAGACTTCGATAAATTTGATTTTGTAATGAATTCTATCAACCCGGATAAAATCCTTCAAATCGAGTCAAATGAACCTGAAGTTATCGAAAATGATGAAAAGGCAATGATCACAGAAAACTTCAAAGCAAGGGCGATATTATGGGATGTCAAGGATAATCCTGTTTGGAATACCCTTCCGGGAATTTCGAATGCCGCTCAATTTCCAATGGAAGAACGATTTGAAGGTGCTGAAATCGTAATTTCGAGAAAAGCCCATGCTGATCAAAAAACTTTTTACAAATTCAGCCATGACAATCAAATAATAGGCTGGATTAGTGAAGAAGCTGTGGAGCTGCTGCCAGACAGCATCATTTATGAAAAAGAAGTGGATAAAATTGCAAGGTTAGTAAGACCTCGATCGAACTATATTTGGTCCCTGCCGTATAAAGTTGAAGGAACGTACAAAGTTTCCGGCAGTCATGATTTTAAAGGGATCATTGTAAAAGTTGATAGGGAAGCAAAAACCCAGCATTCGATTTATAGCAGAATATCTGTAAAAGACAAGATAATAGGCTGGATAGATAATGCTGCTTTATCCATCCTTGAACATTGTACAATCAATGAAGACATGAGCTTTAATGACAAGCTGCAAATCATGATGAAAAGAAAGTATATAATATCGAGAAACTATAAAAACAATAAAAAGTTCATTGATAAGATCGAGAATAGAACGCTGAAGGAAATAAACACCGGCAATCAGAAATACGGAAAAATAGCTAACCCGGAAGATCATACAATCTGGACGAAGGCATATCCGAACTACAAGGCTAAAAGAGTGAGCAAGGCAATCGATTTTGAAGGGCAAATCGTCAGAATCATAAAGTATAACAGAACCAACAAAGGCGGCTATTACCTTTTCGAAATCGATAATAAGAAAATTGGCTGGTTAAATACGGGGGCATTCGAAATCATAGAAGAGCCAATCCTGTTAAAAGAACGGGAAGTGCGCGGCACTGCCGAAATTAACTTGGGCGATTATCATATTTGGGATAAGCCTTATGGACTGCAAGATGCCATGGTCTTGGAAAATGGGCCAACCTTTAATGGCCGGATTGTGGAATTCGATAAAGAAGCGGTTACTCAACTTGGTACTTATACCCATATATTATTGGATGGGATATCTATAGGCTGGATCGATAAACAGGCGTTAATCGTACAAGAGGTCCATGGATTGGAAGTGAATGATCAGTTCGTTCCATATCCTGATAAAAATGATTTTAACTTTGTCAATATGGGAAGGTTATCTCCTGAAAAAGGGCAAGATAATTTGATTCGTGCATTCGCAGGCTTTCATGAGAAACACAAAAATAGTAAACTGTATATTTTAGGACAAGGACCCTTAAAGGAAGATTTGCAGGCAATCATTGATGAGCTGGACTTAAATCATTCCATTCATCTTTTGGGCCAGCTTGAAAATCCTTTTTCGTTCATGGAAAAATGTGACTGCTTCGTTCTTTCCTCACATTATGAAGGGCAGCCTATGGTTTTATTGGAGGCCATGACGTTAGGAATGAAAATCATGGCTACGGATATTGTGGCTAACCGAACCGTTTTGGAAAACGGTAAATATGGTTTACTTGTCGAAAATAGCATAGATGGACTGGAAAAGGGCTTATCTACCATGGGTAATAATGATAATCCTAAACTAGCGAAGTTTGATTACACCCAATATAATGGATTGGCCATGGAAACCTTCAATAAATGCTTATAAAATGAGGGAGGTTCTATTAATAGAGCCTCACATATATAGGTTGCGGGAATTGGTTATGATTCATTTAAGCTTAAAGTAAAAGGGGAAATTCTATATGATTTTGGTCGTTGGCGGTGCAGGATATATTGGAAGTCATCTTGTAAAAGAGTTAGTGAAAACTGAAGAGGTTGTCATTCTGGATAATCTCTCAACTGGATTTCGTTCGCTGGTCGATTCGAAGGCCATCTTGGTGGAAGGGAATTTAGGGGATGAAGCGGTCTTGAATGAAATATTCCTTAAATATCCCATTAAAGCTGTTATGCACTTTGCCGCCAATAGCTTGGTCGGGGAGTCTGTTCAAGATCCTTATAAATATTATGATAATAATGTAGGTGCCACTCTTACATTGTTGAATACCATGCTCAAGCATGATGTTAAGAATTTCATTTTTTCATCAACGGCAGCTACGTACGGGATACCAAATGTGGATATGATTGATGAAGATCAGCCAACCAATCCGATTAACCCATATGGCCGCTCAAAATTGATGGTAGAGCAAATCTTAGGGGACTTTGCAAATGCATATGGACTCCATTATGTCGTCTTGCGTTACTTTAATGCGGCCGGAGCACATGCGTCAGCAGAAATCGGTGAAAGCCATGATCCGGAAACACACCTGATTCCTATCATTTTACAGCATTTATTAGGTCAACGTGAGAAGATTTCCGTGTTTGGAACGGACTATGATACAGAAGATGGCACTTGCATTCGCGATTATATCCATGTAACGGATTTAGCCCAAGCTCATATAATCGCGCTTCAAGCCCTATTATCCGGGAAGAAGGATACGGCCATCTACAATCTTGGGAATGGAAAAGGGTTTTCGGTTAAGGATGTAATCGACACTTGCGAAAAAGTCACAGGAGTTAAACCGACCGTAGAGTATGCAGACCGTCGCCCTGGAGATCCAGCCCGCCTGGTAGCTTCGGCCAATAAGATATATGAAGAACTTGGTTGGAAAGCATCAATAGATTTGGAAGAAATCATTGAAAGTGCGTGGAAATGGCATAAATCTCAAATGAATTAATGGTCCCTTGGGGGCCGAAAGTCGTTTCAGACTGCAGGCAAACTCTAAGAAATACGAGTTTGCCTGCAGTTTTTTTATTAGGTTGCAGTTGATTTCAGGGATCCGCTCCCTTTCCGCCGGCTGTCGGCCAAGCCTCATCAAAGCAAGCACCTGTGGGGTAGGCAATGGTTGTTTCACTTAATAAGCACGAAAAAGGGATATTGATAGAGATATAGAATTACTATTCAAGAGAAGCACCATTCATTTAATAGGAGATGTTTGATTTGAAAACGGTAAGGGTTTTTCATTACGATGCGTTCAGCAGTAAACCGAATAAAGGAAATCCGGCAGGTGTGGTTTTAGATGCGGATGGACTGACGGAAAAGGAAATGCAGGTTATAGCGATGAAGGTCGGGTTCAATGAAACCGCTTTTCCCATGGGGTCCGATATTGCCGATCTTAGAATCCGTTATTTTACACCGGGGCACGAAACGAATCTTTGCGGACACGCGACAATGGCCACCATCCATGCACTGAAGACCAGGGGATTGTTGAATAAAGATGAGCTGATGATTGAAACAGGAGCGGGAATATTGCCAATCAAGATCCATACGACGGCGGATCTTGATATATATATTACGATGAAGCAGGCCGCGCCGCAGTTTGAAGCGTTTAACGGAGATAAAGTTGGCTTAGCCAGTTCCCTCGGACTTGATATAGAAGATCTAGAAGCGGAATTGCCTATTATTTATGGAAGTACAGGTTTATGGACTTTACTGATTCCGATAAAAGACCGCAATGCATTCAAAAAGATGAAGGCGAACAATAACCTGTTTCCACAAATATTAAAGGAAATGCCAAGAGCTTCCGTTCATCCCTTTTGCCTGGAAACGTACGATCAGGATGCCCATATGCATGCCCGGCATTTTTCCTCGCCATTTTCGGGTACGCTTGAAGACCCGGTTACAGGAACGGCTTCAGGTGTAATGGGCGCTTATTATGCAAAATACATAAAGGATGATCTTGAAGATGAGGTGCAACTGTTAATCGAACAAGGACATGAAATCGGAAAGGATGGCAGAGTTCACGTTACGGCTACCAAAAACGATGACACATATGATATTGAAATCACCGGGAATGCTGTCTACGTTAAAGAGTTTGAAGTGAAAGTCTAAAGGTTAGGGCAGGGGGGATGGGCGGTTGAATGATAAGCATATCTGAATAGAGCTTTAGTTTTGTTATTTGGAAGCTAAACCTGACCCGTTGTAAAGAGCATGTAATATTTGACATGCATGTATAAAATCCCTGTCTTCCCTAACATGGATAATGAGCTGATCGCCGGGTCATTAAGTAAGAATGGATCATACCATCAGAGGGCAGTTTGAATGCATTTTTGATACCTTTAAATTCCAGTGACCATTATATAAACAACAAGGTCCAATGGTGTCTGATCGTCATATGTAACGCATTTTTGATGCAGCTGTTACATAGGCACTGGCCGAAATCAGTATAATTAAATGGCGGGATACAATGGAAGAGGTGATGGTTTTGTCGGAAACGATTACAACCTACGAAGATCTATTGAACATGCTGGACTCATTATTGCGTGAGCCAGCTGGATTCTGGGATGGTTTTTATGAAGACCGTGAAAAAGGGGTTCCCTTTTTTGGGAATTTCCCTGATGAGAATTTGGTTTCATATTTTGATGATCGGTTAATTGGGCCAGGAAAGGTTCTTGAGCTTGGATGCGGACCTGGGAGAAATGCCATTTACCTTGCTCAAAAGGGCTGTTCCGTTGATGCGGTGGACATTTCGAAGGAAGCCCTTGAATGGGGAAAAGAACGGGCAGCAGATAAAAATGTCCACGTGAACTTCATTCAAAGGAATATTTTTGATCTGGATATTGCAAAAGGGCAATATGACTTCGTGTATGATTCAGGTTGTTTTCACCATATTGCTCCACATCGAAGGATCAATTATTTGGAGATGGTGAAAAAGGCGTTAAGGCCTAAGGGGTTGTATTCGATTACTTGTTTTGTCGAAGGCGGCATATTGGGTGGGGCAGACATCTCGGATTGGGAAGTATATAGGCAAAGGAGCCTTAAAGGCGGATTAGGTTTTACTGAAGAAAAACTCAGACTGATCTTCAATGAATTTGAAGCGGTGGAAATACGGAAAATGAGGAAAATGGAACAAACGGATGAAACCTTTGGGGTGCAAGGTTTATGGACGGCTTTATTTATGAAGTGAGAAGGCGAAATGGTTTTAAACGGAGGATCTGGGATCAGGTCCTTTTTTTGTAATGAAGAAAAGTGGGGATTTGTTAACAAAAAAATGAAAATGGTAAACTATAACAACACTATAAAGTTTTGGGAACGTAGATTTACCAGAATGATAGATGAAGGTTTTGCTGATCTTTTTTTTAAAAAAACAGTGGTTGCATGGTTTTAAAAACAGCTGGGAAGGTATATGGAAAGAGGGGGCAATGGGGCATCAGATCATAAGATTTTAAGTATGGAAGAGGTTGTCTTCGATGCTTGCTTTTTGATGATATTTCAATAACCTGACAATGCCGATTTCAGCGTTAGGTTTATCGACTGCTGAGACCAATTGAATGCTTTATAAAAAACTAAATAGGAGGAGTTTATGCACATAAATAAAGAATTATATTCCTTTTTATTGGGTGTGGCAGCACAATTGACTGAGGATTGGTACACATCATTGAATAAAGGTGATAAGTCAGGTGTTTATAGTTCATCCGATCCCAAAGTGATTAAAAAACTTAAGCAGCAAAATAATGAATTTCATTTACGTTTCTTTCAGGTCTTTGATACAGAGGAGAGAGAATTCTTTAAGCAGCTTGGTGATTGGATTGAAGATATCGGTCAGGATGAGCAGCATTTAAACACACCCATCTATTTTATATTGAGGGAGTTTTTCCGAACGCAAGAGCAATACCTGGATTATATTGACCAGTTTGTGGAATTGCATGGGGATAAATATACACAGGAGGAAGTAAATTCCTGGTATCGGATAGTGGTGAAGGTGTTCAGTGAAGTGATGGAGAGGTTTACGGAAGCGAATCATAGATATGCCAATAAAATCATGAAGGCACAACAGGCAACGATCGATGAATTGAGCACACCCATCATTTCGCTTAAAGATAACACGGCGCTGCTTCCCCTGATAGGCGATATTGACACGATGAGGGGCATGTCCTTGCTTGAAAACACATTACAAAAGTGCGCTGGAAAAAATGTCACCAGACTTTTCATTGATCTATCTGGCGTTCATGCAATAGATAGCGGATCGGCACACCAGCTGTCTCAATTGATTGAATCCTTACATTTGATAGGAATTCAAACAACCCTTTCAGGACTTCGGCCGGAAATAGCCATGACTGCCGTTAAGCTTCAACTGCCTTTTGATAAAGTGACGATAAAGTCCACTCTTGCCCAAGCAATCAGTACGACAAAATAATACATACATATCCAGGGCGCGGGGATGCTCGTTATACATTTCATCGAGAAGACCTCCATATGGCGGTCTTCCCGCATGTATTAGCATTCAAAATGGGTATCGGGCAACATAAAGCAAATGCCGGAATCTGCCGGATTATTCAATATTGGCAAAGACGGCTAGATCTTCTTTATTGCCAACCACTAAAAGCATATCTTTTTCATGGATATCCTGATCCGGTGAGGGTGCTATGATAATTTCTCCATTACTCACGATGGCAATGACGCTAATATTATATTTTGCCCGCAAATCAAGCTCCCTGAGGCTTTTACCCTTCATGCTCTTGGGGAGGATGATCTCCTCGATATTGTATTCTTTAGAAAGCTCTATATAGTTCAGCATGTTAGGGGAAAGAAGCTGATTCGCGACCCGTTCCCCCATATCCCTCTCAGGATAGATGACCCAGTCGGCACCGATTTTAGTGAGCACCTGACCGTGATTTTTATTAAGTGCCTTGGCGATGACTTTTTTGACCCCAAGCTCTTTTAAAAGCAAGGTAGTTAAAATGCTCGATTGCATGTCATTTCCGATGGCTACGATGACACAATCGAAATTACGGATTCCGATTGCTTTTAATGTCTCTTCTTCTGTCGTATCTGCCATGACCGCATGGGTAACGTTCAGATCCGCATTCTCGACTCTTTCCTCGTTGACATCAATACCCAATACCTCTTGGCCGGCCGAATATAATCTATGGGCCACGCTGGTTCCGAATCTGCCTAAACCGATCACGGCATATTGTCGTTTTCCCATCGTTTACACTCCTTCATTCATTATTAACCAATCATGATTTTTCCTTTTGGACGTCGGAACGGATCTGGTTTGCGCCTCATGGCGATAGCGAAGGCCAAAGTCAAAGGACCAACACGGCCTGCAAACATCGTGAAAATGATGAGCATCCTGCCAACCGGTGATAATTCTGGGGTCAAACCCATTGAAAGTCCCACGGTGGCGAATGCTGAAGTGGCTTCGAACAAAATCATCAAGAAGTCAGTTCCGCTTTCAGTGATGGTCAGCAGAATGGAGATGAGCGAAACCATGAATACGCCAATGAATGTTACGGATAATGCTTTAAAAATCGTTTCAGTCACAATGCGGTGACGGAATAAGACCACATCACCCTTTCCTTTAATCTGTGACCAAACCGTTCCGACAAGCGTCGCCAATGTAGTCGTTTTAATCCCGCCGCCAGTCGATCCGGGTGAAGCCCCGACGAACATCAAGAAAATGATGAGCAGTAATGTAGGCTGAGTCAAATCAGGGATATTCAGCGTATTGGAGCCGGCTGTCCTTGGTGATACCGATTGAAATAAAGATGACAGTATTTTACCCATGAAAGATAAAGGCTGCAATGTCTTTGGGTTACCGAACTCGAATAAAAAGATTAAAATTGCGCCGGTAACCGTAAGGGTCAAGCTAGTCATCAGAACCACCTTCGTATGTACGGATAAACGATGGGTGTCACGATATTCGTATAGTTCATTCATCACGATGAAGCCTATTCCGCCAAACGTGATGAGGAAGGCGACGGTAAGCGTTACGAATGGATCCGATACATATGGGGTCAAACTCCTGAATTCCCCCATTAAATCAAAGCCGGCATTATTGAAATTCGAGATGGAATGAAAAAACCCGTAATAGATCGCTTTTCCCATTGGCATATCAAAAGAAAAGCGAATCGATAAGATAAGGGCACCCACGCCTTCAATGATGGCCGTGAAAATTAAAAGCCGTTTCACTAACCTGACTATACCTGCCATGGATAGGTTATTTAAGGATTCCTGCAAGAGTAACCTGCCTTTTAAAGAAATCTTTTTGCCTAGAAGGAAAAAGAAAAACGTCGCAAATGACATGAACCCTAAACCGCCTATCTGAATCAGTGTTAAGATGACCAGCTCACCAAAAGTGGTGAAGGTCGAACCCGTATCCACTACGACCAGTCCTGTTACACAAGTAGCTGAGGTTGCGGTGAATAAAGCATCCAGAAAAGAAAGGCCTTCGCCATTTTCAGTGGAAATCGGCAGGGTCAATAAATAGGACCCGATAAGTATCAGGATGGCAAACCCGAGTACAAGTATTTTGGGCGGATCTAACAAATTTTTTGCTTTTATCAAATTGATCATCCCTACCTATAAAAATGAAATGTGTAAAACTGTTTGAATATCTTAACCATCAATCCTCATTCCGACTCTTTTTAAAGGCATAATAAAAAGACCTGCGAAAACATCGAACAGCTATTTGCTCCTGAAAAAACGCGCAAAAAAGCTCCCGAAATAGGCGGTCTTATGACCTCCTTCGCTTTAGCCGACGAAGTTAGCTGACGGGTAGGATGGCGAAAGAGCTGATCTCATCCCTTCTGCAAGGCAGAATTAACCCCAAATGATTGGGTCCTCCGTACTCAATTCCTTTGAGTTTAGGCCGAAATATATTAAATTGATAAACGTATTCTACTCCCATCATTTAGCAGTTGTAAACCCCTAAATCGTAAAAAAATATTTCTTTAACAAAACTGAAAATTTACGTTTAATTTACATTTAGAAAACGTATTGACAAATATTAGTTAGCGCATTATGATAGGTTCGATTAATCCGATTATGATAACCGGCATCGATGAACTTTATTCAATACTTTCAAGCAGAACATGCTATTGCCAATCAAAATTTCTAACATATATATTATGTTTCTTTTGTAAAAGATAAAGAAAAAAGCAGTACATTCGTATTTAAAGATTCAATACATTTTATTAAAAAGGCGGGCAATTATGGAGAAGACGTTCAATAGATATGTTATTAATGCTACAGGCAAGGGTGGCCAGACATATTTAACACAATGCCAGGATAAAGATGCACTAAGGAAATGGATAGCCGATCATGAGGATCAAATCATCATGGATGAGTTAAGGATAACGGATAAGAAAAAGAATCCGTTTTTAAAATTGTTTTCCCTAAGGTAATTCAATTGATTCAACATTCATTAGCTGTATTCAATTATGATCTATCCAGGAATGCCGAGCGAAAAATCCATATCTTGTTTTGCTTTTAAACTCATTTATTTTGAATGAGTTTTTTTGCGTTATTTACAGTTTTGAACCATCAATGTTAAAATTTAGTGATGGTAATGTGGACGTAAAGAAGAGGAAAGTAAATGAAATGACCACTTTCCGAAAGAGCCCCGAAAGCAGCCGAGGATAGTTGGGGATGTATAGTGACGCATGGGAGTGGCACCGCAAATCGATCTCGTCCCGAGAGGCATTGGCTTGGGGACGGGGTTTTTTATGTACGGTCAAAGGGGGAGAAGCGATGACATTAAGAAATACATTAGTATCCTGGAAATACCCCTCCATTCTATTGTGCGGAATAGGTATCTCCAACTTCGGTTCTTGGGTTTATTTCATTGCACTTAATTTAATCGTTCTGGATATGACTGATTCAGCCTTGGCGGTAGCTGGGCTATATATCGTTAAACCGATTGCTGCCATATTTACGAATGTGTGGGCAGGGAGCGTGATCGACCGGATAAATAAGCGGAATCTAATGGCGGCACTTGACATATTTCGCACGGTATTCATAGCCTTGCTGCCATTGACTTCTTCTATTTGGGTCATCTATTCCCTTGTGTTCGTGATCAATATGGCAGGGGCCATGTTCGGAACAACATCAAGGTCGTATATTACAAAATTAATTCCCGTTGAACAGAGGAAACGATTTAACTCCTTACGAAGCTTAATGGATTCTGGGGCTTTTTTGATTGGACCGGCGCTAGCGGGTATCCTTTTCTTGATCGGTACGCCCGTTTTAGCGATTTATATTAACGCGGCTGCCTTATTATTATCCGGTATCATCACTTTATTCATGCCTGATCTTGAAAAGGATCATCCCCTTGAACAATCCAGTCGTTACCTGTCTTGGACCATCATGAAAAAGGATTGGGGCATCGTCCTGGACTTCAGCCGGAAATCTTCCTATATCATGCTCATTTATTTCTTATTCAGCTGCATGGTGGTGATGGAAACGGCCATCGACTCCCAAGAAGCGGCGTTTGCCAAGGCCGTGCTCCTTTTGTCGGACAGCGATTACGGATTCCTTGTAAGCATCGCAGGGGCAGGCATCATTGCCGGCGCCATAGTCAATGCCGTCTTCATCAGTAAAGTGAAAATCTCGCACATGATTGGTCTTGGATCTTTATTTGTCTCGATAGGTTATATGATCTATGCCTTTTCGAATTCCTTTTCATTGGCCGCCATCGGATTTTTCATCATTGCCTTTTCATTGGCTTTTGCCAACACCGGCTTTCAAACCTTTTATCAAAATAATATTCCGGTGGAAATCATGGGCAGGGTCGGAAGTGTTTTTGGCTTGTTAGAAGCTTTATTGATCATCATTACTACCGCAATAGTTGGTGTTTCAGCCCATTTCATTTCGATTCGGTTCGTGGTGATTTCAGGTTCCTTGATCATGTTCGCTTTATCAATTTTATTGTCGATGCTTAGTATGAAGGCCTCCAAGAGGATGTATTATTCCCTTGGTGATGTAGAGGTAGAAGCGAAGGAAAAGATGTAATCCGATTTAAAGGCATGTTGATGGAACATGCCTTTAATGAATCGTTCATTGGATGAAATTTCGCAATTGGCTGATGAAGTTCAAGATTTGAAAATGGATTTTCGCCATTTCCTCCGCCGTTTGTTCTTCACAGTTCTCCAGCCACTCAGTAATCACTCCTAAAATAGCCGATGTCAGGAAGGCGTGCATATACATGCGGAATGCTTCATTTTTTGCTGCTGGATGCAGGCTGATCAAACGCTCCAATAGTACTTCACCGAATACCCGCTTTATTTTTTTGGCAAAAGAAGGATCGCCCTGATCACCAAGAATGGCCCTTAATGCGTGAGCATGTTCACTGATGAATTGAAAAATCGCTATGAAAGGCGGGTAAAGTTGCTGTTGATGAAGAGCCAAAAAAGCCTCTTTCGGCAAAATGGCAGTAATGCGGGTTCGAAGTTCATTTAACAATTCCTGCTGTAAGTGATCCATCAATTCATATTTATCTGTGTAATGCAAATAGAATGTACCCCGATTAATGTTGGCGCGCTCTGCAATTTTCTTCACTGATACATGTGAGAACCCCTCTGCTTCAACAAGTGCAATAAAATGATGCTGTATCTGCATTTTCGTCTTTTGTACCATATCCTCATGAATCGATGCCATGGAATGTCTCCTTCACTGAACATTTTTCCAAATGTGTTGATTGTATTAGACCGAGTGCTACCTTAGAATGATGATACACTCAACACCGTGTTAATTAAAGAGGGAGGATGTGTGTGCAATGGAAAATGCGATTTCCATTGAAGGGATTGCTAAGGGTTTTCAGCAGAAGAAGGTCATTCAGCCATTGAGCCTGAATATTGAAAAAAGCGGGATTTTTGGCTTGTTAGGCCCATCCGGATGCGGAAAGACGACCTTGATTAAAATGATTGTCGGATTGATTAAGCCCGATGCGGGTAAAGTCACGGTTCTGGATCAAGAAGTGCCAAATGAAGCACTGTTGCTGGATGTCGGCTATATGGCACAGTCCGATGCTTTATATACAGACCTGACGGGGGCCGAAAACCTTGAATTTTTTGCGAAGCTTTATCGTTTTTCGAAAAAGGAACGAAGGGAACGCATTCAATATGCAGCTGAAATCGTACAGTTGACGAGTGATTTGAACGTTCGGGTTGCCCATTATTCAGGGGGAATGAAACGCCGTCTGTCACTGGCGGTTGCACTCATCCAAAATCCTGAGATTCTCATTTTGGATGAACCGACAGTAGGGATAGACCCTTTGCTGAAACAATCGATTTGGCAGGAACTTGAGCGTTTAAGAAATGAAGATCATAAAACGATCATCATCACGACGCATGTCATGGATGAAGCGGAACGATGCGATAAATTGGCGATGCTGCGGGAAGGTAAAGTCATCGCGGCAGGAACCCCTGCAGCTTTAAAAGCACAATTTGGCGTGGAAACGCTTGATGATGTTTTTTTAAGGATTGGAGGCGGCCTAAAATGAGAATTGCCTCTCTTGTTACTCGTATTACACAGCAGATGCGCCGGGATCGAAGGACGCTCGCTTTATTTTTCCTAGCTCCATTGCTTATTTTAACGCTCATGTATTTTATTTTCGATACAGAAGCAAGTGATTTGAATATCGTTGTTACAGGCAGTGATGAAACGATCGTTAAAGCATTGAAAAAAGCGGATTTTCAAGTAACGGCTGCAGAGGAATTCTCACAGGAAAAGATGATTGAAAATGATACGGATGGCTGGCTGCATGTTGAAAATGGCAAAATGAAACTCACACTATTGAACGACGAACCGACCCGTGCAAAAGCCGTTCAAATGCAAATGATGCAAGGCTTTCAAGGGAATGAAAAAAACACTCCTTCAATTGAGGAGCAATATGTTTACGGAAATGCCAACACAAAGGGATTTGATACCTTCAGTCCGATGCTCGTCAGCTTTTTCGTTTTCTTCTTTGTATTTTTAATAGCGGGGATTGCGCTTTTGAAAGAGCGTACAAGTGGTACGTTGGAACGGCTGCTTGCCACCCCGATTAAAAGATACGAAATCGTAGCGGGCTATGTAATCGGATATGGCTTATTCGCTCTCGTTCAAACCATAATTGTCGTACTTTATGCTGTCAATGTATTGGATATCGTCCTTGTTGGCTCCATTTGGCTCGTTTTACTGACGAATATACTGGTCGCGCTCGTTGCATTATCGCTCGGTACATTACTATCGAGTTTCGCGACATCTGAATTCCAAATGGTACAATTCATTCCGCTTGTCATCGTGCCGCAAGTCTTCTTTACAGGGATTTTCCCATTAGATGGCATGGCAGACTGGCTCCAAAAAATCGGCAAGGCCATGCCCCTCTATTACGCATCGGATGCCATGAACGGCATTATGTACAAAGGGTTCACATTCAATGAGGTTTTACTGGATTTGTTCATTCTCCTGGCCTTTGCCGTCGTTTTTATCACCATCAATATCATTAGCTTAAAAAAATACCGTGCACTATGAAATCAACAACTTTTAAAAAAGAAGCCGGATTCCTGGAAAGTGAGGAACAGGCTTTTTTGTTTTCTGGTTCGAATTTTGGTTGAAATTCGAATCAGAATTCCCATCGGTGTTAATGCAGTTTGTTGACTGGCTGTTAAAGTTGTCCTAGGATATAAGGATATGCAATGATTTGGAAAGAAATAGAAGGGGGGAGTTATATGTCCCTAAAATCGTTCATGCTTTCCCTTTTGCTGTCGCAAGCATTGTTTTTGTGCGGTTTGCCTTTATTCCTTCAGCTTCTACTATATTTGAATCCTTTAGTGATCTTGGTTGTCTGGTTTTGTATACTTCTTATCGTTTCGTTTGCGATTCTTTATTATCGAGGTGAAACGGTCAGGGTTCCGCGCCTTTTATGGCAGGCAGCATTGTTTGGCTACACTTTATCATTATTGGTTTTGCTGTTCTTTCGTCCGGAAGGGCAGGTATATTCATATAATTTGATTCCTTTTTCTACGATTCTTTCATATTTATCGAACAAAATGAACGGGCTTGTGTCATTTTATAACCTTAGCGCCAATGTGGGGCTGTTCATTCCATTCGGTCTGTATTTGTTGTCCAGGGAAGGGGAAGGGCCCTCGGCTAAAAGGAAATTTATTTATCCATTACTCTCGATTTCGGGCATCGAAATCTGTCAGTTCGTTTTTCGGCGCGGAAGTTTGGATGTCGATGACCTGATCCTGAATATGATTGGTGTTTACCTAGGGTACATTCTGTATCCTTTTTTCAAGAAAGTCGCAGTGCTCCGTTCTGGAAAAGTGAAAGGATGATAGGCAGTACAAATATGTTAAATGAAAGGGTGTATTTCCATGTATAGCACGCTAGAAGAATTATCGAACCATCCGGTGTTTCATCATTTTGCAGCGATTTCCAAAATCCCGAGAGGATCGGCTAATGAAAAAGCGATCAGTGATTATCTGGTTCGCTTCGCCAAGGATAGGAACCTGGAGGTAATCCAGGATGAGGCGCTGAATGTGATTATTAAAAAGCCTGCCACAATTGGATATGAGAATGCACCTACAGTCATTATCCAGGGGCATATGGATATGGTTTGTGAAAAGCACAAGGGAACGCTTCATGATTTTGAGAAAGATCCGCTTCAATTAAGGATTGTGGGAGATATGTTATATGGAACGGATACAACATTGGGGGCGGATAATGGAATTGCTGTTGCTTATGCTTTGGCATTATTGGATGCAAATGATATTCCGCATCCCTCTCTTGAAATAGTCATAACGACTGAAGAAGAAACGACAATGAACGGTGCACTTGCCGTGGATCCGGCTCACTTCAAAGGAAAAATGATGATCAATATCGATTCGGAAGAAGATGGGAAGCTTCTGGTCAGCTCTGCTGGAGGAATACGCGTGCGGCAGATCCTGCCAATCGGATGGAAACCGGCTTCCATTGTTGATGCGGTATCTTATAATATCAGGATTAAAGGGTTGAAGGGCGGACACTCCGGTATGTCCATCCATAAGGGAAGAGGGAATTCCAATAAACTTTTGGGCAGAGTATTGCATGAATTAACGACAGACTTCCCTTGCTGCATACAGCAAATGAACGGTGGCCTGAAAGGGAATGCAATCCCTCGTGAAGCGGAGGCGACTGTACTGATTTCTGTAGAAGATGTTCAGAAGATAACGGAGAGACTCCAGAAATGGGAGGATACTTTTAAAAATGAACTGCAATCTTCCGACCCTGAGATATCGATCAGGTTTGAAAAAATTGAAACGATTTCTTCAAACGTTTTTTCCAAAGAGACGGTGACTAAAGCCATTGCCTCCTTACTGGTGATCCCGCATGGCGTTCAAGGAATGAGCATGGGAATAGAAGGGTTAGTCGAAAGTTCGACGAATCTAGGGGTCGTTACAACAAATGAAGCGGAAATGATATTCGAAAGTGAAATCAGGAGTTCGGTCAAAAGCATCAAATATAATATGGTCACGCAGGCAAAGGCGATTGCCGACATGCTTGGGTGTGAGCTATTGGTTGACGCGGATTATCCGGAATGGCCCTATAATCCTGATTCGAAACTCAAGAAATTATTTGAAGAGACATACAAAGAAAAATATAATGAAGAAATTGAAATCATCGCTGTCCATGCAGGGATCGAATGTGGCGTATTCATAGATAAGATACCAGGGTTGGATACTGTTTCAATCGGGCCGGATATGTTTTCCGTACATACACCTGAAGAACACTTAAGTATCCCTTCGACCATAAACAACTGGGAATATTTTATTTACACATTAAAGCGGATGAAGGAGCTATAAACAACTATATGTCTGGGGAAACGGCAAAATGATATTCAATAGATTTGGAGACATCCTATCGTTAATCGATAGGGTGTCTCTTTTTTAGTTGAAATGAGGATCAGCCCGAGGATAAAAACATTACACTTTATTGTTTTGTACTTTTCTTGGCTAGCCATTCAGAACTTTTGTCGACAAAAGGAGTTCTATCTAAATGTAAAACAAAGTTGATTGGAACGGAAGGTACGAGACTCCTGCGGGAAAAGCGCGTCCAAGGGAGACCCCACAGGCGCAAAAGCGCCGAGGAGGCTCCCGGACCGCCCGCGGAAAGCGAGTGCCTGGAGTGGAAATCCACGTCCAAATTATACAAGCCATAAGAAGGGTCCGGAAAGCGTTTCTTTCTTTAATTGATGTACCGGCAACACCTTCAACTCCTCATGTATGGTTTCTAACTAAATGTTATAACAAAGTTGATTGGAGAGGAAGGTACGAGACTCCTGCGGGAAAAGCGCGTCCAAGGGAGACCCCGCGGCACAAGCCGAGGAGGCTCCCCGGACCGCCCGCGGAAAGCGAGTGCCTGGAGCGGAAATCAACGTTCAAATTATACAAGCCATAAGAAGGGTCCGGAAAGCGTATCTTTCTTTAATTGATGTACTGGCAACACCTTCAACTCCTCATGTATGATTTCTATCTAAATGTAAAACAAAGTTGATTGGAACGGAAGGTGCGAGACTCCTGCGGGAAAAGCGCGTCCAAGGGAGACCCCGCAGGCGCAAAAGCGCTGAGGAGGCTCCCGGACCGCCCGCGGAAAGCGAGTGCCTGGAGTGGAAATCCACGTTCAAAAATCTTCAATCCAGTTGCGCCGAGGAGGCTTGGCAGGCAGTCGGCGGAAAGGGAGCGGATTTCTGAAATCAGCTGGAATGTTTTCTTGAAAAAACTATAGGCTTTTCTTCGGATTTGTCTGCAGTCTGAAAGAAACAGAGGTTTCTTTACAATCGTTATAAAATAAACTATTGTAAAGAAAACCTAGCATTCAGTCTTAATTATTGTTCTAAATCATTATGTATAGAGGAAGGTAAATGGAAATATGGGTGTAAAGTATAGAATGGTCGTAGAACAAATGGAGAAGGAAATATTAGAAGGAAAATATACATTAAATACTAAGTTACCTACTGAAGAAGAGTTGATGAAGAAGTTCGATGTCAGCAGGAATACCATTAGAAAAGCAATCAACATATTGGTTGAGCAGGGTTATATCTATCAAGTGCAAGGAAGCGGCATATTCCTAAGGGAATTTTCCAGACCGGGCTGCATTTCGATGAGGGATATGAGCGGCTTAACCAAAGTGTTTCCAAATGATGAAATGAAAAGTAAAGTATTGAAGTTAGAATTAATAGAAGCTGATGAAAAATTGGCCAAACAAATGAAATGCAATGTAAAAACCAAAATCTATAACCTCAAAAGGGTAAGATACTTAAATGGTGAACCCATTGTAATAGAAGAGTCCTTTTTCAATAAAGACATCATCCCCATCTTGAATAAAGAAATCGCAAATGGTTCCATTTATGATTATATAGTCGAGGATTTGAAGTTGAATATCGGGTTTGCAGATAAAATCATTTCGTGTGAAAAACTAAATGACGACGATGCCAAGCTTTTGGACTTGCAGCCAGGCGATCCGACTTTAATAGTTGAAAGTACGGTCTTTTTAAAAGCGGGAGCCGTTTTTGATCTATCAATCGAGAAATATAATTACACTTCAGCCAAATTATTAACATTGACTTAAAGAAAGCGGGAAATTCTTAAATAAGATTTTACGGTGTGAATTGGAAATGTCGATTCACACCGTTTTTTTAATTCATTTCTCTTTTTCCCCAACGATCCCATAAAACAAAATCTTCATAATATCCTCAGTCAAAGGCAGGATGCTTTGATAAACCTCCTCCCGTTGGATATATTCATTCATCGCTTTTATATAAAATAAAATCGCTTCATTGGATAAGTTCGGATTAACATATCCTTGTTCCTTCCCTTGGTTAAACAGATCAATAAAGCGTGGCAGGGCCTTTTCTGTGTATATTTTTTCCATGTAATTGACTCCGGAAGTATATTCCCTCATTAAATATTGATAAAAATCTTCATGAATTTGTTTCGCAGTTTCATTCTTCGTGAACATCAGCTGCTTTATTTTTTCAGGGAAAGCAACGTTGCTGGTAAGAATTTGTTCAAATTCATCCAATGCCTTATTTGTATAATGAATAAAAACCTCATGAATCAAGTTATGTTTACTTTCGAAGTAATTATATATCGTTACTTGAGATACATTTGCTTTTTTGGCTATTTCCCCAATCGAAATCTTCTGTACACCATACTCCATGAATAAAGCTAAGGCAGCTTCTAATATATGCAACTTTTTTTGTTCCCTGCGTCGTTGAAATCCGTCCATTTGTTTCACCTCAACTTTAGTTTAATTAAAAATATGTAATAGAACAATAAAATAAGTTCATAAACTATTGTCAGGAAATCCCCTTTTGTATATTATGAACTAAATCGATTAAAATATTTCATATTTTTTCAATGAGGAAGAGGTGGATGAGGAATGTCAGTATTGAAAACAACGGATTTAACGAAAAAGTTTGGAAAGTTCAATGCTTTAAATGGTGTGAACATTGAAGTGAATAAAGGTGAGGTATTTGGGTTCATCGGTCCTAATGGTGCCGGAAAATCAACAACGATCCGTGTGCTGCTCGGGATTTTAAAAGCGACGGATGGGGAAGCGAAGATTTTTGGCAAGGATGCATGGAAAGATGCGGTTGAAATTCACAAGAGAATCGCATATGTTCCTGGAGATGTGAACCTATGGCCCAACTTAACAGGCGGGGAAGTTATTGATCTATTTGTTGAATTACGCGGGACGAACAATAAAAGCAGACGCGAAGAACTAATGAAAAAATTCGACTTGGATCCTTCTAAGAAATGTGGAACATATTCAAAGGGGAACAGGCAAAAGGTTGCTTTGATTGCTGCTTTCTCATCTGATGCCGACCTCTATATATTGGATGAACCAACATCAGGTCTAGATCCATTGATGGAAAGGGTTTTCCAGGAATGTGTGATGGAAGCGAAAAATGAAGGAAAAAGTATATTGCTTTCCAGTCACATTCTTTCTGAAGTGGAAAGGTTATGCGATAAAGTGGGCATCATTCGGCAAGGACAAATAATTGAAACGGGAACATTGGATGAGTTGCGTCATTTGACGAGAACGAGCTTGCTTGTCGAAACGAAGCAGCCTATTCCGGCTTTAGGGGATGTAAATGGTGTTTGGGATATCGTGAAGAAAGACGAGGCACTTTCATTCCAAGTGGATACAGAGGAATTGGATAATGTCATGAAATATATAAGCCAGTTTGGAATTGTAAAATTGGAAAGTGCGCCGCCTACATTGGAAGATTTATTCATGAGCCATTATGAAGGTGTAAGGAAGACTTCTGATTCTGGGGCGGGAGGTGCGTTATAATGGCGAACCAGTCCTATCATAATACAGGGAGGCTCTCCCGATTCATCGTACGGCAAGATCGGATTCGGATCCCTGTTTGGATAATTTCCCTATCCGTCCTTACATTCATGGTTGCAATGGCATTCACCGATCTGTATCCGACTGGGCTAGAAAGGCAAACCATTGCAGAAACGATGAAGAACCCTGCAATGACAGCGATGGTGGGGAAAGGTTACGGCCTGGATGCCTATACAAACGGAGCGATGATGGCGCATCAAATGTTACTGTTAACCGCTATGGCCGTTGGAATAATGAGTATTTTACTTGTTACGCGTCATACACGCGCAGATGAAGAGGACGGCCGTATCGAAATGATCCGTTCTTTGCCAGCTGGACGGTCGGCGAATTTATATGCAACCATTTCCGTATCGTTTGGAACGAATGCATTGATCGTGTTAATAACGGGTTTCGGATTGTATGCTCTGGGAATTGAAAGCATGGATTTGGAAGGTTCCCTTATGTATGGAGCTGCTTTAGGGGCAACCGGTATATTCTTCTCGGCGATAACGGCATTATTTGCCCAGCTTACGGAGAGTGCCCGAGGTACGATTGGTTACTCCATCACTGTATTGCTTCTCTCCTATCTTATCCGGGCGGTAGGGGATGTCAGCAATGTAACACTTTCCTGGTTTTCACCATTGGGTTGGGTTTTAGGTTCAGAAGTATATGTGAATAATTATTGGTGGCCAATCATCCTTACGATCGGTGCGGCAATCATTTTGGTTGCCCTATCTCTATATTTGAATGCCATCCGTGATTTGGAAGCTGGATTCATTCCGGCTAAGCCCGGCAGGAAATATGCTTCATCGTTTTTAAAAAGTCCGCTTGGCCTCGCGCTAAGGCTTCAGCGTACAGGATTGATCGCCTGGGCAGCCGGGATGTTCATTTTAGGAGCATCTTACGGTTCCGTTTTAGGTGATTTAGAATCCTTTTTTTCAAAAAATGAAATGATGGCGGAACTAATGACGCCAGTTGAAGGCTATTCGCTGACAGAACAATTCTTGACAATGTTGATGTCGGTCATCTCCATGATATGCACCATTCCGCCTTTAATGGCGATGTTAAAACTTAAAGGGGAAGAAAAAAAGAATCATACTGAACATTTACTGAGCCGCGCCGTATCCCGCACAAGGCTTATGGGCAGCTATTTTATCATCTCCGTCATGGCCGGTTTTCTCATGCTTGCGCTTGCTGACACCGGTCTTTGGGCAGTCGGGAATTCAGTGATGGATGAAGGGATTGCTTTCGGCACTTTATTTAGTGCAGCAATGGTCTACCTGCCTGCGATGTGGATCATGATTGGCATCGCCGTGCTGTTTATTGGCTTTGCACCAAAATTATCCGGATTGACTTGGCTTTACTTGACATACTCAATCTTAGTCGTTTATTTAGGGGGGATGCTTCAATTCCCGGAATGGATGGGAAAACTAACACCATTTGGCCATATTCCGAAACTTCCTGTTGAAGATATGGATTACATGAAGGTATCAATGCTTTCAATCCTGGCTATCTTATTACTGGCAGCAGGCTTCATCGGATATAACAAACGGGATATCCGAGGTTGATGATTCGACTATGATTCTATTATTTTTGTAAATTGTCTTCAGACTAAAGCCTGATTTCTTTGTTTCAAAGAGAAATCAGGCTTTTATTGGTTATCGGTCATGGGGAATCAATAATAGTACACCTAGCGCAATGATGATAAAGAATAAATAGCTTTCGAATTTCTTCGCGGGAATTCGCTTATTCATGAAGATTCCGAGACCTGTCGCAAGTAATATGGCTGGAATGGAATACGCGTAAAGAATAAGTGAATCGGCCGTCCATAGTCCGCCTAGCGCATGACCCGTCACGACCAGGATTCCGGATATAAGGAAATGGGCTTGCAATGTTCCGCGGAATCGATCTGGATTCCATCTTCGTAAAGTTCCATAGACGACGACAGGCACTCCGTTAAAGTTATAGGCGCTGCCAAGGACTCCCGCCGCAAAACCGAACGGCCATACCCAGCCCTTCGAGTTAAGTAATGGTTTATCCACAGCTTTAAAAAGTTTTTGCTTTAGAAGAGAATATCCTCCATATGCAATCAAAAAAACACCGAGTGCAGAAGTAATGATCAAAGAAGGTGCGTAATGGAGCAAAGCGAGGCCGGCGGGTATGCCGATGACCGTTGAAGCCGACAGCCTGATTATTACCGAGCGTTCGATATGCCGCCATCCGCTAACGACGGTTAGCGAAGCGACGGTAAGACCTGCCAATCCAATCAGGGAAACCGATGTATTAAGCGGAATGTGGAGTAAGGCAAGCAGAGGCATGCTGACAATCGCTTCACCAAACCCGAACATGGTCCGCATCAAGGCGCCGATAAAGACTGCCGCCACCACCAATATGATGCTGCTGATCGTCATTATTCCACCTCCTGAAGCGAAAATTAGCCCTTCTATAATCATACCATACCAATCTGGTTTTGGATTGAGGGAACTATGCTTTAAAACAGGTTATTCAAGGACCATAAGCCTATCTATGGAACGTTTGATATGTGTTTTGATGGTGAAGTACAGGAGTGGTTTTTGGTTGGCTTAGGAGTCAGAAATGAGGCTGGAAAAGCGGGTATATATCTTGAGGTGTTGATTTATTTTGATGTGAGGGTTTTCTAACAGATCAATAGAGGTATCGAAGGATTGTATGTTACTGGCAATACTTTTTAAGGGAAGCATTTTTAATTTAAAGAAAAAGTCATAGCCTTTCATTGGATTCGAACCAAGAAAGGCTATGATTGCGTTCACCTTTTATCAAGTTTAGCAGATAGATAATTTCCGGCGAATTGGACGGATTGAACAATGATGATAAGAAGGAATACGGTTGTTATCATGATGTCAGTTTGAAAACGGTAGTATCCATAACGAATGGCCAAGTCGCCAATTCCCCCGCCTCCTACGACCCCGGCAATAGCTGAATAGGATATGAAAGAAACGGCAGTAACAGTGAGGCCTAACAGGAGACCGGAACGGGCTTCCAATAATAAAACTTTGCTGATGATCTGGAAGGGGGACCCGCCCATCGCAACAGCAGCCTCAATTGTTCCTTTTGGCACCTCACGCAAAGATTGTTCAACAAGCCGAGCTAAAAACGGAATGGCAGCTATCGATAGTGGGATGGAGGCGGCAAGCGGACCTACAGATGTTCCCAATAACGTTCGTGTAAATGGAATAAGAGCAATCAGTAAAATGATGAATGGGAATGAACGGACCGTGTTGATCATTGCATTTAAAACGTTATTTAAGATAGTCTGTTCGAGTAATTGTTCCTTTGAAGTCAAAAATGCAAGGAAACCAAGCGGGAGGCCTAATAAGATAGCTGCCAATATCGCTATCCCCACCATTAAAAATGTTTGGCCTACACCTAAGTAAATTTCAGGGAGTAAGGAAATGATATTATCAAACACTTACCTTCACCTCTTCAGATTCATGTTTTAATAGAATTTTACCGATTTTTGTTGTGGGTATGGTTCTATTGTCCGCTAAGTTCAATTCCTCCATGATTTTCCCATTTTCCATGACAGCCACCCTATTTGCTAACCTTCGAATTACATTCATTTCATGAGTCACGATCAGGATGGTCACACCATAGGTTTCGTTTATTTTTTTTAGATAGGCCAGGATGGATTGAGTGGTTTGTGGATCAAGTGAAGAGGTGGGCTCATCACAAAGCAATACATTTGGTCTTGTGCTTATGGCACGGGCAATCGCGACTCTTTGCTTTTGTCCGCCAGAGAGCTGAGCTGGATAATGATTTGCCTTATCAGATAAATCAACGATTTGCAGGGACTCGGCAATGATTTTGGCGCGTTCATGTTTTGGTACATTGGCAAGTTCCAATGCGAGGCTGACATTTCCTTGCACCGTTCGATTTGCCAAGAGGTTGAAATGCTGGAAAACCATCCCGATTTTGTTGCGTGCTTCCCGAAGCTGTTTGCCAGATAAATCACTAAGGATCGAATCATTTATCGCGATCGTACCTTCCGTAGGCTTTTCCAGCAGGTTGCCCATGCGCAGTAAAGTAGATTTACCTGCCCCGCTAAAACCGATGATCCCATATATTTCATTTTCCCTAATATCAAGATTCACATGGGAAACCGCAGTGAATAATTTGTTTTTGACAGAAAAGGTTTTACAAACATTAGTAAACTTTATCATTCTGAACCTCCGATCTGCATGCGTTATATATCTTTCATTTAAAATAATCAGGTCGGTGAAAACCTTCAAACTCTTTATTGCTTTCAATCGCTTTTTGAAAGTCAGGGGATTGGTAGGCGTCAATGATTTCCTTCACAAATTGCTTGTCTTTATCTTCGGTTCTTACCGCCACAAAATTTTGGTATTCAAATGGGGGATCTTCTAAATAGATGGCAGAAGATAATTTCCGGTCGGATACCAGGATGGTATACCCATTCGCTACCGCATAATCTACATCAGGCAAGATTCGAGGAACTTGAGCCTGTTCCACCTCAACAAATGAAAATTTCACCTTTTGCTCCACGATATCTTTTTTGGATACAGTCAGGGGATCGTATCCCTTTTTTAATTGAAGCCAGCCAATTTGTTCAAGCATTCTCAATGCTCGTGCCACGTTAGCGGGGTCATTGGGGATTGCCACTTTTTGCCCCTCCTTCAATTCATCCTTGCTTCCATGTATGTCTGAATATAACCCCATGGGTGCTGTAGGGACTTTAATGGTTTCGGTAAGTTCCAGTTTGTTTTCATTGATGAAATTCTTGAAAAATGCAGTATGCTGAAATACATTAACATCGATTGAGCCTTCCGCTAAGGCAAAGTTTGGTTGGTTCGGGTCACTGATTTCCACATACTTAACGGTGTATCCTTTATTTTTCAGGTAGGGTTCTATTCCTTTTTTCACTTGGTCACTATAAGGGCCTGGAGTGAAGCCGAAAATAATTTCTTTCTTATCTTCACTCGCGGCTTTTTCACTGCCGCTGCTGGTGCAAGCTGAAAGCAACATGACGAATAATAGGGACATGATGATAAACAAAAATGAATTTCTCATCTGGAATTCCTCTTTTCTTTTTTATGGGTCCATTCTTTTTTTGGGAATAAAAAAAAGCATGAACAAGGTTTGTTCATGCCGCCGGTTATCCGGTAGGCTTTCATAGTATAGTTTTCCAATTGGAATAATTAAACTATAACAAGATTGCTGATTATTTATCAAGTATTATTTTTACTGGTTATTTTTGGGTAATTAGTTAAATCATACTTGACCAATTAATTTTATCGGATTATGATAGTAAACATAAAAAAATAGCTTATCGGACAACCGAGAGCCCTTGTTAGGAGTCAGTTCCATACTCCTTCAAGGGCTTTTGTATTATCCAAGGGGGGATTGCTTAATGAAGGTCAATAAAAGAAGACGGCTAGCCGAAAGTTTGAAAGATGGAAGAAATGTTTGGCTTGATGGAAAGAAAATAGACGATCTATATGCCCATCATGCTTTCACAGGCACCCTGGACACATTAACACATTTGTTGGATATGCTGGATTCGCCTGAGGAACAAAAGATTGTCGGATATGAAAGTCCAAAAACAAAGGAATTTGTTCACAAATCTTTTCTTATCCCCAAAGATATGGAAGAGCTGATTTCAAGAAGAAAGGCCTTTGAATTATGGTCGCGGAAAACTTATGGAGTGATGAGCCGATTATCTGACTATGCGAATTCGATGGTTACAGGCTACTACATTGATAGGGATTTCTTTAACCAATATGATTCAGGATTTTCCAAGAAAATCACGGAATACTATGAACAGGCCAGGGATGAACGACGTATTGTGATTCAGGCCATACTTGATCCTCAGATCGATAGGTCAAAGCCAGGTGATGAACAGGAAGATGCTTTATTGAGAGTCATAAAGGAAACGGAGGAAGGAATCGTCGTTAGAGGTGCGAAAATGATTGCTACCGCTTCCCCGTATGCTCACGATGTCATCATCATGCCGCATCAGAAACTGTCTTCTGATAAAACAGAACAAGCAAATATGTGCATTATCCCTTTGAATCTTCCCGGCCTGCAAATTGTCTGTCGTGAATCATTCGCCTCAAGAGATCAAAGGAAACATCCATTAAGTGCGCAATTTGATGAAATGGACGCTGTTTTATTATTTGATGATGTGTTGATTCCTTGGGAACGTGTATTTATAAGGGGATCCGTAGAAGGGGTGTTTGAGGCGCAGCGGCACCAGCAATTAAACTGTCTCGCCCATCATCAAACGGTTGTCCGATTGCTGACGAAACTTCAATTCGTTGCAGGGGTGGCTACGGCCATCGCTCAATCGATCGGTGTCGATCAATTCTTACAAGTGAAGGAGAAGCTTGGTGAACTATATACCCAAATCGATAGTATAGAGGCATTGCTTATTGTCTCGGAGATTCAAGGATCACTAAACGAAAAGGGTGTTTATCTACCTGCTCTCGTACCCTTGCAAACCGCGCGAAATCTTGGAACCCGCCATTATCCAAGAGCGATCGAGATTTTAAAACAAATCGGGGCAGGCGGTTTTATCCAGCTCCCTTCTACAACGATAGAGGACAGCAACGAACTCATTCCATTATTAGAAAAGTATTTTAGAGGAGCGAATGTCGATGCCGTCACTAAAACGTCTTTATTTCAAGTAGGATGGGAACTGATAGGGAGCACACTGGGATCAAGGCATGATCTGTATGAAAGGCTGTATACCGGGGATCCCATTCGAACCTTTGCCATGCAGTATGAAACCTATGATAAAGAGCCATTAAAACGAAGACTCCACCATTTTTTGGAGGAGGTAAATGGAAAGGGGAATTGTGATGATCGAAAACAATCGGTATCTTCAACGACTTAATGATGGGAGAAATATCTGGTTAGATGGAGATATCATCAAGAACGTAGGGGAACATCCTGCATTTAAAGGAACGGTCCATACGATTCAGTCCTTGCTGGATTTACAAACAAAAACAGGCAGTAAATCCTTGCTGACATACAAGACGGAGGAAGGGCTTGATGCGAACCTGTCATTCTTCGTTCCAAGAACACATAAGGATCTGGAAAAAAAACGTTTGGCGTATCAGC
Source organism: Peribacillus sp. NPDC096622 (assembly GCF_044762665.1). Lineage (NCBI taxonomy): Bacteria > Bacillati > Bacillota > Bacilli > Caryophanales > Bacillaceae > Peribacillus > Peribacillus sp. NPDC096622. The sequence continues at coordinate 53,227 of NZ_JBIWES010000010.1, read as the reverse complement.
ATTGGGCCGATCAGACTTTTGGAGTCATGAGCCGTCTATCTGAATATTCCCGTTCCATAATTACTGGCTGGTTCGCAAACCGCTCAGAATATGAAGATGCACATCCAGGTTTTTCAGAGAAAATAGAAAGCTATTACTATCAATCCCGTAATCTTGATTTATTGTCAACAGTTGCAGGGCATGATCCACAAAAGGATCGTTCAAAAACATTAGTGGGAAAGAAACCGGGAATTTTACATATCAGCCGTAAAAATCGTGAAGGAATCTATGTTCGCGGTGCGAAAATGATTGCGACAGCTGCTCCATATGTTGATGAAATTTTAATTTTTTCCTATCACAAAAGAGGGGAAAATGAACGTGAATTCGCAAATGTTTTCTTTGTTCCTGTCAATGCCAAAGGTTTGCATATCGTTTGCAGGGAGTCGTTTTCTGATGAACGAGAGGAGGATCATCCGCTAAGTGCACGTTTTGACGAAATGGATGCCGTCTTGATTTTTGATGATGTATTCATCCCTTGGGAGCGGGTGCTTGTTCAAGAGGATCCTGAATTTGCATGGATGCTTCGTTGTGATGCCCCTTCATCAATGCTTAGCCAGCATCAAACTGTTGTGAGGCTTGTCAGCAAACTGGAAAGTGTTGCAGCAATCGGAAATGAATTAGCGGAAACGGCTGGTGCTACACAATTTTTACATGTGAAAGAGAAGCTTGCAGAATTGATCATCCAGCTTGAAACCATTAAGGCATTACTGCTCGCTTCGGAATATAAAGCGAAAATGCATAATGGCATAATGCTTCCTGATCGAGATTTTTTAACGACAGCCAGAAATCTGGGAACGAGATTCTACCCAAGGGCATTGGAAATCATCCAGCAAATTGGTGCAGGAGGACTGTTACAGGTCCCATCCAGCTTGAAAGAATTGGAAGGCCCCATAGGTCCTTTGTTAAAAGAGTATTACCAGGGTACAGAGACATCTGCCGAGGATAGGACCCGATTAATTAAATTGTCGTGGGATTTATTAGGGAGTCCGCTTGCATCACGGCATGAATTATATGAACGATTTTATTCCGGTGATCCTGTCAGAACATATGCTGCACAGTACACAAATTATAAAAAAAAGCAGAATCTCGTAGATTATGCTTATGAGATTTTAAAATAAGGAGGTTTTATAATGTCTGTGCATTTTTACTGGTATGTGCCTACAAATGGCGATGGAGAATACTTAGGACTAAACGAGCCGCAGAGGAAACCCACTTTGGATTATATAGTGAATGTTGCTAAAGCGGCAGAAGAGGCTGGTTTTGAAGGGGTTTTGATTCCAACAGGCATTCCTTACCTGGATTCATGGATAGTGGGCTCGGCAATCATTCATCATACAAGAACGATCAAGCCATTGATTGCCTTTCGCCCAGGATTCATTGCTCCTACGGTTGCCGCAAAAATGGCCGCGACCCTTGACCAATTCTCGGAAGGGCGACTGCTTGTCAATGTAGTTACTGGAGGTTCGGCAAAAGAATTGGGGCAGGATGGTGACTTCCTTGAGCATAATGAGCGATATGCCAGAACAGGTGAATTCCTTGATGTGGTACAAAAATCATGGACGGAAGAAAAAGTGAATCATATAGGAGACTATTTCACGGTCAGCGATGGAGTATTGAATCCAAGTATCCGCCAAAGTCCGAATATTCCGGTTTATTTCGGAGGCTCATCCGATGCAGCAAAGGAAATTGCAGCGAAATCTGCCGATGTTTATTTACAATGGGGAGAACCAGCGGAGCAAATTGAACAACAAATCAATGATGTCAAACACAGAGCCAGGAAGTATGGAAGGCATTTGGAATATGGTGTCAGGATTCATGTGATTGTTCGGGACGAGGAGAATGAGGCATGGGAAGCAGCGAGGAAAATAATAAGCAGGGCAGGCAGGGAATCTTTGGAAAATATGAGTCATTACTATGAAACGACGGATTCGGTGGCTCAAAAGCGGATGAATGAATTAACGAAGAACAAGGAACGTTTTGGAAGGTATGGTTGGTCGGGAATCGGGAAAATCAGAAAAGGAGCAGGTACAGCCATTGTTGGCACTCCTGAACAAGTGAGGGAAGGCCTGCAAGAATATATCGATATTGGCGTCAAGCATTTTATCCTATCAGGTTTTCCACACTTGGAAGAAGCAGAAAGATTTGGGAGAACGGTGCGGCCATTATTTGGAGAAAAGGTTTTATGAGCAGGAAGATCCTGAAAACTAAGGAGGGAAGGATATGAAATTTTCAATCTGGGGAGCTAATTTATCCGGTGGTTTCTTACGGGCAAACGTAGAACAAAATACGGATGGAAGTATGGAATACAATCGTAAACTTGCAAAAATGGCAGACCAGCTACAAGTTGACTCCATCCTTTATGCAATTCGCTATGTCGGCAGTATTGGAGGCAGCTCGGCGGATAGAGGGCAACTGGATCCTTTATCGGTTATTACTGCTTTGGCAGGGGATACCGAAAACGTTCATTTCATTGCTGCGGTTTTACCGGGTTTCATTCATCCTGCAACCCTCGCTAAAATAGGTTCGAGCATCGATATTATCTCAAAAGGGAGATTTCACATTAATTTGGTCAGCGGCTGGTTTAAAGAAGAACAAGAAATGTTCGGGATAGAATGGATTAAGCACGAAGAGCGATATAAACGTTCAAGGGAATACCTGAAGGTTTTAAAGGGATTGTGGACGACCGATCATTTTTCTTATCAAGGAGACTATTATCAAATCAATAATGCTATATTGGCACCGAAACCTATTCAAAAACCATATCCACCAATCTATCAAGGCGGGAATTCACGAGATTCCCAAGAAATGGCGGGTGAATTATCCGACTATTACTTTATGAATGGGGCTTCCAAAGTAGAGTTGAAAGAACAAATGGAATATGTGAAGGCTGCAGCACGAAAGCATGGTCGTGAAGTGAAATTTGCCGTCAATGCTTTTGTCATTGCCAGAAAAACGGAAGAGGAGGCAAAAAACGAATATCAGTATATTATCGAACGCGCAGACGATACGGCAATAGCACAGTTTAAAAACCGTAAAGATACAAAAGGAATGTGGAAAAATGCGTCTTCAATTAGTGATTTTGTAGCAAATAATGAGGGATTCAGGACAGGGCTAATCGGCAGTTACGAATCGGTTGCGATCAAAATCCAGGAACTTCAAGCGATCGGAATCGATAAGATCCTATTAACCTTTCGAAATGCACTACAAGAATTACCGGACTTTTATAAAAACGTAAACAATCGTTTGGAATCAGAGTTCATAAAGAAATAAATATGGACAAGGATTGTTGGGGCTTAATCGAGGACGCAATATGGAACTTTGGGTGAATGGTAAAACACTGAAATACGAAGGACCGCCATATGGTGGTCTTTTTCATTTTTTCCTCTACTGAAATCACTCCCTTGGTTTTCTCAATAAAGAATCCGTGCTCACAATGGGGAACAAACAATATACGCAATATGAGCGAAAAAACTAAGAATACTGGAATGTTGAACGCAAAAAAACATATTAGGGCTATCTAGGGAATAAAATGAAGGGAATATTTTGAAGGAAAGTGGGGCAGTGCATGTGAAAATCCATGTGGTGAATAGGGGGGATTCTTTGTGGGGAATTTCCCAGCAATATGGTGTCAGTACCAACCGGATTGTTCGGATCAATGGCCTTGAAAATCCAGATAAGCTGGTGATTGGCCTAGCTCTTTTGATTCCCGAACCTTATCTTCAGTACAGGGTTCAGCAAGGGGATACTCTAGAAAAAATCTCAAATCAGTTTGGAACTGCGGTACAGGAAATCATGCAATCGAATCGCATCACAAATCCTTCTACTATCTATCCAGGGCAGAGACTAACCATTCCGGTTATTTATCATACCGTAAGGGAACGAGATACCCTTTATGATATAGCAAGACGTTATGGAACGACAGTTCAAGCCATTATGCAGATGAATCGGATTACAGATCCGTCCAATATTCATATCGGTAGGATAATGAGGATTCCCCAGAAACCAAAACCCATCATTGAAGTAAATGGTTTTACAAACGTTTACGGGCAAGCAGGTGCGCAGCAGGTACGTGAAGTAGCCTACGATTTGACCTACGTAAGTCCATTTGGTTATAGAATGAGGCAAGATGGCAGCTTAGAAGTCATAGATGATACCCCGACGATACGGGCGGCACAGTCAACTGGCGTCATACCCATGATGTGCATAACGAATTTTTCCGCGACGGAAGCGGGAACACAGCTTGCACATACGATACTTTCCGATTTAAGTTTAGTGGAAAAAATATTAACCAACGTCATAAAAACGATGAAAAACAAAGGGTACCGTGGATTGAATATCGACTTTGAAAGTGTAGCACCAGAGGACCGTGATTTCTATAATCGCTTTCTCCAAAGAGCAGTGGATCGATTGCGTCCTGAGGGTTACTTTGTGTCATCCTCCCTTGCCCCAAAAACTAGCGCCAGCCAAAAGGGATTATTAGTTGAGGCACATGATTATCCAGTTCACGGACGACTGCTCGATTTCGTAGTGCTGATGACATATGAATGGGGTTATCGAAAGGGGCCGCCACAGGCAATCTCTCCCATTAATGAAATAAAGCGTGTCCTTGACTATGCCGTAACGGCGATACCAACAAATAAAATCTTCATAGGATTTCAAATTTATGCACGGGACTGGCTCATTCCTCATGAAGAGGGCCAGGAAGCAGAGACTTTCGACATGCAGGAAGCCATCAGACGCGCCGTCCAATATAATGTAGAAATAAAATATGATGAGACAGCCCAATCACCGTATTATAGGTACAAAGATAATCAGGGACGCACACATGAAGTTTGGTTTGAGGACGCACGCAGTGCTAAAGCTAAATTCGATCTGGTGAAGAGTTACAGGTCAAGGGGCCTCAGTTATTGGGTACTTGGTTATCCTTTTCCCCAGAATTGGGAATTGCTTGGGGATACATTCATTGTACGGAAACTGTAGGGTGGTTTGTTACAGCAAGGTGGATCACACATTATTAATATAGTGATGGGCAGCTTTTTTTATAAAGCTGTCTATTTTAGTGACTTCGAAATGCACTACAAGAATTACAGGTTTTTTTAACAACGAGGACGCCATATGTGTTCTTTTTCATTTTAATGAGAACTCTTAATTCAAAAAAGGAAAAGGGCTCCTCATTGTGGAATTAGGAGACTGGAATATTACTTATCCGGAGGAACATTTAATGGAATTAACCATCATTAATACGTTTACAGATCAACCTTTTAAAGGAAACCCTGCAGCTGTCTGCCTTCTTACTGGGGAAAGTGACAGCGAGTGGATGCAGCGAATGGCTAAAGAAATTAATATGCCTGTCACTGCGTTCATTCACCTTCATAAAGCTGAATGGCAGCTGCGTTGGTTCACACCTTCCATTGAAATACCGATTTGTGGACATGGGACGCTGGCAAGCTCTTTCTTTTTGTGGGGGAAAGAATACGTGCCAAGGGATCGACCGATTGTCTATCAGACGAAAAGTGGGCTTCTCACAGCAAGATTCGTTCATGGAATGGTTCAATTGGAGTTCCCGCCATTAATCGAGCAGGAGACCGCTGTCCCTGAATCACTGATAAAAGCTTTAGGTGTTGTGCCTGCGTATGTTGGACAAAGCAAATGGGATTATCTAGTCGAAGTTCAATCAGAGGAAATCGTAAGGAATATGAAGCCGGATATAGATTCCATTGCCCAATTGCCGATTCGGGGTGTCATTGTAACGAGTCGATCGGATAGCGGTGAATATGATTTCGTTTCACGTTTCTTTTCCCCTGCCCAAGGCCTTGACGAAGATCATGTAACGGGCTCGGCCCATTGTTGCCTTGGACCATATTGGAAAAGAAAGTTGGACAAAAGTAGTTTTATAGCCTATCAGGCATCGGAAAGAGGAGGACTATTGAAGGTTGAAGTAACGGAAGACACAGTTAAACTTTCCGGACATGCCGTGACAATATTCGAAGGGAGCTTAAACATTTAATCCAAGGGTTTGGGGGGGTTCGAACGTTCATTTCCATTCCAGTCCCGCTTTTTGCGGCGGTCCGCCCTCGGCGCTTTTGCGCCTGTGGGATCTCCCTTGGACTCGTTTTCCCGCAATAGTATCGCCTTCCATTCTAATCAACTGGATTGTTTTTTTAAGAAAAACTGTGGTCTAGCCTCATCACTAACCTTGATTAAGAAATGGTTAAACTTTGGGTTTTTTTATTGTTTTATGAAACTCTCATTGGATTGAAGAAATTTGCGACACTCCTGCCGAATAACTGGCTAGCCGAGACCCCACAGACGCTTGAGTCGATGAGTCTTGGCAGCCAGTCGGCGGAAAGGGAGCGGGTTTCTGAAATCAGCGAACGTTCTTTTAAATAAAAAACCGCAGCAAACTAGTTCAATATGTTTTTTTATTGTTTTATGAAACTCTCATTGGATTGCAGAAATTTGCGACACTCCTGCCGAATAACTGGCTAGCCGAGACCCCACAGACGCTTGAGTCGATGAGTCTTGGCAGCCAGTCGGCGGAAAGGGAGC